>JAZHDD010000033.1:0-22162 GCA_036541255.1 Desulfovibrionaceae bacterium | reverse complement strand
CCATGTACAAGGAGCAGGAGCGCCTGGGCGGCTTTTTGAGCGCCGAGCTGAAAAAAGTCCTGGAAGACTACCGCGTCGAGAAGAAGCTTGACGCCCTTCTGCTCAAAGAAGCCGTGGCCGCCATGGACCCGTCCATGGATGCCACCAACGAGATCATGGGCCGCCTGGACAAGTTGAGCGTGGATTTGACCATGCCGGAAACTGCCGCTCCGGCCGAAGCCGCGGAAACCCCGGCTACCGAGACCCCGGCCCCCGAAGCGGTCGAAACGCCCGCAGAAACTCCGGCTACCGAAACTCCGGCTACGGAAGCCCCGGCACCTGCGGCCCCGGCCGAATAGCCCGGCAGCATCGCATACGCTAGCTACATAACAAAAGAGCCGCTCCCAGGAGCGGCTCTTTTGCGTCTTCACCGAAACCGGCGCGCTAGATGTGCTGTAAATACTCCCTGGCCTGATGCAAAATCCGAGTCATGACCCTCTCGAACGCAGCATACTGCGTCCGAAGCTGTTCCATATCCCCGTTCTTGGCTATCAACTCAAGCTCCAGCGCCAACCGCTCCAGACCGTTGACTCGAATAACCCCGGACATGCCCTTGAGGGAATGGGCCGCGCCCATGGCGGCATTCATGTCGCCCCTGCTCACGGCCTGCCCCAACGTGTCAAGCCGAACAGGAGCGTCCTCGACGTAGGCGCTCAACAAGTCTTCAAGCAATTCCTGGTCATTATCCAGACTGAGCAGCAGGATTTGCGGATCAAAGGCGATATCCTGATTGTTCATGAGGCACTCCTTGCGGCTCAAACTCACAACGAGACCGCGGGATGATATTGAGTACACCCTACCTTAATCAGGGAAAAACCGGAACCCGCGCCCATTCTTTTTTTAGAATGAGCCGTTCTTTTCATGCCTGCCCGAAATGTTATAAGAAAGGAGCCCTAAGGCTCCTTTTCTTCCAGCTTGCCGCTGTTGATCAACGCTTGATCTGTATGGTCGTATTGAGAATCGAATCCGACGTGGTGATGACCTTGGTGTTACTCTGGAACCCCCGCTGGGTCAGGATCAGATGGGCAAACTGGTCGGCCATGTCCACATTGGACGCCTCCAGGGTGTTCCCGTAGACGACGCCGCGCCCGTCCTGCTGGGCCACGCCTTCGATGGCGCTGCCCGACTCCTTGGATTCGCTGAAGAGGTTGCCGCCCTCGCGCCGCAGGCCATACTCGCTGTTGAAGCGGTACAAACTGATCTGAAAAAGATTTTCGCTCTGGCCGTTGGTGAACTGGCCCACCACATACCCGTTGGTGTCCACGTTCAGACCGCGCAGATACCCTTCGGCATATCCGTCCTGCTGGGCCACCAGCGTGGCCGAACCCCACGTGTAGTTGGTGGTGGAATAGGCGTCCTTGTCCGGATTTGCCATGTTGCCCAACAGCGGCGCGCTGGTGCCCACGCCAGCCGCCGAGGAGGCCATGGGGCCGGCCCAGGACGCCGAGGATGTGGTCAGCCCGAAATTCAGACTGATGGTCTGCGTTTCCCCGCTGTCAAAGGTCACGTCCAGGGTCGGGACGCCGTCCGCGTTGAAGGCCGCCGGAGTCCAGTTGCTGAGCACCTTGGGGTCGCCCCCGTCCGCAATGCCGTAGGAGGTCTGGCCGATGAGCTCGCCGAAGCGGTTGAAGGTCAGCACGCCCATGCCCACGAGCCCGGCGCCCGAAGTTCCCGCTGCTGCGGAACCGTCCTGATCCGGCGGCAAGGTCACGATGTATTCCCAATAACTGCGGCCGCCCACGCCGCTGGTCATGCTGGAGGAGCCGACGCGGTCGAAATGGACGGTCAGCTCCCGGGCAGTGCCTTCCTCGTCATATACCTTGATGGCGGTGGAATATCCTTCCGCATTGGACAGGGGTTGCTCCTGCAGCCCGTTCCAGGACTTGGCCATGGCAAAAAAGGGATCTGTGGCGTCGGCAATGCCGTCACCCGTGGCATAATCCAGGTTCACGTTCAGCGTGATGCCGGTCGTGGCCCTGGGGTCGGAAATAATGGCCGGCACGGTCTCGCCGTTGATCTCGATATCACGGTAGGGCAGCCGGACTTCCTCCCCGGACCCCACCTCGCCGGTCTCCCGGTCCACGGCTCCGCCCATGACGCGGTAGCCCTGCGGCGTAAGCAGATACCCCTCGCGGTCGAAACGGAACACGCCGGCGCGGGTATAATGCATGCTCCCATCCGACGGGTCGGTAACCCCGAAAAAGCCGTTGCCGCCAATGGCCAGATCCGTGGCCGTGGTGCTGGCCTCGAACGAACCCTGCAGAAAACAGGTTTTGACCGCGGCCACGCCCACGCCCATGCCTTTCTGGCTGACGTGAACGGCGGTATCCCCTCTGGGGTTGGACCCGTTGGCCATCTGCTGGCTGATGAGCGTCTCGAAAAGCGTATCGGCGCGCTTGTAGCCCGTGGTGCTCACGTTGGCCAGGTTGTTGCCGATGACGCCCATGCCGCGCCCGTGCGCGACCAATCCGGTGGCGCCTATGAACATTGACGTGAAAGCCATGTCGACTCCTTTCTCATCCGGCCCGGCGCATGAAGCGCAGCCGGAAAAAAATTCCTCATCCGGAACAAAGCAACCGCCGTGCCAGGACAGTCCATTTTTTCCCGTCCATCCGTGACCTTTTCCAAAACGCGGCGTATATGCTCTTGAACGACGCGCTTTGGCAGCAGCCGTCATTCACCTCCGGCTCGAGCATGGACAAAACGGAAAAAGACCTCGCTCTCGTACGAGAGACCCTTGCGGGCGACGTGGAAGCTTTTGGACTGCTGGTCCGGCGCTACCAGCGGCCCATCGTGAACCTCATGTACCGGGGCGCCGGGACACGGGAGACCGCGCACGACCTCGCGCAGGACACCTTTTTGAGAGCGTATGAGCGCCTGGAAACCTTCAACCTTTCGCGAAAGTTTTTTCCCTGGCTCTATGCCATAGGCCTGAACCGTCTGCGGGACCATTACCGGTCCTGCGGACGGTCGGCCGAACAGGAATGGGAGCGCATCGACACGCTGCCCGAAGAAACCAGGGGCTCCCAGCAGGAAGACCTGGCCACCCATCTGGATGGCCAGCGCGCCGCAAAGGCGCTTCAGGAGCTCCCTCTGGTTTACCGCGAAGCCCTGGTGCTGCGCTTTCGGGAGGAATGTTCCATGGAGGAGATCTCCGAGGCTCTGGGGCTCAGCCTGAGCGGCGCCAAGATGCGCGTACACCGCGGACTGGAAATGCTCCGCAACGTCTTCAGGGAGGACGGCAATGACCATTGACTCCAAGACGAACCTGACCCGGGAACAGGCCGAACGGCTGGCCCTGCTCCTGCGCGACCTGCCGGAAATCGAACCTGACGCTGGATTTACCGCCCGCGTCACCACCGGGCTCAAGCCTTTGCAGCCGTCGCTCTGGACCCGCCTGCGGCTCTGGGCGACACAGCCACTGCGCCTGACCCTGACCCCGGCACGAATCGCCCCGGCAGCGGCCCTGTTTCTGGCTGCGATCCTGCTGTTCTGGCCCGGCTCGCCAGAAACGACGCCCCTTCCGGAAAACGCCGACCCCATCTCCGCGCCCGTGCGCTTTGTCTTGCACGATCCCGGTTCGGGCGTTGCCTCGGTGGCCGTGATCGGCTCCTTCAACAACTGGAAATCCGAAGGCTACGAAATGCGTTACGACGAGCAAGCCAAGGCCTGGATATTGGAGGCTCCGCTGCCGCCGGGCAGTCACGAATACGTGTTTCTGCTGGATGGCCGAACCACGCGCCCGGACCCCGAGGCCGCCTTCAGCAAGGACGACGGGTTTGGCCAACGCAATTCGATCCTCATGGTGGGCAGGAACGATGCGATCTGACCTGTGCCTGATGCTGACGCTGGCTGCGATCCTGCTATTCTGGCCCCTGGCGCGCCCGGCCGAGGCTCAGGACGATCTGGAATCCACCGTGCAGCGCCTGGAAAGCTGCGGGGTTCCCGCTGCATTGACCAGCCGTTTGCTGGCCCTGGGGCTTGAAGGACAGATGGCCCCTGCCGAAGCGGCTTCCCTGGCCCGGACCCTGCTTGCTCCCTGTACCGAAAACTTTCCCGTGGCCCCCTTTGCGGACAAGACCGCCGAAGGCCTTGCCAAACATATACCGGCCCCCCGCATCCAGTCGGCTCTGGAAGCCAAGCTGGAAGACTACCGCTTCGCCCGCACCGCATTGGCTTCGGCCACGCAAGAGCCCGGGTGGGAACCGACCCCGGAACAGGTCGGTCTGGCCGGGGAAAGCCTGGCGTTGGGTGTGGAGCGGGAAGAGCTGGCAACGCTTGTCCGGACGCAGGCCCAGGCTGACCCGGCCATGCTGCTCACGGCCGTCCAGGCCCTGGCCTACATGAAGCAAGCCGGATACGACGCGGACATGGTACGGCCCATCCTGGACGCGGGGCTCAACGCGCAAAGCCTGACCCCGGAATGGGTCTACCTTTCGCGGGTGGCCCTGACCGCGCGCAAGCGCGGCGTCGGCCCGGAGCAGCTTCGCGACGCGGCCATACAGGCGCTCTCGCAAGGGCACGACCTGCGCAGCCTGACCCGGGATCTCGGCTTCACCGCCCGAAACAACCCCGGTCCAGTGCAGGAATAATGTATTGTGACCCTGGCCCCTGCCAGGACGTATACCCATTGAGGCCCACATGATGCACAACCCCAAGTTCACAGGTTCGCAAATGCTGAAACTCCTTTTCGCGGCGGCAGCGCCGTTCTTGTTTGCCGGGTGCCTCGCCCTGCAGGGTCAATCCTTTTTGGACAACCAGCGCTATGATGAAGGCTTGACCCAGGCCAAAACCGCTCTGGCCGAAAATCCCGGCGATCCGGACGCCAACTATTTTGCCGGACGCTATCTGCTGGCCCAGGAAAAGCCAGAACAGGCCCTGCCCTATCTGGAAAAGGCCATGCGGCTCGCACCCATGGACCCTGACCGGCATTTCTGGCTCGGCGTGGCCCACTGGAGCCTGTTCGACTACGAACAGGAGCGGGCCGAATACCTGCGCGCCCTGGCCCTGGACAGCGAGCACATCTCCGCCAATCTCTATCTGGGCCACAGTTATATGGATTCGGGCGAGTATGCCCTGGCCCTGGCCCGGTACGACAAGGTCCTTTCCGTGGACGACCTCGAGCCGGGCGCACTGTTCAACCGTGCGGCCGCCCTGGATCAACTCGGACGCCGGGCCGAGGCGCACGAGGCATTGTTGCGCTTTCTCTCCCGGTATCCGGACGGCGACCTGGGCATCCGGGCAACGAACATGCTCAACGACCAGGGGGACTTCACCTACCGCAATTACATCCTGGGCAGGCGCACGGTGCCCTTGCGCTCCATCGGCTTCGAGCCCGGCTCAACGCGGTTCGGATTCGACGTGCGAGCCTCCCTGGACGTGATCGGAGCCATGCTCGAGAACAACCCGGCCCTGGCCCTGCATCTGGTGGCCTATTGCCGGGACCATGCTGAATTGGCCAAAGCGCGCGCCAAACGCGTCAAACAATACCTTCTCCTCAAGCATCCCGATCTTGAGGAGCAACGGCTGCTGCTGAGCTGGTTCGGGACGGGCGAGACGATCTCCACTGCTGCCGGAGAATTCGTCCTTGCCGAATCCTTCAACCTCATCACCCGGATTCCCGAATGATCCGGAAAAGGAAGCACGCCATGAACAAGAAGATGCAATCGTTTTTCAGCCTGACCCTGGCCCTTTGTCTGGTCCTGGTCCTGGCTGCAAGCGTTCCGGCACAGGACGTGGCCCCTGAAGGCGACACGCCCGCGGCCACGGATACAGGCGATACCGGCGACACCGGCGATACCGGGGAAGTGGCGGACGACGGTCCGGCGCTGAACAGCCCCAACGAGGCCATCCGGGCCGAGAATCTTGCCACGGCGGTTGCCGCTCAGCCCTCGCCGGAACTGGATGCGGCCCTGGCCGATCTCGCGGCAGCAGAAACCGCTCTGGCCGAGGCAGAAGACGAGGAAGCCAAGGCCGCGGCCGAAGCAGCCCTGGCCGAAGCGCAGGAAAAGGTTGATGCGGCCATGGCCGACGTGACCAGCGTCAGCGCCGAAGACATCGCGGGCATGCGCGCCACGGGCATGGGCTGGGGTGAAATCGCCAAGGAACTGGGCGTGCATCCGAGCACGCTTGGCCTGGGACACACCCAGCGCACCCGCGCTTCCGTGGCGGCCCAGAACAAGGGCGAGGTTGCCGGAGCCAAGACCAGTGCCAAGGTCGGCCAAAAGGCCACAGATCGCAGCCTCAAGCACGGCGGCACCTCCATGCCGGGCGGCCAGGTTGACGGCGCAAGCTCGGGCAAAGGCTCGGGCAAGGCCATGGGCCTGGGGCGCTCCAGCTCCACATCGGTCGCCTCCAAGGGCGGCAACTCCGGCAAGGGCGGGGCGGCCGGCGGCAGCTCGGGCAAGGGCGGCGGAAACTCCGGCGGAAACAGCGGTGGCAATGGCGGTGGAAACGGTGGCGGCAATGGCGGCGGAAACGGCGGTGGCGGTGGCAAGAAGTAATTCCAGCAACGCCGAACCTCGCGACCACATATAATCAGAAGGCCCGGACTTGTCCGGGCCTTTTATTCTTTTTCAGCGGCAAGCGCCGCATACAAATCCCCGAACCCGCACGCCGCCGCGTCCAGCGAATATTCCCGGCGCATGCGCGTGCGTCCTTCCACGCCCAGTTCCCGCCTCCGGGCAAGCGGCAGGGAAAGCAGGCGCACAAGGGCTTCGGCCAACGCTCCGGGGTCTCCGGGCCGCACAATCTCTCCGGCCCCCTTCACGATCAGGGCGCTGTCGCCCGCGTCCGTGGCCACGCAGGGAACGCCGCAACACAGCGCTTCGCCCAGCACATTGGGAAAGCTCTCGCCCAGGGAGGAACTGACGCACACGTCCAGCCCGGCCATGACCCGCTCCACGTCCGCGCGCTGGCCCAGCAGATGGACGCGCCCTTCCAGGCCCGCCTCTCGGAACCAGCCGGACAGTTCGCCGTTGGAGCTGTCCGCGCCGCTGCCGCAACACACCGCGTGCAGGCCGGGCAGTATTTTTCCTGCCTGGCCCGTGGCCCGGGCAAAACCGCGATGGTCCTTCATGGGGTCGAAACGAGCCACAAGCCCCGCCAGCAAAGCATCTTCAGGCAGGCCCAATTCGCTGCGGAGCCGAACGCGGGCATCCGGATCCGGACAAAAGCGGTCCGCGTCAAACCCGTTGGGAATAATGATGAAACGCTTTGGATGATAACCAAGACCGATATGCCAATCCACAGCGGAACGCGAATTGGCGGCCACAGCCTCGGGAAGGCCGGAAAGCCTTGCCAGCAGACGCACGGTCCAGGCTGTGCTTCGGCGATAGCTGGAAAAATCCATGAAGGAACAGCGCAGATTCCAAGCCAGGGCGGGCCGGGAAGCGCGCCGGGGAAAGGCCAGCCGCACTCCGGCCAGGGCCAGCAGATCAGCGTGGTAAAGCCAGGACTGGACCACGTCGGGCCGTTCGGCGCGGAGCAGGCGCACCAGCCGCAGCAGTGCGCCGGGCAAAGGCAGGCCCCGGCGCATGCCCAGATCCCGCACTTCCACGCCAAGCTCCCGAATCCGCCCGCCCAAAGGGCCGGGCCGCAGCATGCTCACGACCAAAGGCTGATACGCCTCGCGGTCCATGGCCGAGAGCAGCTTGTGCAACATGGTCTCGGCCCCGCCCGTTTCCAGGGCGGTGATCAGATGCAAAACCTTCACGGCCTTGCCTGCCTTGTCTGCGCTGCCCCGCAAGAACGCGGACCAGGACAGTTATTGCGCCGGAACCGCAGCGCCGGACTCGGCAGCTGGTTCGGCAGGCGTTGCAGCTGCGTTCTTGTTGTTCAGGTCGTATTCCATCTTGTCCAGCAGCAGGCGGGACATGTTCAGAATCTGCTCCAAGCCTTCCCGCACGACCTTTTCCTCGAATTCCTGGTCATTAGAAAAATCGATCAACGGCGTGGGCTTGGTGGCGTTGCCCGTGGCCAGGGACGGATGCTGCGCATTGGCGAGCAGCTTTTCCAGGGCTTCCAGCCGCTGGTCAACGGCGGCCTCGCGCTGTTTGAGCGCGGAGCGCAGCTCGTCCAACTCGGCCCGGAGACGCGCATTTTCCTCTTCGGCGGAAGCCAGACGGCTCTCCAGGCTTTCCAAGGCCGAAGGCTGGGCCAGGGCCGGAGAAGCCTCGTCAGCAGGCTCCACGCCCTGCTCCAGGCCCTGAACAGTCTTGAAGTCCGCAGGGTCCTCGCTGCCGCCCTGCTCCACGGAGCAGCCCGCAAAGAGCGCCAGGGCCGCGCAGCAGGCCAGACTCAATATGATCTTCCGCATTGGTCCTCCGTTGCCCGGCCAGGGCCGGGTCGTGTCGTTTCGTGTTATCTACCAGAACGGGACGCGTCTTGTCGAATATCCTGACGTACAAGAACCACGCCTTTTCCCTCCCCGCACCTGGACGTATCGCCCCGGTCGAGGTATTCTCCCGCCAAACGACGGAGGACCGCATGAGACATCCCGTTCACGTTCTCGCCGTTCTGCTCGCAGCCTTGACCCTGGGGACCGGTCCGGTCGCCGCCGAAGAAATACGGCTGTTCCGGGACTTCTCCTTTGGCATGAGCCGCCAGCAATTGCTGGCCATGGACGGCGTCTACGACTGCTCGGACATGCTCGGGGAAGGAGCCCTGTGCCTGGACCGGGTGGATTTTCTGGATCATCCTTGGGACATGGACTTCGAATTTGCGGCCAACGCACTGGTTTCGCTTTCCCTGCGCGCACCCTATTCCCAACGCCTCTACACCCGGGCCTTTGCGGAACTGGACGAGCGTTTCGAGCTTGTGGCCCTCCAATCCACTGACGAGCCTCTGGATCTCGTGGCCCTGTGGCGCAGCGCCGGAGACACGGCGGAGGCTTCCCGGCGCATGACCGAATACGAAACCAAGGGCATGGCTTCCAGCAGCCTTGCCTATGTGTTTCTGGAGCGTTCCGCCGTGCAGGAAGTCATGCACCGCGCCTCAAGCGCCGCCGATCTTTTGCGGCTGGCCAGGCGGGAAGTGCGGGAGGTCGGTTTGGTGCTGTATCGTGACGAGGCCGGGCAGGACTGGATCGTGCTTTCTTTTGATCTGCCCCGCCTGCATGCGGCATTCTGAACCACCCCAATAAAGCACGGCCCGAAAAGACGGCAGGGGGGCTCGGGGTCGAGGTTGCCGACCTTTCGGGCCGCGTGGTCCCCGTATTGGGAGCTTCGCGTCCGAAGTCCTGTCGATAGTGCCGAAGTTGACACGCCCTGTCGATAGGGCACAATCCCGATCTCTCTAGGTTTTTCGCCTGCGCTTTCCGGGTTCAATTGGCCCAGGTGTCCAGGTCGATGAGCCCGAGCTTGGCCGCGTACCGCACCAGCTCCACCGTGCTCTGCAAACCCAGCTTCTTCATGATGTTGGCGCGATGGTTTTCCACGGTCTTGGGGCTGATGAAGAGCCGCTCGGCAACGTCGCGGGTGACCAGCCCCTCGGCGAGCAGGCGCAGGACCTCCTGTTCGCGCGGGGTAAGCAGCTTGTAGGGATCGTCCCCGCCGCCATGGCGCCCGCCCCGGGCCTTGAGCAGCTTTTCCACAACCTCGCCGGACAGGGCGCTGTCCAAAAAAATCTGTCCGCGGGCAACGGTCTCCAGACCGCGCAGCAGGCCCTCGCTGGCGGAATCCTTGACCATATAGCCGGTGGCTCCGGCCTGAAAGGCTTCCACGATGTAGTCGGCGTTGGCATGCATGCTCACGATGATGAACTGGATATCGGGCATGATCTGCCGGAGTTCGCGCACAAAGGCGATGCCGTTCTTGCCGGGCATGGTGATGTCCACCAGCATGATGTCCGGCCGCACGTCCTTGACCACGGCCAGGGCGTCACGCGCGCTGCCCGCCTCGCCGGCGACCACGAAGCGGTCACTGCGACCTATGAGCGCCTTGAGCCCCTCCCGGAAGAGAGGATGGTCGTCCACAATCATGACGCGCCTGTTGTGCTCTTTCATGCTCTTTGGTCTCCGCTTTTTTGCAGCCGAAGGATATTGCGTGGTCGGCAAATGCCTGTCGATAGGGAAAAGCCCTAAATCCACTAACGCCTATTTCCCAAGCATCGCAAGATTCCATCCCGGACTTTTTCTGTTTAAAACAACAGTACAATCATACGCGATAAAAATCCAGAAATCATGTAAAAATCTCGGATAACGGCCACTTGATTGTCTACGCCGATACGCATATAGAATCGAAAAGAGGAAGGGACCGGATCTGCATGGTCTTCTCGCGTTACCAGACAATCATCTTCACCGGACAGGGCGAACTCCTTGCCTCTTTTCGCCTGGGTGGCTGGCTTTTCCTTTTGCTTCCGCTTGTCCTGACGGCCCTCGGCGTGGGCAATGTCGTTCTTCTCCAGCGGCTGGGACATTTGCGCGAAGAGCAACACATCCATCAACAACTCGAACAGACCCGCGAAGACCTTTCCAGATTGGTGGCGCTTCAATCCGCCCAGCTTGCCAACGTGGAATACAACCTCGGACGCATCATGGAATTTGATGCCAAGCTGCGCATCATGCTGGGCATGGGTGACGCCACGGACATGGCAACCGCCATGGCCGGCCCCTTTGCGCGGGAACAGGGGCTGTCCACGCTTCCGGTGCTGTTCCGCCGGGATCACACACGGCGCATGCGCTCCCGCATTCATGTCCTGTCCGGGGACGTGCTCGAAGAGGAAGTGCGGCAACAGGGCATTGCGCACGCCATTGCCGCGCAACTGGAAACCCTGAGCACCATTCCGGTGATCATGCCCACCAAAGGGCGTTTTTCTTCGGGATTCGGGCCGCGCAACGACCCCTTTGCCGCCAATCGGCGCTTCCACAAAGGCATTGACCTGACCGCCCCCACGGGCACGCCTGTCCGGGCCACGGCCAACGGTCTCGTGGTGCAGACGGCGCGCTCTCCTTCGTATGGTCTGGTCATCGTGATCATGCACAGCGCGGAGATAAAGACCCGCTATGCGCACCTGAGCAAATTCGCAGTGGAAGAAGGGCAGCGTGTTTTGCGGGGGCAGATCATCGGCTATGTCGGCAATACCGGACGCAGCAAGGCGCCCCACCTGCACTACGAGGTGCATCACCTGGATCGGCCCGTAAACCCCCGCAACTACATCCTGCAATAGACGGGTCGTCAATTCTCTTCGGGAAGGCGCTCCAGGGTATACGTCAGGGCGTGGACGTCCTTGCGCTCCGCAGGCCCGAGCACCAGGGAAAAAGCGTCCCAGGTCCAGCCGTAGCGCGGGCCCGCCTGCCTGCCGGGACCGTACAGCTCGATCAACTTGTCCTTGACCATAAACGCGTTCACGTCGCCCTGCATGGTCACGACCACGGAACGCAGGCGGTCCTTGTGAAAATAGTAGGCCACGGACAAAATTTCAGCCTGGCCAAAGGACGTGGACTCCTTTTCCCGATAATACACGTCCTCGAAACCCTTGCCGCTGGCGGGCATCCTGTCGGCCACGGGCCGCAGGCCCGGCATGCTCTCAAGCGGCGCGCCAAAGACCATGCCGCGGAAGTCTGCGGGCGGCGGTGCAGTGGGATAGCCGGGACCGGCCGCCTGCGCCGCAAGGGAAATCAGGACCGCGACCGCAAGAGCCAGAACGGCGCTGAGAAAACGAACGGGTACCATGAACATGCTCCTTGCTGAACGGTGCGGCGGCCAAGTCTTTGGGATCAAGCCAGGGCTGCGCCGCTGAGTATTTCGATAAACAGCTTGAAAAGATCCATGTCGAACGCCCCTTGCATTTCGTGGCGCATCAGGTTCAAGGCGTCATAAGGACGCATGGCCGGGGCATACGGCCGGTTCGATGTCAGCGCGTCGTACGCGTCGGCCAGACTGATGGCCCGCACAGAAATATGCAGGTCCTCCCCGCCGATGCCCGAGGGGTAGCCTTTGCCGTCCATGCGTTCATGATGGAAAAGAATGCAGTTGAAGGTCCGCTGGCTGATGCCCAGGTTGGCGCACAGCGCCACGCCCTGTACGGAATGAGTCATGACTACCCGCCGCTCTTGCGGGGTCAATGCGCCGCGCTTGTTCAGTATGGACCGGGGCACACGCGTCTTGCCGATGTCGTGCAGCATGGCGCCCAGCCCGTATTCATACAGTTCGTCCTCGGGCACGCCCACTGCCGCGAGCATGGACATGGCATAGACGAAAACCTGCAGGCTGTGGGTATAGGTCCTGTAGTCGTGGGAAATGAACGGCCCAATGGCCCGCAGGGCCCGGGCATCCTTGAGGAAACGCATGCTCTGCTTCACGACGTTGGACAGCCGCTCGAACTGGTCCTCGGCCAGCCGGGGCGGCAAACGCTCGGAAAAGGCCTCGCGCACGACGCTGTTCGAGGTCTCGTAAAACAACCGTGAACGCTCCTTCAGCGGCAGGGACTCGTCCATGAGGATGCCGCCCAGATTGCGCTCCACATAGTCGTCGAAACCGGGCTTGTCCGTGGTCTGAACGTAGACCTCGCTCACGCCGCTCTCAAAAAGCTTGTGCCGCTGGGCCTCGGTGAACTTTTCTCCGCCCTTGGCGTAAAGCACGAAGTCGTTGTCCTGGCGCAGGTATACGGAGAAGTTGCCCATGGCCTCGGGCACGAGGATGAGCGGTGACACCGGGAAAAATGCGGCCGGCACCCACTTCCGTTCCTGATTCGACATGCTTCCTCCCGGATCGACTGACCCGCGCCCCGTTCTGTTGGGGATAAAAAAATAATACGACGGCAACACCGCCGGACAATTATATTAGAGAGTTTCTGACCCGGAGTCTGATTCGTCGGCCCGAACGCCCGCCAGGCGCCCGGCAAGCCCGGTGCAGCGGCCCGCCTTGACGATGCTGCGCAGCGACACCCGTACCCACACGGGGGCGCCGGCGGCAGTAAGCACGCGGCATTGCGCTGTGGCCTCGCCCGCGGCATTGGCCTCGGCAAGACAATGGAGGATCGCGGCGCGATCTTCCACATGGACAAACTCATGGATCGGCCTTCCGAGCATATCCTCGGCCAGAAAGCCCAGCACGCGTTCGGAAAAAAGGCTCACGTAATTCAGGCAGTGATCCAGGCCCAGGGAAAAACACATCTCGCTCTTTTCCCCAAAGCCTCCCTTGGCAGAAGGCGCTCCACCGGTCCGGGCCACGTCAGCCAGCCGCAGCGAAGTCAGATTGCGCGAGACCACGACCGCATGGGTCACGCCGGCTTCATCCTCGCGAAAAGGATGGTAACTGACCTCATAAAAACCGTCGCTCCCGCCGGGAAAGGCGAACCAGGCCTCATAGACCACGTCTTCACCGGAAAAACATCTGTCCAGGGCGTTTTTGACAATTCCACTAAACACCTTTTCGCCCCAGACTTCTGAAACATGCCGCCCAACAGGGTCGGCGTACAGGCTGCGCACCGAACCGGCAAAGGCACGGTTCACCGCCTTGTAGCGATAGTCGCGGCCAATGAGGCTCATGGGATCTTCCACGGAATTGGTCATGAAACGCTGCCGCGCCAGCTGCGCCTCGGCCTGCCGCTGAAAGGTCACGTCCCGCGCCACGCCTTCAACATGCGTGACCCTGTCCCCGTCGCAAACCAATGCGGTGCGTACCAGGACATGGCTTTTTTTGTCCGGTCCGCCGTTCAGCCGGAACTCGTATTCGCCCTGATTCCGCCCCTGGGCCAATTCGTCCAGAACGCCCTGAAGAAATTCCCGCCACTCCGGCTCAATGATTTCCTGCAACACAAAAGGCGTGGTCGCCAATTCGTTGCGCGTTCTTCCGGTAATGACTTCCATGGCCGCGTTCACGTATTCAAAGATTCCGTCCTGCAGGCGCAGGCGAAACAATCCGTCCGAAACCATTTCCGCCATTCGCCCCAAAGCCCGTCTCTCCGAGGGCAAAGCAGCTCCCAATCGGCCCAGGGCCTGGCGGATTTCCCGGCCAAGCTCGTGCGCCCGCTGCATGTCGTCCGCCTGCTCGAGCAACGCCGAACGCTCCAGCAGCTCTCGGAGGTATTGATCTACATCGAACGACATGGGGCTTTCTCCGGAAACAATTTTCTTTTTCCCGTCCTTGGATACCGGAATACGGCCGGGCTTTCAATGCGCTTGCTGCTGCCCGGCCCAGGCAAGAGAGACTGGGCAAGATCGCTGCAAGAGGATACGCTTGCCGCATGCGCGTGCGATTCTCCTTCCGCTCCGGTTTGCCTTTCTGGCAGGCAATGCTTCTGCTGCTCCTGGTTTGCGGCGGCGCGTGCGGCCAGAACAGCGGCCCTGATGCCGGACAAGGACGTCATGCGGCTCAGTGCGTTACCGCCCTGGACGGCGATTCCCTGCTGATGGAGGAACACGGGGAAAAATATCAGGTCCGGCTGCTCGGCGTGGACTGTCCGGAAAAGGGGCAGGAATTCGCGGACAAGGCCCGGACCGCAAGCCGCGCCTTTGCCCGCGGCAAGATCGTGGAGCTGGAATACGGTCCGCGCCGGACGGACAGATACGGGCGGGTGTTGGCCTATGTCTGGAGGGAAGGCCAGATGCTCAACGAACTGCTCGTCCGAAAAGGCCTGGCTCTGGCCATTGCCCATGACCAGGGCGAACCCCATGCCAACCTGCTGAAGCAGGCCATGGACATGGCCCGCCGAGACAAGACCGGTTTCTGGAGCAAAGGCGGGCTGGACAGGACTCCGGCGCAATTCCGCAAGGAACGCAAACGCGCCGGCCGCACTCCCTAACGCGTGACCATCAGCTTCTGGCCCGGATGGATGACGCTGTCCTTCTTCAGGCTGTTCGGTTTCAGCACGCTCGCCAGAGGAACGCCCAATTTGCGGGCAATGCCGTGGAGATTATCCCCCCGCTTGACCACGTAGACAAACACCTCTTTCTTTCCAGCCGCGGCCTTGGTCTGCGCGGCAGGGGCCGATGCCGCTGTCCGCGCCGCCAGCCGTGCCTGGAACCCCTCGCCCGCGCCGGCCGGCACGAGCAGGGTATGGGAGCCCCGCTCCAGATCATTGCCCAGAATGTGGGTGTTCAAATCCTTGATGACCTTGAAATACGTGCCTGCGGCAGCCGCTATGTCGCTCAGGGGAGTGTCCTGCGCCAATTCGACGCGGACACGGTCGAACTGTTCCGGGGCATAGAAGTCCGACGGTATGAAATGAAAGCCATACCGGGCCGGATCGGTCATGATCATCTTGATGGCCAGGGCGCGGAACACGTAGGCCTGGGTTTCCAGAGGCAGGTGCAGTTTGAAATAGTCGTTCACCCCCTGGATGCGGATGCGCTTGCGCATGCCGTTGTCGCCCATGTTGTAGGCTGCGGCGGCCACGCACCAGGAGCCGAACTCGGCATGCAGCTCGGTGAGCATGTCAAGGGCTGCCTCGGTGGAGGTGAACAGGTTGCGGCGTTCGTCGATGTTCTGGTCCACGCGCAGCCCGTACTTGAGGCCCGTGGGTCGGATGAACTGCCAATAGCCCACCGCGCCCCTGTGGGAGCCGGCATGGGGCCGGAGCGCGCTCTCGATGACCGCCAGATACTTGAGGTCGTCCGGCAGCCCCCGGTCGGCAAGACGCTGCTCGATGTACGGGAAATAGCGCCCGGAACGCTTGATGTTCAAAATAATCTGGGCCCGGTTCCAGAGCGTCAGGGCCACTTCCTTTTCCATGCGCTCCCGCACGTCCGGATCATCCAAAGGCACGGGCTCGCCGCAAAAGGAAAACGGGCCTTGCAGCCGCAGGCAGGAAAGCAGCG
The DNA here is from genome assembly GCA_036541255.1 of Desulfovibrionaceae bacterium. Classification (GTDB taxonomy): domain Bacteria; phylum Desulfobacterota; class Desulfovibrionia; order Desulfovibrionales; family Desulfovibrionaceae; genus Paucidesulfovibrio. Next base: position 6,363 of record JAZHDD010000033.1, on the reverse strand, counting down.
AGGGAAACGCGGCCGGAGCCGGGTCCGCATTGGCCGCCATGCGTTCCTGGGCCAGTACGCCATACGCGGGACAGGCCAGACAAAAAAGGACGGCCAGAGCCGCGCACACAAGAGGGGAGCGTTGGAAATGCAGCATGCCTGATTCTACCGCATGTGCGCTGTTCCTTCAATGGATTCCGAAATGCGCACCGCTTTTCCTCTGCCTCTCCGCCCGGAGCCCGAAGAAAAGGGGGCGTACGCCCCCTCACATCAGACCTCATGGCCCTGCTCTTGTTCCCCCTCGTCGCGCCCCTCGTCGCGCAATTAGCCCGCGTTTACGGCCTCTTCCCGCTTTCCTCCCCTCACTTCCTTGTCCCCACCCGGCTTGAGCACGATCCTCGACATGTCCTCCTCCTTTTTATACGCCGCTGCGGAACGTGCAGCCCGCAAGATGGATATTCATTTGTTTGCCGTTGTCCGTGACCAGCCGGAGCCGGGTGACGTCGCCCGTGCCCGCGCCCAGGTCCGCGTCGCCCACCACCAGCACCCGCGACTCGTCATAGGCGCTGTCCTGCGCCAGGGGAGCCTGCACCCAACCGCTTTCCCCGCGCGACACATAGGCGCGCAGATCCGTGTCCAAAGTCGCGTCTTCCAGCGCCTCCAGCATGAGGGCCACTTTGGCATGGTCCGGTCCGACAGCTGCGAATTCGCGGAAAACAATGTCGGCGTTTCCCGCGGCCACGTCCGCATGAAAATCGGCCGAGACAACGCTCGGGGCATGCTGTTCCGAGGTGGTATACAAGGCTACGGCCAGCCGCAGGCCACTGCCCGGCACGGGCCAATCCGCAGCTGCGATCCCGTTCAGAGCCGCAAGGCCCATCAGGTTGCCGCCGCCGTCCGCCAGCACGGCAAAGGGCAATGCGCTGGCCGCGTCGGCAGCCGGGAACCAGCCATCAGCGCTGTCGCGCCAGTACCAGTTCCCCTCGACACCGCCATGGTCCAGCGTACGGCTGGAGGCGACAACCCGCCAGAGTCCGTTCACAAAAACCTTGTACGAAGCGCCCTGGTTGAACGACACGGCATAGAAGGCAAATGCGCCCTCGGTCTGCTCGCTGGCGGCTGCCGAAACAATGCGTTGCCAGCCCGACGTGTTCAGAACCGGAGAGATGGCCGCGTAGCAGTGCCCCACGGGCCAGATTCGGCTGTGGGCGTAGAACTCCACCTCGGCGCAATAGAAGTAGCAGGACGTTTCGCTCTGGAAATGAATCCGGTGATGGCGATACGCCGCGTTCCTCGAATTGCTGACAATGGTTCTCGGGTTGCAATCCTTGGCAAAAGGCTCCGATCCCAAATCCACCCAGGTGTTGCCGTCTTCCGAGCCTTGCAGAACCAGGGAGCCCGACGTGTCCGGAGCGCCTCCGGCAGCAGAGGCGAATCCCAAATCCCTGCTGGGATGGACCACGGCACGTGTCAACTTGCGTTCCATGCCCTCTCCCCAGTCCTTGCCCACAGTCACCGTGGTTGCCGAACCCGAGCTGCCGGCCCCGACATTGTAGAGAGAATCGACCACGCCGTTGAACGCAGCGGCAAGGCCGCCACGGCCCGTCATGCTGCCTTCAAGCGTGCCCGCGGCCCGATCCACAAGCTGTTCCGGTTCTCCCGACAACGAGAGACCAACGCCCTCGCAATCCACCTGCGTGCCATGGACGGCCTCCACAGCATGGCTGCCTTGGGCCAGCGTTCCGGAAAAAACCACCGACCCCGGCGCGGTACCGTCGCCCGAAAGGGATACGAGAGACAACGTCACGCCGGACACCCGCAAATGGCAGCCAGGGCGAATCTTACCACCGGCGGCAACATTGAAATGCCCTGCTTGATCCGCCGTATCCACGATCAATGTTGTACTGGCCCCTTTGACGTCCTCCTGCGTCCAGGCGGACGGATCATCCATGGGCACGGCATGGGCCTTGTTGGCGGCCGCAGCCACCGGCGACAGGGTTCCGCCGCCCACCGGGTCATGAACCCAGTTCAGGGAATGTTCCGCGTCCACGTCGCCCGCGTCCGTGAGAGTGTCCAGCCAGCCGTTGCCGAGATATTCCCGTCCATCCACACTGTCGCCGATGGCCCGGCGCGCCGCCTCGGCCAGCAACCGGTTCTCCACCTGGGCAACGCGGGCCTCCAGGTCGCCGCGCCCCAACGCGCCCAAGGTCGCGCGCGCCCCTCCTGCCTCGCCGGAACGGACCAATGCCCGTCCCAGTGCCGTCAGGCCGAGGGACTCCAGGGCTGCGTCAGGGGTCTGCGCGCCTGTTCCTCCCTGGGCCACGTCCAGAGGCAGCCCCACCAGACCGCTGACAAGCTCCTTGCTCGCCAGGCCGTCCGCCTGCTCGTTCCAGGCCAGATAACGGCCCGGCGCCGGATCCGGCATGCGCAGCCCTTCCAGGGGGCTGGACACGGGCAAACTCACGGCCCGGCTGATGCGCTCCCGGTTGGCCTGGGCGATCATGGTCAAAAGGTCCAGGGCGTTTTCCCTGGCCTTGGCCGAAAGGGGCACGCCCTCTTCATAAACGGTCTCCTGCAGAATGGCCGGATCACGCCAAATGGAAAGTGCTGCGCCCGCGCCAGGGGCCGCACGCAATAGGCAACTGCCTCCGGCAGTGCCTACCCGGCTTTCCACTTCGTAATCCTGGTCCGGCACAAGATTCTGTTCCGCCTCGCCCGCTTCGCGCAACGTCAGTTTGAGATCCTCGGCACGCACGAAATGAAAAGGAACGGCAAATTCCCGCGTGGCTCCATTGCCATTATAGATAACCTTGGATTGTTCGGATGCTATGGTCATGCTTCCTCCTGCGGGTCAGTCCCGCCTTGTTGCGGGCCGGTCCTTTCCGGTCCCGGTCCTACCAGCCCTGATACACCCTGCCCAAATCGAGCAGCGTCTGCGCCGCACCCAGCCCGGAACCGCCGTATCCTGCCCGTGCGCGAAGCGATTCGGCCTTGCGCAGATATCCCCTGGAGCGCCGTGCGCCCGCGTCCAGCTCGTCCGCAGCGCCCTGATCCGCCTCGGCCAGGAGCGACAGACGCTGCTTTTCATCCTCCGCCGCCCGCCCTTCCATGACCGACAACGGCGAACCGGAAGAAAGCTTCACCCCGGATTTTCCCCAGACTGTTCGCGCGGCGGAACGCTGCCTGCGCTGCTCCTCGCGCAGCTTGCCGCTCTTTTCGCGGGCCTCTTTTTGTTCCCGGCGGGCGCGCTGTTCCGCATCTGTCCGCGCCTCCTCGGCCAGGGCTTCATAGTTTTCGACATCCGTGCGGTTCTCCTTGTCCGATATCCGGCGGTCCATCAGGCCGCCCGCCGCGGTGACCACCGAGGCCAAGTTGCCGAGGGTGCCCACATCTCCTGTCTTGACTCCCATGCGTCCTCCTCTTTTTTCCGCACCGGACCAGTGTCCCGGCGGGTTTCGTTTTTCCGGCCCGCAGGCCGACACCTCGCGCGGTGCGACCGTCTACTCGTTGACCAGCACTTCGGGAACGATCATGAGCACGGTCATGGGCAAAGGCTGGTCCTGGACAATGGTCAAGACCCCGTCCTGATTCCAGCCTTTGGGAAACTTCACCTTCTTGTCGCCAGTCCAGAGCGGCAGGCAGCGGCCCTGCGGAGCTGCCGAAGTCAGGTAGTAGACCGGCTCCAGGTGCTCCGGATCCGGACCGATGCCGCCGCCCAGCGTGTTGAAGAACCGCACAGCCACCTGGGTGATGCGTTTGGATTTGGTCTGCGACGTGCCCCGCGATGAGCCACCTTCAAGCGGCATGGGCTGGAGCAGCGAACGGTAGGGCAGTCCGGCGTGCACCTCGGTCGCGGGCCGCTCCAATTGAATGGAGCCGTCCGGAGCCACGAGCCTGTCCGGCAAAACAAGCCCGTCGGCCAGCAGCGTGACCTTTTCCCCGGCCAGATGCCGCAGCCCTTCGAAACGCTGCACGGGCTCGCCCCGATAGGACAGGCCGGAATCCAGAAAAAAAGCCTGCCCGGTCTCACCTTGTTCAAAGGTGGCTTCCAAAAACTCCACAAAACGCTTGTCCACGCCGTTCACGGTGCGCCGCACCACGATCCACAGCTCGTCAAGCAGGGTCCGGCCATTGTAGGCCGTGCAGACGCATTCCACCCGCCCCTGGGTTTCATGCCGCGCCCAGGCCAGTACGTCCTGATCCGGCTGATAGGTCAGGGAAAGCAACACGCCGTCCGTGCGCAAACACCAGACCAGGGAGTCCGGCTCCTGAACGTAGGCGAGCTGTTTCAGGCCCGGGGCCGTGATATGTTCGGAGAGAATGGTCAGGTCACGCGAGACATAGGCGTCCGTGTCGAAGCGATAGTGCATCTCCCGGACCTTGCGGGCCGCGCGTTGAATGAACAGGCTGGCCGAGGCCACAGGCTCGGGCCGGGCTCCGGACGCGCCGCAGGTGCCTTCCTGGCTGGCCTTGACCGAAGCCGGGGTCAGGGCGTCGCCCGAAGCGGCCCCGCCCACGGTCCATTCCCCGCCGCTGGTGCCCACCCAAAGCCGGGCCTTGGGTGCCAAAAATTCCACGGCATTGGCCTGGGCGGCCGACAGCGTGATCTCCATGCCGTCGTCGGCCAACGGCTCTCCCGCCTCGGGATTGTCGATGCGCTGGCCCACGCTCAGAGCCTCCCATTCCTCGCTGTTCAGGGCCTTGTCCGGCGCGTGGACGGCCTTGATGTCGGCCGCGCCCGGCTCGTCGCGCAGGGTCACAGTCTTGTCCGCGCCCATGGGCAGAAATTCCTTGTCTCCCTTGTAGCGGTAGAACCGTTTTTCTCCGTCAGGATTCTGGCCACGGACCACGGACCCTTTCTCGAATCTGCCGCCGTCCAGGACCACGAACGTGTCGCCGTTGCGGCCATCCCTGTTGCCGTCGTTGTTGCCGTCGCGCAGCTCCATCTCATCCCAGCCTTCGAGCGGAACTTCGCGGGTATTGGTGCGCATGTCGTAGTAGTCGCCGGTGCGTGAGAACCACAGCGTGTTGGGCTGGCGCGGCGTGGCCGCGAATACGAGGCGTTCCTCGAAAAAGCAGGCCACGGAGGGCCAGTTGCCCGGCTCCCATTGCTTGGGCCTGCCCGTGAAGGATATTTCCTGCATTTGCCACTGGTCGTGACTGCTGCGCGTGAGCTTGCGGGGCGCGTACTTCGGATGGGTCAGGATCAAGGTGTCGTTGGACTGTACATACTTGAGCCGCTCCAGGTCCGCGGCATCATAGGGCGTGGCAATGCTCACGTGTCCGCCGTCGCTCATGACCCGGCCCTGGTCCATGAACACGCGCATCAGTCCCCGGCCCAGCGCGTCCACGGAAAACTCCAGGACATAGCCCTGGGTCGCGTTGTGCTCAAAGGGCACCAGCACGGACGGCGCAGCCTGATTCGCGGTCTCGCACACGAAACGAAACCCGCTGCGCCGCGTGGCCCCGCCGTGCGGATGCACCAGGAAATTACTCAGACTCCTGCACCCATTATAATACTTGGACAAATCCACACGGCCAGACAGCCTGGGGCTGATCTCGCCCGCAGTGAAATTGGTCAGGCCCGGGGTGGCGATACTCATGTCAAATCCTCCTGCTTGATTTTTCCCGAGCATAGGGCCGCTTTTTCGGCCCGGACAAAACAGGAAAGCGATTGACCTGCAAAAGGACGTTTTTTCCCTATTGACAGGGTTTGAAAACACCAGGCGGGAAAGGCCGGGAAGACCGGCGAGAAAAACAGCCCGAAGGGACGGCAGGCCGCGCCAGGGCAGCCTTGACAGGGGCTGGCAAACGTGATTTCCTGAATATCTGAGAAAATGCGTCTTCAGGGGGCGCGTGCAACGCGCCGCAGGGCGCTCAGGCAAAGGAGGCGGGCATGTCGCTTACGGGCTTCACCGATTTCATCGTGGCGGGTCCTCCGGGCCAGACCACGGCAGGCCCCCCCGGCCATTTCATGGCCGGCGGCGCAGGAGAAGTGCGCCCTGGCCCGGCAGGCCACGTGCCCATTTCCCCGGCGGGCCATGTGCCCATCGACACGTCACAGGCACGCGTTCCCACTACTCCGGCAGGCCATGTGCCCATCGACACCTCGCAGGCTCGCGTCCCCATTGAAGGCGGCGGACACGTCCCGGCAACGGGAAGCGGCAGCACTGCCCCGGACCGCTTTTCCTCGGGCATCGGCGGCGGGGGCCGCGGCGGAGGCGCGCTGGACACCTTTTCTTCCGGCATCGGCGGCGGCAGCCGCGGCGGCGCCCTTGTGGATTCGTTTGCCTCGGGCATCGGCGGCGGCAACCGCGGCGCAGGGGCCGGGATCAACTCGGCTGTGCGCCGGATGTTCGGCACCAGTTCGCCGAGCATGTGCCC
>JAZHDD010000032.1:0-22195 GCA_036541255.1 Desulfovibrionaceae bacterium | reverse complement strand
CCCCCCGGCGCAGGTAGAGCCCCGCCCCAAATCCGGAAGCGCCCCACTAAACGCGTCCAACCCAGCGCAGCCGGTCAAGCCGGAATCCGGCTCCGCTCCGCAACAACAAGCGGACAGCTCCCCGGAAATAGAAGAAGGGGCGGCATGGCCCGCCCCTCCGGAATAACTCTTCTGTCTGCGGGAAATATCCCGAAATTCTAGACGAAAACGATGGTCTTGTTGCCGTCAACCAGAATCCGGTCCTCCAGGTGCCACTTCACTGCGCGCGAAAGCACCTGGCGTTCGATGTCGTGACCAAGGACCTTGAGTTCGTCCAGGCTTTGGCGGTGTGAAACGCGGATGACATCCTGCTCGATGATCGGTCCCTCGTCCAATTCCTCGGTGACATAGTGCGCAGTGGCGCCGATCAGCTTGACGCCCCGTTCCGAGGCACGCCGATACGGGTCCGCGCCTACGAACGCGGGAAGAAACGAATGGTGTATATTTACGATGCGATTTTTGAAACGCTCCACCATGTCCGGATGGATGATCTGCATATAGCGGGCAAGCACAAGAAAATCCGCGTTGTCTTCAAGTAGTTCAAGCATCCTGGCACAGGCCTTGTCCTGTCCGCCCTTTTCCACGGGAACATGGAAAAAAGGTACGCCAAAAGAGCGGGCCGCATTGCCCAGATCGGGATGATTGGAAATGACCATGGTCACATCCATGGGCAACTCGCCACGCTGGGCGCGCCAGAGCAGGTCCATGAGTCCATGGTCCAGGCGCGAGACCAGGATGGCGACCTTCTTGCGCACCCAGGCAGGGTGCAGCCCCCAGGTCATGCAGAAAGGCTCGGCCACCTGGGCGGAAAAATCGGCCTTGATCCGGTCCATGATTCCTTCCAGCCCCTGCATGTAAAATTCCTGCCGCAGGAAAAAGCGGCCCCCTTCAGGATCGGTGGAATGTTGGTCCGAATGGATAATGTTGGCCCCCCGTTCATAAAGAAACCGGGAAACCTGGGCCACAATACCAGGTTGGTCCGCGCAGGTGGCCAGCAGACGGGCTGTGCTGCGAGCGATGACAGGCATGTTCTTCTTGCCTCAAAAGGCCCTGGCTTCAGCCCGGGCCGAGAGTCTCTTGCTTGCTCGGCTAGCCGCCGAGATAGGCCTTTTTCACTTCCGGATCGTTCAAAAGTTCGGAACAAGGTCCCTGCGCCACGATCTCGCCCGTGTCAAGCACATACCCACGGTGGGCGAACTTGAGCGCCAGATTGGCATTCTGTTCGATGAGCAGAATGGTCATACCCTGTTCGTTGAGCTGCTTGAGCGTACGGAACATTTCATACATCAGCAACGGGGCAAGCCCCATGGAAGGCTCGTCAAGCATGATGAAGGAACATTTGGACATCAGGGCACGGCCAACGGCCAGCATCTGCTGTTCTCCGCCGGAAAGGGACTCGCTCTGCTGCTTGCGCCGTTCGGCCAGCCGCGGGAACAGGGAATAGACCTGATCGTAGTCCCGTTGAATGTCCGGCGCGGAATCCCCCCTGCGGGCGTAAGTGGCCAGTTTGAGGTTCTCTTCCACGCTCAGGTTGCCGAAGATGTGCCGTCCTTCGGGCACCAGCACGAGGTGCAGGTCCGAGACGACTTTGTCCGGGCTCATGTTCAGAATGCTCTGTCCCTTGTGACGGATATCGCCCTGCACCACCTTGGGAGCCTCGGGCGGAGGCAGGCGGCTGATGGACATGAGCGTCGTGGACTTGCCCGCGCCGTTGGCGCCGATGAGCGTGACGATTTCACCTTCCTGCACGTTGAAGCTGACGCCGTGCAGGGCCTCGATATTACCGTATTTGACGACCAGATTGTCGACTTCGAGCAGCGCGTTCAAATCGTATCGTCTCCCAGGTAGGCTTTGATGACCTTGGGGTTGGCCTGGATGTCCTCGGGCGTGCCCTCGGCAATGGTCTGACCGAAGTCCACAACCTTGATCCAGGAACAAAGACTCATGACCACCTTCATCTGGTGTTCGATCATCCAGATGCTGATCTTGTACGTTTCATGAATCCAACGCACCAGGTCGATGAGTTCTTCCACATCGCTGGAGTTGAGACCGGCTGCGGGCTCGTCCAACAGCAGCAGCTTGGGCTGGATGGACATGGCCCGTGCGATCTCCACGCGGCGCTGCAACCCGTAGGGCAGGTTCGGCGGCACCTCGTAGGCATATTCCTTGAGATTCATGGCCTCGAGCAATTCCCAGGCAATGTTCTCGATTTCCTTTTCGCGTTCGTTGTAGCGCTTGGTGCGCAAAAACGAGTCCCAGACCGAATAGCCCATGCGGTAGTGCTGGGCCACGCGGATGTTGTCCAGGACGTTCATATCCTTCCAAAGACGAATATTCTGGAAGGTACGCGCAATGCCAAGCGCCGTGACCTGGTGGGGCTTAAGCCCCCGCGTGTCCTTGCCGGCAAAGGTTATGCTGCCTTTGGTCGGGGTGTAGAAGCCGGACACGAGGTTGAAAATGGTGGTCTTTCCTGCGCCATTGGGGCCGATGAGCGCAATGAGCTCGCCGCCCTCCAGTTCGATGTTGAAATCCGACACCGCCTGAAGGCCGCCGAAGTTCTGCGTCATTTGATCAACTTTCAGAAGCGACATAGCTTTCTCCGGACGGGTTTACTTGAATCGGCAGAACTTGCGGAGCTTCGGAAAAACGTCCGTCAGTTCCTTGTTGCCCATAATACCTTCGGGCCTGAACTGCATCAGCAGCACCAGAGTCAACGGGATGATCACCCACTTGAGAATCTGCAACGGCCGCAGCAATTCCAGCAGGAAGGTGAAGAACACCGCCGAGAGCACCGCGCCCGAGAGCGACCCCATGCCGCCGAGATAGACCATGACCATGGCTTCGGTGGACTTCAGGATATTGAAGGACTGGGGGTTCACATACCCCACCACATGGGCGAACAGGCCACCCGCAACGCCGCACAGCCCTGAGGAGAGCATGAAGGTCACGAGCTTCACCTTGTTGGTATTCACGCTCATGATCTCGGCGGCGATCTCGTCCTGGCAGATGGCGTTCACGCCCTTGCCGAAAGTGGACGAGATGTAGCGGCGGATGATCATCACGCAAAACACGGTGCCCAGCGCCACGAAAATCATCATCCAGGGCACGTCCGCTGTCGCGTGCATGGCCTTGACCACCGACTTCATACCGGAAAACCCACGGGGACCGCCGATGATGTCCAGGTTCTCGATACCCGAGATGACCATGTAGTTGACCGCGATGGTGATGATGGCCAGATAGTCGCCGCGTGTCTTGAACGAAGGCAGGGCCACCAGAACCCCGGCCAGGGCCGCGACCACGCCGCCGGTCAAAACCGAGATGGGGAAGACCAGCAGGGCCATGCTCTTGGGCAGCAGCGGCGCGTCCAGAATGCCGTTGGGTACCAGCAGCAGCACGGTCATGATCGAGCTGACATAACCGCCCACGCAGAGGAACGCGGCATGGCCGCACGAGAATTCGCCCATGTTGCCGTTCACCAGGTTGAGGCTGGTGGAGATCATGATGTTGATGCCCATGAACATGATCACGGACTGCACATACAGGTTGAGGACTTTGAACTGCGCCAGCAGGACCAGGAGCACGCAGCCCGAAACCACGGCCAGCATAAAGGCGTTTTTTTGAAGCTTGTTTTCGTATTCCATGGAGTTTTTCCCTTCGCGCTATGAGTCGTCAGATTTTCTGGTGCCGGGCCCTGCCAAAGAGGCCGGTAGGCTTGGCCCAGAGAATCATCAGCAGAATGGTGAAAGCGAAGAGGTCCCGCATGGTGGACGGGAAAATCGCCACGACGCCGATCTCGATGAAACCGAGCAGGAAGCCTCCCACGAATGCGCCCCGAATATCGCCGATGCCGCCGACAACGGCCGCGATAAAGGCTTTCCAGCCAATGAGCGCGCCCATGTAGGGTTCCAGTACGGGATAACTCATGGCGAACAGCAGACCCGCGAGCCCGGCGAATCCCGAACCGAGCACAAAGGTGAACACGATGACCGTGTCCACGGGAATGCCCATGAGCGGAATGGCGAACTTGTCGTAGGAGATGCCGCGCATGGCCATGCCGATCTTGGTCCGCGTGACCACGAACTGCAGGAAGAGAAACACCAGAATGGCGGTCACGATGACGACCACCTTGAGGTTCGTCACGGAGACGGTGCCGAAGGTGTAGACGGCCTTGTCCAGCAGTTCGGGAAATTTCTTGCGGCTCGCGCCGAGCAGGGCCAGGTTCCCGTTCTCCAGGATCAGGCCGCACATCAGCGCGGTGATGACTACGTACAAGCGGTGCGCCCCCTTGCGCCGCAACGGCCGGTAGGCGATACGCTCCAGGGTCACGCCCACGCAGGCGGTGAGGACCATGGTCAGGGGCACGGCAAGGGCCAGGGTGAAGGAAGGGTCGAGCCCGAAGCTGCCCAGCAGCGTGATGGCCACAAAAAACGCAATGTATGCGCCGACCATGAAGATGTCGCCATGGGCAAAGTTGATCAGCAGCAGCACGCCGTAGACCAGGGTGTAGCCCAGGGCTATCAGGGCGTAGAAACTGCCCCACTGCAACGCATTGATGAGGTTCTGAATTATGACTTCCACTTGCGTCGTTCCTTTAGTCGGAACTTCCCGACGCAGGTGCGCCTGGAAGGCCCGCAGTCATGAGAACAGCGGGGGCCTTGGAGGCCCCCGCTGAAATGATCGTTGCGCCTGCGCCTACGGGCAGACCGACTCGGCGAACTCGAACGCGCCTTCGTCGGAGATTTTGACCACGACGGCGCACTTGATGGGATCGCCCTGCTCGTCGAACTTCATGGAGCCGGTGACTCCTGCGAACTCGGCGATATTGCTCAGGCCGTCCCGGATGACCGTACGCTGGGCCTTCAGGTCGGCGGGCCATTCCTTGGCACCCTGCAGGGCCTCGAGGACCAGACGGGTGGCGTCCCAGGTCAGGGCCGCGACATCGTCAGGCACGTAGCCGTACTTTTCAGTGTAGCGGTCGATGAAGACCTTGGTGTCACCCTTGGCGCCGGCGGCGGCGTAGTGGGTGGAGAAGTACTGGCCTTTGCAATCGTCGCCGCAAAGGACCATCAGTTCTGCCGAACCCCAAGCGTCGGAACCCATGAAGGGACCCTGCCAACCGAGGTCATGCGCCTGCTTCACGATCAAGGCGACCTGGTTGTAGTTGTTGGGCACGAAGATGAAATCGGGAGCAGCACCAATGATGGTGGTCAGCTGCGCGGAGAAGTCCTGGTCCTTGGTGCCATGGGACTCGAAAGCCACCACGGTGCCGGCGCCCATCTTCTTTTCCCACTCGGACTTGAATATCTCGGCCAAGCCCTTGGAATAGTCGTTGGAGATGTCGAAGATGACAGCAGCGGTCTTGGCGCCAAAGGTCTTGGCCGCAAAGTTCACGGCAACCGGGCCCTGGAACGGGTCCAGGAAGGCGGCGCGATAGACCCAGGGGCGGTCCTTGGTGGTGTCGGGGTTGGTGGACCAGGGCGAGATCATGGGCGTCTCGTTGTCGTTGGCGGTGCCGCCGGCAGGCACGGCCTGCTTGGAGGAGTTGGGACCGATGATGGCCACAACGCCGTCCTGGTCAATGAGCTTCAACGCCGCGTTGACTGCGGACTCGGCCTTGGACTCGTTGTCCTCGTAAAGAAACTCGAGCATGTACTTTTTGCCGGCAATCTCAAGACCGCCCTTGGAATTGACGTCTTCCTTGAGCATCTCGGCGGCAAACTTGGAAGCCTCTCCGACTTTGGGAATGTCGCCGGTCAGCGGAATGTTGAAGCCGATTTTGATGACGTTTTTGTCCTCGGAGCCACAGCCAGTGAGCATGAATGCGGCGAAAGCCACAACCAGCGCGGCAAACGCGATGCGAAGCATGAACCGTTTCATCCACTCCTCCTCTCAGGGTATCAAATACATTAGAACTATTGACACGGATGGAACCATTTACCCCAATTCAGCCGTGATTGAAAGCGGTTTTTCCAACTTTACATCCCTGCAAATCAAGATAAAATCCTTTTACAACAATGTGTTTCGCCCTCGACGCACACATGGCCCACCCTTGATCGCGTTCACGCTTTCAGATAGGAATCGAACTCCTGACTCATTTTACAAAAAACGAACAAAACAACATAGCCCTCAAGGACACACAATGAGCAAAAGCGCGCTGGACAAAGTCCGCGAACATGCCGAACTGGGCCTCAAAGCCAGAGAGCTTTTTTTCGCCAATCAGGCCGAACTTCTGGTCGAAACCGCCCGGACATTCGCGGTGTGCCTGGCCAAAGGCGGCAAACTGCTGCTCTGCGGCAATGGCGGTTCCGCCGCGGACTGCCAGCATCTGGCGGCGGAATTCGTGAACAGGTTCAAGCTGGAGCGTCCACCACTCCCAGCCATCGCCCTGACCACGGACACCTCCATCATCACGGCCATCGGCAACGACTACGGCTTCAACCAGATTTTTGAAAAGCAGGTGCAGGCCCTGGGCAATCCCGGCGACATCCTGATCGGCATCTCCACCTCGGGATCCAGCCCCAACGTGCTGGCCGCCCTGCGTGAAGCCCGACGCCGCAACATGACCACCGTGGGCATGACCGGCGAACGCGGCGGCGAAATGTCCACCCTCTGCGACACGCTCATTGCCGCGCCCAGCACGGACACTCCGGTGATCCAGGAAATCCACATCGCCGCGGGGCACCTGCTCTGCCACCTCGTTGACCATTTCCTGTTCGAGGCGGTCATGGAGCTGAACCCGTATCTTGACGAGCGAGGGTAATGTTTCACAACATGTTGAGACGATAGCAACGAAAAGCCCGGTTGACTCAACCGGGCTTTTCGTTGCTTGCAAAGAGTGCAAACGCGGAAGAAAAAAGTCCTAGAACCGTTCTTTGGCGACCCGCATGGTCAGCCCCCTGCCCCGCAACCGGTCCGCCACCCGCTCGGCCCGGTCGCGGCTGGGCAGCGTTGTGATGACCAACAACGCCCGGTCCTCATCGTCCCAAACCCAAATATACTCGGGCAGGACAATACCGGCCGCCTCCACTTCAGCGCGCAAACGTTCGCGAGCCTGGTCACGGTCTTCAAACGGCTTGTCGCCGATGGAATCGCCACAGGCCAACACCCACCAACCGTAGCCAGACACTCCCCCACGGGCTCCGCCCGAGGCCCGGCGCACAGCAGCCGTAAGCCTCCTGATGGAAGCCTCCAGCTGTTTCGCTTTGCGGTTGGACTGCGTTTTTCGATCGGTATCCATACCCTCACCCATCCCCTTGTCGGTCTGCAGCAGATTAACGCATTTACCAAGGCCGACACAAGAGCGACGCTTGTCCCACAGCCTAAAAGAGTGTAGCATTTTTGTTATGATGCAAGTATCGCGATTTAAGATTACATTGCGTCAGCTTACGCTGTTGATCTTGACCGCGTTCTTGGTATGGCTCTTTACCCAGATACCCTATGATATTTTACGCGAGGAACGATTTCGGGCGATGGGGGAAAATCGTATTACTGTTTGGATAGTAGATAAAAAGATGGACACTACAGACGGACTCACAAGAAAATTGTTGTTCTATCGTTATAAAGATGCCGATGGGATCACGCGCCAATCCGTTGTTTCAGCTGATGAATCCACTTGGAATGCAACACGGATCGGCACTCCTCTTGCTGGTTTTGCAGCCAAGGTTGCTCCCGGACTCAGCCGTATCATCGGACAAGAGGAAGAGCCCTTCCGCCTCTGGTTGCGCAACGCCTTGGGTGAAGCGGCCCAATGAACGAGAGTCCGCTTTCCCGCTTGGCTCTCGCAGCAGCATGGGTTATCCATCTTTTTCTTTAAGGCCCTGGCGCACCTGAAGACAGCAGCAGCGACGCACGAGGCAATGACGAAACCGCATCCGCATATCAGCCCTCCCAAAGTCAGGTCCCTCTCCCAGGACATGACTTTTTCCCTCATTCTTCTGATTTCCCTGGTTCTGCTGGTCCTGTTCGGCATCGGCTATTACACCCGGTCAACGGACATGCGCCACGAGATCGACATCACGGCTGACGAATATGCTTCCAATCTCGCAGAAATTCTGGCTGTCCCCCTTTGGACCTTCGATGAAAACGGCATCCGGCAAACCGGCAGCGTCTTCACCCAAAACGAACTTGTGTCTTCGGTCCGCATTGAAGACCACAGGGGCCGCACGCTCTACGAATTGGTCAAACAACCGGACGGAGCAGGCCGCGTCGAACGTACAAGGCCTATTATTTTTGAAGACCAGAACATCGGCACGGCCCACATCAGTCTGACGCTGGCACCCTACCGCCGCAGCCTCAAAATTTTCGTGGCCACTATGGCCGCGGCGTTCGGCGGTGTCGTGCTCGTGCTTTCCCTGGCCACGGGCCTTTTTCTGCGCTCCTATCTGGCCCGGCCCCTGCGCGAATTGATGCGCGGCATGAATCTGCTTGCCGAGGGCGATTTCTCGTATGATTTCCAGCAGACGCAGCACAAGGAACTCGCCGAGATCATGAAAAACTTCCGGCGCATGGCCAACCGCGTCCAATCGCGTGAGGCAGCTCTGGAACAGGAGGTTGCCGAACGGGAGAAAGCCCAGGAACGTTACTCCCTTGCGGTACGCGGTGCCAACGACGGCATCTGGGATTGGGATTTATACACGAACGAGGTCTATTATTCCCCACGCTGGAAGGCCATTATCGGCTTTGAAGACAACGAATTTCCTGCGGATGTCGAGCAATGGAAAAGCCGCATCCACCCCGAGGACCTGGAGGTTGTGGTCAATGCCCACCAAAGCCTCATGGCCGGAATCAACGACGAGATGAACCTCGAATACCGTCTGCGCCACAAGCAGGGCTCCTACCGCTGGATCCATGCGCGCGGCGCCAGCCTCAAGGATGAAGCTGGCGAACCCATGCGCATTGCCGGGGCCATCAGCGACGTGACGCAACGCAAAAATGCCGAAAGCCAGTTGCGCAAGAGCGAAGAAATGTACCGTTCGCTCATCGAGACCACTTCGGAAGGCTATCTGATGTTGGACACCGAAGGTACGATCAGGGCGACCAACAAGGCCATGCGCGACATGCTCGGCTATTCCCGCATCGAGATAGAAGGCCGTACTCCGCTGGATTTCATGGAGGAAGCCGACGCAGAACACTTCCGCAACCAGATGAACCGCAGGGCCGCCAACCGTCACCAGCATTCGGAGTTCACGTTCCGGCGCAAAGAAGGCGACGAGGTCAACATCCTGGCCAACGCCACCACCATGTTCGACGCCCAGGGGCAGGTCAAAGGTTCCTTTGTCCTTTTCACGGACATCACCGAACGCAAACGCATGGAAAACCAGCTCCGGCATCAGGCCATGCATGACCCGCTCACGGGGCTGGCCAACCGGACGCTGTGCATGGACCGCATCACGCGTTCCCTGGAACGCTCCCGTCGCCGCGAAAATTACAGCTACGCCGTAATTTTCGTGGATCTGGACCGTTTTAAGATCATCAACGACAGCTTGGGGCACAATGTCGGCGATATTCTACTGATCGAAGTGGCGCGGCGGCTCGAGGAAAGCGTTCGTGAACTGGACACGGTTTCCCGATTCGGCGGCGACGAGTTCATCGTGTTGCTGGAAGAGCTGGACTCCCCTCGCCGGGCCATCCAGGTGGTCAAGCGCATGCGCAAGAAACTTAGGCGCCCCTACAATCTCGCAGGGCATGAAGTGCAGATATCCGCAAGCCTGGGAATCGTGCTGGCCCCGGTAGAGGCCGCCCGCGCCGAGGATGTGCTGCGGTATTCCAACCTGGCCATGCACCGGGCCAAGGCCAAGGGCCGCGACCGCTTCAAGGTCTTCAGCACTCGGCTGCTGGAACATGCGGTCCAGCTCATGACCCTGGAAAACGACATGGACACGGCCATGGCCGAAGGACAATTCTTTCTCAATTTTCAGCCCATCATCCAGATCAAAGGCGAACGCCGCCTGTTCGGCTTTGAAGCCCTGGCCCGCTGGCGTCACCCCGAGCGTGGCCTCATCCCGCCCTTTGAATTCATCGGCGTGGCCGAGGAAACCGGCCAGATCACTGACCTGGGGCTCTGGGTTCTCAACGAGGCCTGCACCACCATGGTGGGCTGGCGTGATCGCCACCCCGACAAACAGGACATTTTTCTAAGTGTGAACATTTCCGGCCGCCAGTTCGCCCAAAGCGACCTGACCGGCAAAATACGCCGCATTCTGCGCCAGACAGGCATGCCCGCAGACAGGCTCAAGCTGGAGATTACCGAAACCGCCATCATGCAAAACGCGGCCCAGGCCACCAACAGTCTGCGGCAACTCAAGGACTTGGGCATCACCCTGGCCGTGGACGACTTCGGCACGGGCTACTCTTCCATGAGCTATCTGCAGAAGCTGCCCCTGGACTACCTCAAGATCGACCTGAGCTTTGTGCAGCCGCTGGATGAAGGTCCGGAAAACGTGGAGATCGTCAAGGCCATCATCAACCTGGCCCATACGCTGGGGCTGAAAGTGGTCGCGGAAGGCGTGGAGCGTCCCGAACATCAGCGCACGTTGATGGAACTGGGCTGCGAATACTGCCAGGGCTACTTTTTCTCGCGCCCGGTCTCCGGTGAAGAGGCCGAACAGATGCTCACCCGCGATACGCCGTGGTAAAACGATTCATGCGGACAAGGCCATTGCCCAGCATCCTGACAACGCCAACAGAACAAGAAGATAGAATGTCGCGCCCCAACAGAGCGACGGACGTCCCCACCGCAAGACGGCCAAGCTTGCGGGCAATCCCAGGATCAGTCCCGCTGTAAAGCCGAACAGGTGTGCGCCCAGATCGGTGTTTTCTCCGCCCGCCCCGAGCATGGCCAGCAGGCCCAGGCCGGCGCCCACGGGAATCAAGGCCCGCAGCAGTCCCGCGCCCCGTCCCTCCAAAACTCCCAGAGCAGCCAAAAGCCCTGCGGCCGCGAACACCGCCGTGGAGAAGCCTATGGAATCATGATGGGGTCCCAGGGCAAGTGCGTTCCACAGGTTGCCGAGCACGCCTCCGGCCACGGCCACAAGCAAGGCCAAGCCCCCGCCGGTACGACGCCCTGCCAGAGCCAGAAACAGTCCGCCCACAAGGGCGTTTCCGAGCACGTGCCCGGCGTCCGCATGCAGGGTTAGTGCAGTGGACAGCCGCCACCACTCCCCTTCCATGATGGACGCGCCATGGGCGCTGCCGATGTCCAGCCAACGCTGGCGGTACAGCCCGAACAACGGCCAGGCCCTTCCAGTCAAAGCATGAAAAAACACGAGCAACAACATGAACAGTGCTGGAGGCCATACATCGGCGGGATCGGATTCCGGCACGGGCAGGATGGACGCTCCATGACTGTTTTCCTCCTGCCAAAGCCGTATTTCCTTTTCGGCGCGCTCCGCGTCCATGCGCCGCACCTGCAGTTCGCGCTCTCCGGCCTCGCGCCGCAGGCGGCAGGGAATGCGGCGGGCCTCCAGGACCAGTGCCCAGAGCCGAAGCTCTTCCGGGTCCAGACCGGGAATACCGTTCACAAGAACGGCCAAATCGAGCCACAGGGGCGGCCTGCGCCGCGGGGCAATGCTTCGTCGAAAGAGGAAGGGCATGGGGTGCGAGTGTAGCCGAATCAGGGCCGGAGGCAAAGAACCCAAATCAGAGTCCTTGCAAATGAGCATACCTGCTGGCAATGTGTGGCCCGGAGGATTTTCATGCTCACACGACGCTCCTTTCTGGCCCTCCTGGCCGGGCTTCCCCTGGCCGGATTAGCCTCAACGGGATGGACTCTTTCCGCCAAATCCGAATCGGGCTTCGGCATTCCCATTACCATGTTTCACAAAGTGGACAATACGCCGCGACACCCCGAGGATCTCTCGCCGCAGCAGCTCCGGGCGGTTTTCGACGCGGCATGGGACCAGGGCTTTTACCCCGTGAATGTCAGCGACATTCTGGCCGGACGCGTGGACAGCCTCGTGCCCAAAGGCGGAAAACCCATGGGCGTGACCATCGACGACGCCCATCAGAGCACGGTCTTCGCGGGGAACACGGTGGAAGGCCGTCCCAATTCCCGTTCTTTCGTTGATGTATTCGAAGAGTCCTGCGCAGCTTCTGGACGCGTCCCGCGGGCCACGTTCTTTCTTGCCGAGGACTCCGATGACCGCGTGCCGGGCCTGGAGGGGTATTTCGGGGACAACAGCCGCATCCTGGAAGCCCTGGAACGCATCACCTCCCACCCCGGACTGGAAGCGGCCTTCCACACCCGCAGGCACAAGCTCGTAAAAAATCTGGGATATGAAGCCATGCACGCCCTCATGGAAGAACAGATCCACCAGCTCGACAAGCTGGGCGCGCTGCCCATGATGACCCGCATCTTTTCCTATCCTTATGGCATTCCATGCGCTGCCACAGGCATCCAGGCCCTGCGCGACCTCGGATTTGCCGGCGCGGTCATCGCACGGCCCGGTCTGGGTGAAGGCTACAAGGGTGATGACCCTCTCTGCCTTTACGACGCTGAATTGCGTGACGATCCTTTTCTGCTGCCGCGCATGAACATCGGCGCGGGCGGATACGGCCCGGATTTCTCTGAAACGCGCATGGACCCGCTCCACGACCTGGACAAGGACGTGCTCTCCCGATCCGGCCTGTATTTCAGCAAAGGCATCTGATTCCAACGCGTTGCATTACGCAGACATCAAGGGCGGCCGGAACGATCCGGCCGCCCTGCGTCGTCATATCTGCGGGCAGTCCGCCAGCGCACCGTCAATGTCCGACTGAGGGAGCTCGAAGTTGGTCAAGTCGCCCCGCAGGTAGGCATCGTAGGAAGCCAGATCCAGCATCCCATGTCCTGAGTAGAGGAAAACCACATTCTCATCCGGTCCGGCTTCGCGGGCCACTTCAATGGCCGCCTTGATGGCGTGCGACGTTTCCGGCGCGGGCAAAAAGCCCTGGGTACGCAGGAAAAGCTGGGCCGCATCAAAGCATTCGGTCTGAAAATAGGCTCGCGCATCCACCAAGCCCTCTTCCATAAGATTGCAGAGGATGGGAGCGTCGCCGTGATAGCGCAACCCTCCGGCATGAATGGGTGCGGGCATGAAGGAATGCCCCAGGGTATGCATCTTCATCAGCGGGGTGAGCCGGGCCATGTCACCGTAATCGTAACGATACTGCCCTCGCGTCAAGGTCGGGCAGGCACGCGGCTCCGAGGCGACGAAACGGATGTTTTCCCCAGCCAGCTTGCGCCGCAAGAACGGCAGGACCAATCCCGCGAAGTTGGAGCCGCCACCCACGCAGCCCACCAGGTAATCCGGCTTGAGACCTTGGGAGGCGAGCTGTTTTTCCGTTTCCAGCCCCACGATGGTCTGATGCAGCAGCACATGGTTGAGTACGCTGCCGAGCGTGTATTTGGTGTCGTCATGCGTTGCCGCATCCTCCACCGCCTCGGAAATGGCCAGCCCCAGGCTGCCCTTGCAGTCCGGATCCTTCTCCAGCATGGCCGTCCCGGTCCTGGTCGCAGTTGATGGGGAAGGATAAATAGTGGCGCCGTAATTGCGAATCAAAATCTGGCGATAGGGCTTTTGCTCGTAGCTGACCTTGACCATATATACGGTGCAGTCCATGCCGAACTGGCTGCAGGCAAAGGAAAGGGCCGTGCCCCATTGGCCCGCTCCGGTTTCCGTGGCCAGCCGCCGTACGCCTTCCAACTTATTGTAATAGGCCTGGGGAACGGACGTGTTGGGCTTGTGGGATCCGGCCGGAGAAACCGACTCGTCCTTGTAAAAAATCCGGCACTTGGCACCAATGGCCTTTTCCAGATTGCGCGCCCGGATCAGAGGCGTCGGCCTCCAGAGCCGGTACACATCCATGACCGGCTGCGGAATGGCGATCCAGGATTCCTGACTCATCTCTTGGGCAATCAGTCCGTTCGGGAAAATAACGCCGAGCTGTTCGGGCGTCACCGGCTGTTTGGTCTGCGGATCCAGGGGCGGAGCAAGAGGCGTGGGCAAATCCGGCAGGGCATTGTACCATTTGTCCGGCATCTCGGACGCAGGCAGAATGATTCTCTTTTCCATGTTGTTTCTCCTCCAGGTTTGATGACGAAAAAGGCTGCGGGCCTTATGCCCGCAGCCCCTTTCCATTTCCCCCGGAGAAGGGATCAAAAAAAACCGCAGGCCTTGAAGCCTGCGGCATTTCAATTCAACAATTCACCGTGCCGGCAGCTTCAGTCGCTATGCCGCCAGCACCACCAAAAGTTATGGGGGGTGAACATTTTCATAGTTATTGCTTACTCTCACTACAGGTTTTCTGTCAAGCATCTGCCCCCACAGGAAAGAAAAACACGGCAACGCTGCCCCTGGACATTCGGAAAAACTAAAAAAAAAACGCGTGTTTTTCTAAGAACGCATACGCAGGTCACAATACCCGCGCCAGACATTATCAGCGAGCATTGCACACGAACAACCACGCAAACCCATCTCTCAAGCGTATTAAAAACGTGAAAAATCCTCAGCGCGCAACACACGTTTCCCGAAAGATTATGCCCGGCACAGGCGGCAAGGAGTGCCTGGGCGCTTGCCAATACGGGGTTGCGACGGTTAGAGTCTGGCCCCATGAGCGCGTTTAATGCGCCGCATCCCACGCCCCAGGAGGATTCCTTGACTCAGAAAACCGTATATTTCATTGAAGGCGACGGCATCGGCCCGGAAGTATGGAAAGCGGCCCGGCCCGTCATCGACGGCGCAGTGCGCAAAGCCTACGGCAAGGCCAACGGGCTTGTCTGGGAAGAGCTTCTGGCGGGCCAAAAGGCCTTCAAGGAAGTGGGCGAATACCTGCCCCAGGCCACGCTGGACGTCTTGCGCGGAGCCGAATTGGCCATGAAGGGACCGTTGCAGACGCCCGTGGGCAAAGGCTTCAGAAGCCTGAACGTGACCATGCGCCAGACCTTTGACCTGTATGCATGCATCCGCCCCATCCGCTATTTCGAGGGTATTGAATCCCCGGTGAAACGGCCCGATCTGGTGAACATGGTCGTGTTTCGCGAGAACACCGAAGACGTTTACGCAGGCATCGAATACGCTTCCGGCAGCCCCGAGGCCAAGCGGCTCATCGAATTTTTGCGCAACGAACTCAAAGCCGAAGTCGACCTCACGGCAGGCATCGGCATCAAGCCCATCACCGAGCATGCCTCCAAGCGGCTCGTAGAAAAAGCCATCCAGTACGCCCTGGACCAGGGACGCTCTTCCGTCACCCTGGTGCACAAGGGCAACATCATGAAATACACTGAAGGCGCGTTCATGAACTGGGGCTACGAAGTGGCCCGTGAAAAGTACCAGGACGAGGTCATGACCGAGGCCGAGGTGGAAACCGGGCGCAAGCCTCTGATCATCAAGGACCGCATTGCCGACGCCATGTTCCAGGCAGTGCTCCAGGCCCCGCAGGATTACGACGTCATCGCCACCACCAACCTCAACGGCGACTACATCTCCGATGCGCTGGCCGCGCAAGTGGGCGGTCTCGGACTGGCCCCCGGCGTAAACAAGTCCGACACCCTGGCCCTGTACGAGCCTACCCACGGCACGGCTCCGACCATTGCGGGCCGCGACAAGGCCAACCCAGGCAGCCTGATCCTCAGCGGAGCCATGCTGCTCGAAGACATCGGCTGGCATGAGGCAGCCGACGCCATTCGCAATTCCATCAACAAAACCATCACCAACAAACGCGTGACCATGGATCTGGCCATGCAGATTCCCGGAGCCGAAAAAGTCGGCTGCCAGGAATTCGGCGAAATCGTCCTCGCCAATTTGTAGCGTCATCAGGCGGCCTTCGGGCCGCCTTTTTTAGGTGCGCCATGCCCGTACCCCATTTTGAAATCCAAAATCTCGACTTTGCCTATGCCGCAGGGGCAAGCGTGTTCAACAACGCTTCCGCCCGCATTGAAATCGGCGAATTCGTTGTACTGGAAGGGCCGTCCGGCACGGGGAAATCCACCCTGCTGCGGTTGCTTTGCCGGCTGGAGGAGCCGTCCTCGGGCAATATCCTTCTGCGCGGCCGCTCCCTGGGCGACCTGGACCCAGTACAACTGCGCACACGCGTCTGTCTCATCCAGCAGACCCCGACCGTGATCGAAGGCTCGGTACGGGCCAACCTGCTGCTCCCGTTGTCCTTCAAAGCCAACCATGAAATTACCCGCCCTTCGGACGCGGAGCTGCGCTCCCGGCTGGACGATTTTCTGCTCACGGACGTACGTTTGGAGCAACCTGCGGCAGCCTTGTCCGTGGGCCAAAAGCAACGTCTCTGCCTGATCCGCGCCCTGCTGCTCTCGCCCGAGGCTCTGCTTTTCGATGAACCTACCAGCGCGTTGGACAAAAAAAGCGCAGGCATCGTCATGCAAACCGCCATGCAGCTCAATCGCGAGCATGGCATCACCTGCGTGCTCGTGACCCATGCCCTGTCTCCTGCCGATCTGCCCGGAGCCACGGTGCTGCATGTGCGCGGCAACCAACTGGAGCGGGCATGATCACACATCCCGTGGACATCGGCCCCTGGCAGCTTGCGCTCGGACTGGTCTTCATCCTCTTTGCGCAGGGATTGTCCCTGGCCCTGCGTCTGGGGCTGGTCCGCGACCTTGCCCTGGGCACCTTACGAACTTTTGCCCAGCTCTTTCTCATGGGCTACGTACTGCAACTGGTCTTTGATCTGAATACACTGAGCGTAACCATCGGCGTATTCTGCGTCATGCTCGTGACAGCCGTGCTTACGGTTCGCGGCAGGGTCCGCGAGCGCACCGTGCCCTTTGCCCTGCCCCTAGGCCTGTCCATGTTCGCGAGCTATTTTCTGGTATCTCTGCTCGTCACCAGCGTGGTTGTCCAGGCCAGCCCCTGGTGGAACCCGGTCTATTTCATCCCTCTCTCGGGCATGGTCGTGGGCAACTCCATGCCGGCACTGGCCGTGGCCCTGGAACGCCTCTTTTCTTCCCTGCGTACCAGACGCAACGAGGTGGAAATGATGCTCAGCCTCGGCGCGGATTATCGCGAAGCCAGCGCGGACATCACCCGCGAGGCAGTCAAGGCGGGCATGATCCCGTCCATCACCTCCATGATGGGCGTGGGGCTCGTGTTCATCCCCGGCATGATGACCGGCCAGATTCTGGCGGGCGCAAACCCTTTGCTGGCCATCCGCTATCAGATCGTGGTCATGCTCATGCTTGTGGCCTCCACGGGCGTAGGCTCCATCCTGGCGGTGCTGTTGGTACGCCGCCGCTGCTTCGGCAAGGGCCAGCAGCTCCTACTTCCGCCACTGTAGCCCACACTTGGAAACGAGCCCTACCCAGCATCGGAGCTTCGTGCCTGCGGCCCGGCGCACCGCTTTTTCATGACAGCCGCAAAGGAATCCGCTATACTTTGTTTCGGCCGACGCCGAACGCAACCTACGACGCCGGACAATGAAACAACTGACGCTTCATACATTCCTGCTTTGCCGCGCCGCACCATGGCCTCTTTTGCTGGCGGCGCTTTGCTGTGTGCTCGGGACACTGCTCTGGGCCGTGGTCGTAAGCCAACACACCGACGGCGAACGCCTTTCCGCAATGCTCTGCGCCTTTCCCGCCCTGGGCTGGTACGGCCTGGGCGGCATAGCCCTGCTTGATGCCGTGGCCCGATTCATCGACTATCAACGCATCCGCACCTTGCTGGAACGCTACGGTTTCCGGGAACGCGTCTTTCGCGTCGTGGCGTCTTCCCGCTGTCAGCGAGACGCGGCTCTGCTCGCTGCCCGCCAGACAGGACACCATCCCCAAGCCCGGAAATTTTTCCGAGACCTGGGGTACCGTTGGTATCACCTCCTGCCCGACAAAATCGCGAACAATCCCTTCCAGTTCTTCAACCCATCCTTTCTTCGGCAGGCTTTTCTTCCCAGCCGGAACCGTTAGCCGCCCCCTGCCCACTCCTGCGGGGAACCCCAGCGTTCCTGAGCCTCCCACTTGGAAATGAAGCGAAAACCATGTATGAAGAATAGTCATTCTATCATCTTTACTGTAACCTCATTCACTCCTTGCACCTTCCTGCGACGACACACAGGATGAAAGAAGAACAGCTCCGGACAGCAACATTATTTCTGCCTTCATTGTTTTTCTGGAGGGAATACGTGATTCGGGTAGCCTTCTTGCTTCTCCTGTTCACAGTGGGCACGCTCTCCCCGGCCTTTTCCGGGACATCGGCCTCAAGCAGCCCCCTCGTGCTCGGCAGGGTCACGCTCAATCCCAAAAAGGACTACCCCAAGCTTCGCGCTCTTGCGACCTATCTGCATGACCAACTACCTGATCAGGGCATTACTTCCGTGAGCGTGGCCTTCTGCAAAACCACGCAGGAAATGAAAGAAAAACTTCGGACCGGAGAAGTACACATCATTTCCGAAACGCTTTTTGGGGCGTGGGAATTCATGCAGGACGGCGTGACCGACCCCGTATTGCTCGAATGGAAAAACGGCGTTCCGGAATATCGTTCCTTGATTTTCGTACGCGACGATTCCACTATTCGCAGCCTGGACGATCTGCATGGAAAAATATTGGCATTTGAAGACCCGGACTCCACTTCAGCCTACCATCTGCCCCGACTTATTTTGGAACGGTCCGGTCACAACCTTGTGGAAACACCATGGCCTGGAGAACGGCCCCATGCTGTTTTCCCCGGAAAAACAGGCTATATCTTCGTCAACGAAGAAACAAACATCCCTACCTTTGTGCTGGATGGCCGCGTCCATGCCGGTGCCCTCAGCGACCAAGACTGGAACAACCCGCGACTTGTCCCCTTGGACTCCAAACGCCGGTTACGCATCATCTACACGTCCCCGCCCCTGCCTCGTTCGCTGGTGCTGCTTTCCAGGACCCTGGACCAAAAACTGGCGCATGACATCATCCAGGCATTGCTGCAGGCACCGAACTCGTCCGAAGGACGCGCAGCATTGAAGGCCTATAGAGGCGTCACCCGGTTTGATACCGTGGATGCCGCTACAGTGAAACGCTATTGGGACACTATGATTCACGATTTCAAGTAGGAATCCGAAAATGTTATTTGCCCGCAAACTATTTCTGACCTTCCTGCTGTTCCTTGGCGCGGCGTTGACGCTGTCTCTTTTGACCTCGGTCTACATCGTTACCAAGCTCGAACGCCAAGCTGCCAGGGCCGGCGTGGAAATGACGGAAAAAGCCTTTCGTGAACAGGCTCAGCTTCGCGGCCAAACAGTAGTATCCATCTGCTCTGAATCACTCGTAAATCCACTGATGCTGCGCGACAGGCAAAGCATGCACGACATTCTGGTTGCTGCGGCCAACCAGGAAGATGTGATCTTTGCCTATGCCTACGAAGTAAACGGACGCATCCTTGCAGGGAACGACGAACAAGCCAGTGAAGAAGGCCTCTACCTGCCTGATCTGCTGGATATGGGCAACATACTTCACCGGCAGGTCATTCACGACCTCGGGGCCGATACCCTCTATTTCGTGGAACCCATTTCCGTTGAAGGCTACGTTGCCGGCGGCGTCTGCATTGGTCTGCGCCTGAACGGCGCCTTGCTCCAAGGACGTTACTTCACGACAAGATTCCAGGCCATCACCAAGGACACTACATCCACCGGCATTCTGCTTTTTACGACACTGACCGCCCTGTTGCTGCTTGTGGCCATCCCGACGGCACTCTATCTGGCGCGGCGCTTTTCCGAACCTCTCGCGGATTTGGCCGTACGCCTTCGATCCGGCCCCGGCCCTCAGCTCACTCAGGGTTTGCCCATACAACGCGAAGACGAATTCGGGGAGTTGGCCCGCTCTGTCCTGGATCTCAATACGGAACTTGAAAAAACCACTGTTTCTCTTGATTTCATTTCCAGCATCCTGGACAGCATGAGCGATGGCATACTTGTGGTGAATCCTGAATCCAAGGTGCGCATGGTCAATGCGGCAGCAACGCAAATGCTCGGGCAAAGCACGAGCGAGATACTCTCCCAAAAAATTGGTGAGCTGCTTGGCGACAGTCTGCCTTGTTCCGTGAATCAACCTGCCTGGGAAGATGGGGGAACGTGCAGCGAAGGCGAAATTCTGCTGCGGCATTCTTCAGGAGAATTTCATCCTGTGCGCGTTTCCATTTCTCCACTGGACGGTATTCCCCAATCCGGGTTTTCCGTTTGCCTGCTGACGGATATCAGCAACCACAAGCAAGCCGAGCGGGAACTCCAGCAAGCCCAGCAGGAAGCGCAACGCGCCAGTCGTTCGAAAAGTTCCTTCCTGGCCAACATGAGCCATGAGATCCGCACTCCGCTCAACGGAATTCTTGGCCTCGCCCATCTCGCGCTCAATGAAGAAAACAAACCGGAACAACGGCAACGCCTCACGCTCATACAGGAATCCGGGAATACCCTGCTGGCATTGCTCAACGACATTCTGGACCTCTCCCGCATCGAGGCGCAACGCATGGAGCTTGCGCGCATGCCTTTCGACCCCGTGGAGGTCGCCCAATCTTCACTCTCCCTGTTCCGAATACAAGCCGAAGAAAAAAAACTTTCCCTTCGGCTGGAAATCCTTAATTCACCTCCCCTGCTTATGGGCGATCCGCATCGCCTGCGGCAAGTGCTTGCCAACCTGATCTCCAACGCCATCAAATTCACGGATCAGGGAGAAATAGTCCTGCATATCTCCAGCTCCTCCGCTCAAACCGATCAGGGCAATATTGTATTGCACATCGACGTGCAGGATACGGGGAGCGGTATCCCGCAAAATATGCTGGAAACCATTTTCGACAATTTCCGACAAGCACACGATTCGTATATGAACAGGATTCAAGGCTCAGGGTTGGGGCTGGCCATCTCACGCCAACTCACCCAACTCATGAATGGAAGTCTCAAAGTACAAAGCCGCGAGGGGAAAGGCTCGACATTCATTTTCGAAGCGCCCTTCGCGCCCGCCCAGGTCAAAATCCCCACGGACAGGCCTACGGAAAGACAACAGCCGTATCAGCTCACCCGGTCGTTGCGTATTCTTCTGGCTGAAGACAACAGGGTCAACCAAATCGTGACCCGTGGCATGCTGGCGAAATTCGGTCACGAAGTGGACTTGGTGGAAAACGGGCGCCAAGCAGTGGAAGCGGCAACAGAGAAACAGTACGACTGCATCCTCATGGATGTGCAGATGCCCATTCTGGACGGCCTTGCCGCGACCAAACAAATCCGGTCCGGTACAAGCAGCGCCACTCCCACGGACGTGCCGATCATCGCCATGACCGCCCATGCCATGAAAGGAGACCGGGACAAATTCCTTGCAGCGGGTATGAGCGATTATATTTCCAAACCGTTTGACGCGGCCATGTTGCAGGCGACATTGGCTGGTCTTGCTTGCTGCCCCAAATAATTCAGGCCGCCCCGAAGGACGGCCTGAAAAAAAGGTGCACTCCGAACGGCTCGTCAAATCTGATCCACGTTGAGCCCTGCTTCCTGTGCGGCCTGCACCAACTCCCGCAAAATTTTAAGCGACTCCTCGGCCTCTTTGGGGTCGAGCTTGCGAATGGCGAAACCGGCGTGAATGATCACAAAATCTCCGAGGCCCACATCTTCGTCCATGACCAGCAGCGAAGCCTGAACCGTTGCCGTCCCTTCGCCCACACGGCAGGTGGCCACTCCATTTTCGATTTCGATTATCTCAGCAGGTACTGCGAGGCACATAGACGACTTCCTCCAACGCGGTTTCGCGCGGCTTGTAGGTACCGCCGGCAGCGGTGATTTCGGCCAGCACACGTTCCACCATCTGCGGCATGTTGGCATCCACCGCAGGCGAAAGGTCCGTGGCCATGGTGTCATAATCTTCAGGCTCCATGCCGATGATCAAAGCTTCCGGCCTGTTTCCGGCCAATTCGCAATAGATCAGCGTATCCACCAGATCGGTATCGTGCATGGAATTCTTGAACGCGAGGCTCTGGCGCAGGTCGTCGCCGGTCAGGCGATAGAGGCTGCCGGGAGGACCGTCGCCAAGAACCGCGTCGCAGACGATGAGATAGTCGCTTTCCATGATCGGTCCCATCAACCGGGTGCCCAACGTCCCGCCATCCATGACGGTCACGTTGTCGGAAAACTCGTATGCGCTCTGGAGTTGTTCGGCCAGACGTACGCCGATTCCTTCATCCGTGTAAAGGACGTTGCC
>JAZHDD010000031.1:0-4582 GCA_036541255.1 Desulfovibrionaceae bacterium | reverse complement strand
TCCCCAGTCTGTTCCACCAATCCCAGAGAATGCCCCAGCGAGGCCAGCCAGCCGCTGCGGCTCCAAAAGACGAGCACGATGAAGCCGACGGCCACATGCGGCAAAATCAGCGGCGTTTTATAAATCACGGCGAACCGCTCCAGGCTCCGGGGCATTTTCCATACACCATAAGCCAATAGAGCTCCCAGACAGACCGGCAAGAGCGCGGACATCCCGCCCACCCAGAGGGAAAAGGCAAAGGAGCGCAGGTGGTGCGGGGCCAGAAGCCCGGCATAGGCATCGAACAGGCCGCCGTGGTAGTCAAAGGGCAAGAACAGCCCCAAAGACTGGGCCACGGCCACACCAAAGCCGCCGAGAAAAAGCAGGCCAAAAGGCAGAAACAGCGGCGAAAACTTGAGCAGGGTGCGGCTCATGCAGGTTTCGCCGGGCAGCGCGTCAGCGCAGGACATGCTCTTCCCAACCCTTTTCCAAGGCCTCCAAATAGGCCGAGGGAATCTCGGGTACGGCCACGGCCGACAATTCCGGGGCGGGAAGCGTTGCCGCGCCCAAATTCATGGTCAAAAACGCTTCGCGTACACCCGGCTCAAGCCTGTTCAGGTCGATGCACGGAAAATCGCCCCAATTTTCCGGCGCGAGTTTGGAGAGCTGCGCTTCGGGCGAAAGCAGAAAGTTGGCCAAGACCATGGCCGCGGGGATATTGGACGCGTTGAACGGGATGGCCGTGAAATGCAGGTTGAAGATCGCGCCCTCGCGCATCACAAAGGTACGTATCGTATCCGGATAGGTACCCTCCAGGATTTTGCTCTGCGCATGCAACGGATGGTAGGACATGCCCATATCCACTTCGCCCCTCTGAAACAGCGTATCCAAGGCGGCACTCTCCTGAGGGTAGGCCCTGCCCTGCTCCCAGAGATACGGTTTGATATCGTTCAGGTACGCCCAGAGCTTGGGCGCGTTCGCGGCGAAGAGCTCCTGGTCAAAGCCCCGCATGTATTGCTCATGCCCGCCAGTAAGCGCGTAAAACGCCTGACGGATAAACGCCGAACCCGTGAAATCCGGCGGCTGGGGATAGGTGAACCTGTCGGGATGCTCGCGCACCCAAGTCGCCAACTCTTCAAACCCCGCAGGCGGCGGCGTACGGGCCATATCATACTCGAACACGAATTGCGCCTGGCCATAGGGAGTCTCGTACCCTTCCACGGGAAAACCGAAATCCGTGCCCGCCAGGACAGGATCCACCAGGGCATTGAAATTCGGCAGCCTGTCGGCATACGGACCGAACAACGCGCCCGCCTGACGCAGATTCTTGAAATTCTCGCCGTTGACCCAAAGCAGATCGATGGAGCCGGTTTCCGCCCCGGCCTGTTTCTCGGCCAAAAGCTTGTTCACGAACACGCCCGCATCCATGGGCACGCGCTCCAGGGTTATCCCGTAGCGTTGTCGCATTTCACCGGCGACATACGTATCCACCCATTTGTTCACGTGCGCGAACCCACCATACATGTACCAACGCACGGTTCCACCCCTGGCCGCGGCCTCGACCGCATCCCAGGGAGCCGAGCGCCAGTCGCGGGACTGCGTGTCGGGCTTATCTCCGCAAGCGGACAAAACCACCATGAATGCGAAAGCGACGAAGAATGCAGACAGATAAAATGAGTTCCGTTTCATGCCGTGTCTCCCCCCTGGGGCTCGATGCAGTGCAGAATCCGCGGCCTGACCCGCTGGCCGCGCTGGAAGCCGTTGTGCAATTCGTTGTTCGGGCCATAGACCGTAAGCAGGGTTGTGCCGACCTCCACCAGATAGCGCACATGGTGCCCGGCAAACACGGCCTCACGCACCAGCCCTGGCCCTTGCGGATCAAGCTCAAGGGCAATCGCTTCGGGCCGGGCAAAGACGCTGCGTTCACCTTCGTGAATCGTGCACGGCACCCCCAACAGCGCACGCACATCTGGCGGAATCTCGTTCAGCGGGCCGAGAAACTCCGCTATGGCCCGACTCGCAGGTCGGGAGTAGACCTTGTCCGGTCGGTCGAACTGCACCAGACCGCCCTCCAGCATCAGACCGATGCGGTCGGACATGACAAAGGCCTCTTCCAGATCGTGGGTAACGCTGATGGTGGTCACGCCGAAGGCCTTTTGCGTGTTGCGAATGAATTCGGCGGTGGACATCTTCAGGTTGCGGTCCAGGTTCGCGAACGGCTCGTCCAACAGAAGGAGCATGGGGTTGACCACCATGGCCCGGGCAATGGCCACACGTTGCCGCTGCCCGGCGGAAAGCTGGTTCGGAAAGCGCCCGCGCAGCTCCCACAACTGAAAGTACTCTAAAATTTCCCGGACTTTTTCAAGCAACTCCGAAGCGGGCATGCGCCGCACGCGAAGGCCGAAAGCCACATTTTCAAACACGGTAAGATTGGGAAAAAGCACGTAATCCTGAAACACGAGCAGCACGGGCCGAAGTCTGGACGGTTGCCGCTGAAAGACAAGACGCCCCTGGTCGGCCCGCTCCAGACCGGCGATGATCTTGAGCAGCGTGGTTTTGCCCACGCCAGACGGCCCCACCAATGAGACAACCTCTCCCTGTTCCACGACAAACGCCACATCCTGGAACACGGATTTGCCGTCATATGCCTTGGCGAGCTGCTCTACCCCAAAAAACATGACACATTGTCCAGGTAGTGCCGAATCTTGAGCATCGTATCCGGATTGTGCAGCGCACGCTTATCCTGCCCGTACTCATGAAAGGCCATGTAACACCAGGACAAGCCGCGCAGCAGCACAGCGCGCTCCAGCAGGACTGTCCGGCGATCCAATTGCTCCAGGTCCAGGCTGCCGCCTGTCTGTTCACGCCAAGCCTCAGCATACGCACTCAAAAAAGCGATTCGTCCAGCTGCATCAAACCGAAAATCGCTTTTCCAGAGTGTGGTCGTGGGTGTCAAAAAATGCCCCAGATCCTGATGCCGACAGGAAAGCACCGCCTTTTCCCAGTCCACGAGCCAGGCCTTGCCGTCCCGCACAATAAAATTCCCGGAATTGACCTCGCTGTTCACCAGCACGAGCGGTTCCTCAGCAAACTCGTCCCGTGTGCGTTCATGCAGCTGCGTTACCTCGTCATGATAGCGCAACAACCGCTCGCCCACAGGCCGCAATGAATGCTGCTCATGGTAACGCCGCAACAGACCAAGGCTTTCGGCTGCGATGTCACGCAGGGGATGGCGCTGCACGACCAAGTCATGGTTTTCGGGAAGAGGTGTGGCATGGACACGGGCAAAGACACAGGCAGCTTTGGGCCAATCTCGTACATAATCAAAAGGTGTTCCGGGCAGATATTCCATGAGCATGGCCCCGCGCCCCAGGCCGCACGAATCCGGAGACAGGGCGATGGGCCTGGGCGTTACCCCGGACGCCGCCAACAAACCCAATACGGTAAACTCATACTCCATCTGACGCTCAATCCCCAACTGGCTGCCGTGATTGATGCGCAACACTCTTTTGCCGTCAGAGGTTTCCACAAGCCAATTTTCGTTATATTCGCCCTGCGCCAGAAAGCTCAGCCCCCCTCCCCTCAGATGGGTATCCCAGCCTTTGTCCCGCAGGCACGCTCGAATTTGCTCGCTTCTTTCCACCTCTGCAACATGCCACAACAGGAGAGTAAGAACAAATGCTTATCTTTCCTAATAACAAGATAGCAACACCTTGCTTCCCTGAACGGCATGGTTATTTTCTTCTTATGCAGGAGGAAGTCATGTTGAACCAAGACACGAAGCAACGGGAAATTATTCTTGACCAGGGACGTTGTCATGGCTGCATGGGTTGCCATGAGATGTGTCCGGCCCTGATCGGTTGGGATGAGGAGAACGACCGCCCCATCCTCAAGAAGAACAAGGCGACGGAAGAGGAAATCCAGGAAGCAATGGCTTGTTGCCCCAAGGATTGTTTTGAACTCGGAGAGTAGCCGTTTTCAACGACCTTTCCCCCAGCCTCGAGCAGGCGGAATCAAATGAATTCGGATCGGAGCATTCGTGTTGCAACCATGAGCGTCACGCCTTCTTGACCGGACCACAGCATTCCGAGGAACAACAGGAATCTATGAGAAAGCCGTTGTAGGCATGAAAGATACGCGTCAGCCTTTCCTTTCGTTCAAGACTCAACGGCATGCGAGGCATCCGAACAGATTTTTCCAGGAGCTCATCCCAATAAGGTACGGCCTGCATGCCCTGCGCCAGGACAGTACCCGTAGCCGTATCCAATAGCGAGGCGTCACGGGTGTCTGTGGTCAAGGCAAAAGGAGCCGGACCATCTGCCATGAGTTGGGCGGCAATAGCGGTTTCCCGTTCGAAACTCCCCACTTCCCCCGAACAAAAAATGACCACCAACAAAGGACGCCTGTCCTGGTCATAGGCCACCAGATCAAGCTCCCTGCCATATTCTTCATTGTTCACGCTGTAGGAAAGCGGCACCTTGGCTTTCAACCGTTCCCGAGGATATCCCCGCTCTTCCACAAGCAGCTTTGCCAATGCCTGGCGAAACTCCTCGTAGGTGGTTTCTTCAATAATCTCTCCGGTCA
This sequence comes from Desulfovibrionaceae bacterium, assembly GCA_036541255.1. Lineage (GTDB taxonomy): Bacteria > Desulfobacterota > Desulfovibrionia > Desulfovibrionales > Desulfovibrionaceae > Paucidesulfovibrio. The sequence goes on along the minus strand of JAZHDD010000031.1, from coordinate 19 downwards.
GGTAATCCCTGAGCGTATT
>JAZHDD010000030.1:0-4654 GCA_036541255.1 Desulfovibrionaceae bacterium | reverse complement strand
TGGGCAAGTTCGAGCTGGCGGACAAGGGCACTCTGTTCCTGGACGAGATCGGGGACATGAGCCTCAAGACACAGGCCAAGATTCTGCGCATTCTCCAGGAGCAGAGTTTCGAGCGGGTGGGCGGGCGCAAGACCATCCGCGTGGACGTGCGGGTCATCGCCGCCACCAACAAGGACCTGCTGGAGGAGATTCAGGAGGGCAACTTCCGAGAGGACCTCTATTACAGGCTCAAGGTTTTTCCCCTGGAAGTGCCGCCCCTGCGCGAGCGTGGCGGGGATGTGGCCCTGCTCATGAAGGATTTCCTGGAACGCTTGACCTTGGAACACGCCTTCAAGCCCCTGGCGTTTTCCAAAGAGGCCATGGAGGTGCTTGAGCGCTATTCCTGGCCGGGCAATGTCCGCGAGCTGAAGAATTTCGTCGAGCGCATGCTGATTATTTTCTCTGGCCGGACCGTGACGCTTCAGGACCTGCCGCCCGAGATCACGGGGGCTGGAGGCCGCTCGCTTGTTGCGGCCATGCCTGATGCCGAGGCAACGCTTCCTGATGGCCCTGTGGACCTCAAGCAGGCCAAGGCCGAGTTCGAGGCGCGTTTTCTGGAAGCCAAGCTGCGTGAATTCGACGGCAATGTGTCCCAACTGGCCAGGGCCGTGGGGCTGGAGCGCAGCTCGCTGTACCGCAAGCTTCGGCAGTACGGCATACAGATGGAGTAGAGGCTAGTTCTTTCTGGCGGAGAGTGTCAGGTGTTCCAGCAGGATGCGTAACAGTTCCTCCCGCTGCACGGGCTTGGCGATATGTGTGTCGCAGCCGGCCTGGAGGCATTTTTCCGCATCACCCTTGAGCGCAAAGGCGGTCAGCGCCAGAACCGGCGTACGTCTGCGGCCCTTGCGGTTTTCCATCTGGCGTATGCATCGCGTGGCCTCATAACCGTCCATGACCGGCATCTGCATGTCCATGAGCACCAGATCATATTCGCGGGCCGCGAATTTATCCAGCGCTTCCCGTCCGTTGCAGGCCACGTCCAGGCGCAGGGCCGTGTCTTCGAGATAGGCCTGGAGCAGGACAAGATTGGACTCTGCGTCTTCGACCACGAGGATGTCGGCACTGGGCAGGGCTTTTTCCAGGCGTTTTTCTTCGTTCTGCGCCTGTTCTTCGTTTTGTTCCAGCCCCTGGGCCATGGGCACGCTGAAGTGGAAGGTGCTGCCCTTGCCGGGAACGCTTTCCACCCAGATGCGGCCTCCCATGAGGCGCACCAGGCGTTCGCTGATGGTCAGGCCCAGGCCTGTGCCGCCGAAGCGCCGGGTTGTGGAGGAGTCCGCCTGCACAAAGCTTTCGAAAATGGCTTTGATCTTGTTGGGCGGGATGCCGATGCCCGTGTCCTTGACCACGAACGCCACGCAATCCGGGGCGTCGAATTGCGAGTCGCGCCGGACGCGAATGTCGATGCGGCCTTTGGGTGTGAATTTTACGGCGTTGCTGATCAGGTTGGCCAGGACCTGACGCAGCCTGCCCGGATCGCCAACCAGGATTTCGGGCACGTCCGCATCCACGGCGTAATCTAGGGCGACCCCGTTTTTTCTGGCGCGCAAGGCCATGATGTTGGCGACTTTTTCCACGAGTTCGCGCAGATTGAAGGGAATGCGTTCCAGCAGGACCTGCCCGGCCTCCACCTTGGAAAGGTCGAGAATGTCGTTGATCAGTTCGAGCAGGTTTTCGCCGGCCGAACGGAACAGCGCCACATAGCTGCGTTGCTCCTGGCTCAGTTCGGTTTCGGAAAGGACTTCGGCCATGCCCAGGATGGCGTTCATGGGGGTGCGTATTTCGTGGCTCATGGAGGCCAGGAAATCGCTTTTGGCCCGGTTGGCGTTCTCGGCCTCCTGCCGGGCCTGCTCCAAACGGCCCTGGGCCTCGCACTGGGCCGTCACGTCGCGCATGATCAGCAACACGCCGCCATAGTCCGGGTTGTCCTTGAAGTTTGCGCCGGTGCACTCCAGGTGTCTCCAGTTTCCGTCGCGGCAGCGCCAGCGGCACTCAAAGGCGATGTTTTCGCCGGGCGATGCCAGAAACCGGCGCAGCAGGTAGTCGATGCGCAGGGCGTCCTCGGGGTGGACGAAATCAACGAAGATGTGCTGGGCCAGCTCATTGAGCTTGTAGCTTGTGATGCGCGCGGCGGCAGGGCTCTCCAGGGGCAGGTCCATGCGCAGGTTGTCGTCCAGGGTCAGGAGCACAAAGGGGCTGTTCTCCATGATGGCCTTGAGCCGGGCCTCGCTCTTGCGCAGGGCGTCCAGAGCCATTTTGCTTTTTGTGGCGTCCTGGAGAAAGCCGTTGACCGAGGCGATCTTTCCGTCAGGCCCATAGAATAGCCGCGAGCTGATATTGACCCAGATTTCCTGTCCGTCCTTGCGCCGGGCCTGGTGCAGGAAGTCCTTGACCTCGCCCTGGGTCTTGAGCGTGGACATGTATTGGTCCCGGTCCTTTTGGTGCACGAACCATTGTTCCAGATGGGTGCCGACGGAACCGTTGCCCTCCGTGATGGAATCATAGCCGCTGATGCGCAGCATTTCCGGGTTGGCCGCGACCATCCTGCCGTCGGGACCGGTCTTGAAAATGCCCACGGGAACGTTGTCGAAAAATTCGCGGTAGCTTTTTTCCGCTTCGGCCAGGGCCTTTTCCGTTTCCCGGCGGCGGCGCACCTCGGTGTTCAGGCGTCTGTTCCAGAACAGCAGCATCAGCAGCACCAGGAATGCGGCCCCGCCGAACCGCAGAGCCATGCGCCAGTAAGTGCGGGGGTTCATGTCCGCGTCGGTCTGTGCCGTGAGCCAGTGCTCGGCGATTTCTGTGCGTTCCGCACGGGTCAGCGAGAGAATGGCCTTGTCCAGAATGGAGGCCAGTTCCGGCAGCTCCGGCCGGACGGCAATGGCGTATTCGTCATAATCGTATTCGGTGCGGCCCGCGATTTTCAGGTTGGTCAGGCCCAGGGCGCTGATGGTGGCGGCCATGCTCGGCAGGTCGCCCACGGCCGCGTCCGCCCGCCCCAGGGAGACCGCTTCCAGGGCTTCGGCAAGATTGTCCGTGACGCTGAGTTCCAGCTCGGGGTAATCCCTGAAAAGCAGTTCGACCCGGCCTGTGTTTACGGGCAGGGCCACGGTGTGTCCCGAGAGGTCGGAGAGGCCGGAAACAAAGGGGGCATCCGAACGGGTGACGATGACCGAAGGCAGGCGCAGGTAGGGCTCGGTAAAGAGAAACTCGCGCCGCAGGCTGGGCGTGGGCATGATGCAGGAGATGATGTCCACGTCGCGATGGCGCAACGCGTCCAGCCGAGCGGAAAAGGGGCTCAGGCTCCGGGGCTCGTAGCGCAGGCCTGCCCTGCCCATGAGCAGTTGCAGGTATTCCGCGGCCATGCCCATATGTTCCTCTTCGGAGGATTGGAACTCCAGGGGGCGGGTCTGCTTGCGGGTTCCGGTGAGTACGAGCGGATGCGAGGCCAGCCATGCTTCCTCGTCCGATGTCAGGCGAAGCCCTTTTTCCTGCTGAGGGAAGCGGCGCAGGTTGGGGTTGGCCACCCAGCGGCTTTCCAATTCCTGCAGATCTTCGTTTGTGATTTTGGATAACCCCTTGTCCACGAGCCGCAGCAGTTCGGGGCGGGCGCGGGGAACAGCGCCATGCACCTGGCGCGTCAACTCAGGCAGGAGCAGAAGCCGGAAGTCGCCGTAGCGTCCCTGGCGGTCCAGTATGGCCGTGGCCGTGGGCACCTCCGCCACAAAGGCGTCCATTTTTTTGTCCAGGGTCGCTTGCAGAAGCTGTTTTTCGTTGTCCATCAGAACGATCTGTTCCGTGGGGAAATTCTGCTGCAGCCAGATGTCCTGGAAGCTGTCGCGCACCGCACCGAGAACGTGGCCCTTAAGGTCGGCGATGCCGCTGATATCCGTTGTCTTTTCCGGCACCAGGACGGCCGAGTCGATGGAGTAGAAGGGCTGCGTGAAGAGCAGCCATTCGGCGCGGTCCGGCAGGGCGAACATCCCGGTGTGGATGTCGGCTTGGCCTTCCCGCATCATGCGGAGGGTTTCGGACCACGCGCCCATTTCAAACCGGACGGGAATGCCGGTGCGTTCGGACCAGAGCTTCCAGATGTCTATGAACAGACCGGCGGCTTCGCCGTCGCTGTTGCGCATGCTGAAGGGCGGGTAGTATTCGGAACAGGCCAGAACCAGCGGAGTGCGGAGCAGGGGTTCCTGCCCGGCAAGAGCTGAAGATGAATCTGCTTGCGTGTTCTGGGCGGCCCCGGCAAAGCAAAACAGCCCGCAGCACAGCACAAGCAACAGAGCGTAAGCCGCGATTTTCCCCGTTATCGACAGACGGTTGAAGCGACAGGCACTGTTGCGCCGGGAGCGCAAAGGGAACAGGCTTTTGCCGAGCATGTCTTGCGCTACCACAAAACCCGGCCCGGTTAAAGCCTTCTCCCTTTGGACATCGCGGAAAAAACGGCGGTTATTATTGGCCGGATCAGCCCCGACGCCCTTGTCCCGAGCCTGATCCGCGACCGCCGCCTCCGCCCTGGCCCCTGCCTTGCCCGGTCCCTCTGCCCGCACCCATGCCTTGGCCCGAACCCATGCCGCGTCCTTGTCCCATGCCGCGGCCCTGACCCATGCCTCGGCCC
>JAZHDD010000029.1:0-22681 GCA_036541255.1 Desulfovibrionaceae bacterium | reverse complement strand
TCTTCCGCAATGCCTTCCCCCGCATGACCGAACGGCTCGGCATCGTCTACACGCCCGTGGAAGTGGTTGATTTCATCATCCACAGCGTCAATGAAATTTTGCAAAGCGAGTTCGGCCAGACCATCGGCAGCAAAGGGGTTCACATCATCGACCCCTTCACCGGAATCGGAACATTCATCACTCGGCTTTTGCAAAGCGGGTTGATCACACCGGAGCAGCTTCCGCACAAGTACAAAAATGAAATCCACGCCAATGAAATCGTGCTCCTGGCGTACTATATCGCCGCCATCAACATCGAGGCGGTTTATCACAGTATTGTGGGCGGGGAATATCAGCCTTTTGAAGGGATTTGTTTGACGGATACTTTCCAGCTCTATGAGAAGGAAGACCTGATCAGTGCCATGCTTGTGGACAACAGCACCCGGCGCAAGCGACAGAAGAAGCTGGATATTCGGGTCATCATGAGCAATCCGCCGTATTCAGCGGGACAAGTTAGTTCAAACGATAACAACCAGAATGTTGAATACCTAACGCTAGACACAAGCATAAGGGGAACCTATGCAAAACGATCTACGGCAACAAATAAGAATGCTCTTTATGATAGCTACATAAGAGCTATTCGTTGGGCTTCAGATCGTATTGGGAATTCTGGCGTAGTCGGTTTTGTGACCAATGCAGGTTACTTAGAGTCAAACACGGCAGATGGAATGAGGAGATGCTTGGCTGAAGAGTTTTCCAGCATCTATGTCTTCCATTTGCGCGGCAATCAACGCACGTCTGGGGAACTGTCGCGTCGGGAGGGTGGAAAGATTTTCGGCAGCGGCAGCCGCGCCCCCATTGCCATTTCCCTTCTGGTCAAAAATCCTGCGGCAAAGCGAAGCGGACAGATATCTTTTTACGATATAGGTGACTATCTTACTCGGGAGGAAAAACTTGAAAAAGTGCATAAACTTTCAAGTGTTGCAGGGATTGCCGAACAAGAAGGTTGGAAGACAATAAACCCGGATGAAAGGGGTGATTGGCTTAGCTTGAGGGACGCATCTTTTGATAACTACATTGCCTTGGGCGATAAGAAGGGTAACCAAACAAAACTGTTCAAGAATTATTCGTGTGGAGTTCAGACAAGCCGTGATGTTTGGTGTTTTAACTCTTCAAAGAATACAGTTGCCTCCAATATGCAACGTATGATCGACTTCTACAATAGTGAAGTGGACAGGCTTGTTGATGCTTACGCTGATCTTGATAAAGAAACCAGAAAACAAAAGTTGATAAGCCATATCGATACAGACCCGAAGGCGATTAGCTGGTCCCGGTCCTTAAAGAACCAATTGGTATTTGGAAGAAAATTTGACTTTTCAGAAAAATCATTGATTTTATGCATGTACCGCCCATTTTCAAAGAGGTGGCTTTATTATGACCGGACATTCAATGAAGTAGTTTTTCAAATGTCCCACATATTCCCAGACAGTATAACGAAAAATCTTGTTATCGTTGTAACTGGGATTGGGGAAAAGCAAGATTTTTCTGCTCAGATAGTTGATATGATTCCAGAATTTAAACATCACTATAATGGACAATGCTTCCCCTTGTATCTTTACGATGAGGAAAATCCCGCCAAAAACCACAAACAAGCCAGCCTCTTTGACGAACCCAAGCCCGCGAAGGCCGAACGCATCCGCCGCGACGCCATCACGGATGAAGGGCTGGCGCATTTCCAGGAAGCCTACCCCGGCGAGCAGATCAGCAAGGAAGACATTTTCTATTACGTCTACGGCCTGCTGCATTCCCCGGAGTACCGCGAACGCTTCGCGGACAACCTTTCCAAGGAACTCCCCCGCATCCCCCGCGTCAAGTCAACCGCCGACTTTTGGGCCTTTTCCCAGGCCGGGCGCAAGCTGGGCGACCTACATATCAATTACGAGACCGTGGAACCGTATCCCCTGACTGTGAAGACCAGCGGCAAGCCCCTGACCGATGCGGACTACCGGGTCAAGAAGATGAAGTACGGCAGGCGCGGCAAGGAAAAAGACCTGACCACGCTGATCTACAACGAGAAGATTACGCTCACGGGCATTCCGCTGGAAGCCTACGAATACGTGGTCAACGGCAAGCCCGCGCTGGATTGGGTTGTGGAGCGGCAATGCGTGAAAACGGACAAGGCCAGCGGCATCGTCAACGATGCGAATGATTGGGCCATCGAAACCATGCACAACCCGCGCTATCCGTTGGATCTGTTCATGCGCGTGGTTACGGTCAGTCTGGTAACCATGAAGATCGTGAACGCGTTGCCGAAGCTGGATATTTAGCCGGGCCATACCGCGACGGGCCGCGACGCGCCGGTATTTTTTCGCAGGCATGGCTAATCGCACGAGGCCCGACGAAGAGAGTCCCTGCGTGTTTGGGGGTGAGTGGGGGAATCCGCCTCTCCTCAGTGTGGGCAGGGGGGCGAAAAGGCAAAAGCCGGGAGCCAAGAGGCAAAAGTCAGTACCACCATCTCTATACACCGTGTGTCACCCCCCTGCTAGGCCGCGTCATCGAGTACGCCTGCGAACAGGTGTGCATGGCGTTGCACGGTCCGTTTCGAGATTCCCGCCTGTTTCGCCACTTCCGCTTTTGTGAGTGGGGTTCCTGCTTCCCGGAGTCGGGCAACGGCGGAGAGGATCGCTTGTTCGGTTTTGGATGCGCGGGCCTGGTTTGCGTATTTAGCGCCCAGGCGTTGCCGTTCGGAAATTTCGGTTTGTTTTTCTTCGTCCGTCAACCGATGACACACGGGCGAAAGAGACAGTACCCCCCGGTTTTTTGTCTGGTCACGCAGCCAGCGTGTGCCGCGTTTGCCCCAGGTATAAACGGCGATGCGTTGCGCTTGTGAGCTGATAAGGTGTGGCCCGATTTCCTTTTGCAGGTTCGGGCGGACGTGTTCGGCATAATAGACCTTGAGCCAGGAATGCAGCTCCGCTTGAAACGCATTCCGTGAGGAATGGGAGCCGACGTTTTCCCAGGCCCATTTTCGGCCCGCATAAAACAGTTGCGCATGGGGACTTGTCGAATCGGGTTCTATATCCCGGCGGTATTTTCGGGAAGACGGGACATTCACTGCCTGGGCCAGTTCCGCGAGCGTATATTGCTTGTCGTGCCAGCGTGTCGTCGGTTCCCAGATTGGACTGAGTGGATTCTTGCAGGAATAGGCCGTGTATCCGGGGTCGGCACAAAGTGTCTTGATGTATCCGGCCCTGATGTTCTCGAAAAATTCCAGGGGGCGGCGTTTCAGCCACGATGCACCGCCGTTGATCGGGCGGAGTACGGGATTGGCCAGTTCGTAAAAATAGAGGGCATGGCCGTTGTCCGGCGTGACGATGGAGATGGTCGGCATGGGCAGGCCCTCATCCAACCAGAACGCGCCCGCGCCTTCGTGGTCGATGTCCAGGATTAGGTAATGCCATTGGTTTGTGGGCAGTTCCAGGTATCTTGCCTTGGAAATGACGCTCGCCCTTGTGCCCCAATAGTACAGCTCTTTGCCGTGGCCCCATTGGAGCCGTTCCGGGAGGGAGTCGATAAAGCGTTGCTGTGGTGTGCGTTGCGGGTTGTTCTCCTGACCGCAGACGTTGCCCCTGTTGCCCTTTTCGTGTAGAGAAATACTCACTTTCGACGCTCGCCCGCGTTGAATTTTCAGCCCCCTGCGGTTTCGCACACCGCAGGGGGCTTCTCGTTTGTCCTATGCCGCATCTCCGGTAACGCCTTCTCCAACGAAGTCGCCGGGAATACCGCCGTCAACGATTCGCCGTATGTCGGACAGTCGCCATGCGGAACAGCGCGGCCCCAGCTTCACCGGGCGCGGATAGCGGCCTTCGCGGACTCCAAGCCACCAAGTGCTTTTGGCTACGGGAATGAGGTGCAACACATCGGGAAGTCGAAGAAGTCGTTCGTCATTCATGCTCAAGCTCCTGTCGTGAAATTACGGTTGGTTGACCGATGCAATTGAAACCAAAGTGGACCGCTACCATACGAAGGGTGCTTTTCGCAGGGGGGGCATATTGGACGTGGGGACTTTGAGCGTGATTGAAACTTTTGGGGTTGTTTTTGAGAACAACCAAATAGCATTTGGATGGAAAAGTATCAGGCCGTTAAATCCGTTATGCGGGCCACAAAATGTTTTGCTCTTCCCGATGCATTCGCCCTAAGGGCGCTGACTGGGAGGCCAGCTTTTCCATAACAGACGAAGCCGCTTGAGCGTGCAGGGAAAGAAGGCGTTGAGAGATGCGGGGGGAAACTTGCGACAACGAGAAAAACGCTCTGGACGAAAGAGGAATGCAGAATTGTTACATCCAACCTATAGATGTCATCCAAGGCTTGGCTGGTATAATTACGGGCCGCTTTCTTTGGGCTATTAGGGCTCGGATGCTGAAAACGACCAATTCAACCAATAAGCTTGTAGGATTAGTAGAGAGATAAGGAGACTACCGAGTATGTGCCACTTTGCACTGTGAACAAAAAGAGCGTATAATACCGTCTATGGAAAGCATTTTTGACCACAATCCGACCGATGCGGAGCTGAAAGCGTTGTTTGGCGAGACACCGTTCGAAAACCCTGAGTTTTTTGATCGGATAAAGGCTCGTGCCTTGGAACATGGAAGCGCCCCTGAAACACTGGTGCGCCTATTTTCCTTACGTGGTAATCAGGCTGAAGTGAAACGTTGTCTGGGTATGATTGAAGACGAATCCGAACGCTTTGAGCTAAAATACACGCTATTTAAGACTGCCTAGCACCTTAAGAACATACCTGACATCTTAAGCCGCCGTCCCTGGTTTCACCGCCAGAATCTTCGGCAACTCATCCACATAGGCGTTCCTGTCCATCTCTCGGAGCATGGTGTACATGGCATCCGCCACAACTACGTCTTGAGACCGAGCCATTTCATCCGTCGGTCAATCTGTCTGACGCGATCCGCAGAGCCATATCCTGATGTGATCAGCTTGGCATGATGCTATGGCTTGGTATCAAGCGCTAAAAGATTTTCGGGTAGGTTCGAAGGGATAGTGCCCTATAAACTTCATGATGTTAATGAAAGGGCTTGGAATTTCGAGGATGCATACTCATGTTTTTGTCAATGGATATTTCAATAGCAGCAAGACAATTCAGAACACCGTCGCTTCAAGTGAAGAATGGTTTCAACTTTACCATGAGAATACTGAGTGTCTGATGCTTGTCTTATCCCGCCTTGAACATCGGAACCACCTTGCCGCCCTCCTGAACCTTGTCCAGAAAGTCGCTCCATCGGATCATCATTTTACGGCGTTCCGGCATGTACTCGGCATGATTGTAGGCGGCGCGGACCTTGTTCCGGTCGGCATGTGCAAGTTGAATTTCCACGAGGTGCGAGGGGTAGCCCATTTCCGCCAGCAGGGTGGAAGCGGTTGCACGAAAGCCGTGAGCGCAAACTTCTTCCTTGCTGAAACCCATGCGGCGTAATGCGGCATTCAGGGAATTGTTGCTCATGGGCCGGGCGCGAGTTCGTTCACTCGGAAACACGTAGTGTCCGTTGCCCGTTAACGGGCGGACTTCTTCAAGAATCGCCACGGACTGCCGGGAAAGCGGGACCATGTGCTTGCGGCGCATCTTCATTTTTTCGGCTGGGATGCTCCACATTGGTTCAGGGCTTTCCAGGTCGAGTTCCGCCCATTTCATGAACCGGAGTTCTCCAGGGCGGCAGAAAACGTGGGGGAGTAGGCGTAAGGCACATTTGACGACGTGCGTTCCCTGATAGCCTTCAATGGCCCGCAAAAGTTCGCGCAAGGGTTCGACTTCCGTTGCGGCGGCGCGGTGTTGTACGGGCGGTTGTTTCAATGCCACGCTCAAATCCGTGGCCGGGTTGTGTTGTGCGCGTGACGTGACCACGGCATAGGAGAATACCCGCTTGATGTCTTGCAAAGCGCGGCGGGCCGTGTAAGCGGTTCCGCGCTTTTCGATGGTGCGGATCGCTTCCAGGAGTTCGGCGGGGGAAACGTCAGAAGTGGGGCGGTTTCCGATGAGGGGGAAGAGGTCCTTTTCAAGCCTCCGCCAAATCCGCCCGGCATGGTCCGGGGTCCAGCGGGATTTGTTTACTTCGTGCCATTCGCGGGCCACGTCGGCCACTGTTTCGGCTTGGCTGGCCTTCTCTTGCTTTTTAGCAAGGCTTGGGTCCGTACCCCCGGCCAATAGCTTGCGAGCCTTGTCGCGGTCCTCGCGGGCGTCAGCGAGGGATATTTGGGGGTACGCGCCCAAAGCCAGCAGCTTTTCCTTTCCATTAAAGCGGTACTTCAGCCGCCAAAGCTTTGAGCCGTTGGGGTTTACCAGCAGAAACAAGCCGCCACCGTCAAAGAGCTTGAATGCTTTGGATTGCGGCTTGGCGCTGTTCACTTTGAGGGCATTGAGTTTCATGATGGGGGTATCCTTTGGGGGTACGATACCCCCTCTTTGAGCCAAAAATGAGCCTGTACCCCCAGAAGTACCCCCGCAGATTGTGTACGTCAACGGCCTATATCGGATTGTCGTGGTCACTAGATACGAAAAAACCCCGGAAATCCGGGGTCTTTTGTACTGTTTTGGACAGTGACGATTTCTTGTTTGGTGCCCGGAAGAGGAATCGAACCTCCACTCCCGTTAAGGAACATGGTCCTGAACCATGCGCGTCTACCAGTTCCGCCATCCGGGCATTCAACGAGCGACGCAGATTGCGTTTATTCAACCGGCGCGAGAGGGGTTTATATCCGTCCCGTTGTTGCTTTGCAAGCTTTTTTTGAACTTTCCTATTTTTCAAGTCCCTCAGGTTTTTTCCTTTTATTCATGGGGATTACCGGTTGCCTTCTGGCTCCGACATAAATCTGCCGAGGGCGGTGGATGCGCATGTTCGGATTTTGGAAGTCCTCGTACCAATGCGCGATCCATCCGGGCATGCGGCCAATGGCGAACATCACAGGGAACATGTTCACCGGAATGCCCAGGGTGCGCAGGATGATGCCGGAGTAGAAGTCCACGTTGGGGTAGAGCTTGCGCTCCAGGAAGTAGGCATCCTCCAGCGCCACCTCGCCTAGTTCCATGGCGATGTCCAGGAGCGGGTCGTGGTTGCCGGTCTTTTCCAGCAGGTCCATGGCTGCCTGGCGCAGAATGCGCGAGCGGGGGTCGAAGTTTTTGTAAATGCGGTGGCCGAACCCCATCAGGCGGCATTCCTTGTTCTTGACCCGTTCGATGTATTCCTTGGCTGTGTACTGGCCGCCTCGAATTCCTTCGAGCATTTCTATGACCGCGGCGTTGGCCCCGCCGTGCAGCTTGCCCCAGAGTGCGCAGATGCCAGCAGAGACAGAGGCGAAGAGGTTGGCCTGGGTGGAGCCGACCATGCGAACCGTGGAGCAGGAGCAGTTCTGCTCGTGGTCGGCGTGCAGGATGAAGAACAGGGAAAGGGCGCGGACAGCCTCCTGTGGCGCATCATAAATCTTGTTCGGGATCGAGAACATCATGTGCAAGAAGTTGCGGCAATAGGAGAGGTTCGGATTCGGGTACATGAACGGCCTGCCTATGGACTTGCGATAGGCCCAGGCCGCGATGGTGCGGACTTTGGAAATGATTTTGGCCACGGCGAGCATGAACTGGTCCTTGCTTTCCAGTTCGAGCAGGTCGGGATGATAGCAGCCCAGTGAGTTGATCACGGCGGAAAGGATGGCCATGGGGTGGCCCTGGGACGGGAAGCCGTCGAAATGGTGCCGTAAGCCTTCGTGCAGCAGTTCCTGTTCCGTGAGCAGCTCGGAAAAGCGTTTGAGCTGGTCGCGCGTGGGCAGATAGCCGAAGATCAGCAGATAGGCGGTTTCAATGAAGGAGCAGTGTTCAGCCACGTCTTCGATGGGATAGCCGCGATAGTGCAGGGCTCCTTCTTCTCCGTTCACGAAGGTGATCGCGGAATGGCAGGAACCGGTGTTGCCGAAGCCCGGGTCAAAGGTGATCAGGCCCGTATCCTGGCGCAACCTGCTGATGTCGATGCCCCGTTCGTCTTCGGTGCCGGTGATGATCGGGAGTTCGTAGGTTTTGCCGTCGTAGTGCAGAGTGGCTGTTTTCTTGTCGCTGCTCATGAATCTCCTTCTCCTGCTGCCGGACAGGGTAGAACCGGGATGAGGGCCGCCCCGAAAAAAGGGGATATGGGGAGCGGGTGTTCGTAGAGTCGAGACGGGCGTCTCTTTCGGCTGTGCTTTCTATAATGTCAATGTGGCGTCTTGTCCAGAAAAATACCCCGGGGTAAGATTGACAATAATGTAATATTATTCAAGATGTGATCACTTTCTGCATGTCGATACCGTGCTTGCGCATGCGGTTGAGCACGGTGACGCGGGAAACACCGAGCAATCTGGCGGCAGCGGATTTGTTGCCTTTGGAAGTCCTGAGGGCTTCGATCAGTCCGGTGCGCTCGGCGTCTGGTCCGGAAGCGGGCGCGGATGTGGCGCGACTGTCTGTTTGCAGAGGGAAGGGGCCGGACAATGGGGGCGTGCATACGCAGGAAGCAGCTATCTGCGGCGGCAGATGCTTCTGGGTGATGATTTCGCCGTCGCAGACAACCGCCGCATACTCCAGGGCACTTTTCAGCTCGCGGACGTTTCCTGGCCAGCTGTGCGCCACGAGCAGCTCCATGGCCTGGGGCGAAATGCCTGTGAGGTGTTGGCTGCCCTCCTTTCCCATGTTGCGCAGGAAATGTTCGGCGAGCAGGGGGATGTCGTCGCGGCGGTCGCGCAGTGGCGGAATCTGCAACGGGATGACATTGATGCGATAGAAAAAATCCTCACGGAAACTGCCTTGTTGCACGAGTTGGCGGAGATCCTGGTTGGTGGCTGTGATCAGCCTTGCATCCAGGGGCAGGGGGCGGCTGTCGCCCACGCGTTCGAAGCTGCGGGTTTCCAGTACGCGTAAAAGTTTGATCTGCGTGGAAAGGGGCACGTCGCCGATTTCGTCCAGAAACACGTCGCCGCCGCAGGCTTCCTCAAAGCGACCCGTGCGGTGCCGGTACGCGCCGGTAAAGGCCCCTTTGACGTGCCCGAAGATTTCGCTTTCCAAAAGAGCGTCGTTGAGCGCTGCGCAGTTGATCTGCACGAAAGGGCCGTCCTTGCGCAGGCCCAGCTCGTGCAGGGCTGTCGCGGCCAGCTCCTTGCCGGTTCCGGACTCGCCGAAGATGATCACGGGCGCATCGGATTGGGCCGCGCGCTCCAGCAGCGCATACAGACGGCGCATGGGCTCTGAGCGGCCCACCATGCCGTGAAATCCGCGCTCCTGTCCCAGCATGCGGGAAAGTTCCTTGATCTTACGGTCGCGCACGTCCAGTTCCGTGATGTCCGTGAGGGTTTCCACCGCGCCCAGCACGCGCCCGTCGCCGTCCTGAAGCAGCGAGGCGTTTTTGACCACATGGACGTATTCACCGTCCTTACGCCGTATGTGACAGCTTTTCATATTTTCGCGTTTGGTGCTGAAGAGCCGACACCAGTGCTTCTTGCCTTCGGCCCGGGACCGCTGGCAGACATCGCATTCGAAAATGGAGCAGGGGCTGTTCATGAGTTCCTGACGTGAATACCCGGTCATGCGCACCAGGGAATCGTTGACCATCATCACTGTGCCGTCGGGCCGGGTGAGAAACAGGCCGTCGTGCATGGTGTTGAGGATTTCCTTGAGATACATGTTGATTTCCTGTTCCGTCATGTCCGCCCTCGTGTAAATGTATTTGCAGGTGTATATACAAGTGTATAGGTATACGGTCGGATTTAGCAAGCACGAGCAAGAGTAAATTTTGAGAAAGCCCCGTCCTGCCTCGAATGCGAAAAATCACTAAAAGAGCATGCACATTCGGCATGCTTTCTGCTATTGTCGTAATGAAAACCGATATTCGGAGCAAAAATGAGTTCAAAAATACAGCGTGATGGCGTTTCCCGCCGGGGATTTCTCAAGGCGCTCGGCCTGGGCAGCGTCTCTCTCGTATTGCCCGGCGTTGCCGAGTCGGCACAGGAGACGGTCGAGGCGGTGCCTGGCGTGGAGTTGGCCACGTTGCACGACCTTTCCAAGTGCGTGGGGTGCGGCGCGTGTGTTGATGCCTGCAGGGAGTCCAATGCGGGCAAGTACCCCGAACCCGTGAAGCCTTTTCCAAAGATGTACCCGGAAAGGGTCAAGGTCGAGGACTGGTCCGAGCGTCGTGACGTGGACGACCGGCTGACCCCCTACAACTGGCTTTTTCTGCATTCCGTCGAGGTGGAATATGCCGGTCAGGTGCATGAAATACACATGCCCAGGCGCTGCATGCACTGCCAGAATCCGCCCTGTGCCAACCTTTGTCCATGGGGCGCGGCAGGCCGGGAAAAGAACGGCATCGTGCGCATCAATGACAAGGTCTGCCTGGGCGGGTCCAAGTGCAAGTCCGTCTGCCCCTGGAACATTCCGCAGCGCCAGACAGGCGTGGGGCTTTATCTGGATATCATGCCCAGGTTCGCGGGCAATGGAGTGATGTACAAGTGTGACCGCTGTTATCAGTTGGTGGCTCAGGGACTGGCTCCAGCCTGCATCAGCGCCTGTCCCTACGATGTGCAGACCATCGGGCCGCGCGACGAGATCGTGCGCCGGGCCCATGAGCTGGCAACGGAGATGAACGGCTTTATTTATGGCGAGACCGAGAACGGCGGCACCAACACGCTGTACGTTTCGCCCGTGCCGTTTGAAGCGTTGCAGCAGGCTCTGGGCGCTTCCGGCCGTATCGACCAGCGCAAGGGGCTGCCGGGCCTGGAGCGGCACCCGGATATGATGTCGGATGAGCAGACCCTGGCCGAAGCTGCGCTCATTGCTCCTTTTGCCGGGATTGCCGCCGGACTGATCGCTGCCGGGCGCGCCATGCTGGGCAAGGACGAATCTCCGGACAGCGGCAGGGAGGGCGGCAATGAGCAGTAATACGTCGCTGCCGCGCTGGCAGGCCCGTCTGTATACGTTCCTGGCCACGATGTTGGCCGTGACCGGTCTGGCCCAGATGCCCATTTTCAAGCGCTATTACATTGCCGACCTGCCCGGATTGGGCTGGCTGGCCGATTTTTATCTGACCCACAAGCTGCACTACATGGGCGCGGCTCTGCTGCTGGGTCTTTTCTCCTATGTGACGGTCCGCTGGTTGCGCCAGTGGAATCGCGAATTGCGGCTTACTGCCCTGGGCGGGCTGCGGGTCGCGCTTCTGGTGGGCATTGTGCTCACCGGGGCCATGCGCATGTACAAGAACCAGCCTGGAGTGTCCTTTGATCCTCTCACGACCATGATAGTTGATTGGACGCATTTGGGGCTGGCCGTGCTGCTGGGCCTGGCGGCTTTGGCGGCAGTAGCGACGAAGAGGAAGGCCTACGCCGTGCGGCGTACGCCAAACGCGGAGTGAGGCAACGCGCGCGGAGCGATCCGCGAAAGAAGGGAGGAGGGTGTATGCATCGACATTGGAGAGGACCGGGAAGCGCGTTCCTGGCAGTGACGTTTCTGCTTTGTCTGGGCGCTTCGGCTTGGGCCGCCGTGGACGCGCCCGGACGGCTGATGGCCCGGCAGGCGACCATGGTCTCGCCCACGCTGATTACTGCGGACCACAGCAAGTTCAAGGAATTGCAGTTCGACCCGGAAGAGCAGAAGGCCTTCAAGGGGCCGGAAGTGACCAAGGCCTGCCTGGGCTGCCACAACCAGGCTTCGTTGCAGTTTCACAAGACCATCCACTGGACTTGGAAGGACCCCATTTCCGATCCGGACCGCAAGATCGGCAAGGGCGGGCTTACCGTGAACAATTTCTGCGTAGCCCTGGCTTCCAACGAACCGCGCTGCACGTCCTGTCATGCGGGGTACGGCTGGAAGGACAAGGATTATGATTTCACCAAGGCCGAGAACGTGGACTGTCTTGTCTGTCACGAACAGACCGGCACCTATAAGAAGTTTCCGGCCGGAGCGGGCTTTCCTGCGCCGTGGATCGAAGATCCCGAAAATCCGGGGCAACAGAAGGGCAAGGAATTTGCCGGAGAAAAGGTCTTTTTCGCGCCCAATTGGGCCGAAGTGGCTCAGAGCGTGGGGCGGCCCGTGCGCACCAACTGCGGCACCTGCCACTTCTTCGGCGGCGGCGGAGACGGCGTGAAGCATGGCGATCTGGATTCCAGCGTGTCCAATCCGGACAAGCATCTTGACGTGCACATGGGCGACAAGGATTCCGGCGGTCAGAACTTCACCTGCGTCCGCTGCCACACCACCAAGGCCCACGATGTTGCAGGACGCATCTACTCCAACCCGGCCATGCTGGACCGCAAGAGCTTGGTGGAGCACGATTTGCAGCCCAAGATCATGTGCGAGTCCTGCCACACGGCGCGTCCGCACAAGAATCAGAAGATGAACGATCACACGGACCGTCTGGCCTGCCAGAGCTGTCATATCCCGGCCTTTGCTCGCGTCAAGCCCACTAAGATGTGGTGGGACTGGTCCCTGGCCGGCGACAAGAAGCGTGAACCTGTCAAGGACGAAAACGGCAAGCCCGATTACGACGCCAAGAAGGGCGAGTTTGTCTGGGCCAAGAACGTGGTGCCCGAATACCATTGGTTCAATGGGGCCATGACCGTGACCACTGCCGAGGACAAGATCGACCCCAGTGCGGAGGTGCGCTTGCAGTGGCCTATCGGCGACCGCAACGACCCCAACGCGCGGATCATGCCCTTCAAGGTGCATCGCGGCAAGACGCCGTACGATACCGTGCACAACACCATGGCCATCCCGCATCTCTTCCCCTACGGCAAGGATGACAAGACCGCCTATTGGAAGCACTTCGACTGGAAGAAGGCCCTGGACGAGGGCATGCAGTACGTGAACCTGCCGCATTCCGGACAGTACGACTTCGTGGCTACGGCCTATGCCTATCCCACTACCCATATGGTGGCGCCCAAGGAAAACGCGGTGCAGTGCGTGGAGTGCCACCAGAAGCAGGGACGCCTGGCCAATCTGACCGGGTTCTACATGCCCGGACGCGACAGCATCAAGGCCGTGGACTACCTGGGCTGGGCCGGAGTGATCCTCTCGATCCTCGGGGTGCTCATTCACGGCCTGTTGCGGATGACCGCATCCACCAAGAGGGGGAGATAAGCCATGACGCAACTGAATATGAAGCGCATCTATCTGTATTCCAAGTTTGAGCGGTTCTGGCACTGGGCCCAGGCCATTCTCATCAGCCTGCTGCTCGTCACGGGGTTCGAGGTCCACGGCGTGTACACGCTGTTCGGGTTCGACGAGGCCGTGGAGATTCACAGCTGGTGCGGCATTACCTGGGTCATCCTGTATGTGTTCATCGCCTTCTGGCTGCTGACCACGGGCGAATGGAAGCAGTACATTCCGACCACCAAGCGGCTCATCGAGGTCGTGCGCTATTACGCTTTCGGTATCTTCAAGGGCGAACCACACCCGGTACAGAAGCGGCCGGAGGCCAAGCACAATCCGCTCCAGCGGCTGACCTATCTCGGTCTGGCCTCGGTGCTCATTCCGATCATGCTCGGCACGGGTTTGCTCTACTACTATTATAATGAACTGGCCCTGAACGATCTCGGACTCGTGGCCACGCTGCATCTGATCGGAGCCTTTCTGATCCTGATGTTCTACGTGGTGCATGTCTACATGACCACCACGGGGCATTCCGTCACGGCCCACGTCCAGGCCATGTTCTCGGGCTGGGAAGAGGTCGAGGACGAGGCCCAGGTCGAGGATTGGGAGCGCGCCGAGCGCAAGAACGGCATCACGTCAACCTAGAACCTCCTCTAACCGTTTACACTCGCAGGGGCGGGGCAGGGGCCATCGGGGCCGCTGTCCCGCTTTCTGTTTGAGAAGGATGGGTTTCGTTGACAGTACGCCCACGGCTCGGATATGTGAAAAAATGCTATCAAGGCAACAGGATGGAGTTTTACGCAAGGTGTAAACGCCCCTTGGAATTGTTGAACCTCTGGCCGGAAGGATGGCAATGCAGGATAACCAGGTGTTCATCTTTGGCGCGGGCGGCAACGGGGCCGGGCATCTCAAGTCGTTGAAGCCGGGCGTGCGCCTTGCGGGCTTTCTCGACAATGATCCGGCCAAGCAGGGCTCCACGTTCTGCGGGCATCCGGTATATTCCTGCGATGACTTGCCGCGCCTGGGGCCGGGCAACATCTATATTGCCTCGACATTCTGTCTGGAGATCACCTCCCAGCTTCTCCGCAATCCGAATCTCGCCTCCTGCACCGTGGTGGACTACACTCTCAAGGCGCTGTTTGAGATGGAGAAAAAAGCCGAAGAGAAAAAGCGGGCCATCATTACCGGGAATTCCTATGCGTTCTACGGCCTTGACGATGCATGTCTTGACGAGCATGTCGTCAATCTTTCTCTGAACGGACAGGATATCCAAACGGATTACCTGTTGCTGCAACGGGCGGTACAGGCCGTGGCACCCGGCAGCGTGCGGTTTGTCCTGATCACTTTGTACCATTATATTTTTGATTATGAGACGTGCAAGCGCGAGAACATGGAAACGGAATACATCTATTCGTTTCTCAAGGATCCGTCTCTTTCCGCGGAAGCGTATTCCAGTGTGTTTACGGAAGATCTCGGCAGGAATATCAAAGAGAGCTACGGCTTGATGCTGACGCCGGAAATGATTCGTTCTGCACCTCATGAAGCAAAAATACGTTCGGAGCGTCTGTATCCCGCGAGCAGGAAACGAACCGTCGCCGTATTGGAAGAGATGACGCGGTATGTGCTGAAACAGGGGATTCAGCCGGTATTCGTGGTTTTCCCGATGCATGGGGCGTACATCAGAGGCTTGGACCCGGAGCACATGTGGTTTTTCAACGCGACCGTGAACGCTGTCGCACGGGAATACGATGTCCCCTTGTTGGACGGGCTCGAATATCCCTTACCTGACAGGGCATTTGGTGATTCCTCCCATGTCAACGGTATTGGGAGCACGCTGTTCAGCCTGGAAATCCGGCGCGTTCTTGAGACGCTACGTCTGCCGACCTGATTGTTACAGCGCGCATTGCTCTCCGTTGCATCCATGCGGCTACTCCAGCCGGAAATATGTCCCGCCCTGGTCATCGGGCGTGAACAGCAGCGTGGCCGTTGTCAGTTCGCCGCAGGCCTCGAATATCCAGACTTCGCGCCAAGCCCTCGGAGTGTTCGATTCCGGGCCGAGGTATTCCGTGTCCAGGGGGACCAGGGCCGGGCATTTTGGCCGCCGTGCGAGTAATTGCGGCAGCACGATGCGCATAGTGTCCATCTGGAGCCGGGGCATGGCCATGGTGCGACCGGGCAGGGTGTGTCTGACCTGCAAACTATATCTGTCCGCGGCAAACAGGAAATTGAACTGGCGTTCGCGTCCGCAGGCCACGCCGCGGTACTGGTCCAGCCAGACTCCGGACCGGGGCTTGCCTTCCTGCACGGTAACCGGTTCCAGGAGATAGAACCCGGCATGGCGCAGGGGGCCGGGCAGGGGCGGCTCTCCGCATATCTCCATACCCTGGCGCTGCCATTGGGCCAGCACGCGCTCCTGATAGGCGTTGCCGCGCATGAATTCGGCAAGGCGTTCAATCTGTTCTGGTGCCCGCGTGACCGTGGTGCCGGGCGCGTTGGCGAGGGTGGAATCCGGGAGAAGGTGGTGGAGGGGGTCGGTTTGTTGTTGGGGTTGCCCCTCCTGGGCGAGTGTCTGTCCGGGGTCGAACCCGAACAGGACACACGCCAACAGGACAAGACAAAGACCGAACCGATACCGGTCTTTGTGAATCGGTTTAACCGCAGAACTCGCCATTTTCGTAGATGATCTGGTTTGATCCGTCTTTCAATGTGGCTGTCACGGTCTTTTTTTCCGTGTTCACGAGATCCCAGTGCAGGGCGGATTCGTTGAAGCCCAGGGCGCGTTTTTTGGCCTCATCCAGGGTGGACTGGTCTCCGGCAAAGGTGTCGGAATAGGAAGCGCCTACGGCTACGTGACAATTGCCCTGTTCTCCGCCGAAGTTCTCGTCGAAAAGGGTGTTGGCCATGAAGGCGCTGATGCGCGAGAAGCGCCGGTCCGTCAACGAGAATTCGCCAAGCTGGGCCGCGCCGTGGTCCATGGCCAGCTGGTCGGCCACAAACGAGCCGCCCTGCTCTGCTTGGGATTTGACCACGCGTCCGTCCTTGAATTCCAGACGCACCCCCTTGACGTAATTGCCGGAACGGAACGAGGGCTGATCCGCAAAGTAGACTCCCTGGGTGCCGCGCCAGTCCGGAGAAAGGAAAATCTCAAAGCTCGGGATGTTGTGGCCTGAGACGCCCAACCAGCGGCGTTGCTCACCCGGAGTCACAATCAGGTCCGTGTGTTCGGACTGAATGTGCAGGTGCCTGATGGGCAGGGAATTGAGTCGATTCTTGACCTCCTGGGCGTCGTCGAAAATCTGTGCCCATTGGGCCGCGGGATCGTCGTGGCCCAGGAAGCAGGCGTTCTTGATCTGGTCGGCGTATTGTTCCAGGCTCAGGCCTGCGGCGTCGGCCATGGCCTTGGTAGGCCAGGCGCAGAGGGTCCAACCGAATTGGCCGGAAATTTCGCGCTGTTCCATTATATCCCGCAGGAATTTGCGGGACACGGCTGCCATGCCGATTTTTTTGGGATCCACTCCGGCCAGGTGCGTGAGCGAGGCCGGGGCGATGAGCGAAATCAGGCCGGAAAGGTTTTCGAAAAGTTCTTTTTCGCCAGCGGGCACGGCCCGGATTTGATCGGGAGAGCCCTTGCCGTAGAAGCTCAGGTCCATGTCCGGCGTGAGGTTCATGCGCGGCACGGGCACAAGTCTCTTGCCGATGAGCAGATCATACAGGGCTTCGGCCAGGGGCAGGGCGTCCAGGTCGAAACGGACGAGAACGAACTCGCCGGGTTTGAATTCGCCGGTGCGGGCCGTCGCCAGGCCCCACCAGAGGGTGTTTGCGTATTTTTCCAGCTCTTGCTTGGTGAACATGTGTCGTCCTTGGCTCGGGTTTATCAGCATGGGTGCAAAGGATAGACATACGCCCGGCGATGTCAACCGCAGCCATGTACAGCTTGCTTTTTTGGACTTTTCCGAGCTCCGCGCGGTTCTCTTCTTGACACGAAGGTGACGGGCAGATATCTGCAAATTCGTGGTCTGAACATGGGCTGTAGTTTCCCGGTAGGGAGACCACAGTGTTTGGAAAACAGGTTCGGAACCACGAAACCTACTGGTTGGACGGGCGATGACCGCCCTAAAAAATCTGATCTCGGAGGAATAGAGATGGGTTACGTTGTTACGGTCGATACCGACAAATGTGTCGGCGACGGCGAATGCGTGGATGTCTGCCCGGTTGAGGTTTACGAACTTCAGGACGGCAAAGCTGTTCCCGTGAACATGGAAGAGTGTTTGGGCTGTGAGTCCTGCGTGGAAGTCTGCGAGCAGGACGCCATCACCGTCGAGGAAGAGTAGTCTTTTAGTCTTTCTGATTGGAACGGGAGCGTTGGGCCGCCATCGCTCCCGTTCCTTTGTTCAGTCGCCGGGGCGAGGGCCGGGCGCGCTCCGGCCGGAGCGGGCCTGAGTCAGGACCCGGCTTTTTCATATCCGTGGCCCAGTCGGGTGCGGCATGTTGACGTTGGGGGAAAAAGCATTAGATACATGCTTGGCCGAACCGCGAGGTCGCGCCGCCGCCATTTTCAAGGAGAAACGCATGGCTTTTGATCTGAGCCCCTATTTTGAGCGCTACGAGAATATCGCCGGCAAGGTGGATGAAATCTTTGCCGCAATCCAGGAAAAACACTCCGAGCAGGTGGCCTGCGGCAAGGGATGCAGCGACTGTTGTCACGCCTTGTTCGACCTGAGTCTCATCGAAGCCCTTTACATCAATCATCATTTCAACAAGAAATTTTCCGGCCTTGAACGGAGCGAGATCATGGACCGGGCCGACGAGGCCGATCGTTCCGTGCATCGTCTCAAGCGCCAAGCGTTCCGCGCCAGCCAGGACGGCAAGAGCACCCAGGAGATCCTCCTGGCCATGGCCGAGGCCAAGGTGCGATGTCCTTTGCTCGGCAAGGACGACCTCTGCGAGCTGTATGAACACCGGCCCCTGACCTGCCGCTTGTATGGAGTGCCGCTGAATATCGGCGGGGAACCGCACAGTTGCGGCAAATCCGGGTTTGAGCCGGGCACGTCCTACGCGACCGTGCATGTGGAAAAGCTCCAGGATGCCTTGCTGGCGTTGAGTTACGATCTGACTCAGGGGATCGGCAGCAGCTACAAGGAATTGGGCAGCGTGCTTGTGCCGCTTTCCATGGCCCTGCTCACCGAATACGACGAGACCTATTTGGGCGTGAACCGCAACAAAGCTCCGGCAAAGGCGGCGGTAAAATCTGCTCCCGAAGCGTCTGCAGAAAAGGCCGATGCCTGCGGTTCCTGTTCCAAAGATGAGTCGGCTTGCGCCTCCTGCAAGGAAAAATCCTTCAATATCGTGCTTGGCAAAGGGCCGGACGAAAAGGATTAACATATGGAGTACAATCCGACCTCTGAACAGCTGGAGGCCCAGAAGCGGGCCATCTATGAGAAAATGTCGCCCCGGCGGCGCAAGTTCGTGGATCGTATCGGCTATGAAAGCTGGGACCCTTTTGCCAAGCCGTTTGACCCCATTGATATCCGCCGGGATATCACCGGGCACACGGCGCATGAATTGACCAATATGTTTCTGGAATCCCTGGGCCGGAAGCCTGAACAGGACTATGTGGACACCGTGTCGGAATTCAACGTCACTTTGGTGACCATTCCCGACCGGGTGCGCCCCTTGTTCGAGTTTTGCCAATGGTATGCCAATCTGCTGCAGGAGCGGGGCTTGAAACTGTAACCCTACCGAGGACTTCATGGCGGAAAAACAGTTCGACAACATTGACGACTATATCGCGGATCTCAAAGATAAACTCCAGGACAACCGGGAGTGCGGCAACACGCTCTACAATCTGGGCGTGGCCTATATTGCCAAACGGGACTTCATGGAGGCCGAGCGTTGTCTGCGGGAGGCCGTGGCCAACTCTCCCAAGCTCGCCGAAGCCTATGTGCAGCTTGGCGGCATCGCCTTGCAGCGCGGTGATCTCAAAACCTGCCTGACGTACAATGTCCAGGCCACACAGCAGCGTCCTTTCTTTGCCGTTCCCTGGGGCAACATCGGCTTTTGCCAGTTGCAGTTGGGCGAGACCGACAAGGCCATCCAGTCTTTGAAGCGGGCCATCAAATACGACAATAATTTCGTGCAGGCCCTTGCCACCCTGGGCAGTGCCTACTTCACCGAGGGCGACCTGGACGAGGCCCGCAAGAACCTGGAGCAGGCCGTACAGCTGCAGCCCATGTTCGGTCCGGCCTGGAACAATCTGGCGCTGATCCACGCGGAAAAGGGCGACTGGAAGCAGGCCCGTGAGTGCGTGGATAAGGCCGTGAAGAGCGGGTACGAGGTTTCCGCCGAGTTCATCAAGGAGATCGAGTCCAACCTCGGTTAGGGAGGCGGACGTGGCGCGTTTTCGTGGGCTCAAGCGGGATATGCGGGCGGCGTTGGTCCAGCAAGACTGGCTGGAGCGGCTGCAGGAATTCGAGTCGCTCCCGGTGCGGCAGCTCACCGGGCCACTTTTGTCCCTGCGTCTGGACCGCGAGGAAAACGTACGCTGGCGGGCAGTGCAGGCCCTGGGCCGGGTCGTGGCGCGCATGGCGGCGGATTCCATGGAATCCGCGCGCGTGCTCATGCGCACTCTGATGTGGTATCTCAACGAGGAGTCCGGCAACCTGGGCTGGGGCATCCCCGAAGCCATGGCCGAGGCCATGGCGGGCAATGCCAAGTTGGCCGAGGAATACCATTCCATTCTGGCCTCCTACATCTATTGCGAAGAGTCCTGCGACGGGAATTATCTGGACCATCCCGACCTGCGTCGCGGCGTATTCTGGGGGCTTGCCCGTTTGGCCCAGGTGCGGCCGGAACTGGTCGCTCCGGCAACCCGGTTCCTGGTCGCGGCTCTGTCCGAGACAGACGGGCATAATCGCGGCCTGGCGGCCTGGACGCTCGGGATGCTCCATGCCGAAGAGGCCAGAGGCCCTTTGCAAGCGCTGCTCACGGACGACGCCCCCGTGGATGTCTTTCGCAATGACGAACTTGAACGCAGCAACGTTGCAGCGATGGCCGGTGAAGCCCTGCAACGGATGCAGGAGTAACGCTGCCGGAATGCGGACCGAGATCGACGTCATATTTTCTCAAGCAAAATCTGTTGACATCGGCAGGGCGGAAATATAAACAAACATTCCCCGTTGGGGAACACAGGCGCGTAGCTCAGGGGGAGAGCATCTGCTTGACGTGCAGGAGGTCGTGGGTTCAAATCCCTCCGCGCCTACCAGGAATTGCAAGGGCCGTGGCATACAAACCACGGCCCTTTTCGTTTGTCTGGCGGCGGCTTCCGAAAAGATGAAAAAAGATTGACACGCGGCGTTGTTTTTGGAATATGAGTCCTATGGGAGAATGATTCTCCGTGGTTGAAAGGAAAAAGATGAGCAACAACCTGCACGACAAGGTGGAGCAGCGTTTCCAGAGCGTGGTGGAACGCCTTTCGGCAAAGGGGCGGCGCATCACCCCGCAACGATTGGCTATTTTGCGTATGCTCATCAGCAGCAAGGACCATCCTTCTGCTGAACAGATTCATCTGGGTATCCTGAAGGAATTTCCGACCACGAGTTTGGCCACGGTCTACAAGACCATCACCATGTTGAAAGAGGAAGGCGAGGTTATCGAGCTTGAATTCAGTGAAGCCAGTAACCGTTATGACGGTATGAAGCCTGAGCCGCATCCGCATGTGGTTTGTAGTAAGTGCGGTGTGATTGTTGACCCTGAAACTGTGAATCTTCAGGAATTTATGCATCGGATAGCTTCGGAAACCGGGTTTGTTCTGCACGGGCATCGTCTGGATTTTTTCGGGCTTTGCCCCAAGTGTCGGGAGTAATTTTTTTTGGCATTCATGTGATAGAGAATATTAAGAGAGAATAATTTTCCATAACAGGTGCTGCTGAGATTATTATAACTGCAGCATTGGATGAAAAGAGGGCCAGTTTTCAGCAGAGAGTGTAGGATAAGGGAGCGTGAAATACTTGGGAGAAGATGAATACCAATACGCCGGAACAATCAGAATGCAGGGGAAAGCAGTTTTGCCAGTATGATGCGCGTATGGATGGATCTGCTTGAACCGACCGGCTCACATCAGCAATAAGGAGTCGAAAATGACCAAGAAGAAAAAAGTGCTGACCAGCGCATTTGGAACCCCCTTGGCCAATGACCTCAACACCATGACTGCGGGGGCCCGTGGTCCTGCGTTGATGCAGGATGTGCACTTGTTGGAAAAACTTTCCCATTTCGATCGTGAGCGGATTCCGGAGCGGGTGGTGCATGCCAAGGGAGCCGGTGCCTACGGATATTTCGAAGTCACTGCGGATGTGACGCGCTACACCAGGGCCGCATTCCTCTCCAAGGTCGGCAAGAAGACCGACGTGTTCGTTCGCTTTTCCACGGTGGGTGGGGAAAAGGGCAGCGCGGACGCGGAGCGTGATCCGCGCGGTTTTGCCATCAAGTTCTATACGGAAGAAGGCAATTACGACATGACCGGCAACAATACCCCGGTCTTCTTCATCCGCGACCCGCTGAAATTCCCGGATTTCATTCACACGCAGAAGCGCAATCCGGCGACGAACCTGAAGGACCCCATCATGGCCTGGGACTTCTGGTCGCTGACCCCGGAATCCATTCATCAGGTGACCATCCTTTTTTCTGATCGGGGAACCCCCGCGACCTACAGGCACATGAACGGCTACTCCAGCCACGCGTACAAGTGGTACAACGACAAGGGCGAGTATTTCTGGGTCAAGTATCACTTCAAGACCGACCAGGGCATCCGGAACCTCACCGGACCGGAAGCCGGGGAAATGTGCGGCAAGGATCCGGACCACGCCACGCGCGATCTGCATGCGGCCATTGCCGAGGGGAAATACCCCTCCTGGACGCTGGAAATGCAGATTCTCGACGCAAAGCAGGCTGAAACATTCGCCTGGGATATATTTGACGTTACCAAGGTCTGGCCGCACAAGAATGTTCCGCCCATTACCGTGGGCAAACTCGTGTTGAACAGGAATCCCGAGAACTACTTTGCCGAGGTGGAGCAGGCCGCGTTCAACCCCAGCAATCTGGTGCCGGGGATCGGCGTTTCCCCGGACAAAATGCTGCAGGGAAGACTGTTTTCCTACCACGACACGCATTTGCACAGGCTGGGGCCGAACTATCATCTCATTCCGGTCAATCAAGCCAAGAATGCGCCGGAAAACAATTACCAGCGCGACGGGAACATGCGGGTGGATGCCAATGGCGGCGGCGGGCCGAACTATTGGCCCAACAGTTTTGGCGGACCAGCCCCGGACAGCGTGTTTGCCGAACCTCCCATTCCCCTGAGCGGAACTGGCGACAGGCACCCCTATGGACATGCGAACAATGATTTTGTCCAGGCGGGCAACTTGTACCGTCAGGTGATGACCGATCAGGACCGGGCCAACCTGGTGAGCAATATCGTCGGAAGCATGCAGAGCGTGCCGCGCGCCATACAATTGCGCCAGTGCGCCATTTTCTGCCTTGCGG
>JAZHDD010000028.1:0-22878 GCA_036541255.1 Desulfovibrionaceae bacterium | reverse complement strand
GCGATGAACGTGCCCAGAAACGTGCCTACCAGTATTCCGGCCACGATACGCCGCACCACGCTCCAGATCACGGCCCCGCGCTTGTTGTGCGAACGCGCGCTGGATACGGACGTGAACACGATGCTGGCCATGGACGTGGCCAGGGCCACATGCATGATCAAATCCGGGGACACGCCCTGCCACTCGAACGCCAACACGAGCATGGGCACGATGACCAGGCCGCCGCCGATGCCGAACAGACCGGCGAGCACGCCGGCTACGCTGCCCACCAGAGAATAGACCAATAGTATCTGGAACAGTTCCATCGTCGTCATCCTTGTTTGGTTGATTTTATTCCTTGATTGACGGGAGCCCGGCCCAAGGCCGCCTTTTCCACCGTGCGCAGGTGCGCGTCCATGGCCTGTGACGCTGCGGCCGCGTCATGGGCCTCCAGCGCGTCGATGATCCTGAGATGCGCCTCCACAGCCTGATCGCGACGCTGCCTGGTCTGGAGAAATTCCGAACGTGTTTCCGCGAGGATGTCATGCAAAGCGGACAAGGCTTCGGTCACGACCCTGTTGCCGGAAGCCCGGGCCAGCTCCAGGTGAAAAGCCGCGTCCAGGTCGGAATCGTCCTCGCCCGCCAGCAATCGGCGCTGCTGGTCGCAAACCAGGACCTTGAGCCGGACGATCTGCTCGGGCGAAGCATTGCGCGCTGCACGCTCGGCAATGCCAGGCTCGATCATGCGCCGGAACTGGAATATCTCGCCGAGCCGCTCACGCTGCGCCTCGAACGCCTGGGCAAACGCCTCAGCCAATCCTTCCCCGGACTGCGCCAGCACATAGGTGCCGTCGCCCCGGCGACTCTCCACCACACCCTGTTCGGACAAGGACCGAAGCGCTTCGCGAACGCTGTTTCGTGAAACCCGGAAAGTCTCGGCCAGTGTTCGTTCGGGCGGCAATCTGTCGCCCGGGCAGAGACTGCCCTGGTCGATCAATGACCGGATGCGTTCCGTGATCTGTACATAACAGGGCTGCGCGTTGTCCCGGCTGTCCTGACCGTTGCTATTGGTCATACCAATTCCTCTTCTTTCATATTGGTTGGACCAATATACCCACTCTCGGCCATGGTCAAGCTCTCTCACACCCTGCGCAGAACGTAAAAAACCCGGAGAACGAATCTCCGGGTTTTTCCTGAAGGGGCCCTGGGCCCCATTGGCGTCGATATTGCCTAGAACCGGGTCCGGGGGGAGATGTCGGCCCGTTCCAACCGGCAGCACGCGGAGTGCATCAGGTTGTAACGGATCGTATGCATCGTGCCCCGCAACATGTTCAGCATGCGCTTGGCCATTGTGGTCTCCTGGGTCGTCGTTTCCGATGTGGAACCGGCGCTGCAGACCAGGCGGCCGCGTATCCGCGCAAAGCGGACCGTGATCGCGGCACCTGCCGCAACGCCGCCGACGCGAACGGAGCATCTTTGCGGGTGCGGGCAAAACACGCCTGCAGCCGGAGAACGCTCCTGTTGGATGTCCTGTCGCCATCACGCACCACCGGCGAGACCTTGGGGTCCGGTTGGCGCGCCTCCCTGCCGGGCAGGGGCCTGAGTCAGGTTATGGTCTCGGGGCCCGAGAAGAACGGCGCGTTCTTTTCAGACCGGGCTGGACGCTTGCGCCCGCCCCGGGGCGACAACGCGCCCACGCCTGACCGATACCAATACGGTCTCGGATTGGCAACCGCCTGAGACAGCGTTTCGCGCTTTTTTTTAAACAAAAATAAAGCGGATCGAATTTGTCCCTGCGACAATTTCGGAATCCGAAACCCGACCAGGAAACGCAGCCTATTCCTGGACGACACGTCCCACACAGCGGAAAGAGATGCCCTGCTGCGACTGGGTGCCGATCATGACCGCCTCCACAATGGGCGGATTCACGGGTTTTTCCGCGCGCCAGCGCACGATGAAGTTCGCTCCGCTGCCGCCGGACACATCCCGTTCATCCACCAGCACTTCACGGGTGGCCAGGGGCCCCAACTTTTCCGGCTGGAGCAGGTGGACCTTGAGCAGTTTGCCCTGCGTGTCGTAGAAATCCAGGCTGGTCAAGGTGATGCTTTCCTTGACGTCGGTATTGCGCACGCTCAGGGTCACGGCAAGTTGAAACGGCCGCGCCTTGGAGCCGTGGTAGATATGCGAATAGGCGGGCACATACACCGTCTGGCCCGAAGACAACTCTTCGGCAAAAGCCGGTGCGCTCCAGAACAAAAGTCCGCACAGGACGACCATCAGATATCTCATCGACACTCTCCGTAGCGTTTTGCGTTCCGGCATTCCCTCCGGACTGACGCCCGAAGCGGCAACGCTGCTCCACCCTACACCAGCCGGAACGCTCTTGCCAGTGTTACCCGCGGCTCTTGCCCCGCACCCTCTCCTCGCGTATGCTTTGCAGCATGGAAACCCAGCACCAGCCTCAGACGGACGCGAACGAACGCACCCTGATCAACGAGGCCCAGCTCATCCTGGCCGAAAAACGCACTTCGCTCTCGGCCATGCGCACGGGCATCGCCATCGTGGCCTTGCCCATGTCCATCGTCAGCGTGCTCGTGGCCACCTCCAAGCTGTATGACCCTCGGGAAGTGCTCTATCTGGTGGGGCCGCTGCTGCTGTTCTGCGGCGCGCTGATCTGCTTCGGCGTCTTCATTATGGGCCGGGCCATGTTGCGCATCCGGCATCAGGACAAGCTCATTCTCAAGCTCAAACGATCCCACCCGCGTCTCGGCGTGCTCATCGACCTGGCCTGAGGCGCGAGGCCTTGAAACTGGGCCTTGACCCCATGCCGAGGCCGATATAGCGTCCCTCTTCCGCACAACCCCAGAACAGCCTTTTGGCCGGACCTCCATGCCCAACCTGCTTCTGCTGGCCCTGCTGGCCACCTTTCCCGCCCTGTCCACGGACATGTACCTGCCCGCCATCCCCGAGCTGCAGGCCATCTGGGGCATTCCTCTTTCCCTGGCCAACCTTTCGCTCGTGTCCTTCTTTGTCAGCTTCAGCTTCTTCCTGCTCATCCACGGCCCGCTTTCGGACCGCTTCGGACGCAGGCCCGTGCTCATCGGCGGTATTCTGCTCTTCATCACGGGCAGCCTGCTCTGTGCCGCTGCCACAGGAATCGTCTGGCTGATCATTGCCAGGGCCGTGCAGGGTGCCGGAGCCGCAGCAGCATCGTCCCTGTCGCTGGCGCTGTCCAAAGACCTCTACCAAGGCCAGGAACGCCAACGCATACTGGCCTACATCGCCGTGATCCTTTCACTCTGCCCAATGCTCGCGCCCAGCCTGGGCGGTTGGGTCCTGCTCGTGGCCTCCTGGCGTTGGATATTCATTTGCCAGGCCCTGCTGGCCCTGGCCGGACTCTACGGTTCCTATCTGCTCAAGGAACCGCTCCAGGAACGCACCCAGGGCGGCATTCGGAGCGTGGCCGGGCGCTACCTCGTACTCTTCCGCAACCGGCGGTTCATGATCGTGGCCCTGGCCTTTTCCATCATGTCTATCCCTCATTTCGCCTACATCGGCGGCTCACCGGACATGCTCATCAGCGGCTTCGGCATGAGCGAGCAAGCCTACGGCGTCTATTTCGGGCTCAACGCGGTGGGGCTCATGCTCGGTGCAATGCTCTGTTCCAGGCTGGCCGCGGCGCGCCATGGACTGCGCACCCTGGTCGTGGCCCTGGCCGGGTTGTTCTGCGCCGGCGCGGCGCTCTGCCTGACCAACGGAGCCAGTCCGCTGGGACTGGTGCTGCCCATGTTCGCGGCCACATTCTGCCTGGGCCTGTCCCGGCCC
Source organism: Desulfovibrionaceae bacterium (assembly GCA_036541255.1). GTDB lineage: Bacteria > Desulfobacterota > Desulfovibrionia > Desulfovibrionales > Desulfovibrionaceae > Paucidesulfovibrio. The sequence continues at coordinate 19,074 of JAZHDD010000028.1, read as the reverse complement.
ATCAGCAACCACCTCATTCTGGAACAAGTGGATTCCGATTTCGGAGCAGCCTCTTCCATTCTGACCTTCACCATCTTCACCCTGGGAGGGACCGGCATGTGGCTTATCTCCCTGGATTGGTGGAGCAAGCCCGGCCTGCTGGCCCGCCTGCTGCTCGGTTGTTCCCTGTTCCCTCTGCTCACGCTGCGACTGCTCAAACGGCCCGGACAGCAATCCGAGGGCTGACCCACGAAGGCACTGCGGACTTTTCCAGAGGCCGCCCTTGTGCTAAGGCAGTAAAAAAGCTTCCCGGAGAATCGCCATGATCAACTTCCGCGTCGACCCCGACCGCTGCACCCGGTGCGGCGAATGCGCCCGGGACTGTCCCATGGGCATCATTTCCCTGGAGAACGACCTGCCGTCCATAGCGACGGACAGGGAACCCGCCTGCATCCAATGCCAGCACTGCCTTGCCGTCTGCCCCACGGCAGCCCTGTCCATCCTGGGCCGCGACCCGGACCAAAGCAGGCCGCTCAAGAACGCCCTGCCCAGCCAGGAGCAGATGGAAACCCTGATCATGGGCCGCCGCAGCGTACGGCATTACGACAAGAAACCCGTGGTCAAGAAGGTCATAGCGCACATGCTGGACGTATTGGGCCATGCCCCCACGGGCCGGAACAACAAGGGGCTGCTGCTCACCGTGGTAGACGACGCCGCAGCCATGCACAAACTGCGCAACCTGACCATGCACGGCATCCGGCTGGCCGTGCAAGCCGGGACCCTACCCAAGCATCTTGATTTTTTTCCGCATTTCTCGGCGCATGGGACAAGGGACGCGACATCATCTTCCGGGACGCACCCCACATGCTCGTTGCCTCCACTCCTGCGGACGGTCCTTCGCCCGAAGCCGATTGCCTCATCTCCCTGAGCTATTTCGAGCTGCTGGCCCAGAGCATGGGGCTGGGCACGGTCTGGTGCGGGCTGGCCAAATGGGGCATGGAAATCGTTCCTGAAATCCGCATCGCCCTGGGCATTCCCGAAGAACATCTGCTGGGCTACGTCATGATGTTCGGCAATCCCGCTGTTCGCTATCATCGCACCGTGCAGCGCGGACCGGTCAACCTGCGCCGTTACGCTCCTTAGCGACCCTGCCGATTTTCGGTTTCTTGCGCCGTGCTGTCTCGATTTTTCCGTTGTCGCATCACAAAATATCCTTTGGAATTGACCGATTATTGTTGGGCTGTCGGCGAATGAAGACCGAATTTCCTTCTGTTTCTCCTTGAAAAAAAACGTGGAATAAGCGAGACTGCAACGCTTTCGTCACACAGGACGACATGCTGTGCAAGGAAACGATCCGCCCTCGGGCGGAGCAGAGATATGAGGAATTCCCGTCGGACTTCCGACACGCATCCGCCTTTTCCAATCATAGGAGGTTTCCATGAAACGTATCGTGACCCTGCTGCTGGCCGCTGTTCTGGTGATGGCTGCCGCCACCGCCTTTGCGGGCAAGCTGACCGTCGCCACCGACACCAACTTCCCTCCGTTTGAATTCAAGGATCCCACCAGCGGCGAGCACACCGGCTTCGACGTGGAACTCTGGGCCGCCATCGCCAAGGAAATCGGCGCCGAATACGACCTCCAGCCCATGGACTTCAACGGCATCATCCCGGGCCTGCAGTCCGGTCAGATCGACGTGGGCATCGCGGGCATGACCATCAAGCCTGAACGCGCCGAAGTGGTGGACTTTTCCGACCCCTACTACAACGCGGGTCTGCTGATCCTGGTCAAGACCGACAATGACGGCATCAACGGCATCGCCGACCTCAAGGGCAAGATCGTTTCCACCAAGACCGGCACCACCTCCGAGGACTTCGTGAAGAAGGAAGCCGGAGCCGCCGAAGTCAAGCTCTTCCCCAACAATGACGCCATGTTCATGGAGCTGCTCTCCGGCGGCGCCGACGCCGTTGTCTTCGACTCCCCGGTCATCGCCGACTTCATGAACAAGGCCGGCCAGGGCCAGGTCAAGGTTGTGGGTCCGCTCTACCAGGGCCAGTCCTACGGCATTGCCTTCCCCAAGGGCAGCACCGAGCTGGTCGGCAAGGTCAATGCGGCCCTCAAGTCCCTCAAGGACAGCGGCGCCTACCGCGAACTGTACCTGAAGTGGTTCAAGACCGAGCCCAAATAAGCATTCATCAACCCTGCATACTCAAGGGGGCCTGCACATCGAGGCCCCCTTTTTTCAAGATTCCAACCCATCGAGGCGGACATGGCTTTTCAATTCGAACCGAGCGTGATCGTGGATACGCTGCCCATGCTTGGGCGCGGCCTCAAGCTGACCATCCTCATCACTGTCGGCGGACTGTTCTTCGGCTTTTTCCTCGGCGCGCTGGCCGGACTCATGAAGCTTTCGCGGCCTTTTTTCGCACGCAAGCTGGCCGGTTTTTATGTCGAAACCATCCGTGGAACCCCCATGCTCGTCCAAGCCATGTTTCTCTATTTCGGCGTGCCCATGGCCATGGGCATACGCATCCCCCCCCTGGTGGCGGGAATTTTGGTCATTGCGGTCAATTCCGGTGCCTACATCGCGGAGATCGTGCGCGGCGCGGTCCAGTCCATCAACCCCGGCCAGATGGAAGCGGCCCGCTCCATCGGCCTGACCCGCGGCCAGGCCATGCTCTACGTGATCTGGCCCCAAGCCTTCAAACGCATGATCCCGCCCCTGGGCAACCAGTTCATCATCAGCCTCAAGGACACCTCTCTGCTCATGGTCATCGGCGTGGGCGAACTGCTGCGCACCGGCCAGGAAATCGTGGCCGTGAATTTCCGCGCCTTCGAGGTGTACATGGCAGTGGCTATTGTCTATCTGGCCATGACCATGTCCATATCCAAGGCCCTGCGCCATCTGGAAGACCGCCTTCGGATCAAGGGAGCGAGATAGGATACCGCCATGATCAAAATCAAGAATCTGCATAAAAGCTTCGGCGACCTCCAGGTGCTCAAGGGTATCGACCTGACCGTGAAAAAAGGCGAGGTTGTCTGCATCATCGGCCCGTCCGGCTCAGGAAAATCCACGGTGCTGCGCTGCATCAACAAGCTGGAAAAGCCCACCTCCGGACAGGTCCTGGTGGACGGCTTCGACATCATGGACCCCAAGACCGACATCAACTACGTGCGGACCGAAGCGGGCATGGTCTTCCAGCAGTTCAACCTGTTCCCGCACATGAGCGTGCTAGACAACGTGACTCTCGGCCCCATCAAGGTCCGCAAGATGAACAGGGAAGAGGCGCGCAAACTCGGCCACAGCCTGCTCGACAAAGTGGGCCTGCGCGACAAGGCCGCAAACTATCCCGAACAACTCTCGGGCGGGCAAAAGCAGCGCGTGGCCATTGCCCGTTCGCTCGCGCTCCAGCCCAAGGTCATCCTCTTTGACGAGCCCACGTCGGCCCTGGACCCGGAGCTGGTGGGCGAAGTGCTTGAGGTCATGCGCAAGCTGGCCCTGGAAGGCATGACCATGGTCGTGGTCACGCACGAGATGAACTTCGCCAAGGAAGTGGCGGACCGGGTCATCTTCATTGACGAAGGGGTGATCCAGGAGCAAAACGAGCCCAAGGAATTCTTCGCCAACCCCAAGCATCCGCGACTGCGCGACTTTCTGGGCAAGGTCACCGAGGCCTGCTGATCCCCAGCATACAGGTATGAAAAAGGCCGTTCCGTGTTTCGGAGCGGCCTTTCATTATGGCCTCTCGGGCATGAGAAACAACGCATTGTGGACAGAAAGACGGTTTTCGCGCACAATCCGGTCTCCACTCCCCCTCCCAGACGGAGAGACACAGCGGGCAACCGGAGAGAGAAGCAACATGCACCACGCGGAAACCAGCGGCAGCGGAACCCCCCGGCGAAAAATCGTTCACAAACTGACCGCCATCTTCTTTTTCTTTGCCGTCGCTGTCAGCGGACTGATCACCTTTGCCCTTTATGAAACCGCGTCCAACCAGGTCATGAACGATATCCGCCAGCGCCTGCGCGACATCGTCAGCGTGGCCGTGCCTGTGGTGGACGTGAACGGCTACCTCAAGCTCACGGACCCGGCCCAGGACGGTTCGCCCGAATTTCTGGCCGTGCGGCGCAGCCTGCAAAAAATCCGCGACGCGGCCACAGACGTCAAATACATCTACACCCTGCGGCAGGAAGCGGACGGAACCATCCTTTTCGTGGTGGACGGCGAGTCCAACCCGGACGACGCCATCCCCCTCTTCCACCCTTACGATGACGCCAGCCCGCTCCTGCGCGCCCGTTTCGCCGAGCTTGACGCTCCGCTTGTGGAGGAAAATTTCTATACCGATGAATGGGGCACCTGGCTCTCGGGGTACGCTCCGTTCTATGCGGAGGACGGCACCCGGGCAGGCATTCTCGGCCTGGATATCTCCGCGGCCACGGTCAAGGCCTATAAAAGGACACTGCTCTTGCGCGCCCTGGGCATCTTCGCGTTGATACTGCCGCTCCTGCTGCTTACCGGGCTTTGGCTGGGACGGCGCATCAGCGCGCCCATCATCGCCATGAAGGAAGGCGCCGAACGCATTGGACAGGACGACCTGGACGTACGCGTCGACATTGATTCGGACGACGAAATCGGCAGTCTGGCGCACAGCCTCAACGAAATGACGGAAAAGCTGAGCCTGAACAGGAAAAAACTCAACGAATTGGCGGCAAAATACCGCAACATCTTCGACAATGCCAACGAAGGCATTTTCCAGACCAGCCATGAAGGCCGTTTTCTCACGGCCAACGCCTCGTTGGCGCGCATGCTCGGCTATACGTCGCCGGAAGAACTCATCGAAAGCGTCACAAACATGTCCACGCAGGTCTACGCCGATCCCAATGACCGTCTGATCGTGCGCGACATGCTGAAACGTGACGGCCGCCTGGATAACCACAAGGTCCAGTTCCGGCGCAAGGACGGCTCCACTATATGGGTGGAGCTCAGCGTCCACCTCACCAAACCAGAGAACGGCAACAGCGTCATCGAAGGCATGCTCCTGGACATCACGGGCCGCCTGGAAAAAGAACAGGCGGAAAAAGAGCGTCAGGCAGCGGAAGCCGCGTCTCAGGCCAAGAGCGAATTCCTGGCCAACATGAGCCACGAGATACGCACGCCGTTGAACGCGGTCATGGGCCTGACCGATCTGCTCATGCGCACCGAGGGTACCCCCAAGCAGATCGATTATTTCCGCAAGATACGCAGCTCGTCCCAGGCGCTGCTCTCCGTTATCAACGACATCCTTGACTTTTCCAAGATCGAGGCCGGGCGTCTGGAACTGGAGCGGGTCAATTTCTCGCTCTATGAAGTCATGGCCAACATCACTGAGATGTTCTCCCACCGCGCCCACGACCAGGACATTGAACTGCTGGTCTCCATTGACGAAGCCGTTCCCTGCGCGCTCAAGGGCGACCCGGTGCGGCTCGGGCAGGTGCTCATCAACCTCACGGGCAACGCCCTCAAGTTCACGCCCAAGGGAGAAATCGTTGTGCAGGTGCGGCTTGCGCCGGACAACGACCCCAGCCAGGACAAAACAACTCGGCTTGAATTCGAGGTCCGCGACACCGGCATCGGCATCGCACCGGACAGAGTCGATTCCATCTTCGATTCCTTTACCCAGGCCGACAGCTCCACCACCCGCCAGTACGGCGGCACAGGCCTGGGCCTGAGCATCTGCAAGCAGATCACCCGGCTCATGGGCGGCGAAATCCGCGCCGAGAGCGAACAGGGCAAAGGCAGCCGCTTCATCTTCACGGCCGAATTCGGCAAGCAGCCGTCGCAGGAAGCGGTCCGGCCGAGCACGCCCAAGGATCTTCGGGGCCTGCGCGTGCTCGTGGTGGACGACAACAAAACCGCCCGGGATATCCTGGTCGCGGCCATTTCCTCCTTCCAGATGGAGGCGTTGGCTGTAGGTTCCGGCCCGGATGCGATCCAGGCCGTCAGCGAGGCTGACCCGCCCTTTGACATGGTTCTTCTGGACTGGAAAATGCCCGGCATGAACGGGCTGGAAACCGCGCGCAATATCAAGCGCGACCAGGACCTGCTCAAAATGCCCATTGTCTGCATGATCTCGGCCTATGGCCGCGAGGATCTCATCCAGCAGGCCGACAAATCCTTTTTGGACGCCTTCCTGCACAAACCCGTGAACCAGTCCTTTCTCTTCGACACCATCATGGAGCTTTTTGGCCGCTCCTCGGCCACGACCCAAAGCAACAAGGATGCGCTGACAACGGAAGACCTCACGCCCGCCGCACACTTGACCGGAGCCTCTGTCCTGCTCGTGGAGGACAACGAGATCAACCGCGAGGTGGCTCAGGAATGGCTGAAGCTGGGGCGCCTTCAAATCCGCATTGCCGAAAACGGTCGGCGCGCCCTAGAGGAACTGGCGCGCGAGGATCTGCCCCTGCCCGACGTAGTGCTCATGGACGTGCAGATGCCCGAGCTGGACGGACTGGAAGCGACACGACGCATTCGCGTCCAGGAGCGTCTGCGCGCTTTGCCCATCATCGCCATGACCGCCCACGCGCTCAAAGGCGACCGGGAACGCTGCCTGGAAGCAGGCATGAGCGACTACATCACCAAGCCCATTGACCCGCGCCAACTCTTTGCCGCCCTGGAACGCTGGGTGCCTGATACCGTACGCGCCCAGGACCCCGAACCCGGCAGACAACCGCAGGAAGAAGCGGCCATGCCCGTCGTGGACCACGATTTGCCGGGCCTTTCACGCGCGGAAGGACTGTTTCGCTGCAACAACAATACAAAGCTCTATTCCAAACTGCTTGCGACGTTCCTGCGCGACTTTGCAGAGGCATCCGAGCGCATTGAGCAGCTCCTTGCCGAAGACGATGTTAACGATGCACGCATCATCGCCCACTCCATCAAAGGCGTTGGCGGCAGTATCGGCGCGGGGCGTCTCTCGGCCAGCGCAGCCGCTGTGGAAGCGGAATTGATGCAAAGAAATCTGGATACTTCCAGCGAAATGTGGAATGAATTCAGAATGGCGCTCCTGGAAGTGACCAACGGACTTGTCGCTGCCGGATTTGATCGTCCCCGCATGGCAACACCCCAGACATGCACGGATGCAGGGGCTGCTCCGCGCCTGCTCGCGGCAAAACTCACGGAGCTGGCCGCACTCCTGGAGGATGACCTGAGCCGGGCCACGCAATTGTTCGAAGAACTGGCAAACGATGTGCGTTGCGCCGCAGGCGACGAACTCTACAACCGACTTGCGGAACAGATCGACGCCTTTGAAATCGACGAGGCCGCACAAACCGTGGCCGATATTCGCAACCGCCTGGGAGAGGCAAGCGCATGACCCCTGAAAACGACCGTCAGAAGATTCTCATCGTCGACGACAACAAGCAGAACATCGATCTGCTCATGGACCTGTTCCGTGACGACTATAAAATCGCCGCGGCCATCAATGCCGACCGGGCGCTGAAACTGGCCCTGTCCTCCTCGCCGCCGGACATCATCCTGTTGGACATCCTCATGCCGGACATGGACGGCTATGAACTCTGCACCCGCCTCAAGGGGCACGACGAGACCAAAAACATCCCGGTCATGTTCGTCACTGCGGTATCCGAGATCATGGACGAAACACGGGGCTTTGCCCTGGGCGCGGTGGACTACATCACCAAGCCCTTTCACCCGCCCATGGTCAAGGCGCGCGTCCAGGTCCACCTGGAACTCAAACGCAAGCAGGACCTGTTGGAACAATACGCCTTCATCGACTCCCTGACGGAAATCCCCAACCGCCGCCGCTTCGACGAGGTCGTGGAAAAGGAATGGAACCGCGCTCTGCGCTCCAATCAAAGCCTGTCCGTGATCCTCCTGGACATCGACCACTTCAAGGACTTCAACGACACCTATGGTCACGGCAAGGGGGATGAGTGCCTGCGCAAGGTGGCCAAGACCATCAGCAATTCCCTGCGCCGGGCAGGCGACTTCGTGGCCCGCTACGGAGGCGAGGAGTTTGCGGCGGTCCTGCCCTACACGGACACCCTGGAAGCCCAGGGCATGGCCCGCGAGATTCTTGCCGCCGTGGACGCCCTGCACATCGAGCACGGCTCCTCCCCTGTTTCCAAGAACCTCACCGTCAGCATCGGCGTGGCCACGACCCGGCCCGAAAGCGACAGTGAACTGGCCGGACTCATCGCGGCAGCAGACAAGGCCATGTACCGCGCCAAGCACGCAGGCAGACACGCCATTCAGAGCGTGGAAATCTGACACGCCTTTTTTTCCTGAAACGCATTGGGGCCGAAGCGCGTGCGCTTCGGCCCCAATGCGTTTCAATCCAGGCAACAGGCATTACCAATCCGTAGGCCTCCCAAAAAAGGGACGGCCCGAAAGCCAGTCCTCAGCGGTCTGAGCAACGCCGCGCTCCAGCATCAAATGCAGCGCACGGGTCATGACCAGGAATCCCGCTTCCAGCCCCAAAGCGCCACTGCCGCGCAGCATACCCAATTGCACGGCGTCAGCCAGATCACGCATCAGCGCATGGCTCTCAATGGGCGTCTGCGCATCCTGATATTCCAAACTACGCTGGCAGGCCCCGGCATCCACGGAATTCCAACCCCGGCAGACCAGAGGACGCGCCGCATGCACCGAACAGGCCCCCTCTTCCAGGAAAGGGCATGGCAATTCGTGGCGGATCAAGCCCAGTTCCTGACGGCTCTTGCCACGGATGCGTTTCAGGATGTCCTGCATCCGGACGGCCAGAAGCGCGCGGCGCGTATCGGAAAAACGCCTTGCGATGTGCTCTCCGAGATACAAAGCCTCTATCGGCGTCAAGGACACGGGGTTATAGCAGCAATGGCCGCAGCCCTTGGCGCAGGCCAACGGCGGGTCCAGCAAGAGCTGAACATACACGCCGCTCAAGAGTTCATAGGATTCCTGCACGAGGCGGCAGAGCTTACGCAGATTCGGTTTTTGCCCCAAAACCGAGTGCACAGCCTGGGTTCGCTCGGCCAGCACGCGGGAGACAAGTCCCTCCTCCACGGGTTCTCCGACCGGGCGCGGCAAAGCCGCCGTGGACGCCGGTTCGGGCTGCGGCTTGAGAGACCGGGTACTCTTGGATCGAATCAAGCGGGTGCGCATAACAATATCCTCATGATGGGGACACACCCTGAGCCTGGGACAGGCCGGTATGAGAAAAAGAATTTATGTCATGCGGAAACTGCACGCAACAGAAAAAGTATAGAGAGGAGAGGATGTCACAGGCAGACGGACAACCGCTCGGACGGGCGTCCTGCCACCCTTGATGCTGTTTCCGTGTGAACACTATTGTCCGACGACCTGATTTTGTTTATTGGCCGAGTATGAAAATAAAAATGGTTCGCCACATCAGCCTCGTGACATTCCTGCTGCTTGCAGCAGCGCTCCCGGCCCGGGCTGACACCGCCAAGCAAGCCCTGGAGGCCCACGGTTTTATCGAGGTCGTGGACGTGATTCCAGACATTGTCCTGGACATCCGCTACGCCACGGCGAACAACTTCACGGGCGACGTGGTCTACCCCTGCGGGCGCTGCTATCTGCGCCGGGACGTGGCCCAGCGGCTGGCCCGCGCACAGGAGGTCCTGCGCCCCCTGGGACTGGGCCTGAAGATATTCGACGGCTACCGTCCGTTCCGGGTGCAGGAGCGCTTCTGGGAGCTGGTGCCGGACGAACGGTATGTGGCCCGGCCCAAGCGGGAAAACGGCGTCATCATCGTGGGCTCGCGCCACAATCTCGGCGCCGCCGTGGACGTGTCTCTGGTGGACGCGGCCGGAAACGACCTGGAAATGCCCACGGATTACGACGATTTCTCGGACAAAGCCAGACCGGACTGGGACGGGACAAGCGATACGGCGAAAAAAAACCGCGCCCTGCTGCTCAAGGTCATGCAGGACGCGGGATTCACGGTCTATCCCACGGAATGGTGGCACTATGACGCACCCGGCTGGGAGGGGTACGAAATGCTGGATCTTCCGTTCTGCGACTGAAAAGCGTGGCTGCGAGCAGTACCGCTATCCCATGTGCAGTTTCGGAAAGGGGGGCTGATCCTGTTGCGCGGACTTTGCCCGCATACGCTGGGACAGGGTGGGCAGAATATGAAAAGAGCCGGTCAGAAATGAATCTGACCGGCCCTTTCCTGGAGAAATATGCTGGTGGAGCTGGAGAGAATCGAACCCACGACCTCTTGAATGCCATGCATGAGGGCTGGCGCGTAAGAGTTGAAATACTTTGACTTTTTATTTTTAAGTCAACAGGAAATCAGTGATGTTGGAGGCGTGTTGAATGCGTTTGGTTGACCGGATGGTTGACCAAAAACTTGGTGTTTCTACTCCATCACATTGAACCATACTGAATGACTTTGGACACTTTAGATGCTGAAACTTTTTTCCCACTGATACCAGCGGCGATAGCTTCGCCATCCTCTACAATCTTTTCTATTAATGATGTAACTGAATCCATCTTATTTACATTCATAACCAGCCGTATAGCTGTCCCATCGATCCCGAGAGGAATTTTACGCTTCTGCTCACCTGTCCATATAACTCCAGCGTCACCGCTACACATTAAAAAACTGCCTCCATAGCTGCATAGCCGATTTGCCATATACAATCCAAAACCACTGTTCTCCCAAACGCTACCAGCTTGGTACTTATTTCTATTTAACCCTCCAGACACACCAGGCAAGATGCAACAATCCAAGGCGTGAGAATCGTTCTCGATTTCTAAATCGACATTTTTCTCTAACGATTTTTTAATTCCTACTCCGGTATCTAATACTGAAATTTCAACCCGCCCATTACTCCAATATTGAGCACAGTAATCTAACTCTGTAGCCTCGCTATGCTCAAAGACATTCCTCAATATTTCTCGAAACGAAAAACTCAACACTTCTACGGCTTTCCGATTTGCCTCCTGCGTCAACAAGCAAGATAATCGGTGTGCAATATTTTGAACCTGGACACCGACATATTCTTCATTCCTTTCTGCCATATCCTGTATAGGCTTAAGGTTCATCGTTGTAATCGGTAAGTAGTGTGAATTGCCTCTAGCCTCACCTGTATGTTTTCCAAAATCTAAACCAAACGACTGGAAAAACCCCATATGTCCAGGATATGTAAGATGTTTATAATTCGACACATAGAATTTCTTGCCAACTTTATTCTTACGAAATTCATTTATTTTGTTCGAAATATACAACATCCCAAAAGGCTCAGCCCAGGTGGTCGCCGAAAAATCAAAAACATATTCATCTGCGTCGTCCAACGCTGCAATGGATTGAACGAATTGACCGACATTGGTCACGATTAGCTTTTGTGGAATATTTATTACTTTACGCATAGTCATTTTAGTAATTGAGATTAATATAAAAGCCAATACGACTTTTTGTCTTTACTCTCATCCCCCATAATTCTTGAAAAACCACCAAAAGCACTGGCCAATCCCCATCCTAACTCATACACCCTCAAACACAGTTCATACACATCTTTAATCAGTGATCTCAGACACTTTAGCCAACAGCCGGTTGACCAAATGGTTCACCGCCAAAAGAAAAAGGACCGTGTAGCCTATCAAGCTAACCGGTCCTTTTTCTTCGGAAATTTAAGTGGTGGAGCTGGAGGGAATTGAACCCACGACCTCTTGAATGCCATGCAAAAGCTCCAATACTACTGATTGGAATCGGTGATTTCATACTCTCGTTATAAATGTATTTGCATGAATAAGGGGAGGGGATTTGTACCAAAGCGTTTTCATCAAAAGTTAACCCTCTTTTGATCGTCTCAACAACCAATATTATTCCCTCTTGCCTTGCACTCCCTCTACCCATCCGTATCGTTGGGAATACTGTCAAAAGTGGCAATATTCTCCAATTGAGTATCCCAATTAGCTCTATTCGCCATAAAGATGTGTCCATCGGGCCTGATCGGAATATCACAATCGAGACTCCCCGCCGGGACAACGAGCAAGTCCCCATCCATTTGGATATTTGGAAGTGCGGACCCACAATGCGTGCAAAAGCTCTTGATGTGGCCTTTCAAATCAAATACCCGCACATGTTCCTCTCCTGACAACCACTTCAACTCGGCTTTAGAAGAAAACAAATTGGCAGCGTGTGCAGAGCCTGAGTCCTTCCTACAGCGCTCGCAATGGCAAAGGTAGAAATTCTCAAAATCCCCTTCAACCTCGAAAGCTACTTCGCCACACAGGCATGACCCTGTATATGTCATTGCTCTTCCTCTCAATAGTGGATGCGGGGTCAGGCTCTCCGTTTGGAGAAATACCGAAGCAACCGACTTTGTTGCCTCCCCAGTCAACTCATGCGCCATCCACCCGATATCATTTGTCTATTATTTTGTATATCCCAAGAAAAAAGGCTTGAAAGGAAAACCTTCCAAGCCTTTAAATTCATTGGTGGAGCTGGAGGGAATCGAACCCACGACCTCTTGAATGCCATTCAAGCGCTCTCCCAACTGAGCTACAGCCCCACGGTGTTGGGACAAACCTTTTGCCTCTTTTGGTTCCGGTTGTCAACAGGAAGCCGCATGAAAAAATAGGGTTGGCATGCTTTCCGTCACCACGGGCACCAAGTACCGGTTAGAAGCGAGAACCATGGTCCGCACCCCGGGCCCAAACGCACAGAACGGCTCGGCCCCTTCCCAAAAAGACCGTTCTGGTGTAACGCTCCGCTATTGTTTTTTTCATATGCCACATCGGCACCACGCCAATAAGGAGAACTCATGAACAAACTCATCGCGCTCTGCTGCCTGTTCGCCATGATCTGCACGGCGGCCCCTGCTTCCGCGCAGGAATTCCAGAATATGAAGCCCTTTGGGCAGTCCGAGCTGAACAACTTCCTCGGCGACTGGCCCGAGTTCAGCGCCTGGGCCCAGGAAAAGGGCGAAGAATACGGAGATAATGAAGAGTACCAGTGGGGCAAGGCGGCCGAGGCCAAGGTGCGCGGCATGGGCTGGGAGCCGGAGCGTTTCTTCTACATCGCCCACCAGTGCGCCATCGGCATCACGGGCCTGGCAATGGACGAACAAGGCCCGGAGATCGACAGCCAGCTCGCCGAAGCCCGCGCCTCGGTCATGAACGACCCCAGCCTCTCCCCGGAGCAGCGCCAGATGATGCTGGACATGCTTGCCCAGTCCCAATCCTCCATGTCGGATCTGGATGAATCCCGCAAGAACATCCCTCCCCAGGAGATGGTGCTGATCAAGGCCAATGAGGACCGCATCCGCAAGGCGCTCCAGGTCGAAGAATAGGCTCCCGTCTTACGACAACACCACGGGCGGCCCGCGGCCATGCGCCAAGGGCCGCCCGTTTTCATCCTCCTGCCGGGGCTGCGTCTCTTCTCGTCAAGACAACAATGATTGATTGCAGAGGCAAAGCCGTATCCATCTTGAATAATAGTGTTTCGATTCTTCCCCTCTCCGAAACAGCGTTGATGCAATCCGCCGTTCGATACGTTCTTCAGGCAACAAAAAAGCGCCGGACAACACGCAAAGGCATTGTCCGGCGCCACAGGCGTTTTATGCGGACTTCACATAGATCACGGACTGGGTGCTCATCTTCTTGATCACCTTCTTGCCCTTGGCCTCGGCCTGCATCAGGAGAATTTCCTTTTCGCCGAAGCTGAGGGCGTCGGCCAGGCAGACCTCGACGCACACAGGCACCTGCCCATGCACCACGCGGTCATAACACATGTTGCACTTATGGGCCTTGCGCTCCTTCTTGTCGAACTGGATGACGTTGTACGGGCACTTCTCTATACACTTGCCCGAACCCACGCACTTTTCCCGGTCGATGAGCACGATGCCGGTCTGCGCGTCCTTGCGGATGGCTCCGGATTCGCAGGCCTTGACGCACGGGGCCTTTTTGCAATGCTGGCAGGGCACGACCCAATAGTCTTCCTTGATCTTGGGGAAGGTCCCCTCGGTCTTGGACTCCACGCGCAAGTAGTATGGAATCTCGCCGGGCATGTCGAATTCATGGTCCACAATGCCATGATGATTGCGGCAGGCGACGATGCAGGTTTTGCACCCGATGCAACGGTCGAGATCCACCATTATTCCAAGCTGTCTCATGTCGGGCTCCTTTTACTTGTAGACCTTCACGCGAGTGGACACATGGGCCTCGCCGCCGCGCAGGTCCTGCTCATCCAGAGTCGACCCGGCATCCGCGATCAACTCGTTGTCGCTGCACCAATTGCCGCGCGACGCCACCTTGCCCATGCTCTGGCCGAAGCCGTGGATCATGCCGGCGCAACCGGGCTTGATCTTTTCCGTGAGCAGCACGGGCATGCGCACCTTGCCTGTGGACGAGGCCACGTTCACGATTTCGCCCTCGGCAATGCCCAGCTTCTTGGCGTCCACGGGATTGAGCAGCAGCGGATTGGCGTCCAGGCCCGAGACAGGGTCGCGGAGTTGGGCGTTATTCTGGGACCAGGCCCCGGTATTGTTCAGGAAGATGGTCCGGAAGTTGACCAGGATGAAGGGGAACTCCTTTTCGCCCCTGCGGTATTCCAGCGGCAGCTCCGGGCTCGGCCATTCGCGGCCGATATCCTTGTACATCTGCCACTCCAGCTCGATCTTTCCGCTGGGCGTGTCGAACCGGCCCTTGTCCTCGTACTTGCGGAAGCCCGCCGTGCCCGGCGACCAGATGCCTCCGTTGTCCAACATCTTCTGTATGGACATGCCCACGCCGGAAAGCTCCATGTCGTAATACTCCACGTCGTCCTTGAAGGCGAAGTATTCGGGGAAGAGCCGCTTGCCGAGCTCAATCATGACCCGGTTGGCATGGCGCGACTCGCCGATGGGTTCCACCACGGGGCGGCACAACGCGGCCACATGGCCGAAATTGTACCACCAGGGCATGTAGAGCAGTTCCCAGCGCTCGAAGTTGGTCTGGTCCGGCAGGACCAAATCGGCCCACTTCATGGTTTCCGACGGCAGGATCTCAGTAACCACGAAGAACTCCAGCTTGTAGTTGCCGTCCTTGTCCTTCATGGTCATGGCCTTTCGCCATTCGGACGAACCCATTTCCGACAGGGCCGGGTTGCATTCCGTGGCGAAGAATATCTTCAGCGCGTCGTCCTTGACGGCCTGGGCCGCATACCAGGTCGGCTCCAGGAAGAAGTTGTAGTTGTCGAACTTGGCCCGGTTGGGGCCGGTGCGGTGGTAGCCGAGTTCCTTGAGGTTCGGCGGCGCAGGCACGGGCTGCACAGGGGCCATGGGCGCGATTTCAGGCAGAGGCTGGCCACCGGGATTGTCCAGGTTGCCGGTGAGCACCAGGAAGGTGGACCAGGCATGCCCCCAATCCATGCCGTTGCCGTACATGATGGACTTGAAGGCGTCGATGGATACGCTGGGTGCGGCCGCGCACATCTTGGCCAGCTTGATGATGTCCGCCGCGGGCACGTCGCAGATCTTGCTCATGGCCTCGGGCGTCTTGTCCTTGATGTACTTTTTCAGTCCGTCCATGTCGCCTTCGCGAACCCATTTGTCGCAGAAGGCCTTGTTGTACAGATCGTGCATGATCAGATAGTTGCTCATGCCCAGGAACAGGGCTGCATCTCCGCCGGGCTTGATGGGAATCCACCAGTCCGCCTTGGAGGCCTCGCTGCGGTAGATGGGATCAATGACCACCAGCTTGGCCCCGCGCTCCTTGGCGTTGAGGATGTCACGCGGCACGCAGGCGTCGTCCAGGCAGCCAAAAGGGTGCCGTCCCGCCAGGATCATTATTCCGCCCTTGGGCACGGTGTAGTACATGGGCGCGATATGGTGGTTCGGGAAGCAGCCGAACGTGTGCATGTGGGCCATGATCTTGGCCGAGTCGCAATGGGGCAGGCCCGTGGAAATGAACCCGCCAAAGGCGTTCACGAACCGCCATTTGGGGTCCGTGGTGGAATGCGGGAACATGGAATAGGTGAACTTGTGCGCCTCGCCCCGATCATGCAGGCCACGCAGCTTGCTCTCCATCATGTCCAGGGCCTCGTCCCAGCTGATGCGCTCGAACTTGCCCTCGCCCCGCTCGCCCACACGTTTCATGGGATACTTGAGCCGCTCCGACGAATAGAGCGTGGTGATGCCGGCCATGCCCTTGACACACATCTTGCCCCGGGCCCGAGGATTGCCCTTGACCTCTTTGACAACCCCGTTTTCCACCCGAGCGAGAATGGCGCACTCTGCCTTGCATTGATAGCAAACGGTTGGAATCCAGCCATCTTGAAACATATCCTGTCTCCTTGGGTTGCGATTGCAAAAGCCTCGACGTCATTCGTGGCCGTCATCGCCCTCGTCGAACTGGTTCTTCTTTCGGTAGAACTGAACGATGATCCACGTCAAACCCCACACACCCCCGACTGTCGCCCAGACGTAGGGATTCATCGGGCTGTATTCGTATCCCACGTTACCTCCCCTGCTCTATTCCATCGAAGCCCCGCGCCCGGCGGCTTCGGTAGAGCTCCTTCAGCTTTGCAGGATCCGCCACCAGCTGAAACACCACGGCCACGAAGATGGTTCCGCCAATGGAATTGCCAAGTACCGTAAACAGCTGATTATGGGCCCAGCCGTATTGCCCAAAACCCCAGTGCAGAATCACCGGAGCCGAGTTGCCCATCTTTGCCGCCGCCTCCAGATACAAATCCTGTTGAAAAAGCGGCACGGCCAGAAAACCGATGTTGGCGATGCAGTGCTCTGACATGCCTGCCACAAAAGCCAACGGCCCATAGGCTGCGAGCACTATCTTGCTGAGGTCGTCACGGGTCTTCATGAACAGGATGGCCGCGGATTGCAGGGTCCAGGTGCAGACGATGCCCATGACAAAGATTTCCACGGCACCTTCACCGGTCTTGACCACGCCCATCTCGTGCGCCCGCAGCAGCCACGGCAGCGCGTGATAGCTTCCGCCCTGGCTCAGAAGCCAGAGAAAAGTGAGGGAACCGGCGCAATTGCCCACATAACCCACCAGCAGGCCGTTGCCGAAAGCCAGCCAACCGATACGGCCCTGCAGCACTCCTACAAGACCGTACGCCATGTCCGCGGTGACCAATGTCATGCCGCTGAACATGATCAGGACCAGCGAAAACATGAATACCAGGCCCATGAGCAGGTTGGCCAAGCCCGGCGCCAGATTTTGAGGCACTCCCGCAGAAACGGACAAGGCGAGCATGGCCCCGAAACTGACGAATGCCCCGCCCGCATACGCGGAAAGGAAAAACGCCAAGGGCCTGTGCTTCAGCATCTCCCACTTCTTGGCGCAGACATCCGCGACTTCCAGGACGTGCTCTTCGTTGTTCACGGGCATTGTTTAACGAGCCTCCCCTCTTGCATTGATCAGCACGAAGCAAAAACAGACCGGTACTCCTAAGAGCCGATAGCGGGGAGAAAAGTTCCCTGAAGAGGACTTGTTTTTTGAAAAGGAAGAAAGAAATGCTGCTTCAGCTGAAATCAGTGCCAATAAATGCGCTGAGATCACAGGCGGAAGACAATGCTCCGGACTTGAGCACCATGCGCATAAAATCCTTCATGCGGGACTGGTCCGGCTGCAGGTCGTCAAAGGTCACAACGCCTTGTTCGAGCACCCGTAAGGCCAAGTCGCGGTGTACACCCGTATACAATGCCTGGGTCTCGGCAGCATAAATCGGGTCAGCTGCAATTTTGGCGCGGGCCTGCAGCAGCGTCTGGACATACTTCCGCACCAGGGAGCCATGCGAGGCGCAGAATTCTTCGCGTACGACCACGATGCAACAGGGATGCCCCGGAGAAATGTCGCGGGAACGCAAAAGCACCTGACCGCCGCCCTCGCTGGTGCAGATGGTGCTCCAGGGTTCGGCGCAGAAAAAGGCGTCGATGGACCTGCGTTTGAGGGAACGAATGGCATACGAAGGATTGACGTCCGCGGTTCGGACATTCTCGAACAGCTTGGGGTGTTCCTCGGCCAGAGAACCGAGCAAGGCCCGATGCGTGGAGAAACGGCCCGGCACTCCCACTCGCTTGCCCTGCAAATTGTCCGTGGAGGTGGAAAGCGAGCTGCCGTCATGGTGCCCGTCCAGAATGTAATGCAATCCCACTCCGGCATTGAAGAGGCGCATGGCCAGCGGCGCCATGATAAAGGCCGCATCGATATGGCCGTGTTCCAGAGCTTCGGAAAGCGTGGTCCAGGAAAGAAAACGCTGCATGCGGATACGGGAATTCCTGCCCGCAGCCATGCGGTGGGCCACCATGGCCAGCAAATGGTCGGAAATAGGCAGATAGCCGACCTTGATGTTCACATCCCCGAAAAAGGCCGAGAACTGTCGGGAAAGCGCAGGCTGGGCACTGTGCAGCCGCTTGCGGACCGTGCCGGGCGCAAGGCGGAGATACTCGGCAATCTCCGGGATGGAGCAATCTTCCTGGTAATAGAGACGGCATACTTGGCGCAGAGGCAGGGAAAGGCCGAGCAGGGCCTTGTCGAAGGCGGCATTGAGACATAGGCGCTCGTAGGTGCTGGCAGGCTCCCAGTCGCTGGACGCCATGAACGGCGTATTCTCCAACGCCTCCAGGGAGACATCCTTGTGACGTGCCCGCATGATGCGCGAACATTGGGAATCTACAATGGTCCGCATCCAGGGCCGGAATTTCGCCAAATCATGCAATTCGGGAAGCTGATTAAAGGCGATCAGCAGCGATTCCTGCACCGCGTCCTGGGCCTGATCGCGGGAGCGCAACAGGGACTCGGCCCGGCGCAGGAGCATGGGACCAAGGCGGGAGGCCACGTCTCCAAAGGCATGGGAATCGCCTTCAAGCACCTTTTTCAGCTGGCCGACCAGCCAATCCTCCAGGCTGACGCGGGGTTCCATAGCTCCCTCTATATACAAAATAAGCTAAATAAATCCAGTTGTTACCTCTTCATTCCACACTTGTAAAACAAGAGCAATGATTCTCGCCAACAAAACACTCTTCGATGCTGACAATACTGTCTTCCCAACACGCCTTGCCCTCTCTGGACAGAATACAGCCGATGATATAGCCCTTTCCGACACCCCAAACGGAGCATGACATCGTGCGTTTCAATCCCGGCCT
>JAZHDD010000027.1:0-23332 GCA_036541255.1 Desulfovibrionaceae bacterium | reverse complement strand
TGCATTGTTTAACAAGTATTGTGGCGTTACTATTGACTATGATGAATATGTTAAGCAAATTCTATATTTAGATAGTGTACGTGGTAGAATGGATTTGAGCGCAATGTATGTTGACTCTGATTGGAGTGTCGAAGAAAAGCAGTTGTTGAGAAAACGTTTCGAATTTCTTGAGGACAGGTTGTGCGGAGCTGTACCTTTTGCTTGGTCGAAATATGATGAGCATGATTTTTCAATGGGAGCAATTGATAGTTCTCGTTCTGGAATATCAAATAAGAAAGTATGCCCTGTTCCGTTTTATACAATCTGTGTGAATTCAGATTCCACAGTTTCAACATGTTGTGTCGATTGGACTCACAAAACTATTGTTGGAAATCTTGAAAAGGAATCTTTATATTCGATATGGAAAGGGGAAAAATTAAAAGATTTTCAAACTATGCACTTAAAGGGTCAAAGATGCTTGAACGAAGCTTGTGCTCACTGTGATTATATAAACTTTATGAAAGACAACATTGATGCTTCTGCAGAAGCAATATTAAAGCGGCTTTAAAAAAATAGCGGGATAAGAGGGTTCGCTGAGTCTTCTCAAGCAAACGACCTGGAAGGGCTGCGATTGTTCATTGAGGCTTGCCGCGCCGATGACAGAATCGTGTTCGCGGGTATCTTTCTCAAGGCGGACGGGAGCCATGTCGGCAACATCAAGCTCGGCCCCATCGACCCTGTGCACAAAACCGCTTCCATAGGCATCATCATCGGCGAGAAGGACCAGTGGGGCAAGGGGCTGGCAACCGAGGCCATACGCCTGATGGCTGACTATGCCTTTACGCGGCAGGGCGTTCTCAAGCTTACCGCCGGAAGCATCGGCAGCAACAAGGGGTCCATCAAGGCCTTTTTACATTGCGGCTTCGAGATTGAAGGGGTGCAGCGCAGCCAGTTGGCGTTTGAAGAAGACCGTGAGGACAAGGTATATCTTGGCAAAGTCAAATTCTGAAGACCTGTAGCCACGGACGATCATATTTATGTGCGGTATTTCCGGTTTGATACATGTTTCCGGTAACGCTCCGGCCATTGCGGAGCCGCAGCTTCGGGAAATGGCCCGGCTGTTGGCTGGCCGGGGGCCCGATGCCGAAGGCGTCTGGCTTTCCAGGGGGCAGGATGTGGGCCTGGTCAACAGGCGTCTGGCCACCCAGGATGCCCGTCCCATAGCCAACCAGCCCTTGTTCAGCCACGACGGGCGGGTCGTCTGCGTGCTCAACGGCGAGGTGTACAACCATTCTGCGTTGCGTGCGGAACTGGAATCGGCCGGGTGCGTCTTCAAGACCCGGAACGATACGGAAGTGCTGGCCAACGGCTTTCGCGTCTGGGGCCGGGGGCTGCTGGACCGGATCAAGGGCCAGTTCGCCTTTGCCGCTGTGGACACGCAGAGCAATGAAGTGCTCATGGCCCGGGACCGCATGGGCATTTGCCCCTTGTACTACGCGATCCACAACGGGCTGCTGAGTTTCGGTTCCACTGTTGAATCGCTACTTTCTCCGGGATTCGTGTCCCGGCGCATCAACGTCCAGGCCGCGTACGATTATTTCGTGATGGGTTCCGCCACGGGCGACCGTTCCCAGTATGAGGACGTGCATCCTCTGCGCGCCGGGCATTTCTTTCATTTCAAGGCGGGGACAATGCCGCGCCAGGAGCGTTATCATGGTTTGACGCCTGGCCGTTTCGCCGTTGATTCCGAATGGGACGAGGAGCGCTGGGCCGAGAATATCCGGCAACTCCTGATGCAGGGCGTGGAATCCTGCATGCTTGGCGACAAGGAGGTGGGGCTGTATCTTTCCGGCGGCATTGATTCGGTGGCGGTCATGGCACTTGTGCGGCATCTCTTTCCGGAGCGCAAAGTCAAGGCCTTTTCCGCCAATTTTATGCATTGCCTGTCGAACCAGCCCCAAGGGGAAGCCCACATTGCCGCGGAAATGGCCGAACATTTCGGTGCCGAGCACCATATCGTCAACATCACGCCCGACGAACTTGCCGCCGGGGTCGGGGCGTTCGATCTGCCGCCGGATTCGATCCTGAACACCGTGTTGCGCAGGCTGGCGGAAACCGCGGCCGCATCGGGCGTGAACGTGGCGCTTTCCGGTGAGGGCTCTGACGAATTGTTCTTTGGCTACGACCATTATTTCGCGGTATTGCGCTTTTCCCATCCGGAACTGGCCGACCGGCTGGCGCGGTATGAATTGCGGGGAGCCTACGCCTCGCGCTTGGTTCCGGGGCAAAGCGTTTTGCCTGATTATTTCCGCAGCGGCGGCTGCGACATCGACCTGGACAATGCCCCTGGTTTTTTTGCCCGCCGTGAGGAAGTGCGCCCGGTCCGGCTGGCCGTCGGGGAGCTGCTGGACGAATTGCAGGCGGCAACGCTGTGCGCGGCAACGGACCAGAAGCTCATGTATTTCGACCATTCGCAAAAGCTGCCGGAATGTTATCTGCGGCGGGCCGAGGGGCCGTCCATGGGCGCGGGTGTGGAAATGCGGTTCCCGTTTCTCTGGGACGACCTTGTGGGGCGCATGTACCACATGCCGCTGGAAATGCGCGTGGGTGACGGCACCATGAAAACGATGCTGCGCAAAGCCTTGAAGCCCTTGTTGCCGGAAGCGGCGCTCAACCGTCCCAAGTCGCCCTTTGGACTGCCGTCGTCGAGGACTGAATACTTCAAGAATTCCGAGGCCCGGTTCCGCACTCCGGCTTTGCAGCATTTCTTCTGGCAACGCAGGGATCAGGTGTCCCAACTCCTGCGGGAGGGCGCATATCGCCGCGAGGGGCTGTTTGAGGAGGCTTTTGTCGAGTCTCTGCTTGCGGCCCAGCAGCACGAGGAAAGTTGCTCTTTCAGCCTTCCGTTGTGGAAGTTGTGGAACTATGCTGCCTGGTACGAGAACTGGATCGCCTGATCGGTGCTGTTGAAGAGGAACCCAAACTGATGCTGGAATTGGATATCCGCAACGTCGATCTCGGATCGGATGGGCTGGAACCTTTTTTCTGGCCTGTATCCTTTGCGCGTCAGAAGCGTTTCAACGACCGTGTCCATTTCGGGTTCGCCGACTTGCTGCGTGAGGCCGTGCAGCAGGATCAGCATGGCGCTCGGGAGTTGCTGGCAATATATCACATTTTGCTTCCCCAGGTTTTTTCGGCATTTGCCTGGGAACTGCTGCGGCACGGCGTGGAAGCCGAGGGGCTGGCCGTGCCTGTGCCTCCGCCTGATACGCACCGGCAATGGGCATCGCTGGCGACGAATAGTCCCAATGAGCCCAGCTTCTTTTTTGATTGGTTGGGCAAAGGATTTCCTCCGCGAAATCTCCAGCACTATCTGTCCAAATTTCGTCTCGGGCTTGCACGCAGGCTGCGGCCTGCAACCCCAGCCAAACAGGAATGTCCCACAGGGCCGTGTATTGATTTTGACAATGGGTTGGCCCGCATCAGGAAACGCAAGAGACTGGGCGGATATGCCGCCGACGAAATCATCGTCACCAAGCGCAGCGGCTTGATTCGCAGGCATGCCGAAGCGACCGGTGCGGACTGCCGCTATGAGCCGCATACGAAATTTTTCAGGCCGGTGACGGAGAGGGATTTGGCAGGAGTTCCCCAAAGAGTGGTGGATGCCGATTTGCGCGTGGCCATAGCGGAGCTGATCGAAAAAGCCTTTGTCGCCGAAGGCGGCTTTGCACTGCCGCCGCATGTGCGGGAAGGCTTCGAGGCCGCAATGGTTTTCGGCCTCGGTCTTGCCCACGTACACATGCTCCGGCTGCGTGGCGCTGTTCGCGGGTGTCCCGCTGAACTGTGGACCGGATCGGCGGGCAATATCTGGGATCGCATGCTGCGCATCGAGATGCTCGATCGGGGAGCGCGGGTTTGCGGCCATGACCATGCCGGCGGCGTGAACTATATGCAGGATCCCGGCGCGTATCTGATGGAATTGTCCGCCTGCTCCCAATACGTCACTTTCAGCGAGGCCCAGGCCCGTGCCGTGCGGGACAAATCACGCGATCTGGGGTTGTTCCAGCCTCGACACCCGGATATCTTGGGATTGCCTCCGGCCGGTGAGCGATCCGTGCTGCCTCTTTCCCGACAGGGGAAGGGAAAGCGCATCATGTACATGGGCGGGTTGTATCGAAGCGACATGTGCTATTTTTACCCCTCTCTGCATGACAGGGTCATGGTTGATTTCGAGGCCCGACTTTTTGCCCGCCTGAAGAACCTGGGATACGAAATCATTTTCAAGGCGCATCCGGAAAATCCCATTGCGCCGTCCAACGTCTTCAGAACGATGCCCGGTCTGTCGTTCCGCACCGAACCCTTTGAGGAAGTGGCCCATGAAGCCGATATCGTGCTGTTTTCCAATGCGGCCACCACAACGTTCAACCTGACCATGGGGACGGACCTGCCCATGGCCCTGGTCGATTTCGGCCAGTGGCCCTGGATTCCCGAAGCGTATGCGGACATGTCCGCACGCTGCGCCGTGGTTCCCGGCCACATGGCGGAGAACAACCGCCTGGAATGCGAGTGGGACGACCTGGGAGCGGCGCTTGAAAGGGCTCCATCAATGCGGTTGGAAAGAGCTTTTCTGGATCATTGGCTTTGATCAGGAAGCGGGAGGAGGGCGGCCAGACAGGGGACCCTTCGGCGGGCCTGCGGTTGCCATATCTCATGCCGAATGCGACACTGGGAGAACAACGGTTTTTTTGTTTTCAACTGAGGGAACAATCCGGTCTACGAGCATGAAAACAGCGCATACCTATATCATTGCCGAGATAGGCATCAATCACAATGGCTCTTTGGAGAACTGCCTGGCAATGGTGGACGCGGCAGCGGACGCGGGCTGCGATTGCGCCAAACTCCAGTTCTTCAAGGCTTCGTCCCTGTATCCGCGTTCGGCTGGAAGGTTGGACTGGAAGGATGACAAGGGGGCCTACGATTACGACATCTACGAGGCCGTGGAGTCCTTTGAAATGCCGGAAGAGTGGCTGGAACCGGTGGTGCGGCGCTGCGAGGAGCGTGGCCTCGACGCATCGGCCTCGGTTTTCGACCTGCCCGCGGTGGACTATCTCCTCGAACGGGGCGTGCGCACGCTCAAGCTGTCGTCCTACACCATCACGCATCTGCCGCTCATCGAATACTGCGCCAGCAAAAAGGTGCCCCTGGTCATGTCCACGGGCGGGGCGACTCTGGCCGAGGTGGACGAGGCCGTGCGTACCGTGCTGGCCCACCATTCGGATTTGGCCCTGCTGCATTGCTCCATCCAGTACCCGACACCGCTGGACAAGTGCAATCTGGGCGTGATCGAGACGTATCGCAAGGCCTATCCGGATTTGCGCGTGGGTTTTTCCGACCATACTGCCGAGCCTGAGAATGCGCCCGTGCAGACCGTGCTGCTGGGCGGTTCGGTCATCGAGAAGCACATCACCCTGGACAAGGCCATGCCCGGTCCGGATCATTTTTTCGCGCTGAATCCGACAGAACTCAAGCGCATGGTGGCTGCGGTACGTCAGGCCGAAAAGGACGCGGCCCAGGGCAATGTCGCCATTGACGCGGCCATGTACGGCAGTTCGTCGCGCATGGTCTACGAGCACGAGCGCTATTTGCGTGAGTTCTGCTATATGACGCTCTATGTGGGCCGGGATATTGCCATGGGCGAGGCTATCCGGCCCGAGGATTTGCGGGTGCTGCGCAGCGGCAAGAAACAGCCGGGCCTGGAGCCGAAGCATCTGCGTTTGTTCCATGAGCACCGCGTCACGGCCAAGCGTGCCTTGCGGTTCGAGGAACCGTTGGGTTGGGATCATATCCTGGGGTAGCGGGGCAGGCATGAAACGCATCCTCTTTCGCGCCGACGCCAATCCGGCCATAGGTACGGGCGACTTGGCCTCCCTGGTCTATCTCGCGGACACGTTCCGCGCGGGCGGATGGGAAACGTTTTTCCTGGTGCGCGGCTATGCCGGTTCCCTTGCTGTCTGCCGCAAATACGACGTGCAAAACGTGACGGTCATTGCAGCGGACGCTCCCTTGTCCGTGGAGTTGGAAACCCTGCATCGGCTCAGGTGCGAACGCGGTCTGGACGCACTGTTTTTCGAAATCACCGAACGCCCCCTGAGCGAGTACCACGGCCTGCCCGAGAATATATTCAAGGGCTGCGTCTGTTTTGACGGGCTGCTGCCTTTGGGGATGGATCTCGTGGTGGATTGGGACGTGGCTGCCCGTACGTTTTTCCGGCCTGAAGAGCATCCGGAAACGGAATTCCTGCTCGGCCCGGAATACGTGTTTCTGCCGCCGGAGTTCGACATGGAGCGCGTGGCGGCGCGTACGTACCGTGATTCTGTGGAGCGTATCCTGGTAAGCATGGGCGGGGCGGACGAGTTGGATTTCACGCTTGCCTCGGCCAAGGTGCTGGCGAACATCGGCGTACGGGCCGAGGTCCGTTTCGTGCTCGGTCCGGCCTATGCCGGAAGCGCCGGATTGGAAGCCTTTCTCGCCGGATCGGGTCTGCGCTTCAGCTTGGCGCGGGATGTACACAACATGTTTGAGGAATACATGGCTTGCGATTTCGCCTTGGGTGCGGGCGGCCTGACGTCTTCCGAACTGGCTGCGACGCGCACTCCTTGTGCCCTGGTGGCACTGTACGAGCATCAGGTAGCGCGCTGCAAAGCGTTCGCCGAAAAGAGCCTGGCGCAGTACCACGGCTTCCGGACCCTGGACCCGGATCTTTTACGCCGGGGGATCGAACAGCCGCAACCGCCCTGTCAGGGCTTTGCCTTCCGAGGTAAGACCGAGGTGCTCCAGCGGTTGGAACAATGTCTTGCCCAAAGGGCGGTGAAATGAGCAGGGACGCATTTCGTGAGGATGTCTGGCTGGTGCGGCCTGACCTGCTGAGCCGATGGGATTGCAAGACTGTTCGAGTAGTGAAGTCGTGTTGGTCTTTGAGTAAAGGAGTTTGGTATGGGGAAGGCTAAATTTTCGACTCTTTCGGTGATTATTGACAACGAAAAGAGTTGGATGTGGACATATGTTCCACGTTTGCGGCGCATTCTTGAAGAATATTCGCAAAAAGTCCGCATCTGTAAAAAAGTGGAGGAGATTTGGACTGGTGATATTCTTTTTATTTTGAGTTGTGATCGGATATTGGGCCGGAACATTCTGTCGCTGAATAAGCATAATATTGTCGTGCATGCCAGCGATCTGCCGGCGGGACGGGGCTGGTCGCCGTGGACGCATCAAGTGGAAGCGGGAGCGAATGAAATACCGTTGACGCTGTTTGAGGCCGCGCCGGATGTGGACAGTGGGGATTACTATCTGAAGGATCGTATCCCATTGAAAGGAGACGAGCTTGTTGAGGATTTACGGGCATTGATCGGGGAAAAAGTAGTGGACATGATCTCCGCCTATCTGGCAAAGTTCCCGCTTCCAGCGATACCGCAAACAGGAATGCCGACGTATTTCCCTCGACGAACCGAGAACGACTGCCAATTGGATGTGGACAAGTCGATCCGCGAGCAGTTCAACAAACTTCGTGTCCTGGACAACGAGCTTTATCCTGCGTTTTTCTATCATTCGGGATGCAAGTATATTCTAAAAATTGAAAAGGCATAATAGAATCACGAGGTTCGATTCATGATTCAGGAGTATCTCGACTTTCCCAAGCGCGTTGAAATCGAGCCCTCGGCTGTGTGCAACTTCAAATGCTCCTACTGCCCGCGCCGTTTTGTCGAGGGCCTTGGGGGCTTTATCGACGAGACTCTGTTCCGGCGCCTCGTGGACGAAGTCGCGGCGCATCCGGACCGCATCGTTGTCCTGCATCGCCGGGGCGAGAGCCTGCTGCATCCGAAAATCGCCGACTTACTGCACTACGTTGCGGGCAAGTTTGCCGAGGTGCAGATGGCCACCAACGGCTCGATCATGAACGAAAAGATCGCGCGCGCCTTGTTCGACGGCGTGGATTTCCTTTCCTTCAGCCTGGATCCGCCCGCCACTTTCGAGCAGGTGCGCGGCTTCGACTATCCCACGGTCAAGCGCAACGTGGAGTTTTTGCTGGAGATGAAGGAAAAATGGAACGCCACCACCAAGGTGCAGGTCTCCATGGTCCGCACGGGCGAGACCCTGGAGGAGAACGTGCAGGCCTTCAAGGCGGAATGGGCCGGGAAGGTGGGTCGTATCCGGGTCTATGAAGAACATTCCGCCAACGGCAATTTCGGCTCCCTCAAAGCGCCGCGCAGCGAGCGCAAGCCCTGCGTGATGCCTTTCTATCAGACCTTGATCTACGTGGACGGCAAGGTGGGCCGCTGCAACCATGACTGGGATGGCGAACCTTTGGGCGACGTGACCCGCCAGACCATCAGCGAAGTTTGGAACAGCCCTGCCTATCGCGGACTGCGCGACCAGCATGAGAAATTGCAGATTACGGACGCCACATGCGCGCCCTGCGACTCCTGGTATCCGGAGATCGGCAACCAGGGAACCGGCGAGGTGGTAGATGAACGCTCCTGATCGTTTCATTCCTGTCGGGCGGCCCCATGTGACCGAAGCGGAAAAACAGGCTGTTGTCGAGGTCCTGGAATCCGGCTGGTGGACCACCGGACCCAAGGTGTTCGAGTTCGAGGAAAAAGTCACCGCGCATATCGGCCAGGGATTGCACGGCGTTGCCCTGAATTCCTGCACGGGCGGGCTGTTCCTGGCCTTGCAGGCGCACGGGATCAAGGCCGGCGACGAGGTCATCGTACCGACCTGGACCTTCGTGGCCACTGCGCATGTGGTGGAATGGATCGGCGCGGTGCCCGTGCTCTGCGATGTGGAGCCCGACACCCTGAATATAGACTTGGCCAAGGCCAGGGATCTCATCACCGAGCGCACCAAGGCCATTATGCCGGTGCATTTTGCCGGGTATCCCTGCGATATGGTCGGCTTGCGCGCTCTGGCCGACGAGTTCGGTCTGGCCGTCATCGAGGATGCGGCCCATGCCATCGGCGCAGCCCATGACGGGACCCGCATCGGGGGGCATGGCTTCACTTCCGTGTTCAGCTTCTATGTGACCAAGAATCTGGCCTGCAGCGAGGGCGGCATGGTCGTCACAGCGGATGAGGCCTTGGCCGACAAGGTTCGCCGTCTGGGCTATTTCGGTGTGAACAAAAAGGCCTTTGAACGTTATTCCAGCCGGGGCACTTGGTATTACGAGGTCGAGGAGCTGGGCTACAAGTACAACATGGACAATATCCATGCGGCCCTCGGACTGGTCCAGCTGGCCAAGCTGGAAGAGATGAACGACCGCCGCCGGGCCATAGCGGCGCGCTATCGCGCCGAGATCAAGAACGTTGATTTCCTGCGTGACGACCCCCGCCACAGACACATCTATCATCTTTTCCCGGTGCTTTTGCCCGAAGGCGTGGACCGGGATACCGCCTTCACGACCCTGCGCGACAACGGCGTGGGCACCAGCGTGCATTTCATCCCGCTGCATCTGCATCCCTATTACCGTCGCCTGGACCAGGGCCAGCTTCCCGTGGCCACGGCCGCATTCCCCCGGGCGCTGTCCCTGCCCATGTATCCGTCGCTCACGGATGAGGAGGTCGGGTACGTCATCGAAACCTTCAACAAGGTTTTGGAGGCTCAGACATGATTTCCGAACTGCTGCGTAAACGGAAGCGGGTCGCGGTATGGGGCCTGGGCTATCTGGGCTACACCTCCATCCTGGGTCTGCAGGAGCAGGGCTTCGGGCTTCGGGTGTTTGATCTGCACGAAGAACCGCTGCGGCTGTTTGCCGAGGGGAAATACCCTGCGCCGCGCATGGCCGAACTGTGGTCCGAGTCGGGCTATGCCCCGCCCGTGGATTATTCGCGGGTGGAAATCTGCCGCAAGCCGGAAGAGATGTTCGAGGGCGCGGCCTTTCATATCGTGGCCATTCCTCTGGGATACAGCCCCACGGAAGACCGGCTTAGCCTGCTCGCCAAGTATTTCGCCAAGGGTGTGCCCGCTGCCGACGGTCCCCAGGTGGTGATTTTCCTTTCGGCGCATGTTCCCGGCAACATCGACAAGCATTTCATCGCCCAGCTCGAAGCCCAGGGCATTCACGACGGCGAGCAGATTCTCGTGGGCACGGCCTTTCGCAGCGATTGGGTGACCGAGGAATATTTCCGGCAGCAGGCTTCGCAAGTTGTCGGGGCCAATACGCCGACCGCGTTGCAGGCCATTTCCGATCTTTACGCATTGCTCGGCAGGACCGTGGAACCGCTGCCTTCCATCCGCGAGGCAGAAGTGTTGGAAAACGCCCGGCGTTCGTTCCGTTTCGCAGCGACAGGCTTCATCAACCAGCTTTCGCTCTGTTATCAGAACGTGAACATGAAGCGGCTTTCCCGATTGCTTTTGAGCGGTCTGAACATGGAAGACTGCGCTCCGAACATGGGGGCCGGAGGCTACAAGGAGCCCTTTGCCGTGCAGAACCTGCTCGAAGGCGCGGACTCCGCAAAATACTTCACGACCCTGGCCGAGTTTCAGTCCGTGAACTACACCATGCCCGTGTATTATGCCCAGGCCCTGCTGCGGCGGGGTGTGCGCAGCGTAGCCGTTTTGGGACTGACCTTTTCGGCCAACCGCCGCGATTTGACGCTGTCCCCGGCCGTGACCTTCGCCAACTATCTGCTGGAACAGAAGGTGGAAGTTTTGGTCAATGATCCGCTGTTCAGCCCGGAAGCATTGGCGGACATCGTGCCCGGCGCGCGGCCTTGCAGCGTGCAGGAAGCCCTGGGACAGGCCGGAGCAGTGGCGCTGATGACCAACCACCGCGCCTACCGCGCCCTGTCCGAGGCGTTCGTGCTGGAGAATATCGGTTCCGGACTCGGCATCGTTCTCGACAACACCGGTCTTTGGACCCGCTTTCAGTTTCCCGAATCCGTCCGCTACCACGAGGTGGGCGACGGCAGCCTGAGCCTCATCGTCTGATTATGTGTGGAATCGCAGGAATAATAGCAAAACGCCCGGGGCTTGACGTTGCCGGGCATGTGGAAGCCATGCTGGACATCCTGGCGCACCGGGGGCCCAACCAGCGTGGAAGCACGGTCAACGGGAACGTGGGCCTGGGCATGGTGCGGCTGAGCATCATCTCCAGCGTCGAGGACGAGGTTCCCTATTACGACCGCGATCGCAGGGCGTGCATCACCTACAACGGCGAAGCCTACAACCATGAGGACGTACGCGTTTCCCTGGGCAGCTCCTGCAGTTACCAGACCGAGTCCGACGCGGAGACCGTGTTGCAGAACTATCTGCACAAGGGCGTGGATTCATTTCAGGACTACAACGGCATGTATGCCTTTGCCCTGTACGACGTGCCTGAAGAGACGCTCTATCTGGTGCGCGACAAGGTGGGCGAGAAGCCGCTCTATTATACCGAGACAGCGGACTGCATCGCCTTTGCCAGCGAGGCCAAGGCCCTGCTGCGCGTGCGTGAGCCCGTGCTCAACGAGAACTGTCTTTCCTATCGAACCTACGAGTTCAACGTGGGCGAGGAAACCCTGTTCAAGGACATTTTTTCGGTCCTGCCTGGCGAGTATCTGCGCATCAAGAACGGCCGCATCACCAAACATGACTACTGGAAAATCTGGGACAACCTCATCGACATCCCGGATGATCCGGCGCGGGTGGAACGCGACCTGACCGATCTGCTGGTGGACGCCATGGAGCTGCGCACGCGCAATTGCGTGCATCAATACGCCGCCTTTGTCAGCGGCGGGGTGGACAGCTCCCTGGTGGCCTGCATCACCAAGCCCGACCACATCCTGCATTGCCATTATCCCATCGGCCCGGATTTCGACGAGTTGGAATACGCCAAACTCGTGGCCAAGAAGATCGGCCGCGAGCTCGTGCTCGTGGAGCCCACACCCGAGGATTACTACCAGGTGCGCGAAAAGCTGGCCTATCACCTGGACACGCCCTGCACCTGGACGAGTTTCAGCCTTTGGTGCCTGCTTGAGCGGGCCAAGCAGATGGGGGTCAAGGTCTTTCTGACCGGCGACGGCGCGGACGAGACTTTTGGCGGCTACCATCGGTATCATCTGCTGCACAACGACGAGCAGATCTACAAGCTCCAGGCCATGGAGCAGTACACCTATCTGATTCAGAAATATTACGGCTCGCCGGGTACGCGCTATTCGCGGCTGGTGAACCGCTGCGAAGACCCCATGGACGAGGGCGTGAACCGCTATTTGCAGGAAACCATCGGCT
This sequence comes from Desulfovibrionaceae bacterium, assembly GCA_036541255.1. Lineage (GTDB taxonomy): Bacteria > Desulfobacterota > Desulfovibrionia > Desulfovibrionales > Desulfovibrionaceae > Paucidesulfovibrio. The sequence goes on along the minus strand of JAZHDD010000027.1, from coordinate 11,092 downwards.
TTTATTTCGACAAGTGCGATGGGGACGTGATCCATGCCATGGGCTTGCACGATTTCTACACCACCATGCAGGTGCTGTTGCAGATGTCCGACCGGGTGAGCATGGCTTTCAGCGTGGAAAATCGTTCGCCCTTTCTGGATTACAGGCTGGTGCAGTACGTGTTCAGCATGTCGTCGAGCTACAAGATCCGCGAAGGGACCACCAAGTGGATACTCAAGCGCATCGCGCGCAAATTCATCCCGCACGAGATCGCGGACCGGGTGGACAAGCGCGGCTTTTCCGCGCCTTTGAACCGCTGGTTCGGCTGGGACAAGCACGGGCAATACGACCGGAGCGCCTACCGCAACCTGGCGTTCAAGGATTGGATGGAGGCCTTTGGTGTCCGGCGCTAGCAGGGTGCTGGCCCTGATTCCGGCCAAGGGCTGCTCCACGCGCCTGCCGCGCAAGAACGTGGCGCGCCTGGGCGGCAAGACCCTGCTGGAATGGACCGTGGCCTCGGCACGGAATTCCGGCGTCTGCGACATGATCCTGGTCTCCACAGAGGACGCGGAAATCGCCGACCAGGCCAGGGCGCTCGGGGCCGAAGTCCCGTTCTTGCGGCCTGCGGAACTGGCGCGCGACCCTTTCGGCATTCCGGACGTGGCCCTGCATGCTTTGCAGCAGCTTGAGGATGCCGGAAAAGAATTCGATGTCATTGCGATCTTGCCGCCCACTGCGCCGTTCCGCACGGGCGCAGACGTGGCCGCCACCGTGCGGCTCGTGCTTTCGGGCCGGGCGCCGTTCGCGGCCACGGTCACGGATTGCGCGGAAAATCCTTTTGTGGCGCATGCGCTGGACAAGGACAGCGGGGAGCTCAGGCCGCTTTTTCCGGAAATGATCGGCAAGCGCGGGCCGGAGATGCCCAAAGCCGTGCGTCCCAACGGCGCGGTCATGGCCTGCCGGGTCGATGCCTTCAGGGCAGCGCGCAACTATTACGGTTATCCCATGCTCGCCCAACACATGCCTCGGCATCGCTCCGTGGACATCGACCACGATTTCGACCTGGAATACGCCGAGTACCTGCTTCGGACTCATCCGGACTGGTTTGACGGCGCGGACGAGTCGTAGCTGCGGGACCAGGGGAGGCGCATGCTCGGATTTGAAGAAATTCTCGGCGATCTGGTCTGCCCGCGGGGCAAGGCGCAGGGGGCGATTGAAAGCCTTGCGCTGGTCGATGGGCGGCTACGCAGCTCGCGCCGCAGCTATCCCGTCATCGACGGAGTGCCTGATCTGCGCATGGACGAAATGGGCGACACCAGCTACGGGGTCATTCATTCCCAGCGGGAAGTGGAGCGGCGGCTTGAGGCCGTGGAAGACCGCATGCCTGCCCTGGTGGAAAGCCTGGACATGCGGCCAGACGAGATCAACGGCGCAAGGGTGCTGTTGGCAGGCGCTGGCGGCGGGGTAGAACTGGCGCTGCTTTCCCGGTTCGATCCCGAATTGATCGTGGCCGTGGACTATTCGGCGTATGTGCGCGTGTTGCGCGCTTCTTCCGGACTGTTTCATCCCCGGACGGTGTTTCTTCAGGGCGACCTCTGCAATCTGCCGTTTCAAGAAGATTCGTTCGACTACGTGATCAACAGCGGGGTCATGCACCATACCCGCTCGCCGGAGTTGGCCTTCCGGAACTTGCATGGCGTGCTCCGGACGGGCGGAACCATTGTCATGGGACATATCTACGCGCCCAACGACCACAACAGAAGGATCACCGTTGCGCGCAACAGGTTTGGTTTTCATCTCATGGATTCGCAGGCGGCCCGCGATATCCTGGCTGGCCAGGCCCGGCGTTACACTCGCGCCTGCCGTTGGGGGCTGCTCAAATATCTCAAGCGCTATCCGCGTCTTTTCGGCATGAAGGTGGAATTGTCCGGGCGGAACCTTACGGGTTACGAACAGAACATGACCTCGGCGTGCGACTACTATCTTTGTGAATATCGCCATACCATCACGCCGGAAGAGGTCTGCTCCTGGTACGACCATGTGGGCATGACGGTCGAGCGCACGGCCAAGGGGTTTCGGGGCCGGAAGCCTCGGAGTTTAGAACCGACGGAACCGGCGGCGCAAGGCTTCTCAGGTTGATCTTGTGGTGACAATTTATTAAGGATGCGATGGTTCGCGGGACATTGATCCGGAATGATCTTCGCCCCAGGATGCGTGATTGGGGCTTAAGTCGAAGAAACGCCCACCTGTCGGAAAGTCGAGAATGCCGAGGAGACCTGTTGTCTCTTGCTCTGGGCGGCTAGCTTTCGTTGAGTCCCTTTACACCAACTGCGAAGGAACAACCACCAATGCAGATCAGTCTGAACACGCTTGTCAGCCATCTTTCAGAAAAGTTGAAGGATCGCCCTGAGCAACTACACGCGGCGTTGGATGCGGCGTTGCTTGGACTGGACCCACAAGGACAGATTCCAACGGGTTTTGCCGCGGCATTCAAGGGACACTGTGGAGAAGCGGCACGGTTGCTCGCCAAGGGCAATGTGACCTGGACCAAAGAACTCGTGCTGAAAGCCCATTTGTTGCTGATCAACAAGGAAGCCACGGCGGACGTCCTGCGGAATTTGGCCCTAGACCCTGGCGTGGAGGCTTTTCCTGCTCGGATATTGATCAGCGGGGCCGAGGCGGCACATAAAGCAGGAGATGACGTAACTGCGCATCGGCTGTTACGTCTTGCTGGTGCGAAAATCGATTCCGTGTCGTTGCAACGGCGCGCCTTGAAACTCTATGCCAACCTGAATGAGACATTGGGACCCCAGGGCAAGAAGACGCGGGTTGCCGTTCTGGGGAACGGGACGTTTGGCCATTTGGTCGATGCGGTTTCGCTGTCACTTTTGGGAGAGGGTCTGGTTCCCGAGGTGATGGAGGCTCCCTTTGATCAATGGGCCATGCAACTGGTCAGTCCGCAGTCTGAAACCCGGCTGTTCGATCCTGCGCATATAGTGATTTATCTTTGTTCTCTCGGCCTGACGCGTTGTGGCAGCTCACTCTCCATGCAGACCGTCGATGAACTGGCCCGATGCGTCAAGGCGTATCAGGGACAGGCCCGGATTCACATTGTACTGCCCGAACTTATGGAAGAGGAATTGCATGGGAATGGTCCCGTGGCTGCTTGGCGTTGCGAGGCCCTGGCGACGTTTCGCCGTGAGCTCACTGGGTGCGCGGTCTTAATCGACCCGATGCCTTTGGTTGCCGCAATGGGCGCGGCGCGTTTTTTTGGCTCCCGGTATTGGTATCATGGCAAATTGCCTTGCCATCCCGACGGGCTTGCGGTTCTTGGCCGCCGGATCGGATTGAGTGTGGCCCGCTCCGCCAAGACGGCCGTGAAGGTCGTGGCGTGCGACATGGATAACACCCTGTGGGGAGGAGTTGTCGGCGAGTCGGGCTGGCAAAACCTCCGGCTGGACGTGCATGGCGGCGGCGGGCCTTATATCAGGTTGCAGGCGTTTCTGAAGAACATGATTGCGGAAGGCATTATCCTTGTCGGCGTGACAAAGAACAACGAAGCGGATGTCCGCGAGGTTTTCGCCAAGAACAAGGATATGCTGCTGCAATGGGACGACTTTACGCTTGTGACCGCCAACTGGGATTCCAAGTCTTCGAATTTGATAAAAATTGCAAAGAGTCTCAACCTAGGGTTGAATTCGTTTTGTTTTTTGGACGATTCGCCGTTTGAGCGGGCGGAAGTGCGCTCCGCCTTGCCCGAAGTGATCGTTCCAGAGTTGCCTGCAACAGCGGAAGAATATTTGCCCTACTTGGTAGCGACCGGTCTTTTCCATGTGCCCGTTAGGACGAGCGAGGATTCGCGTCGCTCGGAAATGTACAAGGTCGAGGTGGCCAGAAGCAAAGCCCTGGAAGAACTTGACGGCGACATGGATGCCTTTCTGCATTCCTTGATGCTCGAAGTAGAGTCAATGCCGGTGTCCCAGGAAAACCTGGGGCGCGTGTTGCAGATGTTACAACGCACCAACCAGTTTAACGTCACGACACGCCGGCACGAAGCGGACGCAGTGAATGCGTTCATGGTCGATCCGGACACATATTCTTATTGTTTTGGAGTTCGCGATAAATTCGGGGACAGCGGCATCTGCGGACTACTGATCGCCAAGAAGGACGGGGATGATTCGTATTTGATAGACACGTTTCTTTTGAGTTGTAGGGTCATGGGGCGGAGCATCGAGCGGGCCATGTTCGAGCATCTCGTCAATTGGCTCCGGAAGCGGGGAGCGAAGACGCTTCAAGGAGTGTTTGTCCCCACCAGCAAGAATGTCCCCGTCGCTGACCTTTACTTAAAATTGGGGTTCTATCGGGATTCGCAGTCCAAGGGGGGCGAAGGGAGGTTTGTCTACGATGTGGCGGCGGGATATGACGGCAATCGGTTCGTCAAGTTGATTGTAGCGGAACAATAGCCATATCAGTTTGCGAGAGATGTCTTGGTAAGAACTTTCAATATGGATGCCCAGGAGATTTTTGCCCGTCTTTCGGGCGATTATAATCCGTTGCATCTTTCACAAGACGTGTCGCGACGCCTGTTGTTCGGTGAGTGCGTGGTGCACGGTATCCATCTCCTACTGTGGGCACTCGATCAAGCCGCGTCCCATGCGGACGGCACCCGAGCCATTACGGCCCTGAACGTGCAGTTTCGATCCCCTGTGCGTCTGGGACGCGAAGTAGCACTCCATTTTGAGTCGCGGGAAGAACGCTGGATGCTTCGGGTCATGGCCGGAAATACGCTGGCCCTGCTCGTCCGGGCCGAGTTGCGTCCACAATTATGGACCGTGACGCCCGTGGAGGATGGCCCGGCTCCGGAATTGGAGTGTCGCGAACTGGATGCCGCTTCTTTTTCCGTGCAGGAAGGGGGCACGCTTTTGCGTCTTTCGCATGCCCAAACCTACGGTCTTTTCCCAAATCTGTTGCGCATTATGCCTTTGGACCATGTCGCCATTTTGCTTGCGACAACACGGATTGTCGGCATGCAGTGCCCGGGGCGACATTCGTTATTTTCGGCGCTGGCGTTGGATTTCCGCGAGGGCGCGCCTGAAAGAACGCGAATTATCAGATACCGGGTCGAATGCTATGACGCCAGGATATCACAATTGATCCTCGTTGTGGAGGAGGCGCGTGCGATCGGTCGGCTGACCGCCTTTGAACGCCCGCGTCCCCGGCTACAGGCGGAAATGGAAGACGTGCGGTCCGTGGTTTCGCCGCGGAGCTTTGCCGGCCAGCGCGTGTTGGTTGTCGGGGGCACAAGGGGACTTGGCGAAGTCGCGGTGAAAATCTTCGCTGCCGGCGGGGCGGAAGTGTTTTTCACCTATTACAAGAATGAAGCGACTGGGGCGGAACTGGCCGCGAACGTTTCAAGCGCCGCAGGCGTTGACGTGCGGCACGCCGCGCTTGATATTTGTCGGCTTGAGCCTAATTTTACCGATATCCTCCGTCGTTTTTCACCGACACAATTGTATTATTTTGCGACACCGTTCATTTTTCAGGCGGAAGACGGCCGTTTCCATCCCGCGCTTTTTGAGAAGTTCAACAGATACTACTTAGAAGGCTTCAACAATTGCCTTCTTGCGGTTTTGGAGCGGAGCGCGGACGGCCTTGTCGCATTTTGGCCCTCCACCACCGCGATCGACGAGTTGCCGGGTAACATGTGGGAGTATGCGGCCTCCAAGGCCGCTGGTGAGGTGCTTTGTCACCTGTTGACTGCGAGGCATCAAAGGCTTCAGATCGTGATCGAGCGATTCCCCCGGCTGCCGACGGATCAAACAGCGTCCGTTCTGCCGGAGCGGCATGAGAATCCCGTACCCTTTATCCACCGGGCGGCCTTGAAGACGACTTCTCTGTGGAACTCGGTTTTTTGCGAGGACAAACGAAATGAATAACCGTTTGGCGGCGTTTGATGCCTTCTTGAAAAGGACGGCTCCGTTTATGTCCCAAGTGATCTCCAAATTGCATGGGCAACTCGGTGACGACTGGGCTTGCGAGTTTTCCGAGGCGCTCGAACGGCTTTATGGTGATGACGACGTGGCGCTCGAACAGGCCGTGTCGGGGTATGTCGCCTTTGCCCTGGAGGCGTTGAAGTTGCAGGTGGCTTTCAGGAAAACCGGCCGGTATCCGGAAAAAGGATACGCTCAGGCTGCGGAAGAGGTATACAATAATCCTGATTACATGAGATCGCTCTATCTGCCCGGGAACCTTCTCTGCCATTATCTCTGGCCGCATCATTACCAGCAGTTGCGTTGGTTTCGGGAGCGATTCGCGCCTCGCGTCGTCCAATTGTCCTCGGGAGAGTTTTACGATGTTGGCACAGGGACGGGTTTCTATTCCAGGGAATTGCTGCGCGTTTCTCAGACGACGACCGGGGTGGCGTTTGACGTCAGTTCCAGTTCTTTGGACTTCGCTCGGACGCAGATCGCCGCTTATGGATTGCAGGAAAGGTGGACTGGTGTGCTGCGGGACGTGTGCAGCGCGCAGGCCATCGTTGCACGGCCGATCCTGATGTGCGTCGAGGTGCTTGAGCATCTGGCCGAACCCGAAGCGTTTCTCGCCGTTTTGCGGAAGCTGTTGTCGGCTGGCGGCGTCGGATTCGTGACTGCCGCCATCAATGCAGCCAACAGGGACCATATCTATTTGTACCGTTCCGCCGAGGATGTCCTGGCGCAGATCACTGCGGCCGGCTTCACTGTTCTGGAATATGGCTCCTGGGAATCGGAAGGGAGCGGAGAACTAGTTCCCGCTGTTGCGGCTTTTATCCTTGAATAGCACGAGAGGGGAAGAGATGGGTATTGATGTTTTGACCAATTTGATTTCCGAGGTGTTCGACATCCCCGACTTGGATGTGACTCCTGCAACCTCGGCACAGCATGTCCCCGGATGGGATTCCTTTACCCACATCAATCTTGTGCTGGCCCTGGAAATAGAGTTCGGCGTCACCTTCAGCACGGAGGAAATCGTTTCCATGCTGAATGTAGGGGCCATCGTGGAGCTATTGAAACAGAAAAACGTGGACATCGACTGGTGACCGGCCATGCGTGTAGTTGACCCGCAAAGCATAGCGGACGGGCTTCGCGCGGTCGGCCTCGGGCCGGGCGACGTGGTATTTGTCTATTCCGACCTGCGGCCCATCGGGCCGCTAAAAGGCGCTAATTCCCGCGATGCGTTCTGCAGGGTTTATCTCGAGGCGTTCCAGACAGTGATCGGCGCTTCGGGAACGCTGGTCGTTCCGACTTACACCACGCAGGTCGCCAGGTATGACGCTGATTTCATATGGGAAGAAACACCCGCCATTACGGGCCTGTTTTCGGAGTATGTTCGACAGCTTCCCGAAAGCTTGCGCAGCCTGCATCCACTTAATTCGGTATGCGCCCTTGGCGCGAAACAGGAATATCTCTGCTCCGACAACGGACCGAGCGAGTTTGGCTACGATTCGCCGTTTCAGCGTTTGCTGCACCTCGGGGCCAAGATCGTGGCCCTTGGGCTGGAAAGCGGATATGCGGTCGGCATTGCGCACCATTTGGAAGTGGCCTGTTGCCTGCCGTACGTGTACAATAAGCTTTTGAAATGGAAGACGGTTGTCAATGGCAAGCCCCTTGACCGTCTGTTTTTTGCTTCCCGCAGACATTTGCAGCTTGAAGTGCGGTACGACCTCAGCCGCTTGGCCGCCGCTTGTCGCGCCCGCGGCCTGCTTCAAAGCGCGCGCCTCGGGGGCCATTGGGTTCATGGTGCCCCCTATGACAAAGTCTTTGCCGTCGGGACGGAACTTTTGCGTGATGATCCGTTCGCGCTTCTTCGCAAGCCGCCGGTTTTTACATACGGCGAAATACCCTTTGACGGCCCCACCGGAGGGCGTGAAGCCAATCGGGATACGCCGGTCGAATCGCCCGGTACACAGGCGGTTCTCGGCCATTACCTGACCGTGCGGTCCAAGGTCGGAGACGATTTGGATTCTGCGGAGGAAGAGCAGGCCAATCCATGAACATGACGGAACGTTTGTCCCAGTGGCTGAAATTGGAACTGGGCATAGCCCAGCCCGACAACCGCGTCCTGATGGATGAGATCGCCATGATGCTGCCTCTGGCTGTACACAGCTACCCATCGGGCATGGAGCACAACGGCTGGATAGTACCCAAGTCTTGGATCGTCCATCGGGCCCAGATACGCAAAGACGGGCGTTTGATGTTTGACGGCAAAGCTCATTACATGGCCGTTGCAGGCCACTCTTGTTCGTTTTCCGGAACCGTGGACAAAGAGGAGCTCGACCGCCACGTCTTCTATCGCACGGAACACCCGGATGCCTATGTCTACCACAATATTTACTCACTGCGGCCCTGGGAAACGGGCTGGGGGTTTTGCATTCCCTACGCTCAGTATTCCGAATGGCCGACCGGCTGCTATGAGATTGATCTCCAGACGGAGCGCCGCGACGGCGAAATGTTTGTAGGCACGGTGCTGCACCAGGGGCGATCTACGGAAACCTTGGTTTTCAACGCGCATACCTGCCATCCCTGCCAAGCCAATGACGACCTTGTCGGGGTGCTGGCGATCATCGAGTTGTTTCAGCGTCTCGCGCACAGGGAAACTAAATATAGCTATCTCGGAGTATTTGCTCCTGAAATTTTGGGGACAGTGTTTTACACGGCTTCGCTTTCGTGCGAGGCGCTGAATGCCTGCAAGGCTGGAGTTTTCGCAGAAATGCCCGGCACCAGGGGGGTGCTGTCCCTGCAAGCGTCGTTTCAGGGCACGACGGGCATAGACCGCATCGCTCGCCATGCCGTGTCCTGCCGGGAGCCGAACGCGGTGTATTCCGCGTTTCGTGGTCTGATAGGCAACGATGAGACCGTGTGGGAGGCCCCAGGTGTGGATGTTCCTATGGTATCATTGCAACGCCCTGATTATTCTGAATATCATACGAACAAGGACGACGAGCGGTGTGTTGACTTCGAGCATTTCCGTGAATATTGTCAAGTGTTGCAAGATATTGTGGACGTTTATGAGGAAGATTATATTCCCCTGCGTGCTTTCAAGGGGCTGCTTTGTTTGTCCAATCCCAAATATGGCCTCTACCACGAACGCAAGAAGGCTTTCGAGCGTGGAAAAACATATGGCGAACAGGCAAAGCGGTTTGGTGTGCTTCAAAATGTTTTGCCCCAGCTCATGGACGGTCGGCACACCGTTTTTGACATAGCCGAAAAGGCGGGGGTATCCTTTCAGGACGCCAAACAATATATCGACAAGTTTCTTGGATTGAGTCTGGCGCATCGCCATGAGGTAGAGGGAATGGGCCATTACTCGAGATGATGCTTCTTCTTTCTGATTGGCGGTAATCCAGCTGTCGTGTCTGAAGTCCGTTTACAAAAGGAACGGTTGCCTGTTTTGGTCCCGTTGAGGGAGCGGCAGTCTTAATGTCGTGGTCGAGTGGAAGGAACTGCGCACTATAACCATCTCCGCAGGAAGGAGTCGGGCAAACAGATGACTATGAAGTTTTCCTCGGATCTTTTGGAACCATTTTTCGTTTTGGCTGAAAAGACCATCCACACGCACCCTTTGTTAGTCCTTTGGTGCTTTTACGACCTCACGATGACGGTGCGGCCCAACTACCCGAAAGAGAAAACGTGCGGCGAGGTCGCAGCGGATTTGACATTCAAGGCGGAGCAATACATTGCGCTGCTCCAAAGCGGCGTCACGTTGTTTCCCGGCGTGGAAATGGATTTTTCCGCGTTTCGTCAGGCCGATCGCGACGTCAAGGACGAGACCGGCCAGATGTATGGCCGCCAGTGGAAGAAATTCGATATCGAGCGCCAGCTGGAGTTCGCGCGCAAGGCGGTCGAGCACCGCATCGGGCTGAACGGATTTTCCCTGGACCAGCTCAAGGGCAAGCGGGTCATCGACATGGGCTGCGGCAGCGGACGCTATGCCTGCGCCCTGGCCTCGTTCGGACCTGCCGAGGTGGTCGGCGTGGACTGGGGCGACGATGGTTTGGAGGTGGCCCGTGAAATGGCCTCGGTCATGGGCCTGAAGAACATCCGTTTCCAAAAGGCTTCCATCATCGACCTGCCGTTCGAGGACGATTCCTTTGACTTCTGCTACGCCAACGGCGTGTTCCATCATACCCAGGACATGTGGAAAGGCGTTTCCGAGCAGTACCGCATCATGAAAAAGGGCGGCGCGGGCTGGCTCTATCTGTATGGGACAGGGGGCTTTTTCTGGAATTCCCGCCTGCGCATGCGCGAGATTCTCAAGTCTGTTCCCGAATTGTACACCGAAAGTTTCCTGCGCCTGGTCTCCCACGACCGCAATTGGTTCGTGCCTATGGATGTCTGGTATGTGCCCATCGAATTGCACACCTCGGCGGCTGACCTGGAAGCGCGGCTGCGCGACATGGGGTACGCCTCATTCGAACGGACCCGCCATGGCCTGCCCGGCGACCGCAACCTGGAGTTCCTGGAGGCCGATCCGCTTGCCCCGGTGATCTACGGCGAAGGCGATCTCCGCTACATCCTGCATAAATAGCCTGCGGCGTTGCGCGGGCAAGGGTAGAAAGCATGCAATTGCAAAAGGTTATACGTTTCGGCGAAACGCCCGTGGGCGATGGGCAGCCCTGCTTCATCGTGTTCGAGGCCGGAGCCACGCACAATGGTTTCGAGAACGCGCTTCGGCTCGTTGATCATGCCGCTCAGGCCGGTGCCGACGCCATCAAGTTCCAGAAGTTCGATCCGTATCAGCTTTTTGCCGATATGGATCTGGTCTTTCCCTACACCGTGCTCAAGAACCGTGAGACGGGCGAGACCGAAGTGGTCCAGGAAAAGCATCTGGACCAGAGAAAGCGCATGGACTTCAGCCACGAGGAATGGCGTGCGCTCAAGAAACATTGCGACAAGCGCGGCATTCTCTTTTTCGCCACGGTGGGCGACATTGAGGCCGTGGACCTCATGGTCGAACTGGGCGCGTCCTGTCTCAAAGTCTGTTCCGGAGACATCAACCATTTCCCGCTCATCGAGTACATCTGCCGCACTGTGCCGCAGGCCAGCCTGCAACTGGACATCGGCAGCGCCACTCTGGC
>JAZHDD010000026.1:0-5295 GCA_036541255.1 Desulfovibrionaceae bacterium | reverse complement strand
CGAGCACCAGGAGGCTTGGCGCCAGGACGGAATCAGCGAGCCGCTCGGGAATGTAGGGCATGAACAGAACCAGCGTTGCCAACGTGCAGGCCGCCGCGGGAATGGGCAGACCGGTAAAAAAGCGCTTGTCCGTAATCTTGACCTGAACGTTGAAGCGGGCCAGCCGTAAGGCGCCACAAGCCACGAGCAGAAACGAAGCCATCAGGCCCAAGCGGCCATATTGCGAGAGTTGCCAAGTATACACCAAGACAGCGGGCGAAACGCCAAAGGCCACAAGATCGGCCAAAGAATCATATTGAACGCCGAACTCGCTGGTGGTGTTGGTCAACCGGGCAACGCGTCCGTCCAGGGCGTCGAATACCGCGCTGCCCAGAATGGCCATGGCGCAAATTTCAAAATCACCCTGCATGCTCCAGACCACGCCCATAAAACCAAGAAACAGGCTGGCAGTGGTCAGTAGATTGGGAAGGATATACACCGCCTTGCTCCGCGGCAGGCGCTTGCGAACAACCATAGATTCGTTTCTCCTACAGTGCCTTCCGTTTGGCCAGGGAGGTTTCCCCTGCAAAGACACGATCGCCCACGACAACATCAGGCTCAAACCCATCCGGCAAATACAAATCCACGCGCGATCCGAAACGAATCATGCCGAATCGTTCACCGCGTTTGAGTTTATCGCCTTTTTCCGTCCAGCAGACAATACGCCGGGCAATAAGTCCGGCAATTTGGACCACCGTAAAACGTTGATTGCCCTTGCCCACCACTTCCAGGATATTGCGCTCGTTGTCAGTGCTGGCTTTGTCCAGCGAAGCATTGAAAAATTTTCCGGGAATATAACGAATGGTCTCGACCTTGCCGGAAACAGGCATGCGATTCACATGCACGTCAAAAACATTCATGAACACACAAATGACTTGGCGCAAATCTCCTGACAACGGGTCGGGCTCCATGGCTATCTTGACGATGCGTCCATCTGCGGGGGAAACGACAGCTTCGGCATCTTCAGGAGGCACCCGTTCGGGATCGCGGAAAAAATGTCCCACAAAAGCCGTCAGGGCCAAGCCGATAAGAGTAAGGAACCACCAGCCCATGAGGGCGAGAACCACTGTGGCGAACGCCGTCAGAATCAGAAAGGGATATCCCTCGGGGCAGACACCAATGGACCGCTCTTGCATCGTAAACCTCCGTCACGCATTGTTGCCGAAAAGCAAAAAAGAAAGCTACCCGGCCTTCAGAGCCAGGTCAACCTTGCTCACACCCCTTGTGCGGGTCGTCCACATGGCGTATCTCCCTAGCCATGGATCCCGTCACCCACCTTACGGCTGGCGCTCTGTTTGCCCAGGCAGTGCGCCGAAAGCTTCCCACAGCCAGAGGTCTTTGGCCCTTCTGTTTGATTCTGGCAGTACTACCCGACGCTGACATTCTGTTCTTCCGCTCCGACCCTACGTTTTACCTGCTGCACCATCGAGGCTTCACCCACTCTCTGGCGTTTGTGGCCGTTGCGGCTCCGCTCCTGGCCTGGCTCTACCGCAGGCCCGCAGGACGCCCGGCATTGGGGATGCTCACGGTCCTGGCCGCGGGGCTGCTGCTCACGCATATCTATCAGGATCTGGCCACCAGCTACGGCACGCAGGTACTGGCTCCGTTCACCAACCGACGTTTCGGCTTCGACGCCCTCTTCATCATTGATCCGGTCTATACCGGCGCCATGCTCTTGGCGGTTTTCCTGGGCGCATTCTGGAAGAGAAGACGGACAGGGATCGCCTTTTTGGCCCTGGCCTGGCTTTTTCTCTACCCGTTGGCCAGCCTAGGCGTACGCATCCAGACGGAAAGAGGCTTCGAACGTCAACTGACACGGTTGAACGTTGAATATGACAGCTTCATCGTAACGACGGATGCCCTGTCTCCGTTGTTTTGGAAAACCATTCTCATTCGTGACAATGCCTATGCCCTTGAGAATATTGATTTACGCGCGCCCGTGGCTACCCAGCCGAAATTCACCTACCTGCGCCCCTCCGCTGAATTGCTGGCCACCCTACGCGCCGCCGACCCCTTTCTGGACACCTACTTCTGGTTCACGGCTTACCCATATTATATGGAAGAGAAGAGCCAACCGGATGAACGAACCCTGGTCTTCGGCGACCTCCGCTTTTCCTCGGCTGGGCCGGTCATGCGCTCGCTGTTCGAAAACGGCCGCACGCCCTTTGCCCTGAGCCTGACCCTGAAGTCGGACGGCAGCGTCAAATCCTTCATATTCCACCGGGGCGGACGCACCTTTGCGCGCACCCTCATAGAATAGCCCTTGACCTGGCTCACTCTCGCGCTGCTCACCGCCCTGGTTTCGGCAACAGAGGCCGCCTGGCTCAAAAAGCGGTTCTCCGATCTCGGCTTTCTGGAAATGGCCGCCTTTCCTTTTTTCTACAGCCTGCCGCTCTTCGCCCTATCCCTGATCTTTCTGGAAACGCCGATCTTGGGCAAACATTTCTGGCTCTGGTTTGGGCTGCTCATGCCTCTCAACCTTGCGGGCTTTCTTCTGCACATGCGTTCCATTCACCTGTCGCCGCTTTCACTAACCATGCCGTTCCTGGCCTTTACGCCCGCCTTCGTCATCCTCACCAGCTTCCTGTTCCTGGATGAAAAACTCAGCCTTGCAGGCATTTCCGGCATTACTGCCATTGTCGCCGGAGGCTGCCTGCTCGGCAGAGAGCATGGAGACAAATCCATTGCGCCTTCACTGCGACGCATGTTCAGGGAGAAAGGCCCCCTCTGCATGCTGGGAGCCTCGCTTGTCTATTCGGTATGTTCCGTAATCGGAAAAAAACTCATCCTGCTTTCTTCGCCGCTCTACTTTGCCGGAGTATTCTACACTCTGTTCGGCATGGCCTTCCTGCTCGGCCTGCTCCTACTCAAGAAGATACGGCTGTCCACTCTGCTCTCACGCCCTGGAGCCGGAATTGTGGCCGGACTGATCTTTTACGCCCACGCCGCGTTTCACCATCTGGCCATCGCTCTGACCAAGGCGGCATACATGATGGCCATCAAGCGACTCAATGGCATATTTTCCGTCGGATTCGGCTGGATATGGTTCAAGGAAACACAGATGCGTTTTCGCCTTGCAGGCTCCGTGCTCATGACGGCCGGAGCTGTAGTCATTGCTCTCTGGGGATGACGCGGTTCAACCGAGGATGGAGCGCGACTCGCCAGCCAGGCGATGCAGCGGCAACACATTGCCGCCCACAATCCAGCCCTGGGGCTGCAAATCGCTCCCCTCGAACTCTGGCGGCCGCTGAAACCCGTTCTCGCGGCTGAGAATCAACGAAACGTTGGCTTCACGGCTAAAAGCGATAAGTCCTTCAGGGAAAAAAGACGCTCGATCCAACGCAGGACCGCATGCATTGAACAAGGCGGCATACGCACCAAAAAAACGCCTGTCGCAAAGGCTGGCGCAAACGCCGGCAGTAGCCGATGTCGTCACAAGGCAGACGTTGCGTCCACCAACGACTTTGTAAGCCTCTCCGGCAGAAGGATCGGCAAAAGCCACATTTCCCGCCCCCAAAGAACGGAGCAATGCACCGGCCCGCTCCGCACACTGCGAATCTTCTTCAATCCCCCAGGCTTCCACCTGGGAATATCCGCTACGCCGCGCCAGGACATACTGTCCCAGGGTCAAAAGACCTGCTCCGGCATAAATATCCAATCCGAGAAAACGTCCCGATCCGATTTCCAGTCGCTGGGCCAGCAAGGCGCGCAGCACCCGCGCGGCGACCTCCGGTTCGCCTGCAAGCGACAACGCAACAGCAAAACGACGCATCAAATTCATGGTCTCTATGTCGTCGCCCGGCTCATTCAAGCTGCGACAACGCGTGAACATCCGCAATCGTTGACCAATTTCAAAAGGAGGCACAGGATTGGTCTGGGCACCCGGATATAAAAAAGAAAAGAAATACTTGGCCGACAAGTTGAGCAGCGCATTCTCCGAGATATCCTCACCAGGATCACACAACCGTTCAATATCACGGCACAAAGGAGCTTGATCCAACCACTGCGGAAAAGCTTCCACCAACTGTTGAGAAGAATCCGTGCCCTTGTGATTGCGGATATCGACGGCAATTTTGCTCATGAACGGCACTCCTTTGAAACGGATGATCGGCGACGGCAGTATTTGCAGTCTCTTCAGCCTGTGCAGGGGGTGTGCCGGGATACATGATTTGGCACACATTAATTCCATAATTAAATAAATTTATTTTATTTCAAAGTGTTATACGACAGAATAAACGACACCCCCACACCAGGCCTTTTTCGTGGACGCTCAAGAGGGGCGCTGCTAAGACAACGGCAGATTCAGGAGGTACTCATGGCCCTACATGCCGACGACCTGCTTCTCGTGAACAAGGAAAAATGCAACCGAGATTGCATTTGTGAACTGGAATGTCCTTTTGATCTCATCTTCTATGGCGAAGACGGCTATCCTCGTTTGCGCCGCGCTGCCAAAAAGCATTGCATCGCCTGTGGCCACTGCGTCTCTGTCTGTCCTTCCCAGGCCTTGGACCTGAAGATGTTGCGGCTGGAGAACTGTACTCTCATCGATCGGGCGCTCCAGCCCACGCCTGAACAAGTCGCGCAATTCCTGAAATCGCGACGCTCCATCCGAACCTTCAAGAAAAAACCCGTAGCACGGCAGGATCTGGAATGGATGCTGGATGTGGCGCGTTATGCTCCTTCAGCCCACAACATCCAGCCGGTGCGCTGGGTCGTGGTCAGCAACCGGAAAAAAATCGACGCCCTGACAGATTGCATCGTGGGCTGGATGGCCGAACTCAAGCTCTTCCCGGGCGTGGTTCGCGCTTGGCGCGAAGAGCATGACGACAAGGTCCTGCGCAGCGCACCGCATTTGGCTGTGGCCCATGCCCCCATGGACGGGGAAAGTCCGTCAGCGGACTGCTCCATTGCCTGCACCTACCTGGAGCTTGCCGGTCACAGCCTCGGCGTGGGAGCGTGCTGGGCGGGATTCCTTATGAACGCCGTCGAACACTCTCCCCGCATCAACGAACTGCTGAACATCCCCGAAGGGCACCGCATCTACGGCGCCTTGATGCTCGGCTACACCAAATTCCGTTACCATATGATCCCGTCGCGCAACCCCATGCAAACGGAGTGGATAGACTGACAGGCAGGAGCCGCTTCCGAGCGAAACGACGAGATACAGAAAAAGGCCAGCTTTTCAGCTGGCCTTTTCAAATTCTGGAGCGGGAAACGGGATTTGAACCCGCGACTTCAACCTTGGCAAGGTTGCAC
>JAZHDD010000025.1:0-24197 GCA_036541255.1 Desulfovibrionaceae bacterium | reverse complement strand
AGATTCTCTGCCAGGGCTGCGGCTCCTGCGCCGCGGTCTGCCCCAACTCGGCGACCGTGCTGCGCGGCTATCACGACGGGCCGGTCATGGCCTTGATCGACGCGGCCCTGGAAGAACCGTTCGGGCGGTTCGATCCGCTGAATGTTCTGGAACCTCTCACCATGAAGGAGCGCGAGTCATGAGCCAGACCCTTGCCGGAGCTGCCGAGGAAATCCGCGAACTGATGGCGGCCTGCATGCAGTGCGGCACCTGCTCGGCATCCTGCCCCAACGCCTCGGCCATGGACCTCAGCCCGCGCCGTCTCTGGCGGCTGGCCCAGCTGGGCCGGATGGACGAACTGACGCGCAGCCGCTCCTTCTGGCTGTGCAGCGCCTGCTATTCCTGCGCGCTGCGCTGTCCGCGGGGGCTGCCCACGACCCAGGCCATGTACGCCCTGAAGCGGCTGGCAGCGGAATTGCGGGTGCCGGGGGCGCGCAGGCGCGCGGCCTTTTACGAAAGCTTCGCCGACAACATCGAGCGCTACGGACGCGTTCAGGAAACCGCCTTGGTCAACGCCTATCTGCGGCGCATGGCCGACCCGCTCCTGGCCCTGTCCTATGTGCCCACGGGATTGAAGATGCTCGGCAAGGGCAAGCTGCACGCCACGGACAAGCGGCGGCGGGGCATGTTGGACCCGCTTCTGGCCCGGGTGCGTGAAATGGAGGAACGGCCATGAAGTATGCCTATTATCCCGGTTGCTCCCTGACTTCGAGCGCAGAGGAGTACGACATTTCCACCCGCCGCGTGCTCAAGCTGCTGGGGGCGGAGGTGGAGGAGATTCCGGACTGGACCTGCTGCGGCGCGGGGTCCGTGGAGTCGGTCAGCCTGCTGCTGTCCCAGGCGTTGCCCGCGCGCAATCTGGCCCTGGCCGAACGCGACTTGCCGGGCATGGAGGTACTGGCCCCGTGCAGTGCTTGTTACCTGAATCTCTATCGCGCGCGGCAAGAGGCCCTGTCCGACCGCAAGCAGCATGCGCGGGTCAGCGAGGCTCTGGACGCCGAGGGCCTGACGTTCGCCGCGGTGGCCCCTGTGCGGCATCTGCTGGACGTGCTGGCCAACGACATCGGACCCATCAAGGTGCATGAGGCCTGCACACGCGATCTCGGAGGCCTCAAGGTTGCCCCCTATTATGGATGCCAGGCTCTGCGGCCCTATCCCACGTTCGACGATCCCAACCGGCCGCGCAGCATGGAAGGGTTGCTTCGGGCCGTGGGGGCCGAACCCCTGGAATGGGATGTGGGCGCGCGTTGCTGCGGGGCCTCGCTCATGGTCACGCACAAGGAGGCGGCCTTGGATGCCGTGGGCGAGATTCTGGCCGCGGCCAAGGGCGCGGACGCCATCGCCACGGTTTGTCCCATGTGCCAGATGAATCTGGAGGCCTACCAAAAGGCGGCTCTGGGTCGCGTGGCCGGGGCGGAACACATCAGTGTGCTGTATCTGCCTCAGATTTTGGGCATCGGCCTTGGCCTGAGCCCGAAGCAGGTCATGCTGGACAAGAATTTGGCGCTCAGTTCGGGAGTGCGGGCGCGGCTCGAAAAACCCGGGATGAAACCGGTGGAGCCATCCCAGGAAGCGGCAGGGAAGGGAGAGGAAGAATATCAGCCACCTCTGACAGGAGGGTGAGATCATGTTTAAGGACATCGTGGTTGGCGTGACTCCGAGCGGAGTGGACGAGTGCGCAGTGGATGCGGCCCTGGGTTTTGCCCAGCGTTTCGAGGCCAAGCTCTACATGGTGCACGTGGCGGGCATGGGGCACAGCTGGGGCGACTTGCGCCACCTGGAGCCTTCGGGCCAGACCGAGCAGATCAAGCAGCAGATAATTGAGCACTACGCGGACAAGCTCAAGGGCATTGAGGATTACCAGGTGCATGTGGTGCCCGGCATGCCGCATGCCGAGATTCTGCGGCTGGCCCGCAAGGTCAACTCGGATCTGATCATCATGGGACCGCACACCAAGGAATACGCCGAGAAGCGTTCCACCATGTGGGGCATGGCCGGCAGCACCTTGGAGCGCGTGAGCCAGAAGGCGCGTTGCCCGGTGATGATCGTGACCAAGGCCACGCCGTACGGCGAACACAAGTTCGAGAAGATTCTCGTGGCCACGGACTTTTCCGAGCAGGCCGAATGCGCCGTGAACTACGGCGGACAACTGGTGCGGCAGTACAAGGCCAGCATGACCCTGCTCAATGTCGTGGACACGGACGGTCTGGCCGGGCAGATGCCCGACGAGGAACTCAAGCGTCTGATGGCCCAGAACAAGGAACGTATGGAGGAAGAATACGCCGGGCGGCTCAAGGGCGTGGAGTCCTGCGCCTACGAGTGCGTCGCGGGCAAGCCCGCCATGGACATTCTCAAGGCCGCGCGACTGACGGGCGCGGATCTGATCCTCATGGCGCACCACTCCAAGGAGATTGATCCGGAAAAGGCCTTCCTGGGCTCGACCGTGACCCAGGTTGCCCTGAATGCGCATTGCCCGACCATGAGCGTCAACCGCCACTTCGATTTGCGCTGCGGCTTGATGTACGAGCAGGACGGTTCTGTTTCCTCGGAAAAGGAAGCCGTGGCCGCGGGCTAGCAAAAAACATGGCCGGGTCGGCCCGCGCGGCCCGGCCTTCCTGTTTCGCCGCATGACGCGTCGTATTCGGGCGTGGGCGAAGCAAAGGAGGACGAGCATGTCTGATGCCACGATGGCGACAACTCGGGAAGTGCCGTTGGTGATTCCCCGGGAAAGCGTATTCCTGAACAGGGTCAGGGAGTTGCTGCCCGAGGGCGGGCATCTTTCCATGTGTCTGACCTGCGGGCTCTGCGCCTCGGGTTGTCCTGCTGCCGGGCTGCACGACATGGACCCGCGCAAGTTTTTGCGGCTCTGCGCCATGGGCCAGGACGAGGAGGTCACGTCCACGCCCTGGGTCTGGATGTGCACCATGTGCTATCGGTGCGTGCACGCCTGCCCCATGCAGGTCGATATCCCGCAGTTGATTTACCAGGCTCGGGCGTCCTGGCCTCGCGACAAGAAGCCCAAGGGGATCATCGGTTCGTGCGATCAGGGATTGCGGACCGAAGGGGCCAGCGCAGTGGGTATCTCCAGCGAGGATTTCATCTTCGTGGTCAACGATGTGCTGGAGGAAGTGCACGAGGCCCAGCCGGGCTGGGAGAATCTCAAGGCTCCCGTGGACAAGAGGGGGGCGCATTTCTTCGTCAATCAGAATTCGCGCGAGCCGGTCAAGGAACCCGAGGAGATGGTGCCGCTCTGGAAAATCCTGCATCTTGCCGGAGTGGATTGGACCTACGGAAGCCACGGTTGGGGCGCGGAGAACTATTGCATGTTTGCGGCCGAGGACGAGCACTGGCAGGCCGTGCTGGAAAAGCAGGTCAACGGGGTGCGCGAACTGGGTTGCGCTTCCTGGATCAATATCGAATGCGGCCATTCCTTCTACTCGGTCTGGGCAGGATTGAAGCGCTTCCACATGGATCTGGATATCGAGTTCGATCATATCGTACGCTGGTATGCCCGCTGGATTCGCGAGGGAAGGCTCAAGCCAAGCAGCGAATGGAATCGCCAGCTTGGCCTGTTGTTCACGGTGCAGGACCCCTGTATGGCCGTGCGCAAGTCCATGGGGGCGGAGTTCGCTGCCGATCTGCGTTTCGTAACCAAGTGTTGTGTTGGTGAAGAGTACTTCAGGGACATGGTCCCGAACGGGGTCAACAACTATTGCTGCGGCGGCGGCGGCGGTTTTCTCCAGTCCGGCTTCCGTGATGAACGGCGGGCCTATGGCCGGATCAAGGTCGGCCAGATCAAAGCCACGGGAGCGAATTATGTGATTACGCCATGCCACAACTGCCACGCCCAGATCGAAGACCTGGCCGAGCATTACCAGGGGGGCTGGCATACCGTGAATCTATGGACCATTCTCTGTCTGAGCCTGGGCGTGCTCGACAGCAGTGAAAGGGCATATCTCGGTCCGGAATTGGCCGAGGTTTGTTTACCGCAGAAGGATTTCACAAAGGGGGACGAGCATGTCTGATGCCACGATGGAAACAGCCAGGGAAGCGCCGTTGGTGATTCCCCGGGAAAGCGCGTTTCTGAACCGGGTCAAGGAGTTGCTGCCCGAGGGCGGGCACCTTTCCATGTGCCTGACCTGCGGGCTTTGCGCCTCGGGTTGTCCCGCTTCCGGTCTGCACGACATGGACCCGCGCAAGTTTTTGCGGCTTTGCGCCATGGGCCAGGACGAGGAAGTCACGTCCACGCCCTGGGTCTGGATGTGCACCATGTGTCAGCGTTGCGTGTACGCCTGCCCCATGCAGATCGACATTCCCCGGCTGGTCTACGAGGCGCGGACCGCCTGGCCCCGCGAGACACGGCCCAAGGGGATTCTCGGCTCGTGCGAACAGGCGCTGAACACCGAGGGCAACTCGGCCATGGGTGCGCGCAGCGAGGATTTCCAGTTCGTGGTGGAGGATATCCTAGAGGAGGTGCGCGAACAGCAGCCGGACTGGGCCGGGCTGGAGGTGTCCTTCAACCGCAAGGGCGCAACGTACTTTCTGAACCAGAACTCGCGCGAGCCCGTGACCGAGCCGGACGAGATGGTGCCGCTCTGGAAGATTCTGCACACGGTGGACTGCGACTGGACCTATTCCACACGGGGCTGGGCAGCGGAAAACTACTGCATGTTCCTGGCGGACGACGCGTCCTGGGAAAAGGTGGTGCGCAACAAGGTCGCCGCCGTGGAGGAGCTGGGCTGCCGATATTGGCTGAACACGGAGTGAGGCCACGAAATGTTCGCAATCCGGTCCGGATTGCAAAAGTTCGGGATCACCCCCAAGTTTGAGATCGAGAGCATCATTCGCCTGTATGCGCGCTGGATACGCGAAGGCAAGCTGAAGGTCAGTTCCGATTGGAACAAGGATCTGGGCGTGACCTTCACGGTGCAGGACCCCTGCCAGTTGGTACGCAAGAGTTTCGGCGACCCCGTGGCCGAGGATCTGCGTTTCGTGGTCCGGTCCGTGGTGGGCGAGGAGCATTTCATCGAAATGTATCCCAACAAGTCCAACAACTATTGCTGCGGCGGGGGCGGCGGCTATCTCCAGTCCGGATTCACGGAGGAACGGCGCAAGTACGGCGACCGCAAGCTGC
The DNA here is from genome assembly GCA_036541255.1 of Desulfovibrionaceae bacterium. GTDB lineage: Bacteria > Desulfobacterota > Desulfovibrionia > Desulfovibrionales > Desulfovibrionaceae > Paucidesulfovibrio. The sequence goes on along the minus strand of JAZHDD010000025.1, from coordinate 19,024 downwards.
GGCAGATACTGGAGACCAAGGCGGACTACTGCATTGCGCCCTGCCACAACTGCCATTCGCAGATACACGATCTCTCGGTGCATTCCGGGAGGCATTTCCCGGTGGTGCATCTCTGGACGTTGATCTGCCTGTCCATGGGCTGCCTCGGCGAGAACGAGCGGGGCTATCTTGGGGACGACCTCGCGGAAGTCGGACTCTGACGAGCCCGGCGCGGGGAATGCTGGGGGCGGTCCGGCGCAGGGCCGGGCCGTCCCCCTCCCTGCGTTTCAGGTGTGCGTCAGCATTGTTCTCGAAACCGTTGTGGCGGTATTGGGACACGGGTTCGTCGTCATTGATGAATACGCTGGCCGTGATGTGCCTGGCGTTGACCAGGCATGTCTGGTTTACCAATCCGCTCCTCTCTTGGGGGGCGGATTGTTTCCATTAAGGATGCGCCAGACTCTTTCCTTGATCTACAGCCTATCGTGTTTGGATGCGGGACAACACCGGGCGTCAGACATTGAAACGAAGCGCAGGTCGGTCATGGCCTTCTCACTCTATTGTTTAAGCAGGCTGTTCGTATGGCGTGGTGTGTCGGCCCGCCTAGACAATCCCGATTGATTGTGCTGTATATTTCTTCAACATACATCAATGCCGGACAGTACGTTCCAGGTTGGATCATTCCAAATCAGCCAAAATCCGAGGGGGGCGCATGCGAGGCTCTTTGCACAAGCTGGATTTCAGAGGATGGTGCGTGACATGGCTTTTGGCCGCGCTTTTTTTCGTGGCGTCCAGCCCGGCCATGGCCGCCGAGCGGATCGTGTTCATCTTTGATGCATCGGGCAGTATGTGGGGCCAGATCGATGGCGTGGCCAAGATCGAAATAGCACGCCAGACCATGGCCGAGCTCGTACAGACCATTCCGGACGCCGCTCAGGTGGGCCTGGTGGCCTATGGACACCGACGCGAAGGCGATTGCGCGGACATCGAGGAGATCATGCCGCTTGGTCCGCTGGACCGCGCCGGCCTGGTGGCCGCAGTGCAGGGCATCAACCCCAAGGGCAAGACGCCCATGGCCGACTCCGTGCGCATGGTGGCCCAGCAGCTGGGCACGTCCGAGGAGCAAACCACCATCATCCTGGTCAGCGACGGCAAGGAGACCTGCAACCCCGACCCCTGCGCCGCGGTGCAGGCGTTCAAGCAGTCGGGCATCAATTTCGTGATGCACGTGATCGGGTTCGACGTGGGCGGCGAGATCGAGGACCAGCTGCGTTGCATGGCCAAGGCCGGTGGCGGGCAGTATTTCCCGGCATCCAACGCCGCAGAGTTGGGCCGAGCCGCCCAGGAGGTCATGGAGCTGACCGGCAACAACCTGATAGTATCGGCCACGCTCCACGGCGAGGTGTTGCCTGTGGACGTGTCGGTCATGGCTGCGGGCTCTTCCGCGGCACTGGCCAACAGGGCCTCCACCAGGCAGGACCCGGCCGGATTCCGGCTGAAGCCGGGCACCTATGACCTGCTCATCGTGGACGAATGGACCCAGGTGGGAAGACCCGAACAACGAGTGGAGGGCGTCGTGGTCGTGGACAACGAGGTCCGCGAGGTGACGGTGAGCTTCGACGGTGGGACCATCGAGGTGTGGGCCTACAGCAACGGCGCCAAATATCATGCGGACGTGCTGGTGGACGATGCGAATGGCCGGCGGATTACGGACATGGCCACCCACGAGGACAGAGCCGCCGTGTTTGAGCTGTCACCCGGCACCTATCATGTGACTGTGAAGGACGAGTGGGGATCCGGAGCCGTGGTTGATTTGGGAGAGGTCGTGGTGGAGCCGGGGAGCCTGACCCGGCTGAAGGCCTCATTCGGCGCGGGAGCGCTGGACGTCTGGGCTTTGCGCAACGGCGCGCGGTTCCAGGCGGACGTGCAGGTGACCGATGCCACGGGCGACATCAAATATGAAAACGCCTTGCCCGATCGGCCCGCCCATTTTGATCTTGTGCCCGGCACCTATTCCGTGCGCGTGGTGGACGAATGGGGCTCTGGCGCTGCCGTGGATTTGGGCAATGTTGAGATCGGCGTCGATACTGTCACGCTTGAGGCAAACTTCTAGCCCCTCGAAACATCGAAAACCAGCAAGGGTCGGAGCGCAATGCTCCGACCCTTGCTGGTTTTTTTGGGGGAAACTATTCCCCGACGATATTGACCAGTACCTGTTTTTTTCTGCCGCTGTTGAATTCTCCGTAAAACATCTGTTCCCAGGTCCTGAAATCCAGGTCGCCGTCCGTGACGGCCACGACCACTTCCCGGCCCATGACTTGGCGTTTCAGGTGCGCGTCCGTATTGTCCTCGAAATCGTTGTGGCGGTATTGGGACACGGGCTCGTGCGGCGCCAGCCGCTCCAACCAAACCTCGTAGTCGTGGTGCAGACCGGGCTCGTCGTCGTTGATGAACACGCTGGCCGTGATGTGCATGGCGTTGACCAGCATCAGCCCTTCGCGCAAGCCTGACTCGCGGAGCGCGTCGCGGCATTGGGGCGTGATGTTCACGAAGGCGCGGCGGGTCGGGATTTCGAACCAGAGTTCTTTGCGATAGGATTTCATGGGGTGTCTCCTTGCCCGGATTCAAGGAGGACCGGAACCGGATGTCAAGCTGGCCGGGGCAGGGAAACGGTGATGACCGTACCTTCCTCGCGCGAGGTGCGCATGGAGATTGCCCCGTTCTGGATTTCGGTCATGAGTTTGGCCGAATACGTGCCGAGCCCGGTCCCCTGGTTCTTGCCCGAGGTGGCGTATTTGTCGAAAAAACAGTCGCGCATGTTGCTGGGCACGGGCTTGGGGTTGCGCACTTCGATACGCGCAGGGTCGCCCTGGAGCAGGCGGACTTCGGTTTGTCCATTGTCCGGAGTGGCCTCCAGGGCGTTTTTGATCAGATTGGAGAACAGGGAGTGGCAGAGCAATTCTTCGCCCAGGACAAGGTAGGACCCGCCGGTCTGTTCTGGTGCCCGCGTCAATACGACCTTGCGGTGCAGGAAGGGGCGCTGGGCCTCTTCCATGACTCGCCGCAGCACTTGGCTCAGGTCCAGGGGACGCGCCTGCAGTTCATAGGTGCCGGTCTCCATCTTGTAGAGGTCCAGCGAAAGGTTGATGAGCTGCAGCATGCGGTAGCCGGAATCCTCGATGGCCTGGATCAGTTCCCGTTGGTCCGGGTCGAGATTGTTTGCGGCCAGCAAGAGCTGCGGAACGGAAACGATGCCCAGGAGCGGACTTTTGAGGTCATGCCGGGTGATGCGCTCCACATCATCGCGGAGCTGTTCCAGTTTGCGGCTCTCGGTCACGTCCAGGCCAATGCCGTTGGCCGCGAGAAAGCGTCCATGGTTGTCGCGGACAAACTGGATGGACCACTGGATATGCCGCGCTCCCTTCGGTGTGAGCAGGCGGCTTTCCGCGGAAAGGGTGGGTTGCTGAAGCTGCATGGCTTGGAAGAAGTTGTGTCGCACCCGATCCCTGTCGTCGGGGTGGATCATCTCGAAGGAGTCACGACCAATCAGGTCGTCCTGGTCCAGAAGTCTGCGTGTGGCCGTGTTGGCCAAGAGCACCTTGCCCTCCGGGTCCAGCCGGAAAACAAGGTTGTCCGTGCCTTCCACAACCTCGCGGTAGCGCGCGTCGCTTTCGCGGAGCAGAATCTCGGCCTTGCGCCGTTCCGTGATGTCCTCCTTGACCGCGATGAAGTGGGTGATTGCGCCGGCTTCGTTGGTCATGGGCGAAATGGTTGCGTTTTCCCAATAAATGTCGCCGTTCTTTTTCTTGTTGCAGAATTCGCCGCGCCATTCCCGGCCCGCAAGGATGGTTTCCCAAAGCGTGCGGTAAAAGGACTCGGAGAGATTGCCGGACTTCAGAATCCGCGGGTTTTGTCCCTGTACTTCGGTTGCGGAATAGCCGGTGAGTTTTTGGAAATGTGGATTGACGTAAGTGATGTCGCCCTTGGTGTCGGTGATGACGATGGATACCGGGCTTTGCTCCACGACTCGCTTGAGCATCTGGAGCTGGAGTTCGATGCCCTTGCGTTCCGTGATGTCCCGGTTGCTGACCCTGCGTCCCAGAGGTTCGCCTTCGGGACCGTACACGGGGTGGCAGTTGTGGCCGATCCAGCGCTCCTGGCCGGACTTGGTGCGGATGCGGAAATCAAAGGCGTGGCTTGAGGGCGAATGTCCTTGTTCCCCTGCCAGGTGGGCGTACCATGCGGCCCGGTCATCGGGGTGGACGATGTGGTCCAGCAGGTTGGGATTGTCCTGGAATTCTTCAGATGTGTAGCCGGTGATTTGTTCGCAGGAAGGCGAGATGTAGCGGAACGCATGTTCGTTGCCGAGCCAGTATTCCCAGTCCAGGGTGAACTCGGCCATGGTGCGGAAGCGTTCCTCGCTGGCCTTGAGCCGTTCTTGAGACAGGCGCCGTTCCGTGATGTCCATGACCAGCCCTTCCAGGTGCGCGATTTCATTCTGAGCGTCACGCACGGCGCGCAGGTCCGACTGGACCCAGATGGTTTCGCCATCCCGGGTTTTCCAGGCCAGCTCCATGGAACAGATGCCGCCGCTGGCCAAGGCTTCGGTGATGTGGTGTTTGCGGTCAGCGGGGTCCACGTATATCTGTGCCGCGATGTCCGTGATGTCGTGAAGCAGTTCTTCCACGGAAGCATAGCCGAGCATTTTGGCCAGAGCCGGATTGGCATTCAGGAAACGGCCCTGGGGAGTGGTTCGGTAGATGCCCACAAGGGCGCTGTCGAAAACGCTGCGCCATGTTTCGTCTGCACCGGCCGGGCAGCTTGCAGGACTTAAGGCAAGGGCGGCCTCAAGCTCGCGCACGCGTCGGCGCAACACGTCAATCTCGGAGCGGGGCGACGTTGGGTCCCTGTCTGGAGAGGGTTGGGTCATTTAAAAACATTATCAAGATCGTAGGGTAATGGGAAGTATCTTTCAGTGTCTGTCTGTTGATACGGCGAGGACCGGCAGAACGTCGGGCGTCGGGGGAAGCAGCGGCAGACCGGCAAGACAGGCCGGCACCGGAAAGGTTTGCTCCGGCTCGAAGCTGGCAAAACGGCGGCCGCACGAGCGGCGCATGCGCCTTGCCTGTTCCAGGTTGCGGCTGCCGATGGGGTCCATTTCCAGGGCCGGAGAATCCAAAGGGCGTTCGAATACGTCCACCACGGCGCGCAGGGAAAGGGAGACCATGTCGTCCAGGAATTGGGCGAAATCCCCGGCGGGCAACAGGCGGGAAGCCAGATCCAGGGAAATGTCCCAGGGGACCTGCCTGCAGAGGAACAAGCCGCTGCGCATCAGGTTTTTTTTGAGCAGGAAGGGCAGCTTGGCGCGCTGCATCGCCGCCAGCAGCAGGTCGTCCGCCGCTATTTCCGCGCGGTTGAGCACCCGCGAGGCCTGCCTGCGGTCCCACCCCACCTTTTGATCCGCGAGCATTTCCACGTACACGTGGCTGGCTGTCCCACCCGAAGGCGCCACAGTGAGCATGGCCGGGACGAAAAGATTGTGCGCCACGGTATCGGCGGCAAGGTGCGAGATGTAGCCGTAGGCGTAGGCCATGAGCCGCGGGTCGTGGACAGACTCCAGCAGCCGGAAGCCCGTATCCCAATTGTGGCTGTGGCCGGGACGGAACTTGGTCCCTTTGCCGATGAAAATATCCGCTGAAAGGCATCCATACAAAAAGGCCTGGCGATGGGCTGTGAACAGCTCGCTCAAAAAAGGCGTCAAAAGATGGGTCTGGGCCAGCAGGGAGTTGCCCACGGCCAAGTGTACGCCCGGCCCCCAGGCCAAGGCTTGGTCCGGGGCCAGTAGGATTATCGCGCCGAGCGCGAAAAAGGAAAGCAGGGTTTTCAACATCGTGTATTGAGACCTTGGCGCGATCCGCGCCTTGTTTCAAAGACATGATTCAAAGAAAAATGCCGGAAAAACACGGAGAAATGGAGAAATCCGGCGAGATGTAGTTGAGTCCCCGTTTCATTGCAGGTATCCTCACGCCACATGGGAGGATACGAATCGATATGCGCCCCGTCAAGACGTCTCTGTTCGAGTTGTTCAAGATCGGCCCCGGCCCCTCCAGCTCGCACACCATAGCGCCCATGCGGGCGGGAAGTGATTTTCTGGCAACCTGCAAAGCCCTGCCGGTCGAGGACTTGCAACGGGCCGAGTATTTTGAAATCCGACTCTTCGGCTCCCTTTCCGCCACGGGCAGGGGACACGGCACAGACAGGGCCGCGATCGGGGGAATGATCGGCTATACCCCGGATTCCTGTCCTTCCGATGTGTTGGACCGGCTGGCCGGAAGGGATCGGGCCTACGAGATCGACCTCGGCCCCGTGCGCATCCCCTTGAGCCTGGACCATGTTGTTTTTGACGATATCCACCACCACTATCCCTATTCCAACACCATGGTTTTTCGTCTGCACGGCCAAGGCGCTGTCCTGGCCGAAAAAGAATATTATTCCGTGGGCGGGGGATTCCTGCAATGGGAGGGTTGGGTTGAGCCTTCCCTTGGCGAGCCCGTGCATCCCTACGGTACCATGAACGACTTGCGCGCCGCCCTGGCTTCAAGCGGGCTGCGTCTGCATGAACTGGTCATGGCCAACGAGCAGGCCCTGACCGGGCGCAGCGAAAAGCAGATTGCCGATGACCTGGATCAGCTGATCGACGTCATGCTTGCCGCCGTGGAAAACGGCCTGAGCACCGAAGGGGTGCTGCCCGGCAGCATCGGTCTGAATCGCAAGGGGCCGACGCTTTTTTTGCGTTCCTGCGAAAAAGGCATCCGAGATCGTTTTCTGCTGGAACTGAATGCCTATGCCGTGGCCGCCGCCGAGGAAAACGCGGCCGGGCATTGCGTGGTTACGGCTCCCACCGCGGGCGCGTCGGGCGTATTGCCCGCAGCGATCAAGATCATGTTCGACGATTTCAAGCTGCCGCGCATGGCCGTACGGCGAGGGCTCATGGCTGCGGCTGCCGTGGGCTTTTTGTGCAAGCACAACGCCAGCATCGCCGGGGCCGAAGTCGGCTGTCAGGGCGAGGTCGGCGTGGCCTCCAGCATGGCCGCGGCCCTGCTGGCCTACGGGTTCGGCCATGATTTCCGCGTGGCCGAGAACGCGGCCGAGATTGCCCTGGAGCACCATCTGGGCCTGACCTGCGACCCGGTGAACGGTCTGGTGCAGATCCCCTGCATCGAGCGCAACGCCATGGGGGCGGTCAAGGCCTACAACGCCTACCTCATTGCCGCGGCGGAGCTGCCCGCGCATCACGTCGTGGACCTGGACCGGGCCATTCACGCCATGGCCGAGACCGGCCGCGACATGAACACGAAATACAAGGAAACCTCGCGCGGTGGGTTGGCCGTGAGCATGGTCAACTGCTGATCCTGGGCGCCGGGCCTTCGGTGCGTCGTTTTTTGGGATTCAGGCCGCTCCGGCGGCCTCTTCCGCTTTTTCACGCGCCTGGACCTCATAGGTCCGCCCCCATTCACAGAGCATTTCCAGAACGGGCATGATGGTCCGGCCCAGGTCGCTCAGGGAATATTCCACCTTGGGCGGCACTTGCGCGTAGACCTTGCGAAGCACCAGACCGTCAGTCTCCAGTTCGCGCAACTGCTGCGTGAGCATTTTCTGCGTCACTCCGGGCAGATTTCGCCGCAATTCGCTGAAGCGGAGCGTGCCTTCCCGTCCCAGCTTGTACAGGACAAGTGGTTTCCATTTGCCGCCGATGAGCTGGAGGGTCAACTCGAAAGGGCAATGGTATTGTTTGCCGCAAAGTTCCTTGATGCCGCATTGCCCGTCCATATTTTTCTCCAGTTTCTTTTTAGATACTATGGTACAAAATAGTACGTACTTGATTTAAAGAACCTGATAGTCCAAAAGGTGGGCAAAGGCAAATGCCGCACGAACGAAAAAGGAGCAGCAAATGGAACTGATGGAAGCGATTCATACACGCAGAAGCATTCGGAAATATCAAGACCGGCCCGTGGATGACGCCTTGGTGCGCGAACTTCTCGGGGCGGCCATGGTCGCGCCCAGCGCGGGTAATGCCCAGCCATGGCAATATGTGGTCATCAGGGATCGCGCAACATTGGCAGGCATCAAGTCCTTCAGCCCGTATGCTGGCATGGCCGCGAACGCGCCTCTGGGCATCCTGGTTTGCGGCGATCTGAGCCTGGAAAAATATCCCGGCTATTGGGTGCAGGATTGTTCGGCTGCAGTCCAGAACCTGCTGCTTGCCGCACACGGCAAGGGGCTTGGCGCTGTCTGGACCGGCGTGCACACCATGTCTGATCGCGAAGAAGGGTTCGCGCGGCTGTGCAATCTGCCGGAAAATGTCCGGCCGTTGGCTTTTGTGGTGCTGGGTTGGCCGGATCAGGCCGGTCGGCATGAGGACCGCTACAAGGCGGAGCGCGTACACGCCGAACGGTTCGGCTCTCCTTGGCAGGGCTGAAATCCGTACGGTAAAATAAGCTGCGAGGAGGAATTTGCGTATTGTAACAAGAGTGGAAAGTAATGTATCGGTTTATAAAATTCAGCAACGCGCAAAAGATGTTGCTATAGCATGAAAAGGGGACGGAGTGTCTGCTGTGATCAATCTGACGGTTCGTTTTCAAGCGAGCGAAGGCAAGGTCGAAGATCTGGGGAAGGCGCTGTCGCGTCTTGAAGATTCGAGCAGGAAAGACGCCGGATGTCTTCAGTACGACGTATTTGTTGCCGGACAGGGGCGTTTTTTGTTGATTGAACGCTGGCAGGACCGCCAGAGCCTTGATGCACACCTTGCACTCAAGCACGTTGCGGCGTTTCGATCCGACGCCGCGGCACTGATGGCCTGCGAGCCGGAATTGTTGGAATGGCAGCCATTGACCAGGAATTGAAACGGGAGGAATGATGAAACAGTCGCTCGGAGCAGAAGTCTACGCCATGCCCACTCCTGTTTGGATAGTGGGGAGTTATGATGCGGAAGGCAAGCCCAATGTCATGACCGTTGCCTGGGGGGGCGTGTGCTGCTCCAAACCGCCCAGCATTGCCATATCTCTGCGCAAGGCCACCTACACCTTCGACTCCATCGTTGAGCGCAAGTGTTTCACCGTGAGCATTCCTTCGGAAACCCACGCCAAGGAAGCGGATTTTTTCGGCATGGTCTCGGGCCGGGACGTGGACAAGTTCGAAGCGACCGGATTGACTCCGGTGCGCAGCGAGTTGGTGGATGCGCCTTATGTGGGTGAATTCCCGCTGATTCTGGAATGCCGGGTGACGCATACGCTTGAGATTGGCCTGCATACCCAGTTCGTCGGTGAAATCTTGGACGTCAAGGCTGACCCGGCCGTGCTCGTGGGCGGCAAGCCTGCCTTGGACAAGGTGCTTCCCCTGCTGTATGGCACGGGCGGCAAATCCTACTTCCGCAGCGGCGGTTTTGTGGGCAAGGGCTTCAGCATCGGACGGGGCTACATGCGTTAATGCGGGTGGGGCGGGGCTGCGGCTTTCGCCCTTTTCCCGACAGAGGCCCGCCCCGGTACTGTGGCGGCATGTTTCTTTTTGGTCTGCACCAGCAACAGCAGTGTCAGCATGTCCTGCCCGTCTCTGCAGGCGTTGCGGGCCGATTGTTTGCGACTCCCTGCTTTGTCCGCTTGCAAGATCGTTTTTGTGCGTTGCCTGTTCCGATCTTTTCGTGTCAAACGTCTCTGGCACAAGGCCCTTGTATTGACACCGGACGCCCGGTTTGAAAGGGTGGGGCCGACCGGAAACATTGCAATCGTTTGGCATGCACATGCAAGAGGATGACTGATGCAACAAGGGGTGAGGACCGTGATCAAGGCTTTCGGGCCGTGGATTGCGGCAATGCTCCTTGTCTTGCTGTGCCTGTCCGGCAGCGCGTTTGCCGGTCCCATGGTCATCCAGAAATATCAGGCCATTGATCCTGCGGCCCAGGGGCCTGCGCCGCCACCGGAAACAGAGGAGGCATTGCCCGAGGGGAGCGAGTTGCCTCTGCTCAGCGAGGAACAGGTGGCCGGGCTGGTTGTGGGCAAGGCGTATGCCGGGTCTATCGAATTCCGCTTCGTTCCCGGCGTGGGCTGGATCATGAAGACCGGGCTGGGCAATTTCCGGGTGCGCATGACGCTGTCCCTGAAGAATTTCCTCGAATCCCAAGGCTATTCGCTTTGAACGCGCCGTGCAAACGCCATTGTTTTTCCTGCTGATGCGTTGACCCCGCACGGCTTGACCGTTACCATCCCGTCATGATCGTCACGCTGTTCATCTCCCTGGCCGGGGCCTTGCTGATCTGGAACGCGGCCAACCGCGAGCCGGGCGAACTCTCCTCTCTGCAACTGCGTCTGGCAGGCGTCTTTGGCCTTCTGCTTCAGTTGCCGCTGGGCATAGGCGTCTGCGTCGTGCTCGTCAAAGGACAATCCTCCGGCTTTCTCGACACGGCCTTGCTTCTGGCTCTCCTGCTGCTGCCTCTCGTGCAGACCTGGCTTGGTTTGCGCTTGTTTTTCCGGAGCGCGGCGAGGCGGCCGGAACGGAGGTAAGGCGTGGCTGTCCCCGTTGAACTTCGCAATGGTGCGGCCCGGATATCCTCGGCTTTTTCCGGGGGCATCCTGGGCGGTCTGGCCGCCGCGGGCGTGGCCTACTGGCTCTGCGGCCTGCTGCTGGAGCGCCATACCGGCCTGGATGCCGCGATCTGGCCGGGCTGGGACTGGGCCAGGGAATTGGCGGAACAGGGCGCCATGGCCGGAGCGCTGCTCTTGCCGCCCTGGCTGAAACGCAGCGCCACGCTCAAAGGATTGACTCTTTCCCTGCTTCCCACATCCCTGATGCTTGTAGGACTCTTGCCCCATACGTTTGACGCGCCAGCGCCCCTGCCCGACAATCTGACGCTGGAAGCCGCCCTGGTCGGGGCGGGCAATGCCGCATGGGCCTTGATCGCCTGCTGGTGGATGAAGCTCTGCGGCCAGACGTGAGCGCGACGGATTTGTCGGGCCGGGTTGACGCGCCAAGTCGTGGGGCGTAGGCAAAGGGCAAGCAGGGGTGGCTGAAAAAGCCTGAGAGGATACCCTTAGAACCTGATCCGGTTAATACCGGCGAAGGGAGCTGATATCCACACATCATGCGCCGCTGCCGTCTCCTTTTGAGGAGCGGCTTTTTTTATCGGCGCGGTCCACAGCCCCCCCCACAACCAATCACCGCGTACTCAACGCATGGAGGTGGGATAATGACCCGCAAACAACTTGCCGAACAAGGCCACATCACCGAAGAAATGCAGGCCGTCGCCAAATATGAAGGCCTGAGCCCCGAGGAAGTCCGGGCCGGACTGGCCTCGGGCGTGCTCGTGATTCCCCGCAACAACCGCCGTAATTTCAAGGAACTTCGCGCCGTTGGCCAGGGCACGTCGGTCAAGGTCAATGCCAATATCGGCGCTTCCCCGTACCGCTCCAGCCTGGAAGAGGAGCTGGCCAAGCTCGACGCGGCAGTGGAGGCCGGGGCCGATTCGGTCATGGACCTGTCCCTGGGGCCGGATCAGATCCGTATCCGCCGGGCCGTGCTGGAGCGCTCGCCCGTCATGGTCGGCACGGTGCCCCTGTATCAGACCGCGTTCGAGCTTTCCGCGTCCAAGCGGGACATGGCCGATATGACCGCCGAGGATTTTCTGACCACGGTGCGGCGGCAGGCCGAGGAGGGTGTGGATTTTATGACCATTCACAGCGGCGTGACCCTGGAGGCGGTGCAGGCCATGCAGGAGCAAGGCCGCCTGATCGGCGTGGTCAGCCGGGGCGGGGCCTTCATGGTCGATTGGATGCGCAAGAACGGGAAACAGTCGCCGCTCTATGAGCGCTTTGACGACATCCTGGACATCCTGGCCGAATACGATGTGACGCTTTCCCTGGGCGACGGTATGCGGCCCGGAGCCGGGGCGGACGCGGGCGACTGCGCCCAGACCGCGGAATTGCTGACCCTGGCCGCTCTGACGCGCCGGGCCTGGGCCAAAGGCGTGCAGGTCATGGTCGAGGGGCCGGGCCATGTGACCCTGGATAAGATCCAGGAGCAGATGCGGCTGCAAAAGAGCCTCTGCTCGGGCGCGCCTTTCTATATCCTCGGCCCGCTGGTCACGGACGTGGCCGCCGGATACGACCATATCGCCGGGGCCATCGGTGGTGCGTTCGCGGCCATGCACGGCGCGGATTTCCTCTGCTATGTGACGCCTGCCGAGCATCTTCGCCTGCCCACGGTGCAGGATGTGCGCGAGGGCACCGTGGCTTCGAAGATCGCGGCCCATGCCGCAGACCTGGCGCGGGGCCGGACGTCGGCCTTGCAGCGTGACCGGGCCATGTCCGAGGCGAGGCACCGGCTGGACTGGGAAGCGCAGATCGAGCTGTGCATCGACCCGGTCAAGGCACGGGCCTATCGGGAGCAGAGCGAGATCGGCACGGACGATGTCTGCACCATGTGCGGGGAGTTCTGCGCCATCAAGCGGCTGCAGCAATAATCTGTCGGCTGGCGGCGATCAAAAAGAAAAACGGGGAGCCGGAAGGCTCCCCGTCTGCGTTTGCGGAGATGCGAAGGGCGTAGGTTAGAGGCCCAGTTCCTTCTTGATGTGCTCGATGTCGATGTGCTCGGCGATGAGTTTGGCGCCCTGTTCGATCTTGATCTTGTCGCGCAGCTTGTGGCGCGAAAGGATGGACTCCATCTTCTTGGCCACGGTGAAGGTGTCTTCGCGGGCGATGATGATCGGGGTCTTGAGCACTTCGGAGCGGGTCAGGATGATGTCGTTGGGATAGAGGTTGCCGGTCAGGATCAGGCAGGGCGCGTCGCCTTCCAGGGCCACGAGCTGCACGTCCGAGCGGTCGCCGCCCACGATGATGGCCGCATTCTTGTGCTTGCGGAAGTGGGTCATGAAGTTCTCGACCTGCATGGTGCCGATGAGGAAGCGCTCCACCACGCGGTCCGCGCTGGAGTGGGCCGAGACCACCTTGCCGCCCAGGCGGTCGGCCAGATCGGCCACGGTGATGGTGCCCATGATGGTGTCCGTGGGGATCACGCCCAGCACCTTGATGTCGCACCGTTCCAGGAAGGGGCGGATCAGTTCGTCCACCTCCTCCATGAAGGTCGGCGGGATGTCGTTGAGGATCACGCCTGCCAGTTGGTCGCCCAGGGTTTCCTTCATGATCGCCAGATAGTCGTACTTGAGGTCTTTCTGGAAGCGGTCGATGACCAGACACTTGAGCCCCAGTTCACGGCAGAGGGTCACGCCGTCTACACCGCAATACTTGCCCGAATACATGGAGCCGGAGCCTGCCACCAGGGTCAGGTCGTTGTCCTTGGAAAGGGCTTCGTAGCTTTCCCTGATGCGCGGGATGTAGGAGTCGAATTTGCCGGTGAAGGCCTGGACCTTGAAGTCGTGGGTCACGACCACGGGCGTGACCTGTTCGGCCGGGCCGTCCAGGCCGAGCACGTCCTGCACGAAGTAGGCGTCCTCGTCGCCGAGCTTGCCGCCCTTTTCCAAGGGCAGGGCGCCCACGGGTTTCATGTAGCCCAGCTTGTAGCCCAGCTCCTTGAATTTCAGTCCCAGGCCGATGGCGACCATGTTTTTGCCCGAGTAGCCGGATGTCGCGCCGATATACAGTCCTGGCATAATTTCCTCCGTCTTCCGTGAAAAGGGTCTAGACGCCGCTTCGGGCGGACAGGGTCAGCCGCATGTCCACGACCAACGCGCCCTTGTTGTACACGAGAATGGGGCCGATGTCGGCCTCTTCTATTTCCGGAAAGTCCACGGCCATTTGCGACACCGTGAGCAGGATGTCCTCGATGGCCCCGATGTCCACGCTCTCCTGGCCGCGCACGCCCCGCAGCAGCGGGAAGGCCTTGATCTCGCGGACCAGGCTCTGGGCGTCGTTGAGTGTCAGGGGGGCGAGGCGGAAGGCCACGTCGTGGAGAATGTCGGTATGCACTCCGCCCATGGAAAAAGTGATCAGCGCGCCGAACTGGGAGTCGCGCCGGAAACCCACGCGCACGTCGCGGGAGCCTGCAGGGGCCATGGACTGCACCAGACAGCCGATGATGTAGGCGTCGGGCCGTCTGCGCGCGGCCCGCGCGGTTAGGTCCAGAAAGGCCTTGCGCAGTTCCGCGGGATCTTGCAGGTTCAGGGCCACGCCGCCCACTTCTGTTTTGTCAGGGATATGCGGGGAGGCGATCTTCAGGGCCACGGGATAGCCCATTTTTTTTGCCTGCCGGACCGCATGGATGGACGTGCGCGCCAGTTTGGTCTCGGGAAAGGGCAGTTCATAGGCCGCGCCGAATTCCTGAGCCTTGAAGCCTATCAGCTCGGTGACGCCGATTTCGCGGCATTGCTCCACGATGCGTTCGGCGCGCGCCTTATCGCGCCGGAAGCAGACATCCACGGGATAGGCCCGATTGCGCCAGAGCCAGTGCCCGTACATGGCGTCCAGGGCCATGACGGCCTGCTCCGGGAAGCCGTAGCAGGGAATGCCCGCAGCGCGCAGCATGTCCCGGCCCGGAGCGATGCGTTCCTGGCCCATGTAGCAGGCAAAGACAGGTTTGGAGTTGCCTTTGGATTCTTCGATCACGACCTGGGCCGTGGCTTCGATTTGGGCCGATGCCGTGGGCGTGAGCAGTACCATGACCGCGTTGATGCCGGGGTCGTCGAGCACGGCCCGCAACGTGACCCGGTAACGCTCGGCGCTGGCGTCGCCGATGATGTCGATGGGGTTGTAGAGCGAGGCATAGGTAGGCAGGGCTGCGCGCAGGGTTTCCACGGTGGCCTGGGAGGGGCGCGCCAGATGCAGCCGGGTGCGTTCGCAGGCGTCCGCGGCCAGGATGCCGGGGCCGCCGGAGTTGGTGACCACGGCAAGATTCGGCCCCTGGGGCAGGGGCTGACTGGAAAAGGCCTCGGCCAGGGTGAACAGGTCGCGAACCTCGGTGACCTGGATGATGCCCGACTGGATAAAGGCGGCTTCGTAGGCTTCCCGCAGGCCGGCGATGGAGCCCGTATGGCTGGAGACGGCTCGTGCGCCTGCCGGGGTCATGCCCGCCTTGAGCACGATCAGGGGTTTTTCCGCAGTGAGCGCTTCGGCCGCGCGCATGAATTGCTGGCCGTTGTCCAGGCTTTCCAGATGGCCCAGGACCACGGCCGTGTCCGGGTCGTCACGAAAATATTCCAGGGCGTGTACTTCGTTGAACACGGCCTTGTTGCCCAGATGCACGAATTTGGAAAAGCCGATGTGCATGCCCGTGGCCCAATCAAGCAGGCCAAAGCAGAGCGAACCGGATTGGGAAAAAAACGCCACATTGCCCGGGCCGGGAAGCGTGGGCGTGGGCAGGGCGTACACCCCCAGGGCGGGATTGGCCAGGCCCAGGGAGTTGGGGCCGACCAGGGCGATGTCGTGCCGCCGGGCAATGGAGGCCAGTTGCTCTTCGAGGTAGTAGCCTTCGCGCCCGGTTTCCTTGAAGCCCGAGGCCATGATCACGGCGGCGCGGATGTTGCGGTCGGCCAGCTCTGCCAGGACTTCCGGGGTTTTTTCACGGGGGACGCAGAGTACGGCCAGGTCAACGCCGTCGGGCACTTCGGAGGCTGCAACGGCTGTAAGTCCCAATATCTCTCCGCCTGCGGGATTGACGGGAATGATTTCTCCGCTGTATCCGGACTGAAGAATATTCAGCAGGACTTTATGTCCCGCTTTTTCAGGATTGCCGGAAGCCCCGGCCACAATAATGGACCGGGGGGCAAACAGAGCATTGGTGTTTTTCATCGGCAACATGGGGACCAGCTACATGGATGAACATTTTTTAGGCGTTCAGGATTGTATTGACTACTACTTTTCCCAAGTCAAGCTATTGCGTACCGCATTGACCCACAGCTCTTTCGCCAACGAGCAGGAAGAGCCGGCCCAGGACAATGAACGCCTTGAGTTTCTTGGAGATGCGGTATTGGAGCTGTGCGTCAGCCGTGCGGCCTACCTGCGGTATCCCGACGCCACCGAAGGACAGCTCACCCGCATCCGTTCCCGGCTGGTCAAAGAGAAGAGCTTGGCCGAGGCGTCCCGGAAAGTCCATCTGGATCGCTTCCTTTTGTTGGGCAAGGGGGAAGAAGCCCAGGGCGGGCGTGAGCGCGATTCCCTCTTGGCCGACGTGCTGGAGGCGATTTTCGGTGCGGTGTTTTTGGATGGCGGCTATGAGCCAGCGCAAAAGCTGATCCTGCGGCTTTTTGAGGACCGCTGGCCCGAGCTCGAGCAATTGCGTTCCTCCAAGGATCACAAGAGCCACCTTCAGGAAATCACGCAACAGCGTTTTCGCACCCTGCCGGTGTACACTCTGCTTTCCAGCAAGGGGCCGGAACATGCCAAGGTCTTTGAGGTGGAAGTGGGCATCTCCGATGGCCGGACCTTCCGGGGCCTGGGCGGCAGTCTGAAAAAGGCCGAGCAGGCCGCAGCGAACGCAGCGGTCAAAGGCTTGAAGGCGGATACGGAGTAAGGTTTCCGCAAGTTAGCGGACACGCTCGATGCGCTTGATACCGTTTCGGTCCAGAACGATTCTGTAGCGACGACAACGGGTTCCCTCTGGATTGTGTTGTATGCGTATCATGTTGATATGGTATACTTTACTTCCTGAAACTCGACAGCATTCCCCCCCCTCTAACGCATACAACGGCTCTTCGGGTTCGTCCATGTAGCGAAGAAATTCGTGGACGCCAATGCGGGTGATGTCCAGCATGCCGTCGCTGAAGCCTCTGGCGCTGAGCACGTCCGCCTTGGAAAAGATGGTGATGTCTTTGCGGTACCGCAAGACAGTTTCACTCCGGAACGCATTGGAAACGTCCACCATATGCACCTTGTCGCGCAGAGCGGCCACTTCTGAGGGCAGGGATTTCTCCGCAACAAAGTCAAATGATTCTTTACAGATACCTGCCGGGGACGTGAAGTTTCTATAGATAGCCAGCTTGCGGTCGGAAAGGATGCGGCGCAGCCACGAAGACATGGAGGCCTTGAGCAGGTCTTTCATTCTGTCTTTGAATATATAGCTGACAATCAGAGCCATGAAGAGCGGGGCGCTGAGAGTCCCGTAGTGCCCTTGCCAGATAAAGGCGATGGCCGTGGCAAAGATCATGGCCGCGCCAGCGGCAAAACAATAAATGGCCTGCTGCCAATATTGGCTGTCGTGCCGTTCGCGTATCTCCAAAAACAGGGCGCTGCTCATGTATTTTTTAAGCATGCTCCAGCGAAACACAAACAATTCATTGTCGCAGTTCGTTCTCGGTACAACGGCATTCAAAACATTTACGCGATACTCAAGCTCCTTGTGGATGAATTGCACCAGGGCGGATGTTGTCTGTGCGCAAGGAACATGGTCCGGAAAATTCTGCATCCGATCCACGATGCGGAAAGCATAATATGTCGCCACGATGCTTAAAAACTCATCGCCGTAAGCAAAGGCGGGAGAGGCATCGAGACCTGCCGTGCGAATGGAGGCCGACAGATTGCGGTATCTTTCCAGGATGTTCTCGCAACGGACAAGATAGCCCTTGGCCACATTCGTGGCCAATTCCACGGGCGAGGCCGCGGCCTTGAGGGACAGGGAGCGCAGGGCGCGCTTGGTTGTCAGACAGAGAATTTTGACATGGTCCTCAAACTCTTCTTGCGACGGGGAAGCGTCCGTTGTGTGTTGTTCGAAGAATCGCTCAAGCCGGGCAAGCGGGCGGGCCGGCTTGTCCATGTCCTCCAGGGAAACCCAGGGGACGCGGAGGCGGATATAATTCTTCATCTGTCCGAAGAAGCTCTCCCTGCTTAGGGTTTTCTGGTTGATGCAAAGGCTGTTGGGGAAAAACAGATATGTTTCCACATTGTGCGTGCTTTGCCTGCCATCGTTTGCGAACTGGAGGCTCAACTTTATTTCGAATTGATAATTGTCGTGAATGGCGATGGTTTCTTTCAACATGGCGACCGTGTCTGTGAAGAAAAAGAGCGTTGGTGGGGAGTAATGAAAACGTCGTGCCGGCAAGGAGGCAATCGCGCAAATGAAGCATGCCCCGGAATGCGGGCGATGTCGAGTGTGTCTTGCCCGGACGCACAAGCAGGGCCGATCTTTTACGGGATCGGCCCTGCTTGTTGGGAAAGACTTGAAAACGGGCGGGTGGAGAGGCCTTTGTCCATAAAGGCCGGGACCGCCCGTTTTCATGATATGCGTTGCGTTGTTTAGCCGCCGATGAGCTGCATGGCCATCCTGGGCAGGGAGTTGGCCTGGGTGAGCATGGCCACCGCGGACTGGGACAGGATCTGCTGGCGCACGAATTCGGTCATCTCTGTGGCCACGTCCACGTCGGAGATGCGCGATTCAGCGGCCTGCAGGTTCTCGGCCTGGATGGAGAGGTTGGTAATGGTGTTCTCCAGGCGGTTCTGCATGGCGCCGAGGTTGGCGCGAATCTTGTCCTTGGAGATGATGGCCTGCTGCAGCCTTGCCAGGGAGAGCTGCGCCTGCGCCTGGGTGGAGATGTGGGAGTTCCACAGGCCCAGAGCCGAGGCCGTCGAGTTGTTCACGGAAATGTAGTAGTAGTCTTCCGCGCAGTCGTTGCCGGTTCCGAAGTGAATCTTGATCGGACCTGTGGACATCAGCGAGTTGCCGTTGTGCTCGATGACCTGCTGGGTCGTGGGATCCAGACCGGCCAGGGAGCCGTTGAGCATGTGGATGCCGTTGAAGTCCGTGGCCATGGCGATACGGGTGATTTCCGAAGCCATCGCCTGATACTCGGATTCGATGAGCATGCGCTGGTCCGAGTTGTAGGTACCCGTGGCCGCCTGGACCGCGAGTTCCTTCATGCGGATCAGCTTTTCATCGATGACCTGCAACGCGCCGTCCGCCGTCTGGATCATGGAAATGGCGTCGTTGGCGTTGCGCACACCCTGGTGCAGGGAAGAGATGTCCGCGCGCATCAGCTCGCGGATGGCCAGGCCCGCGGCGTCGTCGGCCGCGTTGCCCACCCTGAGGCCGGAAGACAGACGCCTGGTGGAGA
>JAZHDD010000024.1:0-5558 GCA_036541255.1 Desulfovibrionaceae bacterium | reverse complement strand
TGCGGCGTATCGTGGCCGGAATACTGGTAGGCACGTTTCTGGGCACGTTCATCGCTTCCCAGCTCAGCACGGGCTTTCTCAAAATATTCTTCGTGGTCTTCCTCTACTGGGTGGCGTACCAGATGCTTCTGGGCAAGAAACCGTCCCCGTCGCGCCAACTGCCCGGAACCGGCGGCATGTTCGGCACTGGCAACGTCATCGGCGTGGTCTCCAGCCTGGTGGGCATCGGCGGCGGAACATTGTCCGTGCCCTTCATGGTTTGGTGCAATATTCCCATCCATCAGGCCATCGGAACTTCCGCGGCCATTGGTTTCTTTATTGCCGTTGCCGGAACTTTGGGATATGTGGTCAACGGACTGAGCGTGACCGGACTGCCCGCCTACAGCGTGGGCTACATCTACCTTCCGGCCCTGGCGGGAATCGTCATCGTGAGCGTGTTTACTGCACCACTTGGTGTGCGCCTGGCGCACAGTCTTCCTGTGGGCAAGCTCAAGAAATGCTTTGCGGTGTTGCTCCTTGTCGTGGGAACGCGTATGCTCCTGAAGGCCCTGGGATATCTCTAGGGCGTGAATACGGGTTTTGGTCCGGGATTGCAGACCTGGGCTTCAGCCATATCGCACCCCTTT
The DNA here is from genome assembly GCA_036541255.1 of Desulfovibrionaceae bacterium. Taxonomy (GTDB): domain Bacteria; phylum Desulfobacterota; class Desulfovibrionia; order Desulfovibrionales; family Desulfovibrionaceae; genus Paucidesulfovibrio. The sequence goes on along the minus strand of JAZHDD010000024.1, from coordinate 4,932 downwards.
CTTTGGAAAGGCGAATCCCCCGGTTCAGGACCGGGGGATTCGGTTTTTTCAGGGCGGTATCCTCCGGAAAGAGACTCAGCGGCGCAGTTCTTGGGCGTGCAGGCGGCCTTCCATGTATTTGGCCAGGGCGGCCACTGCCCGGTCGCAGGAGCGGAACACGGGCACGCCAGCATTGACCAGCGCCGCAGCCAGTGGGTCGAAGAGTTCGCCGCCGTCCACCACGCCCACCATGGGCTTGGCAGTCTCTGCCACCACTTGCGGGAAGATGCGCGCGATGCTCTCCTCGTGTTCCAGGGATTCACCGGGCCGCAGGCCCGCGGGCAGGCTGCGCACGGCAGGGGAGAGCGGATCCAGGCCCACGACCACGCCGTCCACGTCCGGATCCAGGGCTAGGATGCGTGCGATTTCCGCATGCAGCCGGTCATCCGAAGCCGGATTGATGTCCAGCGGGTTTTTGATCTCCACCAGCCTGTCCAGGCGTTTTTCCGTCAGCAGCCTGCGCACGCGGTCGCTTGTGGCCGGGTTGAATTTTGCCATGCGCATGGCAAAACCGTCGCCCTGGATGGAATCGGCCATGCCCACGGCTTCGAAGCCCGCGCCGCTCATGGCGGCCAGCCTGTTGCCATGGACTTCCTTGCCGTGCAGCAGGGCCGCCAGTTGGGCCAGATCCTCGAACTGGGTCAGGGTATCCGCGACCATGGCTCCGGCCTGTCGCACGCAGGAGGCGCAGACCATGTAGTCCCCGGCTACCGAGGCCGTGTGCCCGGCGGTTGCGCTCTTGCCCTCGGGCGTGCGTCCCGCCTTGTAAAAGACCACTTCCTTGCCGTTTTGCACGGCGCGTCGCACGGCCCGGCACAGGGCCAATCCGTCCATGTCCTTGAATCCTTCCATGTACAGGGCGATGACGTCGATGCCCTCGGCCTCTTCGAAATAACGCAGGAAGTCCCCGGCGGTGAGGTCGGACTGGTTGCCCACGGAGATCAAGTAGGCGGGATCAAGCAGGGGCAATTTGCTGGCGCGGGTCACAAGGAATGCGCCGCTCTGGCTCACAAAGGCGGTGCGTCCTCCCTCGCCTCTGGGTTTGTCCAGTTTTTCGCCCGGAATGAAAATGGTGTCGTAGCAGCCTGGCCGGGAAAGCACGCCCAGGCTGTTGCCGCCCAGGAAAACAGGGCCTCCCCCTGCTGCGTGGGCTTCGTCGATACGTTTGCGCAGCTCCAGGCCGCGCTGGGCGCTCTCTTCGGTCTCGCCCAGGCCGCCGGGAATGAGCAGCACGGACTCGGCAAGATTTTTATCCATGAGTTCCTGGGCCAAGGCCGGTACCTGTTCCGCGCCCACGGCCACCACGAAAAGATCCACAGGCCCCATGGAATCCAGATCCGGGACGCAGGGCGCGCCGTCCACCTCGGGCGTATCTCCGGGCCGGACAACACGAACGTTCTTGGCGGGAAACCCCGCCTCCAGGATGTTGCGCAGGATGATGCGCCCGAAGTTCACTCGCGATTCGGACACGCCAACGATGCCGATGCGCTCGGGGTGCAGCAGGTTGCGGATCTTGTGCACGGGCCGGGGCGCGGCCAATGTCTGGGGGCGGCTCAGGCGGCAGAGTCCGTCCAAGGGCACCATCTGGTAGTCGGTGAAGGCAAAGGGGTTGACCTCCAGCTCCTCGATCACTGCGGGTGCGCCCGGGTTGCCCGGGGAATAGTGGTTGGCAAGCTCCATGAACGAGGCGAAACATTCCACGAGCTGGTCGTCCGAGACGATGCGCGCCTGCCCGCGGCTGCGCCCCGCCAGTTTCTCGTAGGCGATGGTGGTGCGGAAAAGTTCGAAGAAGTGCTCCGGGCTGGTCAATTCCGTGGAAGCGGAAACAACGGCTTGGCCCGGACGGAAGCGGGCCGCGTAGATTTCCGTGTCCGTGCCGCCAAGTCCGGCGGTGAGCACCGGACCGAATTCGCGTGTGCGGCGGATGCTGACCAGGAGTTCGTTGCCGAAGGCCTGGGAATCAGGGGGCATGAATTCCACGAGCAGCACTCCGCGTACATCCGCGGCCACGGCGCGGCGCAGTTCCTCGCCTGCAAGGCCCGCATAGGGCACGGGGGTCAGCTCCGGATTTTGTTCCAGCATGCGGGCGAAGTTCAACGGGACTTCGTCCATCATCCTGCGCCAGGCCGAGCGGATTTTGCCGGGCTGTTTGTCCACGATGCGCACGCCGCCCACATCGGTCTTGTGCACGATGCAGGGGGAGACGATCTTGAGCACGGCCTTGTGGCCGGGCAGGGCGACGAGGTCGTCGTTGGAAGCCCGAATCCCCTTGTTCAGGAGCCGGATGCGCGGCACGGATTCCGCGCCGGACAGGCGCAGCAGTTCGTAGGTTTCATGCTCGAAGAGCTGGTCGCGGCCTTCGTCGGCCGCGATCCGGAACAGGGCGTCGATGCGTTTGATGTCGATGTGGGTCTGCATGACGAGCCGTTACCACGCTTGGTCATGCCGCGCCAGATGGCCGAAGCACAAAAAAGAGGCCGAACCCTCTTTTCATGTTCACTTTTCAATGGTGGCGTCAGGTCAGGCTGTTGGCGACCCCTTCGGCATTGGTACCGCCCACGGTGGTACTCCCGCCTCGCATGGCTTTGAGTATTTCGGCTTTCTGATCGTTCAACAGGCTCAACTCTTGTTCAAGCTGGGCCAGTTTTTGCTGCTTTTGCTCTTCGGTCATGTCGCTTTCCCGCACCTTGTCCATCTCTTCCTGGATTTCCTTGATGCGTTCGTTGATGCGTTCCAGAGTCAGCTCCTGGGCGCTTTTTTCATTGTCTTCTTCGGCCTGACCTGCTGCACCGGATTTAGCGCTTTGTGACAGGCTCAGCGCCTCGCTGGAAAAGGTGATGGTGTCACCCTGGGGCAACGTGCTTTCCTGAGTTTGTTCTTTCGAGGCAGCCGGAGTTGAGTCAACCGCTCTGGCGTAGATGGTGCCGAGAACAGAACCGTCCGATATGTTGAATGTTTCCATTTTACCTCCTCGCTTGCTACTTTTCTTATCGGCAGATGTGGGAATGCCTTTAGAAAAAGCGTATTAAAAGCAGAAGGTAGAAACGGGATTGTTGGACTCCACGTTGACTTTGGCAGGAAATAGAGCCAAATAGATATAAGCTGAAAAGAAATGCGCGACGATTCATACCGCCAGTGATGCGAGAAAAATGGAAGGAGCAGGCGCGTGGTCGGGAAATCCGGTGAAACTGGAAAAGCAGCTTTACAGAAAGAATTGCTTCGCTTGCAACGGGAGAATGATCTTTTGCGAGCAAAAAATGAAGCAATCAAAGGGGAATTGCACGCTTTTCGGCAGCTTTGTTCCATCTCTCCGCTGGCTTGTCTGGAAATCGACCAAACAAATCACATCACGCTTGCCAACCGTTCCTGGGCCAGCCTTCTCGGCTCCACTCCGGAAGAGGTGATCGGGCGCAGGCCCGAGGACTTCCTTACTTCGTTCTCCGCCAAGGATTTCAGCGACCTGCTGGAAGAATTGCATGATCTCGGCCATGTCTACGGGCGTGAATGGCTTCTTGAAACTCCGGACTCGGCTCCTGTTCGATTGCATATGGACGGCGTGTTGCAACATGACGCGGCAGGTCGCAGCGCTCTCTGTCTGTTGCGGCCGGCCCCGGATGACGCAGAGGCCCTGAGCATTTTGCTGGAGGCCTCGCATTTCCGCAGCCTGTTTCTTGACGATCCCGCAATACGGCTGCTCATAGATCCGCATACGTTGACCATTGTGGACGCCAACCGAGCCGCCTGCAGATTTTACGGCTACACGCAACCGGAATTTGCAGGCATGCCCCTGACGCACATCAACCAGCTTTCCCCGGGCGCGCTGAAGCGGGCCTTGGCCAAGGCGCAGGGTGCTGATCGCGCCCAATTCCGGTTCCGGCATCGGCTCAAGAGCGGTGAGGTGCGGCATGTGGACGTGATCAGCGGCCCGCTTTCCGTGCGTGGCCGCAGGTTCGTCTATTCCCTGGTGCGCGATGCCACCGAGGACCGCCGTTCCGAGCGGCGTCTGCGTGAATACATGGCTTTGCTCACGGGCATTATGAATAATTCATCGCCCATGGTGTATGCCAAGGACAAAACCGGCAAATACATCTTCTGCAATGCCAGGCTTTCGGAATATCTCGGCCTGCCCGAGGAGGAGATCGTGGGCCGCACCGACCGGCAGCTTTTCCCTGCGGATCGGGCCAAGGAGCATCGCGACTGGGATTTGAAGGTGCTCAAGGCCAAAACACCCATGGACCATGAAGTCCGGGTGGAGCAAGGCTGCAGGATTTTTTATTGGCTCGTGACCAAATTCCTCCTGCGCGACGCCGACGGTCGGATTTTGGGAGTCTGCGGCATTTCCACGGACATCACGGACCGCAAGCTGGCCGCGCGCGAGGTCGAGGCCGCCAACCAGCAGATGACGGCCATGAACGAGCAGCTCAGGACCTCCAACCGGGAACTGCACAACGAGATAGAGCGTCGCAAACTCATTGAGCGCGAATTGCGCGAACGCGAAACCCTGGTGCGCGGCATTCTGCGTTCCGCGCCCATAGGCATCGGCGTGGTCCGCAACCGGATATTGGGTTGGACCAATGAGCATCTGGCGGGCATGATAGGGCGTTCAAGCGAGGAATTGAACGGAAAAAGCGCCCGAATCCTTTACCCGGACCAGGAGGAATTCGAGCGGGTGGGCCGCGAAAAGCACGCGGACGTGCGCAGGTATGGAACGGGCTCCATAGAGACCCGTTTTATACGCGCCAACGGCGAGGTGCTCAACGTGCTTCTCAGTTCGTCGTTTCTGGTGCCCGACGATTTCGATGCCGGACTGATTTTTTGTGCCCTGGACGTGACCGACCGCCATCGTTTCATCCGCGAACTGGAGCGGGCCAAGGAAGCCGCCGAGGTTGCCAG
>JAZHDD010000023.1:0-293244 GCA_036541255.1 Desulfovibrionaceae bacterium | reverse complement strand
AGACGCTGTTCCGCCGCGTGGGCGGGGTGGACCTGCTGTTCCTGAAATACATGGTGGACGATGACGATCTGTACTTGCGGGTGAAACTGTCCGGGGCGCGTATCGGTCAGGTGCGCGACGCCTGCGTCTACCATTTCGGGTCGCGTTCCACCAAGTACCGCGACGACGTGGTGGCCACGACCCCGCCCGCGGACTGGTCGGATCAGTATGCCCGGTCCCAGCGCAACTTCGTGCGTAAGTGGGGCATGCTTTCCACGCGCTGCTGGACACCGGAAATGGGGCTGCTGCCGCCGAAGAAATACGACATCGGCCTTGTGGCCCAAGGCGCGGCCCTGGAGCACGTCAGCGCGCTGGAGCCGTTCTGCTCCAATCTCTATTTGGATGATGCCCGGCTGCGAAAGGCCTACTTGGCCAGCGAACAGTCCCGAACCCTGCTCGACCTGCGCGAGCGGGTGCGTCTGCTGGAGCGGGGCAGGCCGGAAAACGAGATCGTGGCCATTTTGGACATGAAGCGTTTTGACGAGCACGCCTTTGCCTTGGTGCAAGGGCTGCCTGACATGCTGGAGCGTGTGGACGGACCGGGCGTTTATGACCTGGACCAGCGCATTGCTTTGACCGTGCGCAACCTGCACACACACGAGCGAGAGCTTATCGTCAACACGCGTTGCTTCGCCTATGGGCCGGGCATGGCCGAGCGCGATTTTCGCTGATCACGCCGGATGATCCTGGTGATCACTCCCTGGCGTCAGTATTGGGGCAGCCAGAGATAGTACACCCCGGCGCGCGTGGGCGGCAGCAGGTTTTCCAGCCCGGTCTGCACCAGGGCGGCGCGCTCCGCGGGCATGGCCGAAGCGTTGTAGGCCGTGTCGTTGGGATAGTTCTCGCGGCGGTAGACCACGACCCGGGCGTCCTCGGGCAATCCGGCCAGTTCCCGGGCTTCGGCGTAGGCGTCCTGCAAATAGCCGATGCGGTCCACAAGACCCAGCTCCAGAGCCTGATCCGCCGTGAAAACCCGCGCCGTGGCCACAGTGCGCATTTGTTCCTCGCCCAGATTGCGCGCTTCGCGCACCAGCATCTGAAAACGTTCGCCCATGTTCAGGATCAGGGCGTCGGCCAATTGCCGCTCCTCTTCCGTGGGCGCGCGGAACGGCGAGGCCATGTCCTTGTTGCGGCCCGACTTGGCCACTTCCACATCCACGCCGATGAGGTTCATGAGCCCGGTGACGCGGGGCATGAAGAAAATGGCGCCCACCGAACCGGTCACGGTGGTGGGGTGGGCCACGATGCGCTTGGCGGGCAGGGCGATGTAGTAGCCGCCGGAAGCGGCCAGATCCATGAGCAGGGCCACCACGGGCTTGCCGGTGCGCTCGTTGAAGCCGCTCAATTCATGGTGCAGCACGTCGCTGGCCGTGACCCCGCCGCCGGGCGAATTGATCTTCAGCACCACGGCGCGCACGTCCTCGTCCTTTTCCGCCAGCCTGAGCTGGCTGACGATCTCCTGCACCATGCTGGGCCGGGAGCCGAGCAGGCCGGAGCGGGGTTCGTCCGAGACCGTGCCGCTGGCGTTGAGCAGCAGGATCTTTTCCGTGGCCTCGCCTTCGAGCACGTATTCCTCCAACGGGTCCGAAGCGTCGCTGAAGAGCTTGATCTTGGGGGCGCAGCCCGCCAGCAGCAGACAGGCCAGCAGGGCGGCCAGGACCAATGAGGAGAGAGGGGCCGGGCAAGGAAGGGGAAGACGTTTTTTCACGGTCTGCTCCCGTGTTCGGGGGTTGATGATCGGATCATCGCCTGATCGCGTGTGGCCTGGGCAGGCTCAAATGACCAGCAGCACGCCCATGGCCGAGGCCAGTTCACCGATGATGATGGCCGCGCCCAAAAAGTCGCCGTTCACGCCTTCCACAGTGTAGACGAGGTAATAGAGCGGCACCAGGGCCAGCACGGTCAGGCCGATGCCCAGGAGCACTCCCGCGGTGGAGGTCAGGAGCAGGCCGGCGGTCACGGCGCAGAGAATGGCAAAGACCGTGGAGGGGAAAGTGGCTCCGTCCATGAATTTCTGACCCAGGCCCGGACGGGCCAGGGTGCGCACGATGAAGCCGAAGCCTACCGCGGCTGCCCGGCCCAGGCCGAAGCACCAGATAGCCGCGCCATAGCGGCCTGCGGCGAACAGTTCGGAAAGCAGGATGATCTGGCCGCCCACAGCCATGGCAATGGCCAGGGCGCCGAAGGCTCCCACGTGGCTGTCCTTGACGATGGCCCAGAAGCGTTCGGTCTGGGTGTGCGAGGCGCAGCCGTCGGAAATGTCGGCCAGGCCGTCCAGATGCAGGCCGCGCGTCAGATAGAGGTTCAGGCCGACCACCAGCCAGGCTTGGACCAGGGGGTGGCCCTTCAGCAGGCCCAACAGCCAGAAAGGACAGATCACGACCCCGCCGAGGATCAGCCCGACTACGGGCAGCCAGCGCATGCAGCCGGACAGGGCTTCGTGGTCCACGAGCCGGGCCGGGGCAAGCCTGGTCAGAAAGCCGAGTGCGGTGAAGAATTCCTTGATGGGGTTGTTCATATCTGTTCCTTGCGCTGCTTGTTGCCGTGGGCGTTGTTCCGGTGAGTGCCGATGGTCAGTGAAACGGTGTGCCCCACGCTGCAGCCCATGAGCTTGGCGGCGGAACCCAGGTTGACGGCCAGTTCCAGCAGGCCTTGGCTGCCCACCAGGATGCCCACCTCGTGTTCGTGCAGGTCCGCATAGGTGCGGACGCAACGCGGAAAGGCCGGCTTGCCCGGGGCCTGTCCCGTGCCCACGAGCGCGGGAAACAGGCTGCCCGGCGAGAGGTTCAAAACCACGTTGCCGAAGCGGTCCACATGCAGGACATGAGCGGTGAGCTTGGAGCCCTTGTCGTCATCTGTCAAGGCCCGAGGAGTTGTTGCGGGCAGGCTGACCAGTTCATCCAGGGGCAGGGGTGCGCCGACATCATGCGGTTCCAGGCCCTGGGCCAATTCCGCGGACAGGGGTGCAAATACGTCCCGACCCTGGAAGGTTGCCGGGCCCGAGGCGGGCGTGCGGGTGGCGTCGTAGCATTGCGGTTTGTTGCCGCGTTTGCGGGCGGCGTACAGCACCAGCCCGAGAAGTCCGTTGTCCGGGGCCAGGAAGAGCTGGTTGTCCAGTTTGCAGAGCACTATGCGGCGCGGTGAGCCCACGCCCGGGTCGACCACGGCGGTGAATATCGTATTTGCGGGAAAATGCGGCATGCTGGCGGCAAGAAAAAAAGCGCCCTGGGCCACCTGGAACGGGGCCACGCCGTGGCAGACATCAAGGACGGTGCAGCACGGCGCGAGTCGCGCCAGGGTGCCCTTCATTTGCCCCACATAGGGATCGTCCAGACCGAAATCCGTGAGCAGAGCGACCGGGCGCATCATGATCAGTACTCCTTGCGCATGGAAAAGCCCCGGCCCAGGACCTTGTAGCCCGATCCGATGATCAGGAAGGCCTCGGGGTCGTGATTGTAGACGAGCTCCTCCAGCCGTTTGAGTTGGATGTTGTTGACCATGACCAGAACGACCTTTTTACGGATTTTGGAATACGCACCCCGGCCATACAGGTAGGTGGCTCCCCGGTGCAGCTTTTCCAGCACGTCGGCCATGATCGTTTCCGAACAGGAGGAAATGATCATGACCATCTTGCGCTCGTTGAAGACGTTCAAGCTGTAGTCCACCACGGCGCCGACAACAAAGGTCATGGCCAGGGAATAGAGCATGCGTTCCAGGTCCAGGAAAAAGAAGCCCAGGGCGAACACGCAGAGATCCACGAAAAAGCGGAACTGACCGATGTTCATGTTGTATCGCTGGTAGGCGATCACGGCCAGAATGTCAGTGCCGCCCGTGGACCCCAAGGAACGCAGGGCCAGTCCGCCGCCAACGCCGATGAACGCGCCGCAGGTGAAGACCGCGAGCCAGGTGTCGTGGATGACCAGGGGTTGGGGCATGATGTCCATGAACATGCCCACCGCGATCATGCCGAAGAGGCTGTAGAGGAAGAAGCGGCGTGAAACAAGGCACCAGGCCAGCACGAAAATGGGGATGTTCAGGACCCAGAACCACTGGCCCGGCTCCAGCACGCCCACGAGGTAATAGGCCAGCAGTCCGGCTCCGGCCATGCCGCCCGTGAGAAAGCCGTGGGGAATGGCTACGGCCTTGATGCCGAAGGCGATAAAAGCCGCGCCCAGGGTGATCAGGGCTAGATTGTAGGGAACGGAAAAAGCGAGTCCGCGCAGCGTAAAGCCGCGCTTGTCAGTCGTGCTCATACAGCCTCCGCTGGTGAACGTAACGTTTTTCAGGAAACGAGGGAAGCGGTGCGAGGATTATTCTACGCTGCGGCCCAAATTGATGTGGAAGGCGAGCGCGTAAAAATGGTGAATGAAGTCGACGTATTCAAGAGGAATGTGCTCGGGGACTTCGATGCGGGTGGGCGCGTAGTTGATGATGCCCTTGATGCCCGCTTCGACCAGATAGTTTGCGGCGCGTTGGGCCCGCTCGGGCGGCGTGGTGATGATGCCGATCTCAAGTTGCTTTTCGGTGACAAGATTGCGGGTCTTGCGGGTGCAGATGACCTCGAGTCCTTCCACGACTTCACCGATCTTGTAAGGGTCGCAGTCAAAGGCGACCTGGATCTTGAAGCCCTTGTTGCGGAATTCGCCGTGGCGCAACAAGGCGCGTCCGAGATTGCCCACGCCCACGATGCAGCAGTTCCAGTTGCGGTCAACGCCCAGGGATTGCTTGATGGAAGTGATCAGTTCCGGCACATAGTAGCCGACTCCGCGCACGCCGAACTCACCGAAGTAGGCGAGGTCCTTACGGATTTGCGAGGAGTTGACCGAACAGGCCTGCGCCAGATTTTCGGAGGATATGACCTCGGTGCCTTCATTCTTCAGACGTTCAAGAACCTGAATATAGACAGCGAGGCGGCCAATGGTGGCCTTGGGAATGTGTTCGCTCTTCACCTGTTGCGCCCCATTTCCGCGGCTTTTTTGTGAAATTCGTAACAAGAGTTGTTCTAAAAAGGGAGGCACAGGCCTCCCTTTTTATAAAACCTTGCTACGCTGCGAGCAGCGGGTTCGCGAACAGAAGGATCAGGTTCACGACCAGGGCGTAAATGGCCAGGGACTCGACGAAGGCCAGACCCAGAATCAAGGTAACGGTGATCTTACCGGAAGCCTCGGGGTTGCGGGCGGTGCCTTCACAAGCGGCCTTCAGGCCCAGGCCCTGACCGATGCCGCACAGGCCGGCAGCGATGCCCATGCCCAGAGCGGTGGCGTAAGCGACGGAACCGACAATGGCGGCGTCAGCGGCGAAAGCCATGGAGGCAGTCAGAACCATAGCCATGGTGGTGAACAGGACTTTCACGAGTTTCATTTTACGTCCTCCTAAATAGGTACGTTATTTATTTGGTCTAAGACCATTTCCCCAAAATTGACGGCAGGCCCAAATCAGTGGGCGTGCTCCACGGAACCCTTCAGGTAGATCATCGTCAACATGAAGAAGATCAGAGCCTGAATGGTTTTTGCCAGGAAGAACAGGAAGTACATCGGGACCGTGGAAATGACCGGTGCGAGCACGAAGAGCAGCACCAGAACGATTTCCTCACCGCGGATGTTGCCGAAAAGACGCAGAGTGAGCGACAGGGGCCGTGCGCAGTGCGAAATGATTTCGAGCACGAGCATCAGCGGAGCCAGGAAGCTGACGGGTCCCAGGAAGTGCTTGATGTATCCGCCCTTCCAGATTTTGATGCCGATGTAGTTGTAATACAGGAACACTGAGATGGCCATTGCTGCCGTGGTGTTGATGTTCGCCGTGGGCGCATCGCAACCGGGCATCAGGCCGATGTAGTTCATGACGGCGACAAACATGAAGATCGTGGCCAGGATCGGCATGAACTGCCGGCCCTTTTCGCCGATGTTGGCAACCACGAAATCTTCCAGCCCGCCAATGACGAGTTCAAAGAAGTTTTGCAGGCCCCCCGGAACAAGAGTAAGTTTCCGGCGGACGAGCAGTCCCGAAACAATCAGGATCGCCATGGCCATCCAGGTGAACCAGACATGCACGGGGATCGGGTAGAGACCCGGATCCAGAGCGCTGCCCGCAGCTGCGGCAGCGTCGGCTCCAAGCGCGATGTTCAGTTCCCTGAAGATAACCAGGGGATGCGGCAAACCACCAGCCATAGTCCTTACGCCTCCTTCGCTTTTTGCATGAAATTGGCGGTCCCCCAGGTAATAGCGTTAACCACCACCGTGGAAAGGCCGACCAACAATCCGGACACAGAGGCATCGAGCCACGCGATGAGCGCGAACAGGGCCAGTCCGGTTAGGAACATCCGTCCGTAGAAAAGGATCAGCAGCACCGTCACGGCGCCTTTTTGCGCCGACACGAGCTTTTGGCCGGTCTTGGCCATCCACCAGAAGTTGACGGTGATCAGCAGGGCGCCGGCAGTGAAGGACCAGGCCCAGACCGAAAAGGCGGTCAAGGCGTTGACGAGTAGAATGGACGCGAAGGCGAGCACAAGCTGATTGCGCACCAGGGTGCGGATCTGCGGCAGTGTGAAGCCGCGCTTGTACAAATATCCTTCCAGTCTATGCATCGTCCGGGTCCTTGTGCTCTTTGTCGGCGTCCGGGGCATCGCCTTTTTCCTTGCGCGCTTCGCTTTTCTGAATCCGCCGGGTATCCTGGTAGACGCTCCGGAATCCGGCGATCACGCCAACAATCAGCATGATCAATGTGAACCAGGGCTTGGTCTCCAGCCATTTGTCCAAGGCCCAGCCCATGGCCAGACCGATGAACGTGGACGAAACCAGATTCAGGCCCATGGTGCCGGCCAATGACAAATGGTCAATGACCTCGCGATACTTGTCGTTCTTGGAAAAGAACATGGCCTCCACCTTGTTTCGGCCCTGACTGCCGAATGCCTATACATCAAAGAGGCAATTCGTGCAATCCTTCACAAGTGCCCAGCGACATACCACAGGGCTTTTGTCGCCGTCAATCCGGGAGTGCTTAAAAAGCAGAAAAATATTCACGCCTCCCGGAGGCATAGGAATGAATCTCACGGCGTTGGGCCAGGGCACATTGCCCCATGCGCGGGGGCTGGGCAAGCAGAGTTTTGCCCTTTGCCAAAAAAGTCCTGGCCAGGAGGCCTGTGCCGCGCCCCCAGTCTTTACGCCGCACTTTTTGTATGCCACATTCCGCCCCAGCACGGGCCTGCACAGGCCGCCAAAGGGAGAAGGCATGCGCGACATCATTCTTATCCACGTCACCGGCAGCGACAAGCCCGGGGTCACGGCAGGGCTCAGCGAAGTCCTGGCAACCTACGGCGTGGACATCCTGGACATCGGCCAGGTGGTCATCCACAATTTCCTGACCCTGGGCATACTCATCCGCATTCCCCCCGAGGCCGAGACCGCGCCCATCGTCAAGGACGTGCTGTTCAAGGCGCACGAGCTGGGCGTCTCCCTGCGGCTGCACCCCCTGGACAACGGCAAATACGAGGAGTGGGTCGCGTCCCAGGGCAAAGCCCGGCACATCGTGACTCTGCTGGCCCGGCGCATCACCTCCGTGCATGTCCAGGCCGTGACCCGCGTGCTCACGGAAAACGGCCTGAATATCGAGACCATCCACCGCCTTTCCGGCCGCGTGCCCCTGGAGGGCGAACCGCCGCGCCAGGGCTGCGTGGAGTTCACGGTGCGCGGCACCCCGCGCGACATGGCCTCCATCCGCGAGGCCTTTCTGGAAATTTCCGCCCAGTTCGGCGTGGACATCGCCCTGCAGGAAGACAACGTGTTCCGGCGCAACCGCAGGCTGGTGGCCTTTGACATGGACTCCACATTGATCCAGGCCGAGGTCATCGACGAGTTGGCTGCCCGGGCCGGAGTGGGCGCGGAAGTGGCCGCCATCACCGAAGCGGCCATGCGCGGCGAGCTGGATTTCAAGCAGAGTCTGCGAAAGCGTTTGTCCTTGCTCAAGGGGCTGCGTTCCGAAGTGCTGGAGCAGGTGGCCGAGACCCTGCCCCTGTCCGAGGGCGCGGAACGGCTCATCTCCAACCTGCGGCGTGTGGGCTACAAGATCGCCATCCTTTCCGGCGGGTTCACCTTTTTCGGCGACCGTCTGGCGCGCAAGCTGGGCATCGATTACGTCTACGCCAATGAACTGGAGATCGTGGACGGCCAGCTCACGGGCAATGTGGTGGGCGAGATCGTGGACGGCCAGCGCAAGGCCGATCTGCTGCGGGCCATTGCGGAAAAGGAAGGCATCAGCCTGCAGCAGGTCATTGCCGTGGGCGACGGCGCCAACGATCTTCCCATGCTCGGGCTGGCCGGGCTGGGGGTGGCCTTCCATGCCAAGCCCAAGGTCAAGAAGGGCGCGGGCCATTCCATTTCCACAATGGGGCTGGACTCCATCCTCTATCTTATCGGCGTGCGGGACCGCGAAGCCCTGGGCTGAAGCCCGCTCCTCTGCGCAAATTTGGGCCGGGTCGCGCAGGACTTGTCCAACATTGTCGGGCCATATCCTCTTTTCCCCCCAGGTGGAGCGTTGCGGGCTTTGTCGGGACGGGGTTGCGCGTTTGTGTCGAAGAGTGGCACGCTCATTGCTTGTTGATGTGCGACGGGAGCGGGACAAGGCGGCGTGCCGCCGGGGGACTCTTGCCACGTCGTGGGTTCCCAGTTATAGAATTGACGTGCCGTTTGATCATGAGATGACAGCAAGGCCCCGGCAAAGGGGCGGGAAGGAGGCAATACCATGAAGAAGACAGCTCTTGCGCTCGCCATGCTGGTGTTTTTGGCGGGCTGTGCGAACAAGGCCCAGACCGGCGCCACTTCAGGCGCGTTGCTCGGTGCCACCGTGGGCGCGCTCACTGCGGGCAACAAGGTCCAAGGAGCGGCCATCGGCGCGGGCATCGGCCTGCTTCTGGGCTACGTCATCGGCAACGAATGGGACAAGCACGACCAGCAGCAGATGAACCGCACCCTGGAGACGTCTCCTTCGGGCCAGACCTCCACATGGCGCAACCCGGACACCGGGGCATATTATGAAGCAACGCCCACCAATTCCTACTATCAGGACAACCGCGTTTACCGCGACGTGGAAATGAAGGCCGTGGTGGACGGCAAGGAAGAGACCGTGCACGCCAAGGCCTACCGCAATCCGGACGGCACCTGGCAGCTCGTGCAGTAGCGGAATTTGGTTTTCTCCCTCAGGGGCGCACCGTCGTTTGTTCGGCGGTTCGCCCCTGTTTTTTTTGTGCAGATAAAATAGTTTCCCTGTCCGTCGCTCCACCGTATACTCCGGGGCATGAAAACACTCACTACGCCGCGCATGGAGCGCTGCATCGGCTGTCATTCTTGTTCCCTGGCCTGCGCACGCCTTGTGCACGGGCTCATCTCCTGGGACACGGCAGGCATCCGCATCAAAAGCTCCGGCGGGCTTTCCACGGGGTTCGAGGCCCGCGTCTGCGTCGCCTGCGACCCGGCCTATTGCGCTCTGGCCTGTCCTACCGGGGCCATGAGCCAGCGCCGGGGGGGCGGGGTCATTGTCAAAAAGAAGCTCTGTATCCGCTGCGGGGAGTGCGCCCGCGCCTGTCCCGTGGATGCCATCCATCTTGACCGGACCAGCGAGCCCTTTGTGTGCATCCATTGCGGTCGATGCGTGGAGTTTTGCCCGCACGACTGCCTGGAACTGGTCGATACGGAAGAGGGCAAGGGCGGTCCCGCCGCCGGGGAGGCGTCATGATTCGGGATTATTTCCGCATCCTCGTGGTGGATCTCGCCAGCGGGCGCTCCCGCGTCGAGGAGATCGACGGCAGAAACCAGGTGGCCGGAGGCAGCGGCATGGCCGCGTTGTTGTTTGCCCGCTACGGCAAGCCGGACCAGCCCTGGGACGATCCGGACCAGCCCCTGATTTTCGGCGTGGGTCCGCTCACGGGCCTTTTTCCGCTCATGAGCAAGACCGTGGCCGCGTTCAAGTCGCCGTACCATGACCAGTATTCCGAGAGCCATGCGGGCGGGCGTTCCGCGCTCTGCCTGGCCCTGGCCGGATACGACGCCCTGGTGATCCGGGGCCGCGCTCCGCACCTGTCCTGCATTTGCGTGGGCTCGCACCGGGCCGAGGTGCGCGACGTGCGCTGGATGAAGGGCTGGGATGCCCTGGTCACGGGCCGCGCCTTGCGCAAGATGTTTCCGGGCTCGGGCCACCGCAGCATCTTGCGCATTGGCCTGGCCGGGGAAAAGGGCTCGGCCATGGCCTGCGTGAACGTGGACACCTACCGCCATTTCGGGCGCATGGGTGCGGGCGGGGTCATGGGCGCCAAGAATCTCAAGGCCGTGGTCCTGCTGGGCGACGGCGTGTACCCCGCGCCGGGCGGCAAAGGGTACGCCAAGATCTTCGGCGAGGTGCACCGCAAGCTCACGGACACGGACATGATGCGCAAATACCACGACCTGGGTACAGCCGGGAACGTGGGCGCGCTCAACGAGCTCAAGAGCCTGCCTTGGCGCAACCTGCAACAGACCACGGACCCGGCGGTCGCGGGCATTACGGGCGAGGCCTTTGCCGAAAAGAACCTTTTGCGCAACATGGCTTGCGCGGGCTGCCCCGTGGGCTGCATCCATATAGGGTTCGTGCGTGAACGGTTCCAGGAAGACCATCGCTTTTTGTATCGCCAGGTTTCCTACGACTACGAACTGATCTTTGCCGTGGGCTCCATGCTCGGGGTCACGGATGCTCCGGAATCCCTGAAGATCATGGACCGAGTGGAAAAGACCGGCCTGGATGTCATGAGCGCGGGCGTGGCCCTTGCCTGGGCCACCGAAGCCCTGGAAAAGGGATTGGTGACCGAGAAGCAGACCTTGCTGCCCCTGCGCTTCGGTGAAGCTGCTCTTTATGAGCAAGCCATGGAGCTGCTGGCCGGAAGGGTCAATCCGTTTTATTCGGTCCTGGCCATGGGCGTGCCCCGGGCCGTGGAAGTTTTTGGCGGCGGCGACTTCGCCTGCGTGCTCGGCCAGGAAATGGCGGGCTATGCCACGGGCGAGGTCTTTTTCACGGCTCAGAGCATGGGTTTCCGCCATTCCCATCTGGATTCGGGCGGCTATGCCTGGGACCAGAAGCACGAGGACCAGGACCTGGAAAAGGCCCTGGATTTCCTGGTGGAGGACGAGTGCAGCCGGTCGCTGCTCTGCTCCATGGTTTCCTGCCTGTTCGCCCGCGGCATCTACAAGGATGAGCTGTTGGCCGAATGTCTTGCCGTTGTGGGTTATGAAACCCTGGCAGGGAGCCTGCCCGAGGTGGGCGAGCACATCCAGGCCCTGCGCTGGAAAACGCGCATGGATACCGGCTATGACCCTTCCGCCGTGAACATCCCCAAGCGCTTCACCGAGGTGGTGACCTGGAAGGGCCCGCTGGACGTGGACTACCTCAACCGCCTGCGTGCGGCCTATGCCGAACGTATCCGGGCCATGGCCGTCAAGGCATCGCCTTTGGACGGGGCGTCAACGGACCCGGCCGGGGAAGCGGAATAGATTAGTATTCTTTAACCGGACCATGCTTGAGAAGCGCCCGCTTTTGCGGGCGCTTTTTTTTGGGCTGGTCAGTAGCGCGGAGAACCCTTGCCTGCCGCCATTTTTGTCTCGCCAGGGGGGTGCATTTTTCCCGTCGGCACGAAAAGAAATGCTTTCGTGTTCAAATCAGTACGTTGACCTACTATGTCTTTTCGGGCATAATGTATGTAACAATTCGTATTAATTTGTTAAATATGCACTGGCCCGCCGAGCCCGGAGTAACTTCATGATCAAGACCGTTCCCGTACAAGAGGCCATCGGCATGGTTCTTTGCCACGACATGACCCGCATCGTTCCCGGCGAGAGCAAGGGCCCCGCCTTTCACAAGGGCCACGTCATCCTGGAGGAGGACGTGCCTTTGCTGCTCGAGATCGGCAAGGAGCATGTCTACGTGCTTCAGCTTGATGCCGGGCAGCTGCACGAGAACGACGCGGCCTTGCGCATCGCCCGTGCCGCGGCCGGTCCGGGCCTGACCCTTTCCGAGGTCAGCGAGGGGCGCATCAACTTCATGGCCGAGCCGGGCCTGCTCAGGGTCAATGCCGAAGCCCTGCACCGCGTCAATTCCGTGCCCGAGGTGGTGCTGGCCACCCTGCACAACGGCATGGTCATCGACACTCACCGGCCCGTGGCCGGAACGCGTGTGGTGCCTCTGGTCATCGACGAAGCGCGCGTTTGCGAGGTCGAGCGCATCTGCGCCGAGACCGGGCCCATCGTGCAGGTCAAACCGCTCCAGCGCTTCCGTGTGGGCGTGGTGACCACGGGCAGTGAAATTTTCCATGGCCGCATCCAGGACAAATTCGGGCCCGTGTTGCGCAAGAAGTTCGAGAAGCTTGGTTCCCAGGTCGTGGGGCAGCGGCTGGTCAGCGATGATCCGGCCATGACCCGCGACGCCATTCTCGACTTCGTACGCGAGGGAGTGGACATGGTCATGGTCACGGGCGGGATGTCCGTGGACCCGGACGACCAGACTCCGGCCAGCATCCGGGCCACCGGGGCCGAGGTCGTGACCTACGGCTCCCCCACATTTCCCGGCGTGATGTTCCTGCTGGCCTACCTGGACGAGGTGCCCATCGCGGGCCTGCCCGGCTGCGTCATGTACTACCGCGCCAGCATCTTCGATCTGGTCGTGCCCAGCCTTCTGGCCGGGGAGCGCGTCACCCGGGAAGACATCGTGGCCCTGGGGCATGGCGGGTACTGCGCCGGTTGCGAAACCTGCCGTTTCCCTGTCTGTCCTTTTGGCAAAGGAGCCTGAACCGCGGGATATTTCCAGAATAAAGAATGTAATCGTCATTGTTTTCAATGTCTTCAAAGGAGGAATCCATGATTAAACGCGTGCTTCATGTCAATGGAGTGAATCGGATGGTCGTTGCCGACCCCGAGGACTCCCTCGCCAAGGTTCTGCGCGAGAATCTCGGTCTCACCAGCGTCAAGATCGGCTGTAACCAGGGCCAGTGCGGTACGTGCAGCGTCATTCTCGACGGCAAGCTGGTGCGTTCCTGCTCGCGCAAGATGGCCAAGGTCGAGGACGGTTCAAACATCACCACCCTGGAAGGCATCGGCACCCCGGGCAACCTGCATCCGATCCAGGTCGCCTGGATGGCCCATGGCGGCGCCCAGTGCGGTTTCTGCACGCCGGGCTTCATCGTCTCGGTCAAGGCGCTCATCGATTCCAACCCCGATCCCTCGCGCGAAGACATCCGCGACTGGTTCCAGAAACACCGCAACGCCTGCCGCTGCACCGGATACAAGCAGCTGGTGGACGCCACCCAGGACGCTGCCGCTGTCATGCGCGGGGACATGAGCCTGGAGGAACTGGAGTTCAAGATTCCGGCGGATGGCCGCATCTGGGGCACCACCTTCCCGCGTCCCTCTGCCGTGGCCAAGGTAACCGGCACCTGGGACTTCGGTGCGGATCTGGGCCTGAAGCTGCCCGCGGAAACCCTGCATTGCGCCCTGGTGCAGTCCGAGGTCTCCCATGCCCGTATCGTTTCCATCGACACCAGCGAAGCCGAGAAGATGCCGGGCGTGTTCAAGGTCGTGACCCACAAGGACGTCAAGGGCAAGAACCGCATCACCGGTCTGATCACCTTCCCCACCAACAAGGGCGACGGCTGGGACCGTCCGATCCTCTGCGACGAGAAGGTCTTCCAGTACGGCGACGCCATTGCCATCGTCTGCGCGGACACGGACAAGCACGCCAAGGCGGCCGTGGAAAAGGTCAAGGTCGAGCTGGAGCAGCTGCCCGAATACATGAGCGCGCCCGCAGCCATGGCCGACGATGCCCTGGAAATCCATCCGGGCACGCCGAACATCTACTTTGAACAGCGTATCGCCAAGGGCGGGGAAACCGGCCCGGTCTTCGACAAGGCCGAGGTCGTGGTCGAGGACGACTTCTACGTGGGCCGCCAGCCGCACATGCCGCTGGAACCGGACGTGGGCTTTGCCTTTATCGGCGACGACGGCAAACTGAACATCCATTCCAAGTCCATCGGTCTGCACCTGCACCTGTACATGATCGCTCCGGGCCTGGGCGTGGAGCCCGAGAACATCGTCATGGTCCAGAACCCCACGGGCGGCACCTTCGGGTACAAGTTCAGCCCGACCATGGAAGCCCTGGTGGGCGCGGCCTGTCTGGCCACGGGCCGTCCGGTGTTCCTGAACTATTCCTGGTATCAGCAGCAGACCTACACGGGCAAGCGCTCCCCGTTCTTCATGAACGTGCGCATGGCCGCGAGCAAGGACGGCAAGCTGCTGGGCATGGAAACGGACTGGACCGTGGACCACGGCCCTTATTCCGAGTTCGGCGACCTGCTGACCCTGCGCGGCGCGCAGTTCATCGGCGCGGGATACGACATCGCCAACATCCGGGGCATGGGCCGCACCGTGGCCACCAACCATGCCTGGGGTTCGGCCTTCCGCGGCTACGGTTCGCCCCAGAGCGAGTTCGCCTCGGAAGTGCTCATGGACGAGCTGGCGGTAAAATTGGGCATGGACCCGCTGGAGCTGCGCTACAAGAACGTCTACCGCAAGGGCTCGACCACGCCCACGGGCCAGGATCCCGAGGTGTACAGCCTGCCCGAGCTGATCGACACCCTGCGGCCCAGATACAAGGACGCCCTGGCGCGGGCCAAGGCCAATTCCACGGCCGAGGTCAAGCGCGGCGTGGGCATCTCCCTGGGCGTGTACGGCTCGGGCCTGGACGGCCCGGACACGGCCGAGACTGACGCGGCCCTGAACCCGGACGGCACGGTCACGGTCTTTGCCTGCTGGCATGACCACGGCCAGGGCGCGGACATGGGCGTACTGGGCACGGCCCACGAAGCCTTGCGTCCCCTGGGGCTGAAGCCCGAACAGATCCAGCTGGTCATGAACGACACCAGCAAGGCCCCCAATGGAGGCCCGGCGGGCGGCAGCCGCTCCCAGGTCGTTGTGGGCCGGTCCATCCAGTCGGCCTGTGAACTGCTCATGGGCGGCATGCGCAAGCCCGACGGCACCTTCCGGACTTACGACGAGATGGTCGCCGAGAAGATCGCGGTACGCTACAACGGCAAATGGACCGCTCCGGCCACCAACTGCGACGAGAACGGCCAGGGCAACCCCTTTGCCTGCTACATGTACGGCCTGTTCCTGGCAGAGGTGGCCGTGGATGTCGCCACGGGCAAGGTCGCCGTGGAAAAGATGACCGCCGTGGCCGACATCGGCAAGGTCAACAACAAGCTGGTCGTGGACGGCCAGATGTACGGCGGTTTGGCCCAGGCCATCGGCTTGGCCCTGACCGAGGACTACGAGGACATCAAGAAGCACTCCACCATGGTCGGCGCGGGATTCCCCTACATCAAGCAGATTCCCGACGACATGGAGATCATCTACGTGGAGAGCCCGCGTCCCGAAGGCCCGTTTGGCGCGTCCGGCGTAGGCGAGCTGCCGCTCACCTGCCCGCATGCGGCCGTGATCAACGCCATCCATAACGCCTGCGGCGTGCGCATCACCAAGCTGCCCGCGTTGCCGGAAAAAGTCCTGGCTGGGCTCAAAGCCAAGGCCTAGACTCGCATTGACATGTCAAGGGGCGGCGGCCTGGTGTGAGGCCGGGTCGCCGCCCCCTTTCCTTTCATTCCCGGAGGGGAGCCATGGATCAGAAGGTCCTGCGCGAGCTGGAAGCCCGCTGCATCCAGGAGGAGCCGCCGCGTTGCGCCGCAGCCTGCCCCCTGCATGTGGACGCCCGCACGTTTTGCATGTTCATGGCCGATGGTCGCTGGAACGAGGCCTGGGCCGTGCTGGCCCGGACCATACCCCTGCCCGGCGTGCTGGCCCGTATCTGCGACGCGCCTTGCGAGGCGGCCTGTCTGCGTTCCGAGGCCGGAGGTGCGGTGCGTCTGGGCGCGCTGGAGCGTTTCTGCGCGAACAAGGCCGACCGTACCCCCAAGGTGTTGCCCCTGCCTGCCAAAAGCAAACGCGCCGCCGTGTTCGGCGCCGGCCTGGCCGGGCTTTGCGCGGCCTGGGAGCTGGCCCGCAAGGGGTTCGACACCACGCTTTATGGCGATCAACCCGCAGGACTGCTGGCCCGCATGTCCGAGGCCGAGCTGCCCAAGGCGGCCCTGGCCGGAGAAATGGAGCGGCTGCGCAAACTGGGCGTGAGCATCGAGCCTGACGCGGACCTTTCGTCCGAAAGGCTGCGTGAGCTGGCCGGGCAATTTGACACGGCGTTCGTGGATGCCGAGATGTATCCTTTGGAGAGTATTGGCCTGGGCCAGCCGGACGAGCTCAGCCTGGGCACGGAGCTACCGGGCCTGTTTGCCGGGCCGCCGCTTGCGGACCTGAGCGGTCCTGTCTCGCCCGTGGGGCTGGCTCTGATGGGCCGCCGCGCTGCCAATTCCATGGAGCGTTTTGTTCAGGGCGTGTCCCTGGTGGCCAGTCGCGAAAAGGAGGGGCCGTTCGAGACCCGGCTTTTCACCAGTCTGGAAGGCGTGCAGGCTGCGTTGCCCGTGGAGCCGGACCGGGAAGGCTATACAGAGGAGCAGGCCAGGGCCGAGGCCGGTCGCTGCCTGCGCTGCGAATGTCTGGAGTGCGTGAAGAACTGCGCCTTTCTCAAACAGTACGGCTCGTATCCCAAGGTCTATGCCCGGCGCATCTACAACAACGAATCGATCGTCATGGGCACGCGGCACGCCAACGAGATGATCGATTCCTGCATGCTCTGCGGCCTGTGCACCGCGCTCTGCCCCGAAGATTTCGACATGGCCGGGCTCTGTCTGGAGGCGCGCAACGGCATGGTCCGGCGCGGCAAGATGCCTGCCACTGCCTTTGAGTTCGCCCTGCGCGACATGGCCTTTGCCAACGGCGACAAGTGCGCCCTGGTCAAGGGACCGCCTTCCGGGGCCAAAACCGGACTGCTGTTTTTCCCGGGTTGCCAGCTCACGGCCTCGGACCCGGACGGGGTGCGCCGCGCCTATGCCTGGCTTTTGCAACACCGCTCCGACACCGGCCTGCATCTGGCCTGTTGTGCGGCTCCCGCACTCTGGGCTGGCCGGGCCGGGGAATATGCCCAGTGCGTGGAACGCCTGCGTACCCAATGGGCACAATTGGGCGAACCCGACGTGGTGGCGGCTTGTCCCACCTGTCTGAAGACCCTGGCCCAGGCCCTGCCCGGTGCGCGGTTGCGCTCCTTCTGGGGGCTGGCGCGCGAACTGGGGCTGCCAGATGGGGCAAGGCTGTCCGAAGAGACCCTGGCCGTGCACGACCCCTGCGGTTCGCGTGAGGACGCGGCCTTGCACGAGGATGTGCGCGGCTTGCTGGCCGATCTGGGCGTGCGGGCCGTGGAGCCGGGACGCTTGACCCGCGAACTGACCGAATGCTGCGGGTTCGGCGGGCTCATGGCCAACGCCAATCCGCCCCTGGCCGAGCGCGTGGCTGAGCAGCGCGTTGCCATAACGGACAAGGATTTCGTGACCTATTGCGCCATGTGCCGGGACCGGTTGGCCCGCACGGGCAAGCCCATCCGGCACCTTTTCGACCTGCTTTTCCCCGAGGGCCGGGAACATGCGGCCACGCGGCCCGCGCCCGGCCATTCCGAGCGGCGCGAGAACCGCGCCCGTTTGCGCGTCCGTCTGCTCAAGGAATTTTGGGGCGAGGATTCCACCGGTCCCGAAGCCTTTGAGGGAGTTGTTCTGAGTTATGCGCCGGGCGTGGCCGAGCGGCTGGAAGAGCGGCGTATTCTGAAGAGCGATCTGCAAAAGACCTTGCTGGCTGCCGGGCAACAGGGCGGCATGTTTGTTTCGGAGGCGGGGCATCTGCTGACCTGTCACCGGCCCGTGAGCGTGACCTATTGGGTGGAATACGAAGCGGACGGCCAGGGCGGCTGGTTGGTGCACAACGCCTGGAGCCACCGTATGCGCGTGGCGGGCATCGAAGGAGGCGGCAGATGAGCACGATCCGTGTTCCCGAGGCGGACGTTTCCGGCTGGAAGTGCGCGTCCTGCGGCGAAGAATTGAAACTTGTTCCGGTGAGCCTCGAATATCTGGAGAGCCGTTTTTCCGTGGATTTGCCGGCCTGTGTGCGCTGTGGCCGGGTTCTGGTTCCCGAAGCCCTGGCTCTGGGCAAGATGGCCGAGGTGGAAAAGCTGCTGGAGGACAAGTAGTGCCGGATTTGTGCGGCTGCGGTATCGCACCGCTCTGGGCCCGGCCTGTCATGCGCCGGGTGGCCGGGGAGACCTTGCGTCCGGGCGGTTTTGTCCTCACGGACCGGGGCGCGCTTCTGGCCGGTCTGGCTCCGGGCCAGGTCGTGCTGGACGTGGGCTGCGGCACCGGGGCCACAGTGCGCCGTTTGCGCAGCCGCTATGGAGCGCGCGCCGTGGGCCTGGACGCCCGGATTTCTGAAGCGGGGTCCCTGGCAGCCGGGACATTGCCGCTGGCCCGGGGGCTGGCCCAGGCTCTGCCTTTTGCCGAAGGCGCGTTCCAGGCGCTGTTTTGCGAATGCGTGTTGTCGCTGCTACCGGACCGGAAAGCGGCCCTGGCCGAGTTTCGCAGGGTGTTGTTGCCGGACGGGGTGCTGGTTCTGTCCGACCTGTATCAAAGGATACCGGAATCTGCCGGAGGAGCGTCCGGGTCCTGCGCGGACAGCGCTCCGCCATTGCCGGACGTTGTGGAACAAGTCCGGGGCGCGGGCTTTCGAGTCCGCATTGTGGAAGATCATTCCGCGCTGTTGCGCGACCTTTCGGCCCGGCTGGTCTGGGCCGGGGAACCCGTGACGAACCAGGGACGTTGTGCCGGGAGTGCGGGCTATTACCTGCTTCTGGCCGACGTTGTGGAGGAAAGCCATGCTGGGTGACGTGCAATTGGAAATGGTGCGCCTTTCCGGCGCGGGCTATTGTTGCAGCCAGATCATGCTGCTGATGGGCCTGTCCGAGATGGGCCGGGAAAATCCCGATCTGGTGCGGGCCTCGTCCGGGCTTTGCCATGGCCTGGGCGATTGCTCCGGTCCGTGCGGGGTGTTCACGGGCGGACTCTGCCTGTTGGCTTTGTATGCGGGCAAGGGACTGGACCAGGAAGAGGCGGACGAGCGTTTGCCTCTGCTTTTTTCGGAATTGAGCGACTGGTTCCGCGAGACCGCCACAGGCGAGTTCGGAGGCATTGCCTGCGCCGACATTCTGGGCGGTCCCTGCGGCAAGCCTGATCCGGCCCGGTGCGGCGGCCTGCTGGCCCGTACCCATGAACAGGTCCGGCGGATTTTGGCTGAAAACGGCCTGGACCCGTCCCAGGGCAGGGAGCAGGGCAGTGGCTTCTGAACCGCGCAGCGTCTGCCCGGTCTGCCTGCGGCCTGTCCCGGCCCACTATGAGCAGCATGGCCACGAGGTATTTCTGGTCAAGGAATGTCCGGAACACGGTCATTTTTCCTGCGTGGCCTGGCGTGGGGAGCCCGGCTTCCGGCAATGGTCGCGGCCCAAGACGCCCTCTTTTCCGAAATCGCCGGGAACGCCTGTGGAGCGGGGCTGCCCCCTGGACTGCGGGCTGTGCGCCGCGCACGGCCAGCATACCTGTACGGCCCTGATCGAGATCACCTGGCGTTGCGATTTGTCCTGCGCGTTCTGCTTTGCCTCGGCGGGCGGCCCGGTCCGGCCAGATATGGACGAGCCGCATGTTGCGCGGCTCCTGGAGGGGGTCATGGCCGTTTCCGGCCCGTGCAACATCCAGTTCTCCGGCGGCGAACCCGGCCTGCATCCGGAACTGCCCGCGTTCATTTCCAGGGCCAAGGCCATGGGGTTCCCTTTTGTGCAGTTGAACACCAACGGCCTGCGCGCCGCGCGGGAGGATGGCTTTGCCGAATCCCTGGCCGCCGCCGGGTTGGACTCGGTGTTTTTGCAGTTCGACTCCACGGAAGATGCGGCCTTTCAGCGGCTGCGCGGCCGTCCGCTGTTGGCCGAGAAATTGCGGGCCGTGCGCAGCTTCGTCCGCGCCGGGATCGGCGTGGTCCTGGTGCCCACTGTGGTGCCGGGCGTCAACGATCACGACCTGGGCGGGCTACTGCGGTTGGCCGCGTCCCTTTCTCCGGGCGTGCGTGGCCTGCATTTCCAGCCCGTGAGTTATTTTGGCCGATTCCCGGCCCGGCCCAGGGACGATCAGCGCATCACCCTGCCCGAGATCATGGCCGGTCTGGAAGAGCAGACCCGGGGCGAGGTGCGCGCCTCGGATTTTCTGCCTCCGGGCTGCGAGCATTCCCGTTGCTCGTTTCACGCCAATTATCTGGTGGAAGAGGACGGCAGCCTGAAGCGCGTTTCGGCCCGCAATGCGGCATGCTCCTGCGTGTCATCGTCGGGACAGCCGCCCATAGTGGCATCGGAGGGGGCGAATAAGGCCAAGGCCTTTGTGAGTCGTCAATGGGCCGCACCGCCCAGCATCACCCTGCCCATGACCGGGGCCGCACCGGCCGACGACCTGGACCGTTTTCTGGCCCGCGCCGCAACGCACATGCTTGCGGTCTCGGGCATGGCCTTTCAGGACGCCTGGAATCTGGACCTGGAGCGCCTCCGGGGTTGCTGCATCCATGTGGCCGCGCCGGATGGCAGGCTGATTCCGTTCTGCGCCTACAACCTTACGGCCATGGACGGCACGCCGCTCTACAGGGACACCTCCCATGTCTGAAGCATGGCCCCATCTCTGGCTGAACCGGCGTTTGCGTCTGCCCCCCGAGGCAAGGCCCGGTCCGGAAGAACTGCGTGCCTACCAGCTGGACCTGCTGCGCATGACCCTGGCCAACGTGTCGCAGAGCAGCCCCTTCTATCGCGGGCGGATCGGGTCTGTTTTGAGCAAACACGGCTTGCCCGAAGCCCTGGCGGACTTGGCGGCGCTGCCGCGCACCACTGCCGACGATCTGCGTCGCGATCCGCACGCGTTCCTCTGCGTGTCCCAGGACGAGGTGGCGCGGGCTGTGAGCCTGCAAAGCTCGGGCACTACCGGTCCGGGCAAGCGGGTTTTTTTCACTGCGGGGGATCTGGAGCGCACCGTGGATTTTTTCGCCCACGGCATGTTGGGACTTATGGGTTGCGGTGAAACAGCCCTGATCCTGCTCCCGGGCGACCGGCCCGACAGCGTGGGCAGGCTCCTGGCCCAAGCCCTGGATCGCTTCGGCGGCAAGGGCCTGATCCATGGCCCTTTGGGTCGCGATTCCGGCGATCCGGCCACAGCCCTGGAAACGATCCTGGAGCAGGACGTGTCTTGCCTCGTGGGCTGCCCGGCGCATTTGAACACTCTGGCCACGCACTGGCGCGAACGCGGTCTCGGGCCGGGCCGGGTGCGTTCGATCCTGGCCTGTTGGGACGTGCTGCCCGGCAGCTTGCTGCGCAACCTGCGCGGCATTTTCGGCTGCCGCTGCCTGACCCACTGGGGCATGATCGAAACCTGCCTGGGCGGTGGTGTGGAGTGCCGGGAGGACAGCGGCGCACACCTGCGCGAGCCGGACATCTATGTGGAAATAGCCGACCCGGACACGGGCCGGACACTGCCCGACGGCGAGTGGGGCGAGATTCTGGTCACCACCCTGAGCCGCAGGGCCATGCCGTTGATCCGCTACCGCACCGGCGATTTGGGCCGCATCCTGCCGGGGGTCTGCGTCTGCAACAGCCCGTTGCGCAGGCTGGACCGTGTGCCGGGCCGGTTGGATGAGAATCAACTCCTGGCGGAGATGGGCGAGACGCTCTATGCTCTGCCCGGACTGGCCGATTTCCGGGCCGAGCGTGCCGGGGAGCGGCTTCTGCTGCGCATCAGCGCGGCGGGGAACATTGCCGGGGTGCGCCGGGCCGCAGTAAGGGCCATGGAACGCATTGGCGAAGAATACGCATTGAAGGTCGAGATTCAAGACGCCGGACCCGGACCCGCGGAGCCGGGTCTGGCCAAGCGCAGAGTGCATGAGGCCGCAGAGCAAAAGGAACAAGCATGAACAGATTGATTCGCAAGGTATCCGATCTCCTGGCCCAGGGCACGCCCCTGGTCCTGGTTTCCATAGTGGCCCACGCCGGGTCCACTCCCCGCTCTTCCGGGGCCAAGATGGCCGTGCAGCGGGACGGCTCCCTGCACGGCACCGTGGGCGGCGGCTTGGTGGAGGCCATGGCCTGCCGCAAGGCCGTGGACTTGTTTTCCCGGACGCTGGACGCGGCCCTGCTCTTGGACGTGGATTTGAGCAACGACGACGCGGCCATGACCGATATGATCTGCGGCGGCAAGCTGACCCTGCTGCTGGAACGCATCGAGCCCGGGCGCGAGGCGGCCGTGGCCCTGGCCGAGCTGGACAGGCTGTTGCGGGCGGGCAGAAGCGCGGTCATGCTTTCCGTGCTGGAAGGACATAGCGGGTTGCGGGCCACCCAGCACGCCCTGCTTGCCGTGGACGAGGCCGCCGAAGGGGTTGCGCAGCTTTCCGCCGGGCATGCTGCGCTGTTGCGCGACCAGGCCCTGGCAAAGGGCGCGGCCGGAGTCTATGAGCTGGACGGGTTGCGTATTGCCGCGGAACCCTTCGTGCCGCCCGCACCGCTGCTGTTGTTCGGAGCCGGTCATGTCTCCCAGGCCACGGCCAGGATAGGGGCCATGGCAGGGTTTCGCACCGTGGTCCTGGATGACCGTGCCGAGTTCGCCAATGCTTCGCGCTTTCCCGACGTGGATCAGATAGTGGTCTTGGATTCCCTGGACAATGCCTTGGTAGGCCAAGAGGTTGGAGAGAATGCGTTTTTGGTGATCATGACGCGCGGGCATGTGCATGATAAAACCGTGCTGGCCCAGGCTCTGCGCACGCCGGCACGGTATGTGGGCATGATCGGCAGCCGTAAGAAGCGCGAGGCCGTGTACGCCTCCCTGCGCAAGGAAGGCGTGGCGGACGCTGCAATTGCCCGTTGCCATTGCCCCATCGGGCTGGAAATCGGGGCGCAGAGCCCCGAGGAAATCGCGGTGAGCATTTTGGCCGAGCTTATCGCGGTGCGGGCCGGGGGGAGGCAATGAAGCCTGTTGCGGCCCTGATTCCGGCAGCGGGTTTTTCCACCCGCATGGGCCGGTTCAAGCCGCTATTGCCCTTGGCAGGGCAGAGCGCGCTTGCGCGTTGCGTGCGTTGTTTTCACGACGCCGGAGTCGCCGAGATAATTATCGTCACCGGCCACCGCTCCGAACTTGTGGCCGCCGAAGCCAAGCGCTGCGGTGCTGCCGTGCAATACAATCCCGAGCACGAGAGCGGCATGTTCAGCTCCATCCTCCGGGGGCTGGAAAGGATCGGCCCGGATCGGGCCGTGTTCGTGCTGCCCGTGGATACGCCCCTGGTGCGGGCGCAGACCGTGGCGGCCCTGCTGCGCGATTGGCAGGAGCACTCCGCGGCCGTGACCTATCCTTGTTTTTTGGGCGACCGTGGCCATCCGCCCCTGTTGGGCCCTGAAACGTTGCCCGCAATACGCGCGTATGACGGCGCTGGCGGTTTGCGGCGAGCGCTCCTGGAATTCGAGGAACAGTCCCGCGATGTGGCGGTTCCGGATGCAGGCGTATGCTTCGATCTGGATTGGCCCGGAGATTACAAGGCGGCCCAGCAGGTTGCAGGCGCGGGGTATCCCCAGCCACAGGAATGCGAGGCGCTTTGGGACATGCACGGGAATCCGGCCGCGTTGCGCGCGCATTGCCAGGCCGTGGCCGAGGTGGCCGTGCGCCTGGGCAGGGCTCTTGTGGCGCCGATGCGGCGTCTGGGCCGTGCCGCGCTCGACCTGCACCTGATCCGCAGCGCGGCCCTGGTGCACGATCTGGCCAAGGGATGCCCCGAGCATGCCCGGGCTGGCGCGGAATTGTTGCGCGGGTATGGCTTTGCTGCCGCAGCGGACATCGTGGCCGATCACGACGACCTGGAGCCGCCCCGGGACGGCGTCTTGAAGGAAAGGGAGATCGTGTTTCTGGCGGACAAGCTGGTGCAGGGGCAACAGACGGTAACGGTGGAAGAAAGGTATCAGACCAGTCTGGAGCGGTATGGAACCGATCCCGAAGCGAAGCGATCGATCCAGGCGCGGTTGGACCGGGCGCGGCTGGTTGCGCAATGTTTCACCAGGCTTTGCGGAGCAAGCCCGGATCAACTGGTTTCGGAGGTGCGCACATGATTGTTCTCTTGCGTCATGCCGCCGTACAGAACGCCAAGGGCCGGTTTATCGGCACGACGGATTTGCCCCTGTCCCCGGCAGGGACGGCACAGGCCGAATATTTGGCCTCGGCCTTGCGGGATTGCGGTTTGCGGGCCATTTACGCCAGCCCGCTTGTCAGGGCCATGGACACGGCCGGGCCATTGGCCCGAGCCTGCGGTCTGGTGATTCGGCCCATGCCGGAATTGTCGGAAATCCGCATGGGCGAATGGGAAGGGCGCAGCCAGGAGAGCGTCCGAAACGAACAGCCTGAGGCGTTCGCAGCCCGAGGCTGTGATTTTGCCGAATTTCGGCCTCCCGGAGGGGAGACGTTTCTGGAGTTGGCCGATCGCGCGGAGCGGGGGCTCAAAAGAGTCACCCACGAGCCGCGGCCCTGCGCCGTCGTGACCCATGCCGGGGTGCTTCGGGTGTTGTTGTGCCGCATGCTCGGCCTGGATTTACAACAGTTGTTCCGATTCCGCCCCTTGCCTGCGCACGCCATATTGATTCGGCCCGAAGCGGATGGGTTCGGTTTGGTGGCCTTCAATTGCCCGCCCGAAGGCGTGCATGCGCTCTTGGGTCGCTGACTCGCCTGATTTCAGGATTCGTCGAGCAGGGCGCGCAAAGCCAGTGCATGGCTGCGCTCCTCGGCAATGCAGGCGTCCACGGCCTCGCGTTCCGACGCAGGCACCAGTTCGCGCATCTCCTTGAAAAACAACATGCTGTCTTTTTCAAAGCGCAGGGCCAGCCGCACTGCGCCTTCCAGATCGTCGGCTCTGCCTCCTGCCGTTTCCGAGGCCTCCTGCGAGAACAGGCCGTGGGAATCGAGCAGGGCCGAAAGATAGTCGAGATATTCCGGTGCCGTGCTCCAGGCGGGTAGCTGCACCGGGCCGACCCGTTCGGCCATGGCCTGGAACAGGGCCTCGTGGCGTTCTTCCTCGGCAGCCAGATGCTCAAAGAGGTGTTGCACGCCGGGCTGGACCGCGCTGGCCGCGGCTCGGGCATAGAGTTCCCGTCCGCGCTGCTCCATGCGTACCGCGGTGCGGATGACGTCCGTCGCATTGAAGAATTCCGCCATGTTCACGCCTCCTAGAGCTCGTTGGGCAGTTCGCGCAGTTCGGCGTAGCTGAAGACAGGGCCGTCCACGCATACGTATTTCGTGCCGATGTTGCACCGGCCGCATAGGCCGATGCCGCATTTCATGCGCCTTTCCAGGGTGGTGATGATGTTCTCGTCCGCAAAGCCGAGTTTTTTGAGCGCCTGCACCGTGAACTTGATCATGATGGGCGGGCCGCAAAGCACGGCCATGCCGTTGCCGGACGGGGCCAGTTCCGTGAGGATGGTCGGGATCAGGCCGGAGCGGTGGGGCCAGTCCTCCGGTGCCTGGTCCACGGTCAGGGTGGTGCGCAGGTCGTCGCGCTCCAGCCACTCGGCCACGTCTTCCCGGAAGGCCATGTCCTCGGGCGTGCGTGCACCGTAGAGCAGGTCCATGGAGCCGAAGTCGGCGCGGTTGTCGAGCATGTAGAGCAGCAGGGTGCGCAGCGGGGCCATGCCGATGCCGCCGCCGATGAAGAAGATGTCCTTGCCGCGCATGCGCTCGTGGGGGAACCAGTTGCCCAGGGGCGCGCGAATGCCCACCTTGTCGCCGGGGCGTAGCCCGTGCAGGGCAGCTGTGACCTCTCCGGCGCGCATGATGCTGAATTGAAGATATTCGGTGCGCGTTGGCGGTGAATTGATCACGAACGTGGATTCGCCCGCGCCGAACAGGGAAAGCTGGGCCACCTGCCCGGGCTGGAAGGAAAAGGACGCCATGCGCGCGGCATTGTCGAGCCGCACCCGCAGGGTCTTGATGGCCGGGGTTTCCTGCACGGTTTCCACGACCGTGGCCAGATCGGGCAGAAAGGGGTTGTCGAGAAAGCCGGGCGCGGCGTCACACATTGTTATCTTCCTTGCGCGGTTTTTGGGCCGCGTCAGCGGCCAGCGCGCGCAGCAGCACGTCGCGGATGTCCAGGGAGACCGGGCAGCCCGTGATGCAGCGACCGCAGCCCGTACAGGAGAACACGCCCCCGTGCAGGGCCGGATAGATGGAGAATTTATGGCCCACGCGGTTGCGCAGGCGCTGGGCCTTGTCCCGGCGCGGGTTGTGGCCGCTGGCCTCCAGCGTGAACCGTGGGGACATGCAGTTGTCCCAACTGCGCAGCCTGCGGCCGCTCAGGCCGCCAGGGTCGTTTTCATCCGTGATGTTGAAACAATAGCAGGCCGGACAGAGATAGGTGCAGGCCCCGCAGGACAGGCATTTATCCGAGACCTTGCCCCAGAAATCCAGATCGTCGAAGCGTTCTTCCAGGCGCGTGCGCGCTGCGGAAAGATCCGGAGCCGGCCCCATTCGCTGCAAGGCTGCCTCATGCTGGGCAACGGTTTCCTTGAGGTGCGTTCCGGCTTCTTCCAGGCCCAGGCCCGTGAGCATCTTGGCGCCGCGTTCCGTGGCCGCTTCAATCACGAAACCGTGGCCCAGGTCCGTGAAGAGCAGGTCCGAGCCTGTCTTGTCTGCCGGGCCGCTGCCGGTCCAGTGGCAGAAGCATGTGGCGCAGGACTTGGAACAGGCCAGGGAGGCCAGGACAGTTGCCTCGCGCCGCGCCGCGTAATAGGGGTCGCGATAGGGGCCGTTCAGGTACACGCGGTCAAAGACCGTCAAGCCGCGCGCGTCGCAGGGGCGGCAGCCGAAAACCAGGGTCGGTTCGGCCTCGTGAGCCGCGTCCAGGCGTATGTTGGCGCGTTCCGACTCCTGCGGATCTTTTTCGCGGAAGAAGGCGAACAGTTGTTCGCTCTGGGGAAAGACCACGGCTTTGGGCGGTAGCGTGGGCCGGGTCAGCAGGGGCTTTTCTCCTGGAGCCAGGGGCCGCAGCAGCACGTTTGCGCCCTGCCGTTGCGGAGCCAGCACGCGCCTGTCCCGGGCCAGGGCGGCCAGGACCCGGGAAAGCTCGTCTTTTGCCGCGTATCGTGCCGTGCGCGTCACAGCTCATGCTCCTTGATGTTCTTTTCCTCGGCCGCAAAGGTCAACAGCGGGGGCGCGGCCTGCGGGTCCAGTCCGGCCTCGTGGTCGAACAGCTCGCGCATGGAGCGGCCCAGCCATTGCTTCAGGGCCAGCACCGGGATGTCCACGGGGCAGGCCCGCTGGCACTCGCCGCACTCGGTGCAGCGTCCGGCCAGATGTAGCGCATGGATGACCTGGAATTGGAATTTTTCACGCACGCTGTTTTCTTCGGAGCACCAGTGCGGGTCGCGGCTCTCGCCCAGGCAATGGTCGCGGCAGACGCACAGGGGGCAAGCGTTGCGGCAGGCGTGGCAGCGCAGGCAGCGCTCCATCTGGCCGCGCCAGAATCCCAGGCGCTCTTCGGTATTCATGGACTCCAGCAGAGCCAGGCCCGGAGCGGGTTGGGCAGACCTCTCCGGAGCGGGCGCGGAATGCTCGCCGGATTGAACCACCTCGCCGAGCAGGGGCAGGGGGGTTGCGCAGGCGCGGCACTTGTCCGCCACGATGTCGGCCAGGGGCAGCTTGACGGTCTGCTCTCCGGCCTGCACGCGCAGGTTCGCGCTTTCTGCCCGGACTTCGTCCACCGCGTCCGTGTCCAGGCCTTCGCGGTCCAAGGCGGCAAGGAGCCGGGCCGGGTCAATCACTCCTTCGCAAGACAGCCCAAAGACCGTGATCTCATCGGGGTTGACGAGTTTTTCCTGGAGCAGCTGGACCACGGAACGGCTGTCGCAGCCCTTGGCCACCACGCCCACCTTGCGTCCTTTCAGGCCGGGCAGGAACACGGAAAGATTGTGAACGCTCAAAGGTCCCCAGATCAGGCGGTCCACGTCCTCGGGCGCGCGCATGAACAGGGGCGTGGCGTGCAGGGTGTCAAAGCCCCGCTCCCAGCCGATCACGCAGTCCAGGCCGGGCAGGGCGGCCTTGATGCGGCGGCGCAGCTCGTTCAGGTTAGCGGCTTGCGTTTCTGCCGGGGCGTAGCGCAGTTCGCGGCGCAAGGGGCCTTCCGGTGAGGCGGGTCCGGGCAGGAACGGCTCGGCCTTTTCCAGGCGCGGCGCCGGGCCCAAGGCGTGGATGCGTTCGGTAAAGGAGGTGACCACGTTTTTCCAGCGCTGGCCCTCCGAGGCCGAGACCCAGACGTATTCGAAGCGGGCCGGGTCGATGCCCAGGGCGGGCAGAAAGGTCTTGAGCACTTCCAGGCGGCGGCGGGCATAGAGGTTGCCCTGGCTGTAATGGCAGTCGCGCGGGTGGCAGCCCGAGACGAGCACGCCGTCCGCGCCCGAAAGCAGCGCCTTGGCAACGAAGAGCGGATCCACGCGGCCCGAGCAGGGTACGCGGATGATGCGCAGATCCGTGGGCTGGGACAGGCGCGCCACGCCCGCCGTGTCCGCGCCGCCATAGGAGCACCAGTTGCACAGGAAACCGACGATGCGCAGTTCTTTCCCACTCAGGACAGGCATAGGGAGTTGACCTCCGCGAGAATTTGGTTGTCCGTGAAGTGTTGAAGCTGGATCGCGCCCTGGGGACAAGTGGCCGTGCAGATGCCGCAGCCCTGGCAGACCGTGTCGATCACACGGGCCTTGGTCTCGCCCCGCACATCCACGGTTTCAATGGCTCCGTAAGGGCAGGTGGCCGCGCATTTGCCGCAGCCCACGCAGCGCCGCTCGTTGACCAGGGAGACCTGGGGGTCGCTCTCCAGGCGGGTGCGGGAGAACAGGCCCAACACCTTGGACGCGGCTGCGCTGCCCTGGGCCACCGAGGCCGGGATGTCTTTTGGCCCCTGGCAGGAGCCGGCCAGGAATACGCCCGCCGTGTTGGTCTCCACGGGCCGCAGCTTGGGGTGGCTTTCCATGAAGAAACCGTAATTGTCGTAGGAGATGCGCAATTTCTCTGCCAGTTCGGACGCGCCGCGCGAGGATTCCGCGCCTACGGCCAGGACCACGAGGTCTGCGGGCACCTCGACCTGTTCGCCGAGCAGGGTGTCCACTCCGCGCACCACGTATTTGCCGTTCCGGGGGTAGATCATGGAGACGCGGCCACGCACGTACTGCACGCCGTATTCCTCCATGGCCCGGCGCGTGAACTCCTCGTAGAGCTTTCCGTTGGCGCGGATGTCCATGTAAAAGACATAGGCCCGGGACTCGGGCAGGTGGTCGCGGGTCAGCACGGCCTGTTTGGCCGTGTACATGCAGCAGAAGCCTGAACAGTAGGGCCGGTCCAGGGAACGGTCGCGCGAGCCCACGCATTGGATGAAGACCACGGTCCGGGGCTCGGCTCCGTCCGAAGGACGCTTGATATGGCCGCCCGTGGGGCCGGAGGCCGAAAGCAGCCGTTCGTACTGCAACGAGGTGATCACGTCTGGATAGCGGCCCCCGCCGTATTCGGTGCAGCGGGTATGGTCGAAGAGATCATAGCCCGTGGCCGCCACAATGGCCCCCACGTGCACCTCAATGAGCTCGTCCTGCATGTCGTAGCGGATGGCCTGGGTCGGGCAGAGCTTGGCGCAGGCCCCACACTTGCCCTTGGTGAACTGGAGGCAGGCCGCGGGGTCGATGGAGGCGCGTTTGGGAATGGCCTGGGGAAAGGGAATGGAAATGGCAGTGGTGGGCCCCATGTGTTCGTTGAAGGCGTCCGGGGCTTTTTTGCTCGGGCACTTTTCCGCGCACAGACCGCAGCCCGTGCAGAGCTCCCAGTCCACATAGGTAGCCTTGCGCCGGAGCGTGACCGTGAAGTTGCCCACATAGCCCACGACCGATTCCAGCTCGGACTTGGCCAGCAGGCGGATATTCGGATGCTGGGCAACGTCCACCATTTTGGGGCCGAGGATGCAGCTGGAGCAGTCCACTGTGGGGAAGGTCTTGTCCAGCTTGGCCATTTTGCCGCCGATGGTGGCCTCGCGCTCCACAAGCACCACCTCGATGCCCGCGTCGGCGCAATCCAGGGCGGCCTGGATGCCGGCCACGCCGCCGCCCACCACGAGCACGCGTCGGGTCACGTCAAAGGACTTGGAATGCAGGGGCGCGTTGCAGCGCAGCTTTTCCACGGCAAGACGCACCAGCTCGGCAGCCTTGTTGGTGTTGGCCGTGCAATCCTTGCCGATCCAGGAGACGTGTTCCCGGATGTTGGCCATCTCGAACATGTAGCGGTTCAGCCCGGCCCGCTCCACTGTGCGGCGGAACGTGGGTTCGTGCATGCGCGGGGTGCAGGAGGCCACGACCACGCCGTCCAGGCCGTGTTCACGCACCGCCTCGATGATGCCGCTCTGGCCCGGTTCGGAGCAGGCGTAGAGCGTGTCGTCGGCAAAGGCCACGTCTGGGTGCTCGCGCGCCAGGCGGGCCACTTCGGCCACGTCCACGGTGCCGCCGATGTTGCTGCCGCAATGGCAGACAAAGACGCCTATCCGCATGGACGCGCCCCCGTGCATTCGGTCAGGGAGCGGACATGGCGGCGCAGCAGCGGGCCAGGGTCCACGCAGAGCTGTTCGAAGCCCAGTTCGCCTTCGGGCAGTCCCAGGGCCAGACCGGCCAGCTGGGTGAAATAGATCACGGGCATGTCCGAGCCGTTGCCGTTGCGCGGGGTGGCCTGGGGCTGGCGCAGGTCCAGGTTGAGCTGGCAGAGCGGGCAGGCCACGGCCAGGGCGTGGGCTCCGGCCTCTCTGGCAGCGCCCAGGATGCGGCCGGCCAGACGGCCTACGATGTCGCGCCGGGCCATGCCGTAGGATGCGCCGCAGCATTCGACCTTGAAGGGAAAGGGGACAACCTCGGCCCCGAGAGCCTCCAGGAGGCGGTCCAGGGAGGTGGGGTTTTCCGGGTCGTCGAAGCGCATGATGTCCGCGGGACGGTTCATGATGCAGCCGTAATAGGGTGCAAGGCGCAGGCCGCTCAAAGGCCGCCGGACCCGTTCGCGCACCGCGTCCAGGCCCAGGTCCTCCACCAGCACCTGGAGCACGGAGCGTACCTCGGGCAGGGCGGACAGGGCAGCCCCGGGTTCGCCCAGGAGCCGCGAGACCCGCTCGCTGAACGCGGTATCGGCCATGTGGTGGCGGGCGGTCTTGAGATTGGAGAGGCAGCTGGGGCAGGGCGTGGTCACGGCGTCGCAGCCCATGCGGGCGGCAAGGTGCAGATTACGGGCGGAAAGCGCTGCGGAAAGGACGTTTTCCAGGGCGTGGGCCGGGGTGGAGCCGCAGCAGCTCCAGTCCGGGATTTCAGCCAGATCCACGCCCAGGGCCGCACAGACCGCACGGGCCGAGCGGTCGTATTCGCGCGAGGTGCCGAGCCCGGAACAGCCGGGATAATAGGCGAACTTCATCGCGCCCGCTCCTCTTCATAGCGCTGGAAAATGCGGGCGATCTCGTCGCGTCCCTGGATGTTGTGGGGTCTGGGCGAAAGCTTGCCCTTGGGCGCGATGCGCGGCAACAGGTCCAGGTCGGTCCAGACGCGGCCCGTGCGGGCCACATAGTTGGCCACGAGGCCCAGTTCGTAGACCCGGCCATGCTTGCGTATGGAGGCCAGGAACGCGTCCCAGAAACTGGTCACGCGAGGCTCGGAAACACGGTTTTCGCGCCGGGCAATGTGACGCAGGGCGGCCATGACTCCGGCTACGTCGATGTTGTTGGGGCAGCGGGTGGTGCAGGTGGAGCAGGAAAGGCAGAGCCAGATGGAGCGGCTGTCCAAGACCTTGTCCTTCCGGGCGGCCTGGAGGTGGCGCATGATCTGGCTGACCTGCATGTCATAGGCAAAGCCGCAGGGACAGCCCGCGGTGCAGTTGCCGCACTGGTAGCAGCGGGTGAAGTCCTGTCCGCATTCGTCCATGACCTGGCGCAGGAAGGTCTCGTCGCGGACGGTCTCAAGGTTGGTCACGTTCTGGTCCTCTTTGGGGCGGCTTGCGCGCGCCTGGTTCCGGCCCCGGCGGCATGACGCCGCTTTTGGGCCGTGGCCACGCCGTCTGCGGTTGTCCGGCAGCACGCTTCCCGTAAACCGGAGGCGCGTGTGCTTGGCGCATCATATAAAAGAAACAGACCCGGACATCAGGGGCGATGGCCTCTCCCCATAAGGCATATCCGGCACCGAGTTAAGCATTTTATGCACTCCGGAACCATTTTTCTGGGAAATAGCGAATAACATTGCGTGGATTCACGCAGAATTTGCGAATTGTCCGCGTCCTGCCCAAATGGGCAGAACAATCGTCGTTATGCAGGGGGAGTTGCTGCTTCAGGTTTTTCTTCGGGGAGTAGCCGGATTCACCTGCTGCGACGAGATCGCGTAGTTGCCGGGCGCGGCCTGCGGCGTCTTTTGGCACGCGCCGTCCCGGAAGTCGCATCGGGGCCTTGCTGCCGCAGTGCCGTGTGGCAAAACTCAAGAAAATCAGGCTCAATATCGTTGAGGTGAATGTTCTCGTAAATTCGTCTGCGCACGGCGCCGCCAAGCATGCTGGTGATCAGGAACGCTGTCTCCCCAATGGGCACGGGCCGGATGGAGCCGTCCTTGATGCCCAGGGTAATGCCGATGCGCAGAAGCTCGCTCATCTTGTCGTGGATTTTGCGCATTTCCGTGCGGCACTTGTTGCCCACGTGGGGCATGCGAAACGGGTTGTTGGTGTGCAGAAAATCGAATTCCAGCTCCCTCTTTTCGTAGAACCGGCAGTAGATGTGCAGCAGCCGCATGACCATTTCCAAACCGGTTTCCTTGCTGGAAAAGGTGAAGCTCTCCTCCAGATCGGCCATAAAGTTGTCGCGAATTTCCAGGATGATCTGGTACAGCAAGTCCTCTTTGGTCTGAAAGTGGCGGAAAATAGCCCCTTCCGAAACCTCGGCCTCGCGAGCAATTTCGGACAGTGGTGTGGCGTCGTAGCCCCTGTGGGCAAAGAGTTTTATGGCGGCCTGAAGGATATCGGCCCTACGCTTGGTCATGCGTGCCTCCCGTTAGTATTTTTTTATTTGCCATTCGCAAAGAGGTCACTTACAGGTTTGCATGTGTACACTCTCTTTTTTGAGAGCGCCAACCTTATCAAGACGTGCCAGTCGTTGCGCCCCCTCGGTTGCTGGTTATGGGACGTTGCGCGGGATACGCCTGGAACGTGTTTTGGGGATGTTTTTTGTCGTTCTTAAATTTCTACTGGGAGAACTACCGTGGAATATGTCTTGCCCATCGGTCTGCTGGCTGTGATCGTTATTGGTGGAGTAATCTTTTTCGTGAAACAGAATAAGTCTTAGCCGTCCGGCCCCGGCAGGCTCTCCTTCGTGTCGGCCTGCCGCCGCATTCCGGCAAGCGAAGGGGACGGATTGTCCTGATCCGCCCCCTGCCTCGCACAGGCTTGCCTCTGCCGTTCTTCCAGCCATCCGTTTGTCTTCCGTCCCGTTATTCCCGCCCGAAGTCTTCGGGTAATGCACGTTTTTCTGACTGCGCTGAGGCAGGATTCTCTTTCGCAGATCTGCTTGCGGACCGCTGCCGGTTTGGGGAGGGCGTTTGTGAGAAACAGAATCGAACTCGTTTCCTTGATTTTGCTTTTCGCTCCTTTCTGTCCTGGCGTGTCAAGCCTGCTGGACAGCAAACGCCTTTTCAAGATAGGAAGCCTGCATCACTCTGAAGTGATTGGCAAACAAGCATTTTTCAAATTCAAAGCCCGACCGGGCGTAATCGTGAACGTGCAGGAGGCGGCATGAGCTTTCTCGGCAATGTGATTTGGATAGTGTTCGGCGGCCTGTGGATGGCCATTGGCTGGCTTTTGGCCGGGGTGCTCATGGCTGTGACCATCGTCGGCATTCCCTGGTCGCGCTCCTGTTTCACTTTGGCGCAGTATTCCCTGGCCCCGTTCGGCAAGACCGTGATCCCGCGCAGCGACCTCACGGGCAAGGAAGACCTGGGCACGGGCACTCTCGGTCTCGTGGGCAACGTGGTCTGGTTCGTTCTGGCCGGTATCTGGCTGGCCATCGGACATGTGCTGGCGGCCATTCTTACGGCCTGCACCATCATAGGCATTCCGTTGGCCTGGCAGCATCTCAAGCTGGCGCTCCTCTCCCTGGCCCCGGTGGGAATGACCGTAGTCACCATCCGCGAGGCTCAACTCATCGAGGAGCGCAACGGCAGAATGGTATAGGCGAAGGTTTGCGGATAGCAACTTGCGGGAAGCAGTGGACCAGATGGAAAGGCGGGAACGCATGAAGGCTAACAACAAACCTGGAAAAGTAGTTTAGCTCAGCACATAAGTATAATTTTATGCTGTTTTTGGAGCAGTGCGGTGTGGCTCAAAAATAATCCACCCTGCGTTATAGTTTAGGATACAGGCCACCTGCGCCGGTTGCTACGGCTCCAGACGGCGCGCTTTGCAACATCACCAAGGGGCAGGCCTAGGCTATCGAAGCAGTCGGGATTGATACGATTGGGCGGCGAGCAGGTCGTTATGGCTCACGATGCCTTCCAGCTTGGACTGAGCATCTCGTGACACCACCAGCAAGAACGTGGCCTGGGGTTGGTTCTTCAATGCAAGCATGGCGGATTCAAGCGTGTCTTCGGGGGTAATCTGCAGGAAAGCATCCGTAACAATATCAGCTGCAACGACTAGCTGACTCAGGGCTGGATCAAAAAGCGTGTCGGCTACATCGGCATACTTCACAACTCCGATCAGTTCTTCATGGTCATTAATGACCGGTATGCCGTCGTAGCGGGAATTGCTAAGTGTTTTCACCACCTCGTCAAAGTGGGCCTTGTGTGACAAGGACTCTACGTTGCGTCGCATGATGTGGGCCACCCGGATGTCGGTGGGCAGCTTCCGTCCGGCCAGGGGGGAGATGCCCAAGGACCGAAGAAATGTAGCCATCACCCTGCGCAGCCCCTCACCATAGCCCACCGGGCTGCGTTGCCCGAGCAGATTCATGACCGGAACTTCTCCGGCGTTGACCAAGGCGGTGCGGGTGAGCAAGGGGCCTGCCATCTCGAACACCACCACCGAGGCCAGGATCACGGCCTGCACTCCCTGGCCTGGACCGGGCCATTGAGCGGCCAGGGCGTTGGCCAGGCCGATGGCCAGACCGGCCTGAGCCAACATGGCCGGACCGAGCCATGTTTTTATGGTGGAATGCATCATGGCCATTTTGGCCCCCACGTGGCATCCGATGATTTTTCCCAGACTCCGTGCAACTACATAGACAATGCCGATGAGTCCCATGTGGAGAAGGGCTTCGAGATGAAGCTCTGCCCCGGCCATGACGAAAAAAAGCACATACAAAGGGTAGTCGATGCCGGCCAGATCCTTGAGCATCTTGTTCCCCCGAGGGGAGGTATTTACGGCAACGACTCCTGCAGCCAGCACGCACAACATGGCGGAAATCTCGTAATACGAGGCGAACCCGGTGGCTATGGCCACGGTCCCCAGCACCATCATCTGGCGTTCCACTTGCCTTGTGAGACGCTGGTCCATGACGGCTATACACGCGCCCGCAAGCACGCCCAAACCAAGAGGGCCAAGGAGTTGAATTATTGTTTGCCAAAGAGACGAAGTTCCAGACAATCCGTAATGCGTCAACAGGGTGAAGGCTATTATCGCCACCAGGTTGTTGATGCTTATCAGCGGCAGAATGGTGTCGGTGAGGGCCCCCTGGGATCGATATTCCCGCATCACCATCTGGGTGGCGGCCGGAGCGGTGGTGATCGCCATGACGCCCAGGAAGCTGATCTCCAAGGGCGAAGCACCTGTAAGCAAGGCCCCCAGACTGACGAGAAACGCGCTCAATCCGATTTCTATGGCGCTGATTTGAAACAGTTTTGATCCGACCCTCCGAATAACCTCCAAACGGAAACTGCCGCCGATGGTGAACACAATGAGACTGAGAATCATATCGTGCAGCGGGGCCAGAGTGACGAGCTGCGCCTTTGTAACGATGGGGGGAGCCCCAACATCGATGTGGTATGAGGCCCGGCCATCAACCCCACGACCAAGTAGCCAGTGACGCGGGGAACCCCAACGGCGGCGCACGTGCGTCCAGCGCCGAGCGCGAAAATGTACAGGATTCCGATGGTCAGCAGCAGGAACGGCATTTGGACAACCAAGACCCTGGAAAAACATATATGAAGTTCGCCATCAGCCCTCCAGGCGGTAGCCTGCCGTGCAAGGTTTCTGAAGCGTGGGTTCACTTCCTTGGATCACTCAGCGGCGAATGTCAGGTGGATAGTGTCATAGGCTATGCCGCCTTGTGGGTCCAGGCCAGAGGGAGTATACCTTCTGGCCTGGACTACTGATATATCTCCATCGGCTTTCTGCCGTCAAAGGTCTTGTGCAGGCGGCGGTTGTTGTAGAACTCAAACCACCATGCCAGGTCGCGGCGGAGCTCGCTCCCGTCTCGATCTCCCGCAAATACACGCTCTCGTATTACAACGAACGCCGCAGTCGTTCGATCATGGGATGCAGCGAGGTTTATCGCTGAACAGCTTGAGTTGGTCACAACGTAAAACGCCTGCCGGGTGGGCAGAGTCTTCTGGTCACCCGGCAAAACGAACAGTGATAAAATGAAGCTGATCCAGCGACGTGTCTACGGCTTCAGAAACATTGAGAACTACCGATTACGCCTCACGACTTTGTGCGGGCAATAAAGATGCTCGGGACAGTTCGCACCGTGCCTGTCCCTTCTTTTATGTTGAGGCGTCTTGTGGGGTAGGAGTGGGGTAAATCTCGTTCAAAACGAAAAAAGGGTTGCGCCAGTTGAGCGTAACCCTATGATTTCCTATGGTGCCGAGGGACAGAATTGAACTGCCGACACGGGGATTTTCAGTCCCCTGCTCTACCAACTGAGCTACCTCGGCGACCGTGTGGGAATTGGTTAGTACCCAACACGCAAGCGCTTGGCAAGGGTTTTTGCGAGAAAAAAAAGGGGTGGATGCGAACTTTTTGCATCCTGCCACGGGGGCGTGGTCCGGATCAGTCCTGCTCGGGGCAGGCGTGGGGCAGGTCGCTGTCTTGAATGCCCCGGATAAGGCGACAGAACTCCGCTTCCGTGACCGGTTTGGTCAGAAAACAGTCCATTCCCGCCTGGAGGCAATGGTCCCTTGCTTGGCCGGCCATGAGCGCGGTGACGGCCACGATGGGCACCCGGGAGCGTTGCCCCTCAAGTTTGCGGATGCGGCGGGTGGCTTCATAACCGTCCATGACCGGCATCATCAAATCCATGAGCACGAGGTCGTATTCGCCCGTACGCATGCATTCGACAGCCTCGCGGCCGTCATAGGCCTGATCCACCTCGTGGCCGCATCGTTCCAGGATGCGGCTCGTGGCCAAGGCGTTGAGTTGGTTGTCCTCGACAAGCAGAATGCGCATGATTTTGTCCTTGCCCAATGTCCACATCCGGTGCTCCCTTCCTTGCGGCGTATACGTTGAGCCGGCCGGAAAGGTCACACGCACAACGTCTTTTTTCCTGAAAGCCTTGATGCGGTCAAGGCACAAGAGATCGCAGCAGTTGAAGATTGCGCACGTCGTCAGCCAGATCATCCTCTTTGGGCGTTTCCAGGACCATGGGCAGGCCGCGCAACAGGGGCTCCCGCATCAGGGCCTCAAAGCCGGCCCGTCCGATGAGCCCTTCGCCGATGTTTTCATGCCGGTCCTTGCGGGACCCCAGGGCATGTTTGGAATCGTTGAGATGCAGCAGGCGTAGCCGGTCCAGCCCCACGGCGCGGTCCAGCTCGGCCAGGGTGGCGGCCAGGGCTTCGGGCGTGCGCAGATCGTAGCCCGCGGCAAAGACGTGGCAGGTGTCCAGACAGATTCCAAGCCGATCAGCATGGTTTGAGCCGGAGAGAATCTCGGAAAAGTGGGCAAAGTCCGCGCCCAGGTTGGTGCCCTGCCCCGAAGTGGTTTCCAGCAGCACCATGGGGCTGTTCCCGGGCCCGGACCTGTCCAGGGCCGCGTCCAGGTTGCACGTGAAGGTGCGCAGGCCCGGAGCTTCGCCCGCGCCCAAGTGCGAGCCCGGGTGCATGACCAGCAAGGGAATGCGCAGCACGGCGCAACGCTCCAGTTCGTCGATCAGCCCCTGGATGGAGCGCGCCGCCTTTTCCTGGTCCGGATTGGCCAGATTGAGAAGATAGGAGGCGTGCGAGGCTATTGGATAGGAGCCCCATTCCGAAAGGGCAGCGAACCAGTCATGGCGTTCCGCGTCGCTGATTGGAGCCGCTTTCCATTGCCGCTGATTGCGCGTGAAAACTTGCAGGGCCGTGCCCTGGACCGAGGCGATGCGTTCCACGGCCCGGTGCAGGCCTCCGGAAACGGACATGTGTGCGCCGAGCAGCAGCTCGGGATGGACTGGGGATGATTGGGGCATGCTTTCCTCTATCAGGGTTCAGCCCGGGGGGCGAGCGTGCTGGTAGCCGTATTCGTTTTCGGGCGCAAGTCTGTACGCGGCAGCAGGAGAAGCGTTGTGACCTGCAATACGTAAATCATATACAAGACGTGGTGAAAAAAGAGAAAAGGGGAGAAGAAGACCATGTTCCAGGCCGCGCCCAAGGCAAGCCGATGGCATTGTCTGCTTCGTTGTTCGTGGTGGCTTGAATTCCTTCCAGTGTTTGCTATCGTTGAGGCGAATTCCTGTTGTTGGGACAAAA
Organism: Desulfovibrionaceae bacterium; assembly: GCA_036541255.1. Lineage (GTDB taxonomy): Bacteria > Desulfobacterota > Desulfovibrionia > Desulfovibrionales > Desulfovibrionaceae > Paucidesulfovibrio. The sequence goes on along the minus strand of JAZHDD010000023.1, from coordinate 254,424 downwards.
CAGATGCAAGGAGGCCCACGCCATGCCCAGCCTGCGACTCTGGGGCAACCAGGAACTGGACAAGCTCAAACGGGATATGAACCGGTTGTTTGAAAGCTTGTGCACGGATTTCGGACTGCCGGGCGCTTTTGGTCGAGAGGGGGTGAAGGTGGAGGAAAACCAGACGGAAATCCGTGTTTGTCTGACCGTGCCCGGTCTTCAGGCGGAAGACCTGGCCGTGAAGGTCGATGACTTTTGGCTGGAGATTACTGGTCGGAGCGAGGAGACCGTGGCCGGAAGCCGCAACGTGCAGACATTCACCCGCCGTTTTGGCCTGCCCTGCCGGGTCCGGCCCGGCGAGGTGCGGGCCGTGTTTCGGGACGGGGCTCTGGAAATCCTGCTTCCCAAGTGCAGCGGCGACCAGTGCAGAAGCATCGACATCGTGAAGGAGTAGATACATGCCCGCCAAGACAGACAAGCGCAAGGTGCCCCAGGACAAGCTGCGGTGGCGTCTCGACCCGGAAAGCCTCGGTTTCAGGACGACGGACGATCTGGAAATACTCACGGACATCATCGGACAGAAGCGCGGAGTGGAGGCGTTTCGTTTCGGCATGGGCATGACCCAGCGCGGCTACAACATTTTTGTCACCGGCCCGGCCGGGACAGGCCGTCTGTTTACGGTCAAAAAGCTGTTGCGTGAGCTGTCCCATGACGACGGCACTCCGGACGATCTCTGCTACGTGAACAATTTCAAGCATCCGGAATCGCCCATCCTGCTGCGTTTCAAGGCTGGGCAGGGCGGAGAGTTCAAAAAGGGCATGCACGAGTTTCTGGAGAGCGTGAAAAAGGAGATTCCCCAGCTCTTCGAGTCCGAGGAATACATCGCGCGCAAGAACGAGATCATGGAATCCCACGAGCGCAAGGTGCGCGAATTCTATAAGGCCGTGGAAGACAAGGTCAAGGACACGGATCTTGTGGTCGTGAACATGCAGATGGGGCCGGTGCAGCGTCCGGACGTGCTGCCCCTGGTGGACGGCGAGCCCAAGCGGCTGGTCGAGGTCGAGGAGATGGTGGAGAAGGGGCGCTTCCCGCGGGAGGAGCTGGAGCGCCTCAAGGTCCGCCGCCAGGAAATCAAGGAGGAGCTGGACCACATTGTCATCGAGGTCAAGCGGCTGAACAAGGAGGTCAAGGAAAAGAGCGACGAGGTGGACCGGCTCATGTTCCTGGCCCTGGCCCGCGAGTTCGCCAAGCCCCTGCGCGAGGGGTTCGGTTCCGGCGAGGAAGGGGAAAAGGTCTCCCGCTACCTGGATGCCGTGCTCGACGACATGGTCGAGAACCTTGACACCATCCGCATGCTCGGGGCCAAGCCTCAGCAGACCGGACCCATGATGATGATGGCGCCGCCGCCCGAGGTGGTCTTCCATCCGTATCAGATCAACCAGCTCGTGGACAACGCCGAACAGGAAGGGCCGCCCGTGATCATCGAGTCCTACCCGACCTACCGCAACCTGTTCGGCTCCATCGAGCGGATCATGGACCGCAACGGCGGCTGGCGCACGGATTTCACCAAGATCAAGGCCGGATCATTCGTCAAGGCAAATGGCGGCTATCTGGTGTTGAACCTCATGGACGCGATCATGGAACCGGGCGTGTGGCAGACCCTGAAACGGGCCTTGAAGACCGAGGAGATCGAGATTCAGACCTTTGATCCGTATTACTTCATGACCGCCACGGGCCTGAAGCCCGAATCCATTCCCATGAACGTCAAGGTGGTGGTGCTGGGCGAGCCGCATCTCTACCACCTGCTGCGCCACTACGACTCGGACACGTCCAAGATTTTCAAGGTCCGGGCCGACGTGGAAACGAGCATGGAGCGCAGCGACGAGCATGTGGCGCAGATGTCCCGGTTCGTGAAGGGCATCGTGGACAAGCACAACCACCTGCCCTTTGACGCCTCGGCAGTGGCCCGGCTCACGGAGCGGGCCGTGCGCATGTCCGGCCGCCAGGAGCGCCTTTCCACGGCCTTCCCTGTCCTGGCCGATCTGGTGGACGAAGCCGCTTTTTTCGCCCGCAGCGCAAAGGCCAAGGTTGTGACCTTGGAACATGTGGAGCAGGCCATCGAGGCCCGCATCTACCGTTCCAACCAGATAGAGGAGCGCATCCAGGAGATGATCGACCGCGGATCGCTCTTTGTGGACACGGAGGGCGAGACCATAGGCCAGATCAACGGGCTGGCCGTGTATTCCATGGGTGACTACATGTTCGGCAAGCCCTCACGCATCACCGCCGTGACCAGCCTGGGCAAGGAGGGCCTGATCAACATCGAGCGCGAGGCCAACCTTTCCGGCCCCACGCACAACAAGGGCATGCTCATCCTGGAGGGCTATCTGCGCAGCCTGTTCGCCCAGGACAAGCCCATGGCCCTTTCCGCGTCCATCGCCTTCGAGCAGAGCTATGGCGGCGTGGACGGTGATTCGGCCTCCAGCACCGAGCTGTACGCCCTGCTTTCCAGCCTGTCCGGGGTGCCGCTGCACCAGTATATCGCCGTGACCGGCTCCGTGAACCAGCGCGGCGAGGTGCAGCCCATCGGCGGCGTGAACGAGAAGATCGAGGGCTTTTATCTCTGCTGCAAGCATGCGGGCCTGAACGGCAAGCAGGGCGTGATGATTCCCGAGGCCAACGTCAAGGACCTCATGCTGCGACAGGAGGTAGTGGACGCCGTGGCCCAGGGCCGCTTCCACGTCTGGTCCGTGGCCAACGTGGAACAGGGCATCGAGATACTTACGGGCGTGCCTGCGGGCACGCGGGGCAAGAACGGCAAGTTCCCGGCTCGTTCCCTCTTCGGCAAGGTGGACGCCCAGTTGCGTCATCTGGCTGAATCGCTCCAGAAGTTCGGCAAGGACAAGAAGGAAAAGAAGGCCAGGAAAAAGCCGGAAGAAAAGAAGGCTCCGGCACCCGAGCCGCCTCGGCCCGACGGCAAAAGGGCGCCGAGGAAAAGGGGGCAGGGCGGCAACTAGCCTGCCCGGATCCGAAAAATGGCAACCGTCCTGTTCCCTGTGGGGGCAGGGCGGTTTTTGTCTGGCTATTCCGCGCTGCTGTGGACATCCCGGCATGTTGTATGCAAAAGTCCGCTACCACTGACAAAGAGATGACGCACACCGTTCGGAGCGGCTTGCGGATCGGGAGGCAGGGCAGGAATGGACGCGGCAGAATACCAGGACTACCTCAGACGTTACGCCAAGGCGACGGCGCAATTTACTGTCCTCGCCGAAAAAACTCCCAAGTCGAAGCGGCGCTACGTGTTTATCGGCCGGGGCTTGAGCGGCTTTTCCGGCAATACCAAATATCTTTTTCTGCACATGCTCCGCCGCCATCCGGAGCTGGAGTGCCGCTATCTGACCCAGGACAAGCAGGTTTACAAGGAATTGTGCTGCGCGAAATTGCCCGCGTTGCTCTTCCCCTCGCCCGAAGCCACGGAATTTCTCGTGCGTGCGGGTACCGTGGTGGTGGAGGCCATCAGCTTCCGCAACCATCTCTACTACCCGCTGATAGCCAAGGCCCGGCAGATTCAGCTCTGGCACGGCGTGGGCAACAAGAAGATCGGCTTTCAGCTCAAGGGCTCGCCAGCGCTGGCGGGCAAGGATCAGACCCTTGTCGAGGACCACAGCAATTACGATTTGGTCGTTTCCACTTCGCCGTTCTACACGGACGAGGTCTTCCGGCCGTCCATGCATGCCCGGGAGTTCGTCTCCCTGGGTTATCCCCGGACGGACATCCTGTTCCGGCCCGTGGACAAGGGGGCCCTGGTGGGCTGCGACAGCGCCGCCTATGCCCAAGTGGTCCGGGCGCGCAAAAAGGGACCGGTGGTGCTTTATGCGCCGACGTTCCGCGACTCGAAAGTCAACCCCCTGACCCAGGACGTGCTGAATTTCGAAGCGTTCGTGGACTTTTTCGGCAAAATAGGCGCGCACCTGGTGCTCAAGCCCCATGGCCGCGTGCCCGTGAGCGTGAGCAACCTGCCCGCCCATGTGACCTTCTGCGATCCGAACAGCGACATCTACCCCTTCTTCCCTTTGGTGGACGTGCTCATAACGGACTACTCTTCCATATATACCGAATACTTGCTTCTTGATCGCCCTGTGATTTTTTTCTGGGCCGACTACGCAAGCTACATGTCCGTGGACCGCGGGTTCCAGTTCCCCTTTGAGGAGATGTGTCCCGGCCCCAAGTGCCACGACGGGGAAAGCCTGTTGCGGGAGGTGCGCAACGCGCTCGGCAGCGGTCCCGACGCATGGCAGGAGCAGCGGCTGGCTATGCGCGACAAGGCCTTTTTACACAAGGACGGCAAGTCGTCGGAACGCATTGCCGCGCACCTGTTGCAGGGCGAATACGCGCCCGGCGGCGGGCAGGAATAGCGGCTGCCCGGGCCGTATGCAGGAGGGAGAATGAAGTTAGGCGAAAGCCGTTATGACACGCTTGCCAGGGACCAGTGGAACGGCGAGACCGTCTTTGCCCTGGGCAGCGTGGAGGTCGATCCGGCGATTCCCCGCGACCACGTGGTGTCCGTTCCCAAGCCCGGCTTTGTGCATCCGGCCAAGCTGTGCGCGGGGCTGCCCGAGGAAACCTGGGAACGCACGGTGTTTTTCCTGACGCCGAGCCGCACCGACGCCAAGCAGGCGCAGGCTGTGCTGCGCATCCAGAAGCACGCCCTGGCCCGGATGTATCTTACGTTCTTTAATCGCAGGCCCCTGCGGGACGTGCCCAAAACCTTGTCGGCGATCATGGGCGGAATCAAGGACCCGTCCCGGAATATAAGCCAGTTGCGCAACTATCCCTGGCTGTTGCGGTATCCTCTGGTGGACAAGCTGGCTTCGGCCAGGTTGGGCCTGCCCGCGTTGCTGCTTCTGGCCGGGCCGTCGTTGAACCGAATCCTGCCCCGTCTGCCCGAGCTGGCCCAGCGCTGTCTGGTGATCTGCATCGCCCGGAGCCTGAAGCCTTGCCTGGATGCCGGCGTGGAGCCCGATTTCGTAGTCCAATATGATACCAACATGGAACAGCGACAGTTTTACGCGGGCGTGCCGCAATTGCCCAATACCGGGCTGGTGACGCTGTCCTCCGCGCATATCCATCCCTATGCCGAACTGTTTCGCGGAGTGTTTTTCCGGGGCAGCTTCAACCGCGCCTTCATGCCCAATCCCTATACCTTGCGCGATGGGGTGGAAGGCTCGCTCATTGCCTGTCTCGGGCTGGCCGAGGCCCTGGGTGCTCCGCAAACGTATCTGGCCGGGGCCGACCTGAGCTGGCCCATGGACGGGAACTGCTATACGGCAGGAGAGGAGCCCGCGACGGACGCTCCGGATGCGGCGCAGGACGTGCGCGTGCACACCCTTGACGGCATGAAGGTCAGGCTTGGCCGACGGGACGGGAAAATAGTCTTTTCCACGGCGTGTTTTGTGGCCTCCGCGGTCAAGGCCGGGCAGACCGCAGCGGAGATAGCGTCCTCGGGCAATGCGGCCTTCCATACCCTGAGCGAGGCCACCCTGTTGCCGGAAGATGTGTTTCCCCTGACCGCCATCGAGGACGTGCTGGGCCTGCCCGCCGTGGACCGGGCCGAAGTGCGGGCAAAAATGGATCTGGCGCTGAATGCCCGCGAGCATATCGAACTCATGGGGCTGTTCGCCTTTCTCAAGGACAGGGAGCAGGGCCTTTCCGGCTACCGGGACATGTTTACGCTGCGCTCCCTGGAACAGGAGGCGCGCAAGAAGCTGCCGAACGATCCCATGGTGCGCATTCTGGGCAACATGCGCGGAGCATGCTGGTATCACAAACTCAACGATCCGCTCGTGAGCGCAAACAGACTCATGGCCGCTTGGAAGCAAGCCTTTGCCGAAGCGGCCAAGTTCGTGCTTGCGCATGTCATGGCCGCCAAGGGGGCGCCCCTGACTCTGCTTTGTGCTCCCGAGGAGGAAGCAGAGCTACGGTCGCGGCTGGCGCGGCTGATTCCGGGCTGCGTCCTGGATCTGCGGCAGCCCGTGCGTCTGGGACATGACAGAGGGGAAGGCGGTTTCGACGACTACGACCTGCCGCTACTGCTGGATGACGCGCATCTGCTGCTGGTCTCGCCGCGGTTGATGCGCTGCTACGCCCATTTTTGGGAGCTGGCCCCGGACGACAAGGTCGTGGACCTGGGGCAGCTCGGCCCGGACGCCTAGTTTTTCCCTGCCTACGCCACTCTGTACGGGGTGGCGTATTTCTTTTCCGGATGGATGCGGCCCTGCCGTTCCAGCTTGCGGACCATTTCGTCCGTGGCCCGGAGGATGTCCCTGTCTCCCCGGATGAGCGGGCGTTCGTCGCCCCATTCGTCGAGCATGTCCGGGTCCTTCACGCTCAAGTGCACTACCGAGGAGAAGAACCTGCGCAGATTGATGAGCAGGGAAAAGGGCTCCTGGTTGCGCGAAAGGTCCAGCCCTTCCATGGAATCGAAGCTGACCTCGAACGGTGTCTGGAGGCGTTCCTCGAAATAGAAGTCGTCGTTCCAGAGATAACGCATGGGCAGCTTGCGCGTGGTTTCGGCCACGTGTCGGGCATAGGTCTGGGGCTGGCAGCAGTGGACCTCGTAGAGGTCGTCCAGGGCGTCGTGGAAGCAGGTATGCAGATACTCGTCCAGCTCCTTGAAATAGGTGCCGCCGGACTGTTCCACCAATTCGAAGGCAAAGGGAATTTCCGAATTCTCCGGCGTGGAGAGCACGGCCAGCATGGTCATGATTTCCTCGATGGTGCCGGGTCCGCCCGGATGGGCGCGGCCCCGGTGCGAGGCGCGGATAAAGGCTTCCATGCGCTGTTCGATGGTGGGGAAGACCACCAGGCGGTTGACCAGCTCGTTGGGCGCTTCCGCGGCCAGGATGCCCTGCTCGGTGAAGCCGATGTAGTCGCGCAGGCCAAAGCGCTTGAAGGTGCGCTGTTTGCCATAGGCCACCTGGCAGCCCTTGAACGGGGCTTTCATGATGCCGTCGCCGCAGCCCGTGATGTTTTCCATGTCCGGCAAAAACAGTCCCAGCCAATAGGCCAGCACCTTGGCGAAGTCGTACTCCTCGCGCGAGATGCGGTGGCCGCCCCAGGTGAAGACCACCAGCCCCCGCTCGCCGCGGTACAGCAGGCCCGCGTGCTCCACGAATTTCTTGACGTAGGCCGAGCGTTCGGCCGGAGTCGGCGTGTCCGCGGCCATGTTCATGGTCGGGGGGAAAACCATGTCGCGCAGGGCCGCCGAGACCTGCTCCACGGATTGTTCGATGACGCGCTTGCCGTCATAGAGGCAGTCCATGGGCACGTCCGTGCAGACCAGGAGCCATTTGCCGTTGCGCCGCTCCACCTGGACCCGCATGTTGCGGAACTTTTCGCGCACGGCGCGGGTGTCGTTGTAGTCTTTTTTGTGGATGTTGATCAGCGCGCCGATGATTTCCACAAGACGGTGATCGCCGTTGCACAGGGCCTTGCGGATGAGTTCGCCCTCGCGCGGGCCGAGTTCTGTGACGCCGAGTTGCCGGGGAATGATGGGTATGGTGACTTCGATGCTCATGAGGAGGCCTTGTTTGTTTGATGGAAGCCATCACCTACCCGAAGGGTTTGCGGCTTGCAACTTCGATGATTTCTTTCTCTCCATCTTCCACCCTGCTGTGAAATGGTGTAGGATTGTGCCAATTGCCTGGAAAAGGGACAAAGCTGGGAGTGTTGAAAAAAGTAGTTCCATAGAGAATTCGTCTTGAATTCCAGCTTGGCAGGGGGGAAACGCTTGCAGGCACGCATCTTGATCGTTGATGGCGAACCAGGGATTCGCATGGCTTTCGGTTTTGCGTTGCGCAGCGAAGGCCATGATGTGGCCGAGGCCCACTGCTGCGACTCCGCCCTTGCCGTGCTGGAGCGGGGCAGCATTGATCTCGTGCTCACGGACGTGCTGCTGGAGGGCCGCAACGGCATTGCGTTGCTGGAGGCCGTGCGGGAGCGGCATCCGCTTTTGCCCGTGGTCATGATCACGGGCCAGCCCTCGGTGGACACGGCGGCGCAGGCCGTGCGCCTGGGCGCTTTCGATTATGTCTTCAAACCCATCGAACGCGAGGAACTGCTTCAGGTCGTGCTGCGCGCCTTGGAATATGGTCGCCTGCTGCAACGTCAGGTGCGCCTGGAGCGCCAGCTTATGGAACGCGAGGAGAATATCAGCGCGCTGCTCAACGCCATTACCGAGACCGCTGTCCTTGTCGACGACCAGGGGCGCATCCTGGCGGGCAACAGGACCATGGCCGAACGCTTTAATCTTCGTTTGGAAGACCTGCCCGGCAAAAATCTCAACAATCTTATTCTGGACAAGGAGTTGCTCAGCCGTCGCGCGGCTTGGTTTGCACAGGCCCTGAGCACCGGACTTCCCGTGGAGTTCGAGGATGAGCGGGATGGACGGGTGTACGCCACCCACGTCTACCCGGCCCCTTCGCGGCAAGGGGCGTCCAGGCTGCTGGCCGTGTTTTCCAAGGATGTCACGGAAGCGCGCCGGACCGAGCAGGAGCGCAACGAAGCCATGCGCGGTCGGGCCATGGCCCGGCGGGGTCTTGAGGCGGTGTTTCGCAGCATTCCCGAGGCGATCTTTACGGTGGACGGTGCACTGGCGGTCATGCAGGCCAATGAGGCGGGTTGCGAACTGCTGATGGAAGCCGGAGGCGATTGCCGGGGACCTGGCTCCAGCCTGGAAAATGTCGCCTCCCCCTTGGCCTGCGTCTGCAGGGACCTCTTGCGGCATACGTTGCGCAGCGGCAATCCTGTGCGCGAGCATCGTGTGGAGCTGCCCGGGCCCGGCAACGTGGTGCGCGTGGCCCTGGTGAATACGTCGCCCCTGTTGGATGAAGCGGGGCGCAGCATGGGCGCGGTGGCCTCGGTGAGTGACATTTCCCGTCTGGCCCGTCTGGAGAGGCGTCTTTCCGAGCGTCAGGGGCTTGCCGGTCTGATGGGTGCGAGCGCCGCCATGCAGCGGGTTTACGAACGCATTGAGCAGTTGGCCCCGGTTGATTCCACGGTCCTTTTTTTGGGCGAACGGGGCACGGGGAGAGCCGTGGCGGCCGAGGCGCTGCATCAGCGCAGCCTGCGAAGCGCACGCCCCCTGATCCGGGTGGATTGCGCCGCAGCCCCGGAGGCGCTGGAGGAAAGGCTGTTCGGTTGCGGCGAGTGTCCGGGGAATTTGGCTACGGCGCAGGGAGGAACGTTGTTTCTTGCCAACATTGAAAGCATGCCCCTCACCGTTCAGAAGCGGATGCTGGACATGATGGAGAACATTGAACGGGGCGGGGGGGGAGAAGGAAAACCTCGGCAACCAGACGTGCGCTTGGCGGTTTCCGTTGGCGCCGACATTGAAGAAAGGATAAGGCGACAGGAATTCCTGGATGATTTTTATCTTCGGATCAGCGTCATGCGCGTGTCCATGCCTCCGTTGCGCGATCGCCTGGAGGATGTGCCGCGCCTGGCAGCGCATTTCATGCGTCGCTATGCTGACGGGTTTGGAAAGCCGTTGCAGGGCGTTAGCGGACGCGCCATTGATATCATGCAGGATTACGCATGGCCCGGCAATGTGCGCGAATTGAAGGAGGTCGTGGAGCGAGCCTGTACGTATTGTCCGGGAGGGATGATCCTGCCGCAGCACCTCGGCGACACGCTGTATTCGGCCCGGAAGGACGGTGGCAGGCCGAATGGTTCCGCGTCCAGGGATCGTCAGGCGCTGCTGGACGCCTTGGAGCAGGCTCACTGGAACAAGGCGCATACGGCAAGGCTGTTGGGCATCAGCCGAAGCACCCTCTACAGTAGGCTGCGCCATCATGGGCTCGCGGAATAAGGCTTGCGGGCAGGTATTCGTTCTTGCCGCCGTGTCGTGGCCTGACGGTTTGGCGCGAAGGCAAATCGCGCGTATCGCGCAAAGGAATAATGCGGTTCCCTTTTCCGAAAAAACACCGTATTCTTTTCCATAGATGCGTTCCGCGTGATGTTTGGCGAAGTTGCGGGTGCGCTTCGCGCAATCCGGCGAAGATTGGCACCCATCTTGCGGAGGACGACCGTGCTGTTTCTCTTTTGTGGTTTGCCGCGTCATGTCCTCGGGAGATGCGTACGATATGCGGCATGAGTGTCAGCGTCCTGGAATTTCAGCCTTGTGATGTGAAGTTTTTGGAGAATGAGGACGACATGCATATTGAGCGCAGCGAGAAAACAATCAGGCTGGAAATGCCTTCGGACATCCGTTTGGTGGACCAGGTCATGGACGAGGTCAAGGAATTCGTCCGATCCAAAGGGGTGGAGCGGGCTCCTGGCTTGGGTTTGATCCTGCGGGAATTGGTGAATAACGCCGTGGAGCACGGCAACGGCAACGAGCAATCCAAGTTGGTTACCGTCCTGGTGGAGGAATTGGCTCCGATGCGCTTCAAGGCACAGGTCCGAGACCAGGGCGAGGGATTCGATCATGAGGGGCTTGACCTTCGGCTGACCGAGGACCCCAATCAGGAACGGAGCAGAGGTCTGCCTATGGTCAATGCCTATGCGGACCAGCTTGAATTCGCAGACGAGGGAAGAGAGGTAACAGCATATATGACCATCAAAAAAGATACTGGATTTGAGACGATTGAAGAAGATGGGCTGATCAGGATAACGCCCACCAGCGATCTTTCTTCATCGGTCGCCGAGACGTTCCGGGCGCTGTTGGTCGGACTCCTGGACCAGGGGCAGACGCGCTTCCGGTTCGATCTGGCCCATGTCGTGAACGTGGACTCGGTGGCCCTGTCCATTTTTGTGGTTTTCGCCAACATGGTCGGCAAGAAAGAAAAAGACCCGGTGCTCGAAGTGGTCAACGCCAGCGACGATATCCGGGACATGTTTCATTTGACGCGCCTGAGCCGAATTTACAGTGTCATCTAGGAGGGGTTGAGGCATGGAAAATGATCCGTCCATCGTCGAAGAATTTGTTGTAGAGGCGCAAGAGCATCTCGAAAACATTGAAGACGATTTCCTGCAGCTCGGGAGTCAGAAGCAGAACCCCGATCCCGCGCTGATAGACAAGATATTCAGGGCCGCGCATTCCATCAAGGGGGGCGCGGGATTCTTGCAGCTGAGCAGCATCAGCCAGTTGGCGCACGTCATGGAAACGCTGCTCTCCTCGCTGCGTTCGGGCGTGGTGCCCATTACCGACGAGATCATTGAGGCCCTGCTTGCCGGCGTGGACAAGCTCAGTGAATTGTTGGAAAATGTCGATTCCAGCAACGACATGGACATTTCCGAAGAGCACCAACGCCTCAGCGATCTGCTGGAGGGGCATGTGCCTGGCGGGCAAAAGAGTGAGGACGTGTCCGTGACCACTCGCAGCGGGCGCATGACCGCTTTTGAGATCACCCCGCTCACGCTGCTGAATATTCCCAAGAACCATGAATATATTTTCATGCTCAAGTACGATCTGGCCGAGCTGGCCGAGCAAAAAGGGGAAAGCCCCATTTCGCTGATCAAGCGGCTCACCAGCACGGGAGAAATCCTGGAAGCCCACCTGGAAGCCAGCGTCCAGGATTTGGGCGAGGGCCTGCCGGACGGGCCGCTTTGGTACGAGGTGCTTTATTCCTCGATCATTGGGCCGGACACCATTGAGCTGGCCGTTGGCCTGCCCATGGACCGTATCACGCCGCTGGATCGCGAGCAGCTGACCCTGGAAGCCAGCGCCAACGATCCGGCTAAGGCTAGCGCGCCCGCGCCCGTTGTCGAATCCGTTCCGGAAAGCGTTCCCGATTTCCTGCTTGATGCGGCGCCGTCTCTGCCGGAAGATGAAGGGATGTCCGGCTTTATAGAAGACCTCCAGCTCCCCGTGACCGAGGAGATGGTCGAGCAGTTCGCCACCGAGGCGGATGAGACCCTGGACGGAGCCGAGCAGGCTTTGTGCGAGGTTTTTGACGAGCCGGACAAGGCCGAGGATGCGCTGAACGAAGCGTTCCGTCTGATCCACAGCTTCAAGGGGAACTGCGGCCTGCTGGGCTTCAAACCCCTAGAGCGGGTCAGCCATACCATGGAGACAGTGCTCGACCATTTCAAGACGGGCACTGCGCCGCGCCGCGAGCGCGACCGCGCTTCCCTCATGAAAGGCCTGGATGTGCTGCGTGTCGGCCTTGCCGAGGTTTCCGGCGGCGAAAAGCTCAGCGGAGAGGGTGTACAAGAGATCCTTTCCGAACTGGCCGGGCTGCTGCCTGGCGCGGAAAGCGGTTCACCCAAGGCCCCCAAGGCCCGGCCCAGGGCCAAAGCCAAGGACGCGGGCGAAGACAACGGCCAATCCAGCACTGCCAAAAAGGTGGAGCGGCGGGATATCCGCGTGGATTTGGACAAGCTGGACGTGCTTATCAACCTGGTTGGCGAGCTGGTCATTGCCGAAAGCATGACGACCCGGCATCCCGACCTGCAAGGGCACAGCCTGGAAGGTTTCGAGCGTTCCGCCCATAACCTGCGCCGCATCATCGCGGATTTGCAGGACGTGGCCATGCAGGTGCGCATGATTCCGCTCTCGCGTACCTTCCGCAAGATGATTCGGCTGGTGCACGATCTTTCCACCAAAGCGGGCAAAAAAGTCCGATTGGAACTGGTGGGCGAGGAGACCGAGGTCGACAAGACGGTCATCGAGCAGATTGCCGATCCTTTGGTGCACATCATTCGCAACAGCGTGGACCATGGCCTGGAGCCGCCGGACGAGCGGCTGGCCGCGGGCAAGAGCGAGACCGGCATCGTGACCATCGAGGCCCGCCATGAAGGCGGAGAAGTGCTGATCGCCATCCGGGACGATGGCCGCGGTCTTTCACGCGAACGGATTCTGGCCAAGGCCATCGGCAATGGCCTGATCCAGGGGGACGGCAGTACGCTGCCCGATTCCGAAGTCTTCAAGATGATCTTTGAGCCGGGCTTTTCCACGGCGGAAAAAATTACGGACGTGTCCGGACGAGGCGTGGGCATGGACGTGGTGCGCCGCAATCTGGAAAAGCTCAAGGGCCGGGTGGATGTGGAAAGCCGGCCCGGCAATGGCGCCACTGTCCTGCTGCGCATCCCGCTGACTCTGGCCATCATCGAAGGCATGCTCATCCGCGTGGGCACGTCGCAATACACGCTGCCGCTGCTTTCCATCCGGGAGTCCTTCCGGCCCGAGTCGCGCCAGATCACCGTAACCATGGACGGCCAGGAGGTCGTCAAGGTGCGCGACGAGATGATCCCTGTGGTTCGTTTGCATGAGTTGTACCGGTCCGTGGCGGATGTGGAGGAACTGGAAAAAGGCATCCTGGTCATTGTGGATTCGGGCAATAAGCAGGTCTGCATTTTCTGTGACGAGATTCTCGGACAACATCAGACCGTGATCAAGGGGCTTCCGAGCTATCTCGGCGACGCGCGAGGACTGTCCGGTTGCACCATCCTGGGCAACGGCGAGGTGAGCCTGATCCTCGATGTGGGGTCGCTGATTGCCATGGCCGAAAGCAGGGGTGTGCGGGAAATCTTGGAGGCTTGATCGGCTTACCGGTGTTCTTGAATTGCAACTGGCCGTTGTTTATAGAAAAAGCGACCAGTGTTCCTGAAGGTGTTTTCCCAGGGGGCGGTTGTCCGGTCATGGTGCCGGGCAACAGGGATGCGGGGGTTACCGCGGAATGAAATCATTCGCCTGCTGCCATTCGGGTGATGGCGGCCGGCGGGCGGAGGTCCTGCCCCGAACGGTCGGGGCGGTCTCTGATGCACAGCTCCGGCAAGGGAACCGTGCATGGATTGATTTGGGACGTGATGGTGGGCAAGGGTTCTTTTGTGGCACAGATCGCCGCGTCCGGACCCGCATGACGACGCACGTTGCCTTTCTCCTCCCGCGCCTGGGCAGCGCGGGAAATGGTCACGAGGGCCATGGCGGAAGCTTTTTTGAGGAGAGTGGCGTGCATGGATTGACATGTTTTAGGGAGGAGCGTGAAGCCTCGGCCTGACCACAAATCGACGAATACGTCGATTCAAGCAGGATCGGAGGTGCTCATGTTGTTCAGAAAGGCCAAGCTGGGAGTGAAGATCGGCGCCGGGTTCGCCACTCTTCTTGTATTTGTTCTCGGAGTAGGAATTGTCGGATATCTGGGGATGGCCCGGATAGAAAAGGCGGTGGGCACTGCCATTAGCGCCAACGGCCTGATCAAGCGCATTGAAACGGCGCGGGTCTTGACCCGGCAATTTATTGCCAGTCAGAATGAAGAACTCGTGGCCCAGAACCACGAGATGTTCGACACCGTGGCCGGCGAATTGAAGACCATGCGCGAACTGGCTTCCGGAAAGGAAGCTGAACTTATCGATGTTGCCTTGGGCCATGTCGAATCCTACCGCAAAATATTCGATGAATATGTGACCAAGGACAAGGCCCGCGCCGAGATCGATTGGCAGATGGTCCTTGCGGCCAGAGCCACGATCAAGAACGCCAAGGACTTGCGCAGCGGCCTGACCAAGCTTTCCATCGAGTCTGCCGGAGGTCCGGCCGGTCCTATGGTTGCCGTGATGGCCCGCGACGCCGTGGACGCGGTTGTCGAGCATCTTCAGGCGCGGCGCCACGAAAAGAACTACATTATTCGTCTGCAACAGGAATATCTGGACAAGGTGGCCAAGGCCGTCGGCGCTACGCATGACAAACTGAGCTCCCTGGCCGGGCGCATCAACGATCCGGCCCTGCGTAAGCTGGCCCTGGATGCGGATGTGGAAAACACCAAGTACCACAACAACTTCCTTGGTACGGTCCAGGCCATGCAGGAACTTGCTGCTTTGGACACGGCCATGATCGCCGAGGCCGAGGCTGCCGAGGCCGCGGTGGACAGCGTGGTTCTGGCCAAGTCCGAGCAGACCAAGCAGGTGCAGGCTTCGGCCCTCGCCTTCATGCTTGGCGGCTTTGTCGCCGCCCTGGTCGTGGGTTGTCTTTTGGCTTGGCTGTTGATCCGCAGTGTGGCGCAGGGTATCGGGGCGGCCGTTCATGGCTTGGAAGCCGTTGCCCAGGGCGATCTGAACTCCGAGACCGACCAGGGGTTGCTGCAGCGTGGTGACGAGGTGGGCGATCTGGCTCGCAGCCTGTTGCGTACGGTCGAGGCCCAGCGCGTCAAGGTTGATCTGGCGACGGCCATTGCCGGAGGCGATTTGACCCGGGAAGCGGAGCTGGCTTCGGAGCGCGACCAACTGGGCAAGTCGCTGCATGGCATGACGCTCAATCTTCGGCATCTGCTTGGCCAGATCAATGAAGCGGCCACGCAGATCGCCGCCGGTTCCGGAGAAGTCTCGGATTCCAGCCAGTCCCTGTCCCAAGGGGCCACGGAGCAGGCGTCCTCCTTGGAAGAGATCACCAGCAGCATGACGGAGATCGGTTCGCAGACCAAGGCCAACGCCGAGAATGCGGCCCAGGCCAATCAATTGGCCTCCCAGGCGCGGGGTGCCGCACGCGAGGGTTCCGAATACATGAAGCGCATGACCGAAGCCATGTCCGAAATCGATCAATCCAGCCAGGCCATCAGCAAGATCATCAAGGTCATCGACGAGATCGCCTTCCAGACCAATTTGTTGGCCTTGAACGCGGCTGTGGAGGCGGCTCGGGCCGGGCATCACGGCAAGGGCTTTGCCGTTGTGGCCGAAGAAGTCCGCAATCTGGCCGGGCGCAGCGCCCGTGCCGCGCGTGAAACCGCTGAACTGATCGAAGGCTCGTGCGCCCGTGTGCGCAACGGCGGTGAAATCGCCGAGCAGACCGCTACGTCCCTGGAGGGCATTTTGGACAACGTGGGCAAGGCCGCTGACTTGGTGGCTGAAATTGCTGCCGCGTCCAATGAGCAGGCTGAAGGCGTGGCCCAGGTGAACATGGGCCTGGGACAGGTGGAGCAGGTCACGCAGCAGAATACGGCCAGCGCGGAGCAAACAGCCTCGGCAGCGGAACAGCTCTCGGCCCAGGCAGCCACCCTGCGGGAGCTTCTCAGCGGGTTTGCCTTTGAGACCGAAGCACCGCGCAGGTTCGTGGCTTCTTCGCCCCGCCCCGCATCACTGCCCGATAGGGAACGCCCTGCCGGCTTGGCAAGGGGACAACAGGGAACTACCCGCCCCGAGGACGTCATCTCTCTGGAAGAGGACGAGCTTGCCTCGTATTGATGATTTGGTGCGGACCTAATATATAGTCGGGCCGCTCGCCAATAGGGCGGGCGGCCTTGAAAAAAACGTCGTGCAATAGCCTGACATGAGAGAACGCGCTGGACGCAGCGCTACGGAAGTATTAAAGAGAATATGGTGGAACATGCCGTTCTCTTTTTAACGGTGCAAAAGCCGTAGAGGACAAGGATGAAAAGCGGGGGACATGAAATTGCGGCGCAAGAGCTCATGCTTGTGCCGGGAAATGTTTGCTTGCCTTCGGTGCCGACGCAGCTTTGCGCCGTCGTAGGGGCCGGAGCTGTTTTGACGGTTTTCGACCGCAGACGGAAACGAGGCGGTATGGCCAATTATGCGCGCCCCTATCGCGAAAAGGGGGTGCCTTCCACTGCCAAGTATGCTGCACCGGCCATCGTTACCTTGGTGCGCATGCTGCTTGAATCGGGCTCGGTTGTCGCAGATCTGGAGACGCACCTTATCGGCGGCGGCTCCAACCCTGAAGCCGAAGGCTACCAGGAAGGGCTGGGCGATCAGAATGTCAAGGTCGGCCTGGAATTGTTGGATAAACTGAACCTCAGCAGCGTGGATATGGATGTAGGCGGCAATTGGGGCCGCAAAGTCGTCTTTCACAGCGCCACGGGCGAACTGGTGCTGGCCAGAGTCGAGCGAATCAGATCCTCGGACTGGTATCCGCAATAGGCGACGTGGGGAGATTCGGACAGGGGACAGGCAGAGAATGTATCAGCTTTCCGACAAAGAGTTCAAGGACATCAGAGACTTCGTGTACGAGTATGCGGGGATCAATCTGACGGATCAGAAGCGGGCGCTGATCGTGGGACGTTTGCAAAAGGTGCTCAATGGCCTGGGACTGGCCACGTTTGGCGAATATTTCAATTATGTCCGCAACGACAAGACCGGCAAGGCCGTTGAAGAGCTGATCAATCGGCTTTCCACCAACCATACGTTTTTCTTCCGTGAAAGCGCACACTTCGATTTTTTGCGCAGCACGGTCCTGCCCGAGGTGGTTTCGCGCATTCAGTCCCAGGGAAGGCGGGATTTCCGGCTGTGGTGTGCGGCTGCGGCCACGGGTGAGGAACCCTATACCCTGGCCATGGTCCTGCGCGAATTTTTTGGGACGCAGTATTCCCAGTGGGACGCGGGCATGCTGGCCACGGACATCTCCACTCAGGCCCTGGCCAAGGCCCAGAATGCGGTATATCCGGACGAACGCATGACCCACACTCCGGTCAGCCTGCGCAACAAGTATTTCGTCAAGCGCGGCCCGGATGAATGGGTTGTGAAGCCGGAGCTGAAAAAAGACATTTTGTATCGTCGTTTCAATTTGATGAGCACAAGATGGCCGTTCAAGGGGAAATTCCATGTTATTTTTTGCCGCAACGTGATGATTTATTTCGACCAGGTAACGCGAAATCGCCTTGCCCAACTCTTTTATGACCACATGCACCCCGGCGGGTATTTTTTCATAGGGCATTCGGAAACGCTCGGCAGGGAGACCTGCCCCTTCGAATACGTCATGCCCGCCGTATACAAAAAGGTATGAGAGAATGATGAAGCGGATAGTCAAGGTTTTGGTGATCGACGATTCAGCCCTTGTGCGTAACGTGCTGGAAAAGGGTCTTTCCATGGACCCTGGCATCGAAGTGGTGGGCACTGCGCCCGATCCCTATGTGGCGCGTGACAGGATCGTGCAGCTCAAGCCTGATGTGTTGACCCTGGACGTGGAAATGCCGCGCATGGACGGGCTGGAATTTTTACGCAAACTCATGCCGCAGTATCCTCTACCCGTGGTCATGGTCAGCTCGCTTACTGAACGGGGCAAGCAGATCACTCTTGATTGTCTGGATGCGGGCGCTGTGGACTTCGTGACCAAGCCCACATCGGACATGACCCAGGGCCTGAACGCCATGCTCACGGAGCTGCGCACCAAGATCAAGATCGCGTCTACGGCCAACGTGTCCCACTGGAAGCACAAGCGGCCGGAGTTCCGACCCCGTTCCGTGCAGGGCGCGGCCCTGGCTGGCACCACGGACAAGGTCATCGCCATCGGTGCCTCCACAGGCGGAACCGAAGCCATTCGCGAGGTCATCACGGCCTATCCCGTATCCACTCCCGGCGTGGTCATTGTTCAGCATATGCCAGCGGGATTCACCAAGATGTTTTCCGAGCGCATGAACTCGCTCTGCAACATGGAGGTCAAAGAGGCGGCGGACGGCGACCGGGTCATGCCCGGCCGGGTGCTCATTGCCGCGGGCGGCATGCATATGCGCCTGATACGCTCCGGCGGCATCTATCAAGTGCGCTGCCAGCCCGGTCCGCTGGTCAACGGGCATTGCCCCTCCGTGGAGGAACTGTTCAAGTCAGTTGCCGAACATGTCGGCAACAACGCCGTGGGCATCATGCTCACGGGTATGGGCGCGGACGGCGCGGACGCCATGAAGCTCATGCGTGATGCCGGCGCGCGCACCCTGGCCCAGGACGAGGAAACCAGCGTGGTCTTTGGCATGCCCAAGGAGGCCTATGTGCGGGGCGGTGCGGAGCGCCTTGTTCCTCTTGGCCGCATTGCTCAAGAATCATTGAATCTTCTCTCGAAGTTGGGAGGTTGATCTGGTGATCACATTGGGTGTTGGTGATTTCGGAGCGTCCAAAACGCCAGGGGAAGTGGTCAAGACGTATGCGCTGGGTTCCTGCGTGTCCGTGATCTTGCTTGATCCCAAGACCCGAGGTGTGGGCATGGTCCACGTGGCGCTCCCGGACTCGTCAATCCAGCCCGAGCGAGCCAGGGAACGGCCCGGCTATTTTGCAGACACGGGCCTTCCCGCGCTTTTCCAGGCCATGGAAAAGCATGGCGCGGCCAAGAACGGACAGGGTATGATCGTCAAGCTTGCTGGCGGGGCCAAGGTTATGGACCATAACGAAGTGTTCAATATCGGCAAGCGTAACGTGCTGGCTATCAAGAAGATTCTGTGGCAATATAAGTTGGGTCCTGTGGCCGAGGATGTGGGAGGCAATTTCAGCCGTACCGTGGCGGTGGAGGTCAACACTGGCCGTGTGACCATCACTTCGGCAGGCAGGGAGTCCTGGTTCCTTTGAGGCTCGGCCAACCGTAGAGAATTGAGGTGAGTGCGATGGAACGCGTTATCATAGCGGATGATTCAGCGACAGCAAGAATGGTCATACGGCGTTGCCTGGAAATTGCCGGATTGGCGGGCGTGGAATTTCTGGAGGCGGCCAATGGGCTGGAAGCGCTGGAGCTTTTGGAATGGGGTCCGCCGGACCTCTTGGTGACGGATTTGACCATGCCGGTCATGGGCGGCCGGGATCTGCTCAAGCGGATCAAGGAAAATGAGGAATATGGAGATATGCCGGTGCTGGTCATTTCCAGTGCCAAAAACGAGGCCAATGAGCGGGAGCTTTTGGAGATGGGGGCGTTCGCCGTGCTTCCCAAGCCGGTGAATCCGGCCATGCTGGCCGAAGCGCTTGGCCCCTTGCTCCCGGACAAGGGAGGGGCGGCATGGTAAAGAGTCTTCAATCCGTTGTGGCCGGTGCTGTTTCCGCTACCATGGAGGAAATGTTTTTTATCGAGGCTTCCAGCTCGGACTACCTGTGGTCCCGGGTGCGCGTGCTGGAGCCCTGCGAAGGGGCCGTGACCATGGTCTTTCCCCGCAAACTGCTGACGCTGGCTGCGGCGGCCATCTTTGGCGAGGACGAACGCATCCGCGAGCAGACCCTTTGGGATACGCTGGCGGAGATAGTGAATACCGTGGCGGGCAGGATTCTCGGAGAATTGCTTTCCGAGGACAGGACGTTCAAGCTCAGTGTGCCTGAAAGCGGCACGGGTTGGCCGAGCAAAAGCGGCGATCCGGAAATTTATATGACCGAATCCGGCGGGTTTGTGGTCATGACCTCGGGCCTTGAGGCGCTCGGAAACTAGATCCCGGTCGCGTCAGGCGAAAAAAGGGGGGAGGATGAATCTGGATTTGGCCATACCCTTGATCAAGGCAGCTCAGGACGTAATAGGTACCATGGCCTCCATTGAGTGCAGGGCCGGTACGCCCTACATCAAGAAGGGGCAGGTGGCCAAAGGCGACGTGACGGGCCTTGTGGGCGTCACCGGCGACAAGACCGGCTCTCTTTCCATTTCTTTTGACAAGAAATGCGCCATCGCCATTGTCCGGGCCATGCTCGGTTCGGAGATCGAGGATATTTTACGTGACGTCAAGGACGCCGTGGGCGAAATCACGAACATGGTCTCGGGCCAATCCCGCGCAACCATGGCGCGCAACGGCCTCACCCTGCAAAGCGGCACGCCCATGGTCGTCATGGGCGACAGGCACGTTATTCAGCATGTGACCAATGCGCCGATCATGGCCATTCCATTCACCACTCCGGACGGAGAGTTTACGATCGAGTTTTGCGTCGAATAGGGGGAGTTTGACGCGGCGGTTCCAGGGGGCATTGCCAAGGGGTCGAATCAGTGACGGAAGTAATTAAAATACTCCTTGTCGAAGATGAACAGGCGCACGCCGAACTCATCTGCGAAGCCTTTTCCCGTGATGATGTGGAGTTTGATCTCCAGGTCGCGGGCACGCTTCAGCTCGCCCGCGAGGCGCTGGAGCAGGGTCGTCCAGACCTGATCGTGGCCGACTGGCTGTTGCCGGACGGTAACGGCATAGAAATTCTCGCGCCCTACGGCGGAGAACCGCGTTATCCGTTGATCCTCATGACCAGCCAGGGCAACGAGCAGGTCGCGGTCGAAGCCATGAAGGCGGGCGCGCTGGACTATGTGGTCAAGTCCGCGGAATCCTTCCTGGATATGCCGCACATTGCGCGGCGTGCGTTACGCGAGTTCGGGCTTATGCGGGAGAGGCGCATGGCCGAGGAGCGATTGCGCGAGAGCGAAGAGCGTTTCCAGCAGATGGCCCAGGCCATTAACAGCGTATTCTGGTTGTGCGATTCCGAACGGTTCATCTACGTCAGCCCGGCTTTTGAGCACATCTGGGGTATTCCGCCGGATGTCCTGCTGCAAAGCCGGGCCGCTATTTTCGAGACCATCCATGCGGATGATCGCGAGCGGGTCCGCAAATCCATGAATGATGTCCACGTCAGCCGTCAGGGTTCGGCCAGCGAGGAGTTTCGTATTCTGCGCCCGGACGGGACCATGCGTTGGGTCGAAGCCAAGGCCTATCCCGTGGCCACGGACGGCGAATCCCTGCGAACCGCAGGCTCGGCCGAAGACGTGACCGAGCGGCATCTGCGCGAGGGCAAGCTCAAAAGGGCCATGGAGGCCGCCGAGGTCGCGGACCGCGCTAAAAGCCAGTTCCTGGCCAACATGAGCCATGAATTGCGTACGCCCATCAACGGCATCGTGGGCATGACCGACCTGCTGCTGCGCACCGAACTGGGGCAGGAACAGCGCAAGTATCTCCAGATGTCCAGGGAGGCTTCCCTCAAGCTGTTGAATGTGGTGGAAGACATTCTGGAGCTTTCCAGTATCGAAGCCAAATCCGTAAGCATGGAGCGGCGGCCCTTCAAGCTGCGTGAGCTGGTCAATTCCGTGTGTGAGAACAGGCGCACGGCTTTCCGGCTCAAGAATCTGCAGTTCGATTGCGAGGTGGACGCGTCTCTGCCCGAAAGCGTTGTCGGGGACCCTGCCCGCCTTGCCCAGGTGCTTTCCAACCTGCTGTCCAATGCCGGCAAGTTTACGGAAAAAGGCTGGGTCAAGTTGCGTGCCGGCGTGGCCAGCCGCCACAACAGGGGCGGCGGCAGCGACGGACAGGGAGCCATCGTGGCCTTGTTCGCGATACAGGACACGGGCATTGGCATCCCCCAGGCCAAGCAGGAAGAGATTTTCGAGAACTTCACTCTGGCCGAAGACTGTATGACCAAGGCCTATGGCGGTACCGGCCTGGGTTTGGCCATTGCCCGCCAGTTGGTTAACCTGCTTGGCGGCAAGCTTTGGGTGGAAAGCGTGCCCGGCGAGGGCAGCACCTTCTTTTTCACCACCCTGCTGCGCCTGCCGGAGTCTGGGGAAGAACCTCAGCCCGGCGCCGGAACGCGGAAGAGCACCTCTCAGGACAGTCTGCGCATCCTTTACGCCGAAGACGACTCCACCAATCGATATGTGGTCAGCCGCTACCTGAGCAAACTAGGCCACGTGGTCATTGAAGCCGAGGATGGGGAGTTCGCCCTGGAACGTCTGGCCGAGGGCGGCGTGGACCTCGTGCTCATGGATATTCAGATGCCGCGCATGAACGGACTTGAGGTCCTGGAACATATCCGGCAGGGCCGCATCAAGAACGTTCCGAAAGACCTGCCGGTCATTGCCGTCACCGCCTACGCCATGGAGAGCGAACGGGAGTCCTTCCTTAAATTGGGCATGGACGGTTATCTGGCAAAGCCGTTCGAGGTCGAACATTTGCGTGACGCTATTCAGCGGTTGGGCCGTAAAGATGCTTCTTCCTTCCAGCTTGAGCGAGGTCATAATGGATGAAAGACCGCTCAAGGTTCTTTTGGTGGAAGATCCCAAGCTGCGGACCGAGGAATTTGCGGATCGCCTTTGCGGTTCGGGTGATTTCTGCGTGAAGCGGGTCAGCCGCGATCAAGCTTTGGAAATCATGAGCACATCAACGCCGGATCTGGTTTTGACCGGATGGGATTTGCCCAGCCAGCAAGGGCTTGGTCTGGCCGAGCGGTTGCGGGCCATGCGCCGGCTCATGGGTGGGCCCATGGTGCTCCTGCATGCCTCGACCGCCGAAGACATGCCCACGCCCAGGCCGGGCATGGATCGTAAGCGTCTGGAAAGAATGGTGCAGGAACGCACACGTGCCCTGAATTCTGCGGTGGAGAGCGCCCTGGGACACCAACAACGGGCCATGGCCGCCAACCTTGATTCTTTGCACAGGCTGGCTTCGGCAGCCGAGTTCAAGGACAATGAAACCGCCGCCCATATTCAGCGCATGAGCGTGTACGCCGCCCTGCTGGCGGAAGCGCTGGGGCTTGCCGCCGAAGAAGTGGAACAGGTGCATCAGGCCAGCCCCATGCACGACGTGGGCAAGATCGGCGTTCCGGACAACATTCTGCTCAAGCCCGGGCCGCTTGATTCGGACGAATGGAAGATCATGCAGCGCCATACCGAGTTTGGCGCGCGCATCCTGGGGTCGTCCGAAACCACCCTGTTTCAGGCTGCGGAGACCATTGCCCTGACCCACCATGAGCGCTGGGACGGGACAGGCTACCCTTACGGACTGGCCGGAGAGGAAATCCCTCTGTATGGCCGCATCTGCGCCATAGCCGACGTGTTCGACGCCATGACCAGCGACCGGCCCTACAAATCCGCCTGGCCGCCCGCATTGGCTCGCGACGTGATTTCCCAGGAGTTCGGCAGGCATTTCGATCCGCAACTCGAAGGGCCGTTCAAAGAGTGTTATCCGCAATTCGTGCGTATTCGCGAACACCTTTCGGATCGGCGACAGCTCCGTTTCTGATGCGGCCATTCTGCCCGCATTGGCTTCATTCCTGCATAAATGGCATTGTGGCCCTGCTTCGTCGATATTTCGACGATTTTGCGCGTGGTCGGCCCTGGCCGCCATGACCGGATAAACCGACAACCACAATGAGGCGGATGCATGCGCTATCTCCAGACTCTACTCGGGCAATTTTCCATTTGCGGCGGCATTGCGGAACTCGGCGTATTCAAGGGGGAAGGGAGCACGTCGATTTTTCTTGAACATGTGCGCGAAAATGGCGGCAGCCTGCATTCCTTTGATCTCTTTACCGACGAAAACAACTACCGCGCTGTCCAACAGAAGTTGAACCTGCCGAATACCCATGCGGTTCGTGGTTACAGCGTTGAGGAAGGTCTGCGCTTCCGGGAGCGCCTGGATTTCCTGTTCATCGACGGGGATCACGGTTTTCCCCGCATCAGTTCGGACGGCAGGCAATCCGGCGTGGCCCTGGACATTCTGGCCTGGCACCCTCATCTCAATGTGGGCGGGATTCTTGTCTTCCATGACTATGCGGGCACGGAGACCGAATACGGCGATCCGAGCCTTTTGGCCGTGGAACACGCCGTGGACAGTCTTTGCCGTGAGCCGCTCTATGAATACGTCGGCTCGGAAGGTATTTTGCGGGCGTTTCGCAAGCGCGCCCATGGCGTGCTCTATCCGCAGTGGCGGCCCAAGAAACCCTGCGAAGCCGTGCGCCCTGCCTGGGAGCGCCTGAACGCCGAACCAGGAATGTTTGCGGACGGAGCCGTGATTTTCGGTACGGGCGAGACCGGCAAACAGGTTTTGGATACGCTGGAAAGCCTTTGCGGTCCGGATGTTTCCGTCACCTTCACCAACTCGTCCTGCACCATTGCGGGCACGTCCTGGGGAGGGCGGCCGCTTGTGCCCCTGGAGCAGGCCGCGGGCAAAGGCCCTGTGCTGATGGGCAGTATCTTCGAGCAGGAGCTTCAGTCCGTTCTTGAAGGGGCGGGATTGCGGCATCTGGATGATTTCTTTGCATTCTATGAGTATATTTCCTGGTTTCATGTGGGCCGCCTGCATGCGGCAACGCGGTAGTTGCTTAGGGTGTCGGAGGGTTGACTGTGCCGGGATGCATTGCCCCCCCGGTTCGTTCACTCGCCGAATGAATGAATCATATTGCTTTGTAAATGTTGGCTATTTGTTGTATCTATTTGCTTGGCACGAAACCTGTATTGATTAAGGAGGAGGGAACGTTTTTCTCCCTGTAGGCATGAATATGGCGGGAAATAAGGATTGCAGGCGAATCGGCCCGGGCCGGATGTCCTAAAGAAGCACCGGGCATGACCGATAAAGCATACAGTGAGTGAATGATATTTTACAGCCCGGATCGCCGCAATTTCCGAGAGCGGTGTGCGGCAGGGCTGAAGCGGCGGGAAGCAGCCATGTTCGGGAATCTTTCGTAAGTCGGTGAATGAAATGAACTACAGACCCAATTATGTTCTTCATGGACCGCACGGCCAAGGCCAGACCCTCCGGCAGGGATTGGGAACCGTCGTCTATATTCCTGCACGCAAAAATTCCACGCGGGTCAAGGACAAGAATATCGCCCTTGTGGGCGGTCTGCCCCTCATGGCCTACACCATCCGCATGGCGCTGGCCCTGGACGGGGTGGACCACGTTTTCGTGGACACGGACAGCCGGGAGTATGCGGAGATAGCCAGGGAATACGGCGCTGAAGTTCCTTTTCTGCGCGACACGTTCCTGGCCACGGCCAAGGCCAGCCTGACCGACGCCACGACGCGTTTTTTGGATCGTTTGTACGAACAGGGCCTTTGTCCTCCGGCAAAAATCATCACGCTACTGCCCACCAGCCCGTTCCGCAACGTGAAGCTGCTCCGGCACTTGGTGGCGGCAATGGATACGTATACCGGGGTTTTCGCAATGCTCCAGTCGAACGTGCATCTGGCGCACAGTCACTGCCGGACGAGGCAGGGGGAACTGTTCCCGCTGCACGAGTTGATGCTGCACGAGGCGGATCAGTACGATTGGGCCAAGATCATGGGCTATTTCATTGGGTCGCACACCAAGTGGCGGCCCACTGAGGAGCGCGCTCTCTACAACAATTTTCTGTATTGGCCCCTGACCAACCCCATCGAACTGGTGGACGTGGACACGCAGGAAGATCTGGATCTGGCCCGCCGCATCGTGGATGCCGGCCTGTATGATTTCGGCCTGGAACTGGGGGCGGTCGCATGAGGGTTGTACTGGACTTCAGCCGTTGCGGGCAACGCGATAACCTGTTCCTGGAAAAGGCGTCCCTGCTGGAGGAGCTGGCCCGGTTCGTTGTTTCCGCCGTGGGGCAGGAGCTACGCGGGCAGCCAGTGCGATGTTTTGTGGATGACCTGCGCTGCATGGCTGCATTGACGGGGTGCGGCCTGGACACGGAATACGTGGCGCAGGGCCAGGGCGGCAAGGCGACCGGAACCATGGCACAACGCATTGCCCGGCTTCGGCGGACCCGTTTGGCGCACGTGCCGTCCGGAGAGGCTGTCTTGTGGCTTTCCCCCCTGGCCGGACCGGTTACGCCTTCACGGCTGCGCCGGTTTCTTGCCGCAGCCGACGGAAAGCCCGCTTTGTCCATGGCCCCGGTGCATTGCAACGCCAATCCCTTTTGGACTTTTTTGTTGTCCCCGCTGAGCTTCAACGGACAGTATTACCAGGACAGGAATGCGACGCAGCTTCCGGCGTTTCGTCCGGAGAGCAACTTCATCGATCAGGAACAGTGGCGCGAACGGCTCGGGGACAGGAGCATAGACGGAAGCCAGTGGCTGCCCGAAGTCTGGCGCGTTGACGGAGCTTTGGCCCTGGACGACGGGTCCGGGGCGGCAGCCCGGTCCGTTCCCGTGGAGATGGAGGAAAGGCTTGGTGATTTGCCGTTGCTGTATGCCCTGCCGCTGAACGACGTGGCCCGGGAGACGCCCCTGTCCTTTACCGGCACGGCGAGATCGCCGAGAGAGGAGGCGTGATGCGCATCGGATGTCTGGTGCAGGCGCGCATGAATTCCTCCCGGCTGCCGGGCAAGGTGACCGGGGATCTTTGCGGCAAGCCGCTGCTGCAATATGTTTTCGAGCGGCTGGAACGCGTTCCCGGGCTGGATTTTCATGTGGTGGCCACTTCTTCCGGCCCTGCGGACGAGGCCATCCGCGAGTTTTGCGTCGCACATGGCGTGCCCTGCTTTTCCGGGCCGTTGGACGATGTGGCCCTGCGTTTTGTCCGGGCCTTGCAAGCCCATCCCTGCGACGGGTTCGTGCGCTATTGCGCGGACAGCCCCCTGGTGGACGTGGCCCTGCTGAGCCGGGGCGTGGCCTTGTTCCGGGAACATGACGTGGATCTGGTTACCAATGTCCACCCGCGCACCTTTCCTTCGGGCCAGAGCGTCGAGGTGGTGCGCGCCAGCACCTTCGAGCAGGCGTATCCGCGGATGCGTGGCGATGAGCTGGAGCACAACACGCTGTATTTCTACAATAACGCGTCGAAATTCCGCATTTTGAACTTCGAGAGCGGCATGAGCCGCGACGAACGCTGCCTGAGCGTGAACACGGATTGCGACCATCGGCGTCTGGCCGGCATGATCGCCCGCATGGACCGCCCCCATTGGCAATACGGCTGGCGCGAGCTGCTGGAGCTGTGCGGCTGCACGGAGGCAGAGGCATGATCGGCGTGGGCGTCATCGGGCTCGGCGTGGGCCGTCATCATGCGCGCGGCGCGCTCGCGCATCCCGGAGTGGACCGCGTGTTGCTTTGCGATCTGGACCGCAAACGCGCCGAGACCCTGGCCTTGGAACTGCGGGCCGAGTTTCCGGACAAGGCCGTGAACGTGGCGGATGCGGCGCAACACGTGCTGGACGCCCCGGACATGGACGCCGTGTCCGTTTGCTCCTATGACGACGCCCATTTTTCGCAGGTCCTGCGCGCCCTGACCAATGCCAAGCACGTTTATGCGGAAAAGCCCCTCTGTCAGACGCCGGAGCAGGCCGCGGAAATCCGCGCCGCGCTCGAGCGTGCCAACGCGAATCAAGACGCCCCTCTGCGTTTTTCCGCGAACATGGTTCTGCGGACCTGCCCGCTGTTCCGGGAAGTGCGTCAAGAGCTGCGTTCCGGCGAGTTCGGCAGGGTGTTTTCCATGGACGCCGATTATCTTTGGGGCCGTCCGGAAAAACTGACCACGGGTTGGCGCGGTCGCATGGAGTCGTATTCCATCATCCAGGGCGCGTCAGTGCACATGGTCGATCTGCTGCTTTGGCTGACCGGGGAACGCCCGGTTGAGGTCCATGCCTGGGGCAACAATCTGGCCACGTCCGAAGCGGGATTCCCCTTTCCGGATTTTTCCGCGCTCAGCCTGCGTTTCGAGAGCGGCATGGTGGCGCGCGTGGCCGCCTACGGCGGATGCGTGCATCCGCATTTCCATCGCCTGGCCGTGTTCGGCACAAAGCGCACTTTTCTGCACGGCCTGGAGGGCGGCGTTTATCTCGACTCGCCCGAGGCCGCGCCCCGCCCCGCGCAAGGGGTTTATCCTGCCCGGGAGGAGCGCGTCCGGGCGCAACATGCCTTTTTGGACGCGGTTTGCGGTCAAGGCAAGGCCTTGATCAGTGAAACAGACATTTTCAACGTGATGTCCGTTTGTTTTGCGGCGGACGAATCCATGCGCACGGGCGGCCCTGTCCGTGTGCGATGTTACCAGTGAGGACAACGTGAGAACCATTCCCTTTGGTAAACCCATTATCGGCGACGAGGAGCGCAAGGCCGTCATGGACGTGCTCTGCGGAAGCCAGTTCGTGCATGGTCCGAAATCCAAGGCGTTCGAGGCGGATTTCGCGGCCTGGACCGGCGCGCCTCGGGCTGTTTCCGTGGCATCCTGCACGGCTGGGCTGCACTTGCTCGGCTTCGATCTGGGCCTGCAGCCCGGCGACGAGGTGATTGTTCCGGCCCAGACGCATGTGGCCACGGCCCATGCCGTGGAATACACCGGGGCCAGACCGGTCTTCGTGGACGCCGAGCCGGTCACGGGCAACATGGACTGCGACGCGCTGGAAGCAGCGGTCACGCCGCGCACCCGGGCCATTTCCGTGGTGCATTTCCTGGGCGTTCCCGCGGATATGGAGCGCATCAACGCCGTGGCTCGAAAGCACGAGCTGTTCGTCATCGAGGATTGCGCCCTGGCCGTGGGCACCAGGCTGCACGGCGTGCATGCCGGATTGCTCGGCGATGCGGGTGCGTTTTCCTTTTATCCGGTCAAGCACATGACCACTGCCGAGGGCGGCATGGTCATCTCCAGGCATGAAGACCTGCTGGCCCGGCTGGACAAGAAGCGCGCCTTCGGCGTGGACCGGGTCGTGGGCGAACGCAGCGTGCCCGGCGTCTATGACGTGACCATGCTCGGCTACAACTACCGCATGAACGAGCTGGAGGCGGCCCTGGGCGTGGAGCAGGTCAAGCGGCTGGATGGTTTTCTCGCTGCCCGGGAAGAGAATTTCACCCGCTTGGCCGCGGCCCTGGCCGAGGTGGAAGAACTGCGAGTGCTCGGGGCCGTACTGCCCGAAGGAGCGCAAAGCAGCCGCTATTGCCTGTCCGTGGTGCTGCGCGAGGACATGCGCGCCAAGCGGCTGGGAATCGTCAACTTCCTCAAGGCGCAAGGCGTGGGCACCAGCGTCTACTATCCGCAGCCCGTGCCGGAAATGACCTATTACCGTGAAAAGTACGGCGCTACCTCCGGCGCTTTCCCGCATGCCGCAGCCATCAGCCAGGGCGTGGCCCTGCCCGTGGGGCCGCATCTGGACGCCGAGGACATGGACTATATTGCCACAGCCGTTACAAACGCAATCCAAGAGGTGCGCAAATGATCCCCATCAAAGGACGACGTATTCTGTTGATCGGCGGGGCCGGGTTCATCGGCCACAATTTTGCCCTGGAACTGAAGCGGCTCGGCGCCGAAGTCTCGGTGCTGGACAATTTGCAGGTCAACAACCTGCTCAAGTTCGCGGGCAACGGCAATGCGGGCAACGGAAAGTATCTGGGCATGCTGCACCAGCGGCTGGACATGCTGCGCCAGGCGAACGTGCCCCTGTACGTTCAGGACGCGCGGGACTACCACGCGCTGTCCAAAATCATGAACGACGTGCAGCCCCAGACCGTGGTGCAATTGGCCGCCGTGGCCCACGCCAACCAGTCCAACAAGGATCCTTACAGCACCTTCGATCACAGTTTCCGCACCCTGGAAAACGCGCTGGACTGGAGCCGGGGATACGCGGAGCACTTCGTGTATTTCTCCTCCAGCATGATCTACGGGCACTTCCCGGGCGGATTCGTCACCGAGCAGACGCCCTGCGAACCGTTGGGCATCTATGCGGCGCTCAAGTTCGGCGGGGAAAAGCTGGTCATCGCCTACAATCAGGCCTTTGACCTGCCCTATACCATCATCCGGCCTTCGGCCCTGTACGGCCCGCGCTGCGTGAGCCGCCGGGTGGGTCAGATATTCATCGAAAAAGCCATGCAGGGCGAGGAGATCACCATTCACGGCGACGGCTCGGACCGGCTCGACTTCACCTACATCGACGACTTGGTGCAGGGGCTGGTGTTGTCCATAACCAAGCCCGAAGCGCGGAATCAGATATTCAACCTGACCTATGGCGAGTCGCGCTCCCTGGCGGACATGGCCGAACTGGTGCGCGCGGAATTCCCGGACTGCAACGTCAAGTACGTTCCCAAGGACAAGCTCACCCCGGACCGGGGCACCCTGTCCGTGGACAAGGCGCGGGAGCTGATCGGTTATGATCCCCAGTGGCCGTTGGAAAAGGGTTTCCCCGAATACATGCGTTGGTATCGCGAGTCCTGGGGCCAACTGGATGGCGATACGCCCGCCGGCGGCGTGGCCGGAGCCTGAGCATGCGTCTTGTGGCGGACGCCTTTCTTTCGGAACGTCTGGGCCGGAACGCCTGGACGCTGCGCTACGATCCGGAAAATCCGGCAGCGGATGCCGGACGTCTGGCCGAGCTGCTTGAAGGGCATCCCGGGTTTGTCCAGGCGCGGGTCGAACCGGAGCGCATGGATGTCTGCGCCATGCTGGAGGCCTGCGGATTCGCCCTGGCCGACGTGAATCTCACGTTCCAGGGGCGTCCGAGCGGCGGGGCGAATGCCGGGAGCGGCCAGATGCAGGTCGGCCCGGCACGGCCCGAGGACAGGGAAACGCTGCAACGCCTTGCCGGACAGAATCTGATCTGCAACCGGTTCCACCTGGACCCGGCCATTCCGAAGCAGGTGGCCTCGGACATCAAGGCACGCTGGGTGGGGAATTACTTTGACGGCAAGCGTGGTGACGCGCTGTTGACCGCGCGGGACGAGCGCGGCGTGCTCGGTTTTTTGCTGCTGCTGGGCGGCCCGGCCCATTGGACCGTGGATCTCGTGGCGGTTGACCTGCAGGCCCGGCGGCAAGGGGTCGGTTCGGTCCTGCTGTGGAGCATACCGGGCTTGGCGGCGCAGGATGCGTCCGTGACAGTGGGCACCTCGGCGGCCAACATGGCCGCCATCAGGCTGTATCAGTCCCTGGGATTGCGGCTGGAGCGCAGCACCTTGATTTTTCATCGACACGGAGCGCAGGAACCATGATGCGGCATTGGCAGGAAGGAAAAACCCTGATCGTGGCTGAGATCGGCAACAACCACGAAGGCGACGCGTCCGTGGCCGAGCGCATGCTCTGCGAGGCGGCTGCCGCCGGAGCCGACGCGGTCAAGTTTCAGACGTTGCGTGCCGACGGTTTGGTAGGCCGGGTGCCGCCTGAGCGGTTGCGCATGCTCCAGGGCTTTGAGCTCACGTTCGCCGAATTCGAGGCGTTGGCCCGGAGAGCGGAACAGGAGGGCGTGCTTTTCCTGTCCACTCCGTTCGATCTGGAAAGCGCCCGTTTTCTCGATGACCTTGTGCCCTTGTTCAAGGTCGCGTCCGGCGATCTGACGTTCGGGCCGCTCCTGGACGCGGTGGCCGGGTTCGGCAAGCCCGTGCTGCTGTCGCGCGGGGGCGCGGATGAACAGGAAATCCAGTCGGCGGTGGACCGTCTGCGCCAGGGCTGGCAGGGTTTGGACGCGGCACCCGAACTGGTGCTGCTGCATTGCGTGAGTCTGTATCCCACGCCTCCGGAGCTGGCCAATCTGGCGGCCATTCCCGCGCTGGCGGCCCGGTTCGGATTGCCTGCCGGGTATTCGGACCACACCCTGGGCGTGGAGGCTGCGGTGTTGGCCGCGTGCCTGGGGGCGCGGGTCATCGAGAAGCATTTCACCCTGGACCATGAATGGTCCGCGTTCCGGGACCATCAACTCAGCGCGGACCCGGTCCAGATGCGCGAACTGGTGCGTCGCGTGCGGCAGGCCGAGGCGTATCGGGGCAGTGCCGCATTGCATCCTTCGGATGCGGAAACGCAGGGCGTGGACGGTATGCGCCGGAGCATCTGCGCTGCCCGGGACCTGGCTGCGGGCACGGTCCTCGCCGCAGAGCACCTGACTTGGCTTCGGCCCGGGGGCGGACTGGCTCCGGGCCAGGAAGAGCGTCTGCTGGGCCGTATTCTCAGGCTGGGAGTGCAACGCGGACAGGCGTTCGGTATGGATATGGTAGAATGACGTTTCGGCAGGGGGCATAGCGGCATGTGCGGCATCGCCGGATATATGGGCCTGAGGCACATCCCGGAGGAAACCGCCCGGAACTGCCTGCGGCGCATGCGGCATCGCGGGCCGGACGGCAACGGCCTATATCGCCACATCTCCGCCGCCGGGCAGCATGTGCTGCTGCTGCATACGCGGCTGGCCATCGTGGACCTGGATGAGCGGGCCGCGCAGCCCATGCGTTTTCAGGACAAGGTTCTGGCCTTCAACGGCGAGCTCTACAATTTTCTGGAAATGCGGGACATCCTGGAAAAGCAGGGCGAACGGTTCGTCGGCACGGGCGACACGGAAGTGCTTCTGCGCCAGTTGGCGCGAAAAGGTGTGGAGGGTCTGGATGCCTGCGAGGGCATGTGGGCCGTGGCCTTGTACGACGAAGCCGACGGCTCGTTGCTGTTGTGCCGCGACCGTTTCGGGGAAAAGACCTTGTACCTGTTGCGTGACGACACCGGACTCTATTTCGGTTCCGAGATCAAATTTCTGGCCGCATTGTATCCGGGAAAGCTGCGGCCTGATTATGGCCAGCTCTCGCGCTACCTCGTGAACGGCTACAAAACGCTGTACAAACAGTCGGCCACTTTTTTCGAGGGCGTCACGGAAGTGCCGCGCGCCACTGTCCTGCGCGTGGGGCCGGACCTGCAGGAACAGGCCACGCACTATTGGACGCTGCGCACGGACCAGGAGCCGGACATGTCGTTTGCCGAGGCGGCGGAAGGCGTGCGCAGGTTGCTCCTGCGCGCCGTGGAAATCCGTTTGCGTTCGGATGTGCCCCTGGCCTTCTGCATGAGCGGCGGCGTGGACTCCAATTCATTGATATCCATTGCCTCCAATGTCTTTGGCCAGGATGTGCACGGCTTTACCGTGGTGAACACCGACGAGCGCTATGCCGAACAGCACCTGGTTGATCTGGCCGTGGCCGAGCAGGGGCTGCAACACACCAACGTGCATCTTTCCACCCGGGACTTTCTGCCGCGCATGGCCGCCCTGGTCCGGCAGCATGACGGCCCGGTCGTGACCATCAGCTATTATGTCCAGTGGTTGCTGCTGCGCGAAATGGCGGCCAGGGGATTCAAGGTTTCCATCAGCGGCACGGGCGCGGACGAGTTGTTTACCGGGTATTACGACCACTATCTGATGTATCTGGCCGCGATCCGGAATACGCCGCAACACGCGCAGGCAGTGGCGGACTGGCAACGGCACGTTGCTCCGGTCGTGCGCAATCCGCTGCTCAAGGACCCGGAGGCGTTCGTCAATGCGCCGGACATGCGCGGGCACATCACCCTGGGCGCGGAACTGTTCGCCAAACGGCTGCGTCGGGAATTCCAGGAGAGCTTCGCCGAAGAGCGGTACGCTCCGGAATTGCTGCGTAGCAGAATGCTCAACGAGCTGCTGCACGAGGTTGTGCCCGTGATCCTGCGCGAGGACGATCTCAACGCCATGTCGGTGTCCATAGAGAATCGTTCTCCGTTTTTGGATCGCGCTCTGGCCGAATACTGCCAGACCATCCCGACGCGGCATTTGATGCGCGACGGCTATTCCAAGGCCGTGCTGCGCGAGGCTATGTGCGGCCTGGTACCGGATGCGATCCTGAACGAGCGGCGCAAGGTGGGCTTCAACGCGCCGGTGCTGGACTTGCTGGACACCACGGACCCGATGGTGCGGGAAGAGTTGCTGACTCCCGGTCCCGTGTACGATCTGGTCCGCCCGGAGGCCGTGCGGGAACTGTTGGAGCAACGTTCGTTGTCCAACAGTGAATCCAAGTTTCTGTACAGCGTGGTGAACGTGAAATTCTTTTTGGACATGCTGGAGGGGTGAGCGGAATGTTCGCATTGCTGGCGTTGGTCACGAACAACAAATATTGGGTGCTGCACAGCTGGATGATCCGTCTGATTCTCCGGCTGCGCGGCGTTCGCGTGGCCCCGGGATTCCATTGCCAGGGCGTGCCGCGATTGCAGATCCGGGGCCGTGCGGACAACATCGTCATCGAGGAAAACGTGCGGTTTTTGGGTGACGTGGATCTTCGCAACCGGGAAAACGGGCGACTTGTGTTTTGCCGCGACGTGGTCGTGGAAGGAGATTGCCGTTTCGTGGCGGCGCGTGACGGCGAACTGCGCATCGGCTCCGGCTCCATCGTCACCAAGGGAGCGCTGCTCAACGGCGGCGCGGACCTGATCATCGGCGAGCAGTGCATTATCGGGCCGCGTTGCAGCATCAACGCCAATGAGCATGTGTTTCAACGGGACACGCCCGTACGCGAGGCCGGGTTCATTCACGAGCCCGTCTCTATCGAGGACGACTGCTGGATAGCCGCCAACGTGGTCATCAACAAGGGGGTGACTCTGGGGCGCGGCAGCGTGATCGGCGCCGGTGCCGTGGTCACCAGGAGCACCGAGCCCTATTCCGTCAACGTGGGAGCGCCCGCCAAAAAGATCGGCGAGCGGAGCTGAGCCATGAAGTATTGCACCCGTTGCCTCATGCCGGACACCAAGTTCGGGTTGACCTTTGATCGGGACGGGGTCTGCGCGGCCTGCCGTACCCATGAGCGCAAGAAGAACGCCCTGGACGGCATCGACTGGCAGGAACGCGGGGACGCGTTCGAGATCCTGGTGGACGAGGCGCGGGCCGTACGCGCTCCCTATTACGACGCGTTGGTGCCGGTGAGCGGGGGCAAGGATTCCCTGACCCAGCTGCATCGGCTTCTGGAACGGGGGCTGCGGGTCCTGGCCATGAACGTGGACTACGGCATCAAAACGGATGTGGGAAGGAAGAATCTGGAGCTTGTCCCGCGCATGGGGGCGAACCTGTTCATTTTTCGGCCGGATCTGCGGCTGCACAGGCGGCTGGTGCGGATCGGATTCGAGGACTACGGCGACCCCGATCTCATGAGCCATGTTCTGTTGTACGCGGCTCCGCTGCATACGGCGCTGCGTTTTTCCATCCCCCTGGTGCTGCTCGGCGAAAACGCCGCGTTTGAATATGGCGGCGATCAACGCGTGGCCGAACACGACGGCGTGAACGAGCGCTGGTTCCTGCACTGCGTGACCAACTCCGGCGTCGATGCTCCCGCCATTTCCCGGCGCTACGGCATCCCCATGGAGAATCTGCGCATGTACGAGTATCCCGGAGAATTGGCAGGGTCGGCGACGCGCGTGCGCTTCATGGGCTCCTATTTTCGATGGGATTCGGAAGAACACCTGCGCATTGCGCGCACGCACGGCTTTGAAACGCTCCCCGGTTCTTCCGAGGGTACGTACCGGACCTACGTGGGCATTGATGAAAAGATCAACCGCATCCACCAGTACATGAAAGTGCTGAAGCTGGGATACGGGCGGGCCACGGACCACGCCTGCGAGGACATCCGCGCTGGCCGGCTCACGCGGGAACAGGCCCGGCCCCTGGTCCGCAGGCACGATCTGGAACCGCTTTCCAGCTAT
Source organism: Desulfovibrionaceae bacterium (assembly GCA_036541255.1). Classification (GTDB taxonomy): domain Bacteria; phylum Desulfobacterota; class Desulfovibrionia; order Desulfovibrionales; family Desulfovibrionaceae; genus Paucidesulfovibrio. Next base: position 218,656 of record JAZHDD010000023.1, on the reverse strand, counting down.
TACGTGGACGATTTTTTGGAATTTATCGGCATGGATCGCGAGCGTTTCGACGAGGTGATGGAATCATACCGGAACAGGGATGTGTGGCATCAGGGCGCTGACGGGAATTGGGAGATTCGCGGACATTTGGAAGATTGACGCGTCGGAAGCACAAACCGCCGGAAGCATAAGCAGCCTGAGAGCGATGCGGAGCGAAGGAGAAAAGGGAATGACGAGCCAGAGCAGGGAACAGGAAAAACCAGCCTGGGAAAGGGAATTTGAAACGCTGCAACGGAAGATTGCTGTGGCTTCCCCTCTGGAATCCGACTGCCCGGGAGCGCCCGTCCTGATCTGGACCGTGACCGGCGGAGCCATGGCGCATCTGGAGATGGGCATTTTTACGGCGCTGGCCCTGGGCCGTGAAGGCGTGCCCGGACTGAACGTGATCTGCGATGGGACGCTTTCCGGATGCATCCTGCACGAAGCGACGAGCGGCAAGCCTTTGTCGGAATGGCATGCGATTTGTCGGAATTGCATTCATATTTCCGAGTCCTGCCTGTCCCAGGCCGGGCTATCCTATATTCGGATGGGGGACTTTGTCTCGCCCGCCGAACGCGCCGAGGCGCGCGAGGCCGCCGGCGAGGCGACACTGGCCGATCTTGCCGATCGGGAATACCAAGGCATCAAAGTGGGGCTTCATGCCAAGGCGTCTCTGGTCCGGTATTACCGCTGCCCGGCCGCACGCATTCAGGCGGCGGACGTGGACGAGGTGGCCCGGGAGTTTTTATACGCCGCCATTGTGAACGCCATGGCCACGCGCAATGCCATTGAACGCCACGCTCCCCAGGCGTTTTACAGCTCTCACGGCCTGTTCTCAGACTGGGGACCGAGTCTTGACGTTGCCACCCGCTCCGGACTGCGCAGCGTGTTGTATCGGGCTTCGCCGGTTCGGGGGAAGGTTTTGGTGAAAGAAGCCTCCTCCGGCGACGATCTGGGGCCTAATTTTATTTCGGAGAGCGAGTGGGAGGCTCTTAAAAAGCAAGGTATTTCAACGGAGCAAGATGCCGAACTGAGGGCTGTTCTGTCGGAGTACGCCAGTGGAAAGACTGTCCAAAACGACATTTTTTCTTCGAAGTCATGGGAAGGGAACGAGTTGCAGCAGCTGTTGGGCCTCAGCCAGGACCTGTCGGTCTGGGCCGTTTTCCTGCATAATTTCTGGGATTTTCATCTGCTCACCGGGCAGATGGTCTATGACGATCTGATTGATTGGGTCCGCGAGACCATGGAAATCATCGCAGCGGTGGACTCCGTGCAGTGGGTGATCAAAAGCCACCCCGTGGCCCTGGTTCAGCATTACAACTATGGGCTGAAGGAACTTTGCGAGGAATTTTTCCCTCATCTCCCGAAACACATCACGTTTGTTCCGTCCCAGGAGAGGATCAACAACATCAGGTTGCAGGCGTTGTGTTCCGGTTGCGTGACCATACGCGGTACTGCCGGATTTGAAATGGCTCTTCAAGGCAAGCCGACCATTCTTGCCGGAGAAGCGCATTACGGCGGCAAGGGGTTTACTTTGGACGTGCGCGACAGGGAACATTACAAGCGATTGCTGCGGAGCGCGGCGCAGCTTCCTCTCTTGACTGCCGAACAGGTTCGCCACGCACGCACATATGCGTATGATTATTATGTCAGGCGTCCTGTTGATGTGTTCCCTTGGGGAAAACAAGTGTGTTCGGCGCAAGATCTGGAAGATCGCCGTATGGATGCTCATCCCGGATATGGGAAAATCGCCAAGGCGCTCTTGAGTAATAAAACAAAGAAGTCGGAGGGTTGAGTTTATGACGGCAAGAAATTGGCGCAAGTGTCCGATCTTTCTTTGTGGGCATAGGAAAAGCGGCACAACGCTTTTGCTGAGTCTTATGGACGGCCACGACCAGCTTTGCGTTTATCCGTCCGACAGCAGCTTCTTTTACGCGTATTACCCTCGCTATGCAGAAGGAGAGTACAGCGAAGAGCAGCGCAAGAAGAGGATTATTGAAACCGTATATGCTGCAATGGAAAGTGACGCCGTGAAGTGGAAGGGTGAATGCGCCCTGGACATGAAGGCGCTGGAAAAGCGATTCTACGAACGCATGCAGGGCAAGGAGTGCTCCCCGCAAATACTTCTTTCCGAGGCGGTTTTCGCCTACCACGACATGTATGGGCAACCTCGTGAACCGCTTGCCTGGGTGGAGAAGACCACCAGTACCGAAGTGTATGCCTCCCAGGTGTTCTCCTGGTTTCCCAACGCCCGGATGATCCAGCTTCTGCGCGATCCTCGCGACAATTTCGCGTCGCTCAAGTCGGGTTGGAGCGCACGGTACAGCAAGCGCAACGAGGATGTGCGCGATCTCATGCAGAGTCATTTGGAGCGAGCCAAAATGGCCTTTCTGATGGCCTCGGCCAATCAGGAACTGTATGGAGAGGAGCGGTATCTGGTGTTGCGTTTTGAAGACCTAGTACGCGAGCCGGAGTCCGTGTTGCAACGCATCGCTGCATTCGCTGGCGTTCGGTATTCCGACATATTGTTGCAGCCTCGTTTCATGGGCAATCCGTGGAAGGGGAACAATTTCGACGGCAAGGTCTTTGACCGTCCGTCCGCAGAGAACGTTGGACGATGGAAGGAGCGGATCACTCCGGAAGAGGCCGCGTTGATCGAGTTTCATTTTGCGGACGTGCTGGACCGCTGGGAGTACGAAAAACAGCTCTCCACATCAGAACATGTCGAGGCGGCTTCGTCCTATTACAAATGGTCGAATTTTAGGAAGGCGATAGGTTAGGCTACGGGCCGGATTTTGTGCCGCGACTTGGTTCGACGGAAGGATTGTCTGTATAATGGAAAAGTTCGGCCAAGAGTTACCCGAAAGAATCCCGATTTGTGCGGGCCGTCTTTCCCTGGCCCTGCATGGCGTCCTGTGGGCGTTTCTTGCAGCGCCGGACCAGAAGGCCGGAGAGGTTCCGGAGCCGGAGTCCGCTACGGGCCGGGCCGTTGCGGCCATGCGCGAGGCTTTTGCCGCCGCCGGAGTGCGGACGCTCGGCAGCGGGAGTCTGACGGTTCAGCAGGCTCTGGAGCGGGGAAGGTCCGCACTGGACAGCCTTGCAGAGCAGGGCCGGGGCGCTGTGCCTCGGGTGCGGGTCACGCTTCCCGCCGTGGATCTGTCCGCCTGGAATGCTGCGGATCACGGAATGGACGGTCCACGCGGCGAATTGTTGGAACGGCTGCATGCCCTTGTGCAGCGCCATGCGCCCCTGCTGCGGCTGGCAACGTTGAATGGCAGCGTGGGCAGCCGGGACATGAAGCCCGGCTGGAGCGACATCGATGTGTTTGTCACGCTGGCCCCGGAGGCCTTTGCCGCGCCCGAGATGCTCCAGCAGATACGGATTTTCGGAGCGCAGGCCCGAGGGCTCATGGACAGATTCTGCATGCTGCAACTGCACGGCGTGTTTTTCCGCTGCCCCGGACCAGCGCATCCGGACGGGCTGCATCCGCTTTCCTGCGTGGCCCATGGACGCAACCTGCTGAACGCCACCCGGCTGAGCGTGCGGCTGGAGGGGGACCCCGGCCCGGCCCGGGACTATTTTTTCCAGGATATTGTCGGCTCGGCCCGGGGCCTGCTTCAGGGACCGCGGGGTACGGGCTGCATGGGCGACGTGCTGTTGCTGCACCGCATCTATTCGTTTCCGTTTGCCTGGGCGGCCTGTTTCGGACACCTGCTGTATAAGCCAGAATCGTTTGATTTTTTGGCGAGTCGGTATGGGGCAATGTTTCCAGGGATCGAGGAATTTTATGCGCGGGCCAGCGCCTTGTACCACTCCTGGGACGAGCCTTGCGCAACCTTTCTTGCGGCCCACGGCAAAGAAGGCCAGTCTTTGCCGCCGCTTTCCCCGGAGGCGATGGGGCGTCTGGAACCGCGCGCCTGCGGGCGTATTCGCGCGTTTGTGGCGGAACTCCGGGACCAGGGGGATCTGCGGCGTTTTGCCCGGTACCTGGACATTGCCGGGCAGGCCTTGACCCGGAGCATGCCCGCCGGGGACTGCCTCGCCAATATGACGGCCTCGGTAAAACGTCTGTTTCCTGGGGCCGTGCTGGAGCATGACCATGCCTGATGCGCGCGTTCCTGGCCAAGCGGTGTACGATCCCGCGTTTTACGAGCACTGCGGCCAAAAGGTGGCCCGAGTGTTCTGCGGCCTGGACGGGGTTGCCGCGCTCTACAGATTCGGCCATGTTTCCGCGCCCGGCAACTCGGACCTGGATTTTCTTTTCGTGGTGGAAAACCATGCCGTCAACATGGGCACGGCCATAGCGCAGGCGTTTGACCGGGAATTCACCGCGGAGGAACTGTGGGTGGTGCGGCAGCACGACCCCATGGTCCTGAACCGGGAGCTGGCCCCGGAGTTGGCCTATATCCGTCCCGCCACCGGACTGGTGCGTCTGCATGGGCCGGACATTGCGTTTCTGGAGGTGGCGGAGCCCGAGCATGTGGCGATCAAGCTGGCGGAATTGCTGCTGACGTACTATCCCTACATGCTGCTGACTCCGCCCGAACTGACGCGCTGGCCGCTGCAATTCATCAATGCCTACAAATTTGTGCTCCAACAGGCCGAGGTGTTGGGGCTGGACGTGGAGCGCGATTGCATCGACAGAATGCTGGAACGCAACCAGGAGCTGCGCCGACGCTGCCGTGAACTGGCTCCTGAGGAGGTCCGCCGTCATTATCTGCGCACGTATCCGTTTTTGGCGGCCCATGCCCGCCATGTGGAGCAGGAGCTGGCGCAGGCGTTGCAGGAGCGCTTCGGGCTGCGTCCGGGAGCTCGGCCTCGGGCAGTGTGGCATCATGGACGGGTGTTTTCGGATCAATTGGAATACAGACACCATCCGCTCGCCCTGTATCCGCTTTTTGCCAGGCCGGAGAGTCTGCCCGCCCCGCTGCGCGCCGCGGCTGAAGGCAACCTGAAGCGCATGCGCCGATACCGGGACGTTGTCCGGAGCGCGTGCAACGGCATGGGTCTGTATACGCCCTGGTACTTTGTGCGGCTGAAGAAACGCCGCTACGTCCAGGGTTTTTTGCGCAACCTGTGCTGGTCCTGATGTCCCGGGAGGTTCGCATGTCCGTTTTTTCGAGTTTCTTTTGTCTGCACTGCCCGGACGTTGTCCCGTCCGCATCGCGGATCACGATTTCGGAGGGGGAAGCGTGAGTGCCTTTCTGAAAAGAGTATCCCGAATGCGCATGGAGTTTCCCTGGAACCTTTACCAGCGGCTCGGGATGCACAACCTGCGGATCAACCGCCACGCGCTACCGTTGCGCATGGAGGAGATCGTCCCATTGCCGGGTCTGGCCATGGGCCGCCTGGACGTGACGCCGGCCGAGTATCGCCGGCTGGTGGAGCTCCCGGAAATGTCGCGGTTTCGGCAGTACGATTTTGTGTACGGCAAGGCTCTGGAATACGTGGTCAGCCTGAAGGCGCTCGGTATCCTGGACGGCTCCGTACATCTGGACGCGGCCAGCGGATACGGCGAATATGCCGCTGCTGCGTTGCGCCTTGCCAATCCTGCTACGTTCTACTGTCTGGACAATGTGCGCTATCCCCGACGCGAAGGGCAGCCCGTTCGACTGTTCGGCGGCGTGGAATGCATTCCGCTGCCCGACGCTTCCGTGGATACGATCAGTTGTCATCATTCCATCGAGCACTTCAAGGGCGACGCGGATACGGGCTTTATCCGCGAAGTGGCCCGAGTGTTGCGGCCCGGGGGCAGAGCCTGCATTTTGCCGTTGTTCCTCGCGTCCGAGTCTCTGGAGATTTGGAATACGCGGCGGTCCGAGCGTTTTGATCCTCAGGCGCGCACTCTTTACGATCCCTTTGGGACATTTCCCGGCTGGGGACCGTGCGAGCGTTTCGCCCGGGTCTACAGCCCGGAGGCTTTCCAGCGCCGTGTGCTGGAGGCTGCCCGGCCGCTCAAGGCGTCGTTGCTTCAGGTGTACTATGACGGGGCGATCGCGCCGAATATGGAACACAACAAACACCAGGCCAAGATCAACGGACATCTCAAGGTCCTGGTGTTGGAAAAGGCGAATTAGCGGGTCAGAGGATCGCCCGGCTTGGCGTGTGTCGCCAAACTGATCCGTGCCAGACCTGCGGTTCGATTGAGCAAGGAGTACCCATGCAGCGGCTCGTCATCATACCGGAAAAATGGGAGCACCATATCCGTCAGTCCTGCCCTGACCAGATATTGGAACATTTGCAGGATGTTGAAGAATATGATCACCCCGGTCCGGACCTGGATTGCCTGCCTCCGATGTTCTTCAAGAATTTGGGATGCGTGCCCAATTTGCGCACCGCCTATGGCGAACCGGCGTTTCGACGCGAGGTGGCGCTCTGCGCGCGCATGCAGCGGGAGCAGGGCACCCTGTACCATTTTCTCAACGGTGAATCCGCAGTCTTTCTGACGCCGCGCCACAAGGGCGGAAACAGGATCATGGCCACGTACCATCTGCCCGCCGCGTTCATGGAAACCATTATTCCGGACAAGTCCCATTTCCCTCTGCACGACGCGGTCGTGGTTGTCGCGCCCAATCAGGTCGAATATTTTCAGGGGCTGGCCGGAGCGGACAAGGTCCATTTCATCCCCCTGGGCGTGGAAGTGGACGTTTTCCCTTTTGGTCCGGCAGAGGAGCGCTGTCCGCGCGTGCTCTTCGTGGGCAACTGGCTGCGCGACTTCCCGGCCCTGGTGCAGGCCACGGCGCGCATCAATGCGCTGGCTCCGGAAGTGGAGGTGGTCTGCGTGACTCCCGAGGCCAACCACCCTCTGTTCGCCGGGTTGGACGTGGACCTGCGATGCAACATCCCCACGGCGGACCTGCTGGAACTATACCGGACTTCCTCTGCGCTTTTGTTTCCCCTGGCGGACTGCACCGCCAACACCGCCCTGCTGGAAGCCATGTGCAGCGGACTGCCCGTGGTTACCAACCGGATGATTCTGGATACCGGGTATCTCACAGAGGAAACGGCCTTTCTGGCCCCGGACGGAGACGGTGAGGCCATGGCCGACGCCTGCATCGAACTGGCGCGGGACGAGGTCCTGCGTGCGCGGCAGTCCCACGCCATACGGCAGTGGGTGACGGAGCGTTTCAATTGGCCGTGTGTCGCGGCCATGTATGCCCGGCTTTATGCCCGCCTCGGGCTGGAAGTGCAATTGCGCAGGCCGCGCCTGCTGCCTGGAGGCCGGGCATGAGCTGGGGGCCGCGCATCCTCATGCTCTCCGATACCGAGCGGCTGGGCGGGGCCGGACTGGCCGCGTCCCGATTGGCGCGCGCCTTTGCGGAGCAGGGGAGCGAGGTAGTTCGCGCGGTGCTGTTCCCGGACCAGGAGCCTTCGCCGCATTGGGAGCGCGTCGTGCTGTCGCCTCCCGGCGTGCGGGTCGTGGATTGGGACCAGGTGCCCAACCGCAAGGCCGAGCCCCTGGTGCTTGCCGAACTTCAGAGGCTGCTGGACCGGGTCCGGCCCGACGCCGTGAGCGTGCACAACCTGCACGGCGGGCTCAAGGCAGGCTGGTCCGTGGACATGGTCGGGCTGTGCGCGGCGCAGGTTTCCACGATCTGGACCATGCACGACATGTGGAGCTTCACGGGCAAGTGCATTTATGCCGGGGATTGTTTGGGATACCAGAGTGATTGCGGGCCGGGCTGCTCTGATCTGGACCGGTATCCGTTCTGGGACAGGGAAGCGCTGGCTGAAGAGTTCGCGCGCAAGCGCCGGGTGCTGGCCGAACATGCCCGGCTGGCCGCGGTTTCGCCTTCCCATTGGCTGGCCGGGTTGGCCCGTAAGGGCCTGTGGGGGCCGCGCCGAGTGGAAGTCATTTCCAACTGTCTGGATTTGGATACCTATCTGCCGCAGCCTGCGCAACAGGCCAGGAACATGCTCGGCCTGGAAGATCCATCCGGCCCGGTGCTGCTGGCCTGCGCCGCCGACTTCCAGGACCCGCGCAAGGGGGCAGCCCTGCTGGCCGAGACTCTGCGGGTACTTTCGCAACGGCCCGCGACCCTGTTGCTCATGGGCCGCAATCCCGTCATTGACGCGCCCAAGGGTATTGATGTGGTCTCTCTCGGCTTTGTACAGGACCGGGACGTCAAGGCCGCGGCCTATGCCGCTGCGGATGTGTTCGTGCATGCGGCCCTGGAGGACAATCTGCCCAATACCGTTGCCGAGGCCCTGGCCTGCGGCACGCCTGTTGCCGCGTTCGCGTCGGGCGGCGTGCCCGAGATGGTCCGGCACGGGGAGAACGGATTTTTGGCCCATGCGTTCACGGGCGCGGCTTTGGCCGAGGCCGTGGAACGGGTGTTGGAAGCCATGGGCGGAGAACGCGAAAAAGGCCTGCGTGAAGCGGCCAGGGCCTCGGCCCGGGAGTTGTTTGATCCCGGGCGGTGCGTGCGGAGCTACGGCGAGCTGTTCGAGCGGTTGCGCTAGGTCCGGCTTTCCCGCACGCCGCGGGCAACGGGCCGGGCCACGCCGGCACTGACAAAGGCCTGCGCCAGTTCATACATCTCGCTGAAATCGAAATCCCATTTGTTGCAGATATCCAGCAGGGAATGTGCGCCGTCCAGTTCGTGGACAAGCGCCTTGACCGGCGAGGTCTTGTGTTGATCCTGGTGCTTGTACACCGGGTACTGGATGTTGTGGCGCGACAGGCAGGGCTCTCCCCTGCAGGTGGAGGCCAGGGTCAGGTCGCCGTCCAGGAGAAAGAGCATTTCCAGGAGCGTGTCCACGGTGTCGGCCAGGGCCTGCGCGGAGAGCACGTCCAAAGAGTCCAGGGACGTGTGGTATTCCGGGTAGCTGGCGGCGCCTCCGCGCATGACCGCGCCAAAGGGCAGGCGCACTCCCGGGGCGTTGAACTGTCGCTCATCCGAACCGTGCGGGCTCCAGGGCAGAAGCTCATGTTTCCTGCCGCTCCGGCGCAGGCAAAATTCAGCGGCCCTGTCCACCCGGGCATTGCCGAAATAGCTTTGCTTGTAGGTCACGGGCCGGGAATCCCCGCAGTCATAGACGTTGAATCCGCCGATGATCCGCTGCTGTGTGGCTTCATTGTTCGCAAGCCAGGCAATGGCACCGATGGTCTCGGGCACGATGAGCAGCCGCAGGGTGTGGTGGGGGCGGACGCCAGCCTCAAGCAGCCGTTGGAACAGCTCCACACAAGCCACCACGCCGGAAAGGTTGTCGTTGGCCAGATTGGGATGGCACAGATAGGTGGCAAAGACGATTTCCTGTTCGCTCTCCCCTGGGATGACGCAGGAAGCCGCCTTGAGCGCGCCGGGCCGGATGTCCACGTCGATGTGCACCCGGTAGCGCCCCTGGTCCAGGCTGGGAAGCAGCTTGTGGGGCACGCAGAAGCGCCAGTCTTTCCGGTAATAGAGGAATTCGTAGGGAATGGCCTCGGGCATGCCGGGAATGGAGTGCAGATGGCGGAGCAGATCCTCACGATCCAACTCGCCGGAAAAGGGCTGGCTGTAAGCGGCCAGATGCAGGATGTTCTCGGCGTAGTCGATGACGCGCTGCCCGTTCAGCGTTTCCACCCAGGCTTCCCGCACGTCCCAGGCCTGGGGCACGACCCAATCCCAGACGCGTGTGCCGCTGGGGTAGGCCTGCACTTCCAGGGGGATGTGCCGTTGCAGCAGGGCAAGGGACTCGTCATAGCCCCTGTTCACCAGGGTGCGGTGGATGGGGAACAGCTCTTCGGCCATTCGGAGCATGTGTGCTCCGGATTCGTGTTGCGTTGTGATGCGTTGCATATGCTTTCGTACCGGGGTTTTCCTGTGGATCAACCTATGCGGGACCCCAGGTTTTCCGCGATTTCCCCGATGATATCCCGGACGTCCATGGTGTAGTCCCAGGCCGGGTAATGGGCCTTGAATTTGGATACGTCGGAAATCCACCAGATATGGTCGCCGATGCGGTTGGATTCGGCATAGGTCCAGTGGAAGGGGCGGCCGGAAATCTCCTCGCACAGGGTGATGGCCTCCAGCATGGAGCAGTTGGAGTGGCGTCCTCCTCCAGCGTTGTAGACCTCGCCGGGCCGGGGGGCCTGCATGTATTGCCAGAACATGTTCACCAGATCGGAACTGTGGATGTTGTCGCGGACCTGCTTGCCCTTGTAGCCGAAGACCGTATAGGGCGCGCCCGTGAGCCCGCACTTGACCAGATAGGCCAGAAAGCCGTGCAGCTCCGCGCCGCTGTGTCCCGAGCCGGTCAGGCAGCCGCCCCGGAAGCAGACCGTGTTCATGCCGAAATAGCGGCCATATTCCTGGACCATCACGTCCGCCGCCACCTTGGACACGCCGAACACGCTGTGGGTGCTGGCGTCGATGCTCATGCTCTCGTCGATGCCGCGTGCGTGCCAGGGGTGGGACTCGTCCAGTTCCCAGCGCGTTTCCCGCTCCACCAGGGGCAGGCGGTTGGGCGTGTCGCCGTAGACTTTGTTGGTGGACGTGAAGATGAAGGCGGCCTCGGGGCAGTGCTTGCGCACGGTTTCCAGCATGACCAGGGTGCCGCGGGCATTGATGTCGAAATCCGTGAGCGGTTCGCGCGCGGCCCAGTCATGGGAGGGTTGCGCAGCCGCATGGATCACGATCTTTACGTCCCCGCCGTAGGCCGCGAATATTTTATCGATGGCCTCGGCGTCGCGGATGTCCGCGTCGTGGTGGACGTAGCCGGGGATGCGTTTGGCCAACTCCCGGACCTGCCATTTTGTGGAGGCCTGATCGCCGAAGAAATAGCGGCGCATGTCATTGTCGATGCCGACCACGTCAAAGCCCTTGGACGCGAAAAAGCGGGCGCTCTGCGCGCCGATGAGCCCGCCCGAACCGGTGATGATGCAGACGGACATGCCTATTTGCCCTCCAGAAAGGCCCGCGCCTTGAGGGCCAGGCCCTTTGATTCGTTGAGCAGTTTGCCCCAGTTGGAGGAGCTGTGCACATTGACCTCGCGGTTGTCGTGGGTACGGATGGAATAGAGGGTCTTGGCGATATGTTTGAAGCGCGCCCCGCCCATGGCCAGTCGCAAGTAGAATTCATGGTCGTTGGCCAGGAAATCGTTGTTGTACCAGCCAAAGGTCTCGTGCAGGGAGCGGCGGTAGAGCTTGGACACGCTGCACAGATACCAATCCGCGAAGCTGGCCTTGAAATCGTAGTCCGGCAGTTTGAATTCCCGCAGGATGCGGCCGTTGTCGTCAAAGACAAACACGTCGGAGTAGACGAAGTCGGCCTCGTCCCGGTCCAGGGGCGCGGCCAGGGTGGAGACCATCTGCGGATGGCAGATGTCGTCCGAGGCGATGTAGGTGCAGTAATCGCCCGTGGCGGCCTGGAAGCCCCGGTTATACGTGGGGGTCGAGCCGATGTTCTTTTCATTGTGCAGGATCTTCAGGCTGCGTCCGGCACGCGGGTAGCGCGGATGGTGCACGCGCTCTATCACGTCCTCGGCCTCGTTGTAATAGGAGGCGTAGGACACCTCGCTACCTTCCTCTACCTGGCGGGCAAAGTCTTCCAGGACCTGCCGGGTGTCATCCGTGGAGCAGTCGTTGACCACGATGATTTCCAGGTTGGGATGGTCCTGGAACCAGATGGAATCGAGGCAGGCGCCGAGGTAACGGGCCTGATTGTATGTGGGTACGATCATGGAAACGAGGGACGGAGAAGTCATGTGCGTCGCCTTTTACGGGTTGCGGTTACACCGGAAGGAATTTCTTCCCGGACGAACATATCAAGTTCCATGCCACAGGCGGAGAAAATCGGCCTGGGTGCGTCCTTTGCAGGGTATGCGGCAAGGCCGAAAGCTAGCACTCCCGTCCGTGAAGGGCAATGATCCTCGCTTCGGACCTGGACATTTCTATAACAATTTTCTAGAGAACAAGGGACAGCTGGAGTCGAAGAGCCGAATCAGGGCCTGAAAAGGGCTTTTCACGGCGGCGGCTTTCTGCGGGACAAGGAAAAAGCACCGTGGTTTCAAGGGAATTCATACGCCTGTTCAGCCGCGTCCGATTCGGCTTTCTGGCCGTCCTGGCGGCGGCCCTGCTGTTGTGCGCTCCTCCGGAAGCCCGGGCCATAGGCGTGGGCCAGCAGTTCAACCAGGCCTATGAGGCGTTTCATGCCCTGCGCAAGGACGACAAGCGCAACCGCTACCGCTCCGAATGGGAAAAGGTGGAGCGGGGCTTTTCCGCCGTGCTCAAGCGTGACCCGGACGGCGCATATGCCCCCAAGTCTTTATATTACCAGGGGCGCGTCTACGAGGAAATGGGCGCCATCAGCGTGCTCAAATCCGACTTTCAAAAGGCCGTGGACTATTTCCATCGCACGGAAAAGCGTTTTCGGGGCCATGACTGGGCCGACGACTGCCTGTTCCGCGCCGCAATCATCCAGCGCGACCGTTTGGGCAACAGCGCGGGCGCCTATGCCGATTTCCTGCGCATCGTCAAGGAATACCCCAAGTCGGATATGCAGGGCCGGGCCAAGCAGGCCTTGAATGAGATCGACAACAAGGCCGTGGCCGCGAAAAAGGCCGCAGCCAAGCCCGCGTCCAAGCCGGCGCCGAAGGCCGCTGCGTCCAAGCCGGCGCCCAAGCCGGAACCGGCACCCGAGAGCCAGGACGAGGAATTGGGCCTGGAGCCGGATCCGGACTACAAGCCTTCGCCTCCAACCGCGGACGGGCTGGCCCGTCTGGACATGATCCGCTACCGTTCCAGCGACGACTACACCCGCGTGGTGCTGGAACTGAACAAGCCCATCGAATACGTCTACAAATTCCTGAACCCGCTGCCCGAGCAGGGCAAGGGGCACCGGGTCTACATCGACCTGCGCGGCGCGCGCATCGGCGACGATGTGAAGCGTAGCGTACAGATTTCCGACGGCATTCTGCGCGGCTACCGCGCCGGCCAGAACGACAAGGACGTGACCCGCGTGGTCTTCGATCTCCTGGAGTTTCAGGATCACAAAGTCTTCCATCTGGATAACCCGTTCCGAATCATCGTGGATGTCTATTCGCCGGGCAACGGGCCGTCTGCCACGGCCCAGGCCGCAGCCCCCGCGACCAAGCCCGGCAAGTCCGCCTCCGGCAAGAAGCCGCCGTCCTCGGCCGTGAATCACGCGCGGGGAACGGACCCCGGCGACCTGATCAAGGTCCTGGGCCTGACCGTCAAGACCGTGATGATCGACGCGGGTCACGGCGGGTACGACAAGGGCGCGGTGCACAACGGCATGTACGAGAAGACCGTGAACCTTCAGGTGGCCAAGCTCGTGGGCGAGCTCCTGGTGAAAAAGGGCTTCAAGGTGGTCTACACCCGTACCGACGACACCTTCGTGGCCTTGGAGGAACGCACGGCCATGGCCAACATGGCCAAGGCGGACCTGTTCATCTCCCTGCACTGCAACGCGTTCAAGAAGACCGATGTGCGCGGTCTGGAAACCTACAGCCTGAGCCTGAAATCCTCTTCGGCGCAGGCACGGCGGGTGGCGGCGCGGGAAAACGGCGTGCAGCCCCATCAAATCAGCGATTTGCAATTCATCCTGGCCGACCTGGTGCTGAACTCCAAGGTGGAGGAAAGCTCGGATCTGGCCGAGGACATCCAGCGCACCGTGGTCAAGCATGTGGGCGAGAAGTACGGCATCCGCAATCACGGACACCGGCATGCCCCTTTCTATGTGCTCATGGGCGCGAAAATGCCGTCCGTTCTGGTGGAGCTGGGCTATCTGACCAACAAGGACGATGCCGCCAATCTGCGTTCGGAAAAATACCGCAAGCGGCTGGCCGAAGGCATTGTCGAGGGCGTGCTGGCCTACAAGAAGCGCATCGAAGGTTTTGCCATGAACTAGGCGCTGTGCGCCGCTTCTGTCGGTTCTCTTTTCCCCTTCCCCGTTGCGTTGACCACGGAGTCTCAGGGAGGCATAGTCCCTTTTGGATATCTCTTCCCAAAGGAATGGAAAAAAATGACACGACGTATGCTTCTCTGCCTTGTCCTGCTCTTGTGCGCGGCATTGCCGCTGAGCGCGGCAAGTCAGGAATTGCGCGTGGTCACCGAGAACTGGCCCCCGTATAATTATCTGGAAGATGGCGTGGTGACAGGCTGCTCCACCCAGGTGGTGCGCGCCGTGCTGGAAGAGGCCGGACTTCACGCGGACATCGAGCTGCTGCCTTGGGCCCGGGCATATTTGGTGGCGCAGTCCCTGCCCAACGTGCTCATCTACACCATAGCCCGCACCCCGGAGCGGGAGGAATTCTTCCATTGGATAGGACCCATGGGACATCGGCGCGTTCACTTCTTTCGCCAAGCTTCGGGCCCGGAATTTGTGGTGAACGGCCCGGAGGATATTCGGGACCATGTGCTCGGACTGGTGCGCGGGGATTTCTCCCATCAATATTGCCAGTCCCTTGGACTGGAGGAAGGCGAACATTACATCCTTGCCGGTTCGGTCGAACAAAGCCTGGAAATGCTGTTGGCTGGCCGGGTCAGCTTGATTTCCGGCACGGACGAGGTCATGGCGCAACTTCTCCGGGACAGGGGACTTGAGCCCGAAACCGTTGTCCCGGTTTTTGAACTGCCCGGAGAGAGCGGATATTACATGGCCTTGAGCAAGGGCTCGGACGAGGATGTCCTCGCGGCCCTGCAGGAGGCCTTTGCGCGGCTTGAAGCCCTGGGCGAGGTGCAACGGCTCAATACGACCTGCTTCCGGCCTTGGCGCATCGGGCCCGCGCCCCCGGCTGCGCCCTGAGCCCATCGTTTGCCTTGACAGGCATGGAGTGAGTGGATGCTGAAGATGGACATACCCGGTTTCGGGCCGTTGCAATTGGACAAGCTGGTCCTGGATTTCAACGGGACGTTGGCGCAGGACGGCGCATTGCTGCCGGGCGTTGCCGGAATTTTGCGCAGGTTGGCACCGCTTCTGGAATTGTATGTGGTGACGGCGGACACCCACGGGACATGCGCGCACATTCTTGCGGGGCTGCCCGTACAGCTTGCCGTGCTCGGGCCAGGGGCCGAGGACCAGGCCAAGCTGGACCATGTCCGTCGCCTTGATCCTCGAACCTGCGCCGCCGTGGGCAACGGCCGCAACGACGCGTTGATGCTGGCCGAATGCGCCCTGGGCGTGGCCGTGTGCCAGGGAGAATGCGCCGCTGCCCAGGCCCTTGCCGCTGCGGATATCGTGGCTCCGGACATCCTTTCGGCTTTGGGGCTGTTCATCAAGCCGAAGCGGCTGGAGGCATCGCTCCGCTATTAGCCCTCGTCTTCCGGCAGCCAGCCGCTCAGCGTGTCCACGATCTGGCGGGCCTGCTTGGGGCTGGAAATGACGAATTTCGATTTCTGCTTATATTCGCCCTGGGTCTTCTGGTAACGGCGAATGGCATATTTGTCCGGGCTGAATTCGCCCTTGGCCCGGTTCAGTTCCTGGTAGCGGTAGAGCACCGTGGCCCAGGCCCCCTTGGAAAGGATGCACTTGTCCAGTTCTCGGACGATTTCGACACCGTCCTCTTCATAGTTCATGGTCAACTCTTCTACTGTGGAAGCCATGCTCCGCCCTCCTTTTCGGCTGATGTGCCCGTTTCGGACTCGTGCGGGTGTAGTGGATTTTCCCGACAAAGGCCAGCCCCGGGCAAGGAGGCCGAACCGGCTTGCCCGGGGTATTATTTTGTCGCAATTTTGTCATAAAAACACGGTGAAATAGAAAGGGAATCCAGGATTCATGCGGGTTCGCGTGAGGTTGACACAGGTGCAGGCAGTGAGTATGTGCCCCTTTCCTATCTGGAGGAAAGAACAATGAATATCTTTATAAAGTATGTGTGCATTCCGGCCATGGTGCTGGGCCTGCTGTTGCAGACCGTGCGCCTGGAAGCCCGTGATCAGCGCATTGATGACTTGCAGCGCGACCTGAGTTTGGCCGAATTCAAGGCCGAGACCACCGAGCGGACCCTGATGGTGACGCAGGCCTTGCAGCGTCGGATGCTGGAGAACAAGCAGGTGCAAACCGTCACGGTTTCCGCGTACAACCCCACGGAAGACCAGTGTGACGAGGATCCGCTCGTGGCTGCGAGCATGCGCAAGGTTCGCAAGGGTACCATCGCGGTTTCGCGCGACCTGTTCGACAAGGGTTGGGTTTTCGGCAAAAAGGTCCGCATCGAGGGACTGGGCATTTTCGAGATCAACGACCTTATGAACAAGCGTTTTACCGCCAGTATCGACGTATTCATGTGGGATCAGGACAAGGCCCTGGATTTTGGCCGTCGTGAGACCCGCGCCGCCCTGCTCGAGCTGTAGCCCGTTTCGTTCCAGCGCGTGCCGTGCGTCTTCATGCGCTCGGCAGAAGTCCTGTCCGACTCCTTGCTGTGCTTCCCGATCCGCTCCTCGAGAAAAAGCAGTCCTTTCAGGGCGCTATTGCCGCGGAAACAGGCTCATGCTAATGGGCTGCAGGAGAAGGCGCATGCTGGAATTTTTTGGAGTGACCCTGTTCATCCTGCTGGCGGCCATGGCCCCCGGAGCGGACTTCGCCATGGTCGTGCGCAATTCCGTGCTCTATTCGCGGCGTGCCGCCTGTCTTACGGCCTTGGGCGTGGGTGCGAGCATGCTCGTGCACACCAGCTACAGCCTGCTTGGTTTGGCCGTGCTGATCGCGCAGTCCGAAGCGCTGTTCGATCTGGTCAAATACGCGGGCGCGGCCTATCTCTGCTGGCTCGGCCTGCACGGCCTGCTGGGCAAGGGCGGGCTGGTCCAGGAGCAAACCCCGGACGGGCCGCTGCACATCGGCGACCGCACGGCTTTTCGACAAGGGTTTCTCTGCAACCTGCTGAACCCCAAGGCGCCTCTCTTCTTCATCGCTTTCTATTCGGTGGTGGTGCCCACGGATGCGGGGCTGTCGGTCCGGTTGCTCTACGGGCTGGAGTGCGCCCTGGTGGTGGGGGGCTGGTTCGTTTTCCTGGCTCTGGCCATCACGCACAGGCCAATAAAGCGGCTGCTCTACAGCGCGCAGGTGCCCATTTCCCGCGCCTTGGGCGGGACCATGCTCTTCTTCGGCATCAAACTGGCCCTGGCCCGGCGCTAGAGCGCTACAGGTCCACGACCTCCACGTCCGATTCGCGCAGTTCCCTGCCGAGAAACACGCCGCCCACCCGGGCGAAACGGTCGGCTCCGTCCGTGGCCAGAAAGCGCATCCTGCTCACGCAGTTTTCGCGCGTCAGGTCGTAGCGGGCCAGGAATTCCTCCACTTCCGCGGCTGTGGTGGCCGCCGAATCAATGACGCGCACCTTGTCGCCGACCACGTTGCCGATGGGTTCGGCCAAGGCCGGGAAGTGGGTGCAGCCGAGTACCAGGCTGTCCGGGCCGGTTCCTGATTCGTCCGTGAACGCGGCAAAAAGCGGGTCCAGGTAGGCGCGTGCGATGTCTTCCACGAGCTTGCCCGATGTCCAGGCCTCCTCGGCCAGGGTCACGAAGAGCGGGCAGGCCTTGGCATGGATCACTGCGTCAGGGCGCAGCTTGCGGATGGCTTTTTGATAGGCTCCGCCGTGAATGGTGCTTTCCGTGGCGATGATGGCTATCCGGCCCTGCTTGCTGCCGGCGCAGGCGGCGCGTGCTCCCGGTCCGACCACGCCGAGCACGGGCAGCTTGGGGAAGGCCTTGCGCAGTCCGGGCAGAGCAACGGCGGAAGCCGTGTTGCAGGCCACGACCAGGAGCTTGACGCCCCGGTCCACGAGCACCTGGGCGGCCTGGAGCGCATAACGCGAGATCGAGGCAGGGCTTTTGGTGCCGTAGGGCAGGCGGGCCGTGTCGCCCAGATAGAGAAAATCTTCGCAGGGCAGGCGGCGCGTCAGGGCGCGCAGCACCGTGAGCCCTCCCACACCGGAATCGAACACGCCGATGGGCAGGGATGCCGTGGCAGATCGCGCGTTGGTGTCTTGCATCCGCGACGAATTAGCCCCTTTACGGGCACTTGTCCATATTTCGGCTTGGAACTTGACACCACGGGCCAGAACCGACCATCAGCCTTGCATGAACAGGGTGGTACGACGCGAATGGTTTGGCCATGGGCGGCAAAAGCTGCGTAATGCATTATAATATGGATTTTTTTTGCGATGGAAAAAGTTGCTCGAAAGGGTGTTGACAAAAGTATAATCTGATAATAGTAATCAATCACACTCTTCAACTATGTCTCCTCTCCTCAACCCCAGCAAGGAGCCGAACATGCAGGAACAGGTGCTTGAAGCAATGCGGAAGGCCGGAAAACCCCAACGGCCCGGCGATGTGGCCAAGGCTCTGGGTGCCGATCCCAAGGATGTTTCCAAGGCGATCCAGGTGCTGAAAGAGAGCGGCAAGGTGACTTCGCCCAAGCGTTGCTTTTACCAGTCTGCGTAAGGCTCCGGAGCAACCTGACCGCGCGTACTCCTCCGCGCGGCTGATTGCAAAGCGGCCCGCCTCCCTGTCCGAAGGAGGCGGGCCTTTTTGATTGGCAATGCGGGATCGGAAACCGGCTGCGGCTCAGCGCACGATGACTTCCACCCTGCGGTTGCGCGGCTCGGCCACGTTGTCCGCCGTGGGAACGAGCGGATTTTCCTCGCCGTGCGAGGTGATCTCCATGTGCTCCGGGTTCACGCCCATGTTTTTGAGCAGGACGCTGACCGTTTCCGCACGTCTGCGCGAGAGCGTGTAGTTCCATTTGGGATCGCCTTCGCGGTCCGCATGTCCCACCACGCTCACGTCCGTGGAAAGCCGTTCCTTGATGGTCTCCAGCACCTGCGGCAGGAGCGCGGCGGATTCAGGCAGCAGGTCGGCAGTGCCGCTCGTGAAATAGAGCAGGAAGTGTTTGGGCGGAATGGGCAGGGCGTCGAGAGTTGCGCCGAATTCTTTGCGGATACGTTCTTCGGAAACGGCATAGGCCGCGCCAGCGGAATCACCGCTCACGTCCACGGCCGTCCCCGCCTTGTCCACGACCACGGCCTCGCCCTGTTTGGGAGTGACCACCACTGCGCCGGGCCGACCGTCCGGAGTGGGCAGCAGTAGCACGGTTTCCCTCGCGCAGGCGCTGAGCAGCAGCATCAGAATGAGTGTCGCGTATACTGGTTTGTTCATTTCATCCCCCTAGTCCACGTCAACCACGAAATGCGTTCCCCGGATGCCGATGGTGGCCTGGGGCGTTTCCACGCGGAATGCTTCGGGCCGGATTTTGCCCATCTGTCCGGTGAGGAACGCTGCCGAGCCCCGGAATATTTTTGTCAAAAAGCTCAGGTTGCCCCCGGCCGGGTCAAAGATGAACTCCTCGACAGCTATTTCGCTTTCCGGGCCGAGCGAGATGGCGGTGTCGTCCCGGAAGAGCGCTCCCAGGCTGCCGTCGCCTGTGCGCAACACGTCGCCCTTATACAGGTGGTCGCCTACCTGGGCAGTCTGGGCCTGGCCCTGATGCACAAGGTAGGATTCCCCCTGGGCGTGTTTGATGGAGCCGATGAATTCCTCGGCAAAAACGTTTCCTGCACCGAGCAGACAGAGAAAGACGAGAATGATGAATCTTCGCATACCCCCTCCATGGATAGGTGAGAATTCTCCATACTCTATTTGAGCGTTCGAGGAAATGATTCCAAGAGGTATTATTGCTTCGCGCAAGCAAGAGGTTGCGGTTGTGTGTTGGACCCCGGCAGGGTCGCTTGCCCGATCACTTGCCTATCCATTGCAAACGATACAGGTCGCTCCGACGGCTTTCTGCATTGCGGACGCTCCCTTTGGCGCGGAGTTCCTTGATCAGCCCCAGGTCCAGGTCGGTGATCAACGTGGTTTCCACTCCGGGCGTCGCTTCCGCGGCCGTGGCGTCGTGCGGAAAGGAAAAATCCGAGGGAGTGAAGATGGCGGCCTGGGAATACTGGATGCCCATGGTCTCCACCTTGGGGATGTTGCCCACGCTGCCGGAAATGGCCACATAGCATTCGTTTTCGATGGCCCTGGCCTGGGCGCAACGGCGTACGCGGAGATAGGCGTTCTGCGTGTCGGTCCAGAAGGGAACGAGCAGAATGCGCATGCCTTGCTCGGCCTGAAGCCGTGCCAATTCGGGAAACTCCACATCATAGCAGATAAGGATGCCTATCTTCCCCACATCCGTGTCAAAGACTTTGAGCTTGTCGCCCCCGGCCAGTCCCCAGCTTGCGGATTCTTCCGGAGTGATGTGCAATTTGTATTGGCTGTCCCAGGTGCCGTCCCGCCGCAGCAGGTAGCAGACATTGTAGAGGCGCCCGTCCTCCTGCAACTCGGGCACGCTGCCCGTGACGATGTTGATGTTGTAGGCCAGGGCCATTTCGCTCATTTCGACACGCATCCGTTCGGTGTATCCCGCCAGGGAACGCATGGCCTCGGCCGGACTGCGGTCGTCGAACTGGTGGATCAGCGGGGCATTGAACAACTCGGGAAAGAGCACGATGTCCGAGCCGTAGTCGGAAACCGTATCCACGAAGAATTCCGCCTGCTGCATGAAATCCTCAAAGGATTCGAACCGGCGCATCTGCCACTGGACCACGCCCACGCGGGCGACCGTCTTTGTCCCTCCGAAAATGCGCGTCTTCTTGGTCTGGTTGATGTTGATCCATTCCAGGAGTACGGCATTGCCTTGCGAGGCGTTGTCCTCGGGCCAATAATCCCGCAGCAGGTTCTTGATGTGGAATTCGTTGGACAGCTGAAAGGAAAGGACCGGATCGTAGAGTTCCCGGCAGCGGACCTTGTGGATGTATTCGTGAGGGCGCAGCTCATCCGCATATTCACGGTAGCCGGGGATGCGGCCCCCCACCATGATGCCTTTGAGATTGAGGCGTTCGCAAAGCTCCTTGCGTGCGTCATACAGACGCCGCCCCAGGCGCATGCCCTGGTATTCCGGGTCCACGAACACTTCGATACCGTAGAGGTAGTCGCCGTCCGGATCGTGGTTGCGCATCTGGCCGTCGCCGATGACGTCGTGGTAGGTATGATTCTCTCCGAAAATGGAATAGTCGATGATCATGGACAGGGCGATGGCCACAGGCCGCCCCTTGTCTTCAATGCAGATCTGACCTTCCGGGAATCGTTGGACCATGGCTGCGATTTCCTCGCGCTGCCACGGTTTTGTCATGCGGTAGACCTTTCCGCAGATGTCGCGAACGCGTTCGTAGTCATCCAGGTTCAGGTTGCGCAGCCGCAGTTTGTGTGTGTGCTGGTTCTCTGTCATTGTCTTGTCGCTTGTTGATCCATGTTTTTTGTCAGGTCGCGTCGATTGCCTCGGCCAATGTGCTGCGGAGCATCATATATGAATTCATGCAAAGAATCATGTCCGGAAAAATTCTTTACGCTCGAAGCCTCGTCGCATGAGGGGATTGCTATGTCCACGGCTTTGATACTCGAAGGCGGCGGCCTGCGCGGGGTCTATACCTCGGGCGTGCTACGCCTGTTCATGGAACGGAATCTCTGGTTGCCCAATGTTCTCGGCGTATCCATGGGCGCCTGCAACGCGGCCAATTACATCTCGCGTCAATTGGAGCGCAACGAGATCGTCAATGTGGAGTTCGTGCGGGATGCGCGCTATCTCAGCTATGCCCGGCTGCTACGCGGCGGCGACCTGTTCGGCATGGATTTCATTTTCGACGAAATCCCGAACCGGCTCGTGCCGTTCGATTATGCCGCCTTCAACAGCAATCCGGCCAAGTTCTGGACCGTGACCACGGACTGCGTCACCGGTCAGGCCCTGCACCACGAAAAGTCCGGCTGGAGCCATGCAGAGACCATGGCCTTGCTGTGCGCCTCGTGCAGTCTGCCGCTCGTTTCCGGCCCCGTGCCTTGGCTCGATGCCACGGGCCGACTGCACCGACTTATGGATGGCGGCATTGCCGATCCCATCCCGCTGCACAAAAGTCGCGAACTCGGCCACACGCGGCATGTCCTGGTGCTGACCCAGCCCAAGGGCTACCGCAAGAAACCCACGCGCGGACTTTGGGCCGTGCGGCTCAGGCATCCGGACCTGCACGGTCTGCATCATGCCCTGGAGCTGCGCCACGAACGCTATAACGCGCTTATGGACGAGATCGACGAACTGGAGGCACATGGCCGCGTAGTGGTGATTCGTCCCACGTCCGGCCTGGGCGCGGGTCGCGTGGAGCGCGACAAGGACAAGCTACGGGCCATTATCCGGCGCGGATACGAGGACGCCGAGGCTGGCTGGGAAAAGCTTCAGGAATATCTGGAGGCCGGAGAATTTTCCGGAGGAAAACCTTTCTGAAGAAAGGTTCTTCCCCCGGACCCCCTTTCCAAAGACTTTCATCGGCTGCCCGCAGTCCAGCGGTCAGCGCTGCGGTGTTCCGCGACGCTCCCCGGCCGCGCAGGGAGCGGACGGCAAATGGGAATCCAAAGGGCCGCGGGCCCTTTGGCCGCCGGAGGCATTGCCTTTTCCCCGTTATTTCCCTGCCCGTTCCACGATGCCCATGAGCGCATACACGAGCTGTGCCGCGGCAAAGTCCGAGGCGTGATCGCCCGGTTGCGGGGCCAGTTCCACCACGTCGAATCCCAACACATCGCGGCCCGCGAGGGCCATTCCCGCCAGGGTCAGGGCGTCGTGCCAGCCCACGCCGCCGGGTACGGGCGTCCCTGTGGCGCGAATCACGCCGGGGTCCAGGCCGTCCACGTCAAAGGTCAGGTAGACTTTGCGCGGGAAGTCGGCGGGCAGCATCGTTTCGGGAATGCCGTGCAGGGCGAGTTCGCGGGCGTCCAGCCGGGCGATATTGCGTTGACTGCGCAGTTCCACTTCTTCGGGCGAAAGCGCGCGCACACCGATCTGGAAGAGGGTCAGGCCCAGGTCGTCCAGGGCGCGGCGCATGACGCAGGCGTGGCTCAGGGGCGAGCCTTCGTAGCTCTGGCGCAGGTCGGCGTGCGCGTCGAACTGGATCACGCCGAAGCTGCCGTGCTTGGCGGCCAGGGCGCGCAGGGCTCCCAGGGTCACGGTGTGCTCGCCGCCCAGCAGCACGGGCAGGGCGTTGTGGTCCAGGGTGGCGCGTATGGCTGTTTCGATGCGTTGCAACACGACGGGCGCGCTGTCGTGGCAATCCACTGCCGGGGCCGTGTGGATGCCGAGCCGGGCCGGGATGGACTGGCCGTCCCAGATTTCGAGCTGTTGCGAGGCTTCGAGAATGGCTGCCGGGCCGAGGGCCGTGCCGCCACCATAGGACACGCTGGCCTCGAAGGGCGCGGGGATGACGTGGAAGCGCGAGATTTCGGGCCTGCGGTCCTCGATTTCCGACGCAAGAAAATCCGGCACCAGAAACTCCTGGGATTCATTTGTTTTGCTATTCTGTATCATGCTGATATTCCATGTTTTTGATTGGTGCGTGGTAAAATCAGGACAAGCGGTTTCGGAAATCCTGGTAGCCGAAGCGGCGCACCAGTTCCAGTTCGTGGGTGCCGGGTTTGTAGAGCACGATGTCCGGGAGCTGGATGCCGTTGAAGGTGTTGGTTTTGACCATGGAATAGATGGCCATGTCCGCGAACACGAGCCTGTGGCCCACGCGCAGGGGTTCGTCAAAGGAGTATTCCCCGGCCACATCCCCGGCCAGGCAGGAAGGTCCGCCGATGCGGCAGGTCCAGGATTTTTCGCTTGGTTGGCCCGAGTCCAGGATGTGGGGCCGGTAGGGCATTTCGATGACGTCGGGCATGTGGCAGGGCACGGCGCTGTCCATGATCGCCAGGGGCAGGTCCGAGCCGTATTCCGCCGGGACCACGTCCAGCACCGTGGCTACGAGCCAGCCCGCGTTCAGGGCCACAGCCTCGCCCGGCTCCAGGTAGACCTGCACGCCCCAGCGGGCCTTGAATTCGCGCACCAGGCGGATGAGCCGTTTCACGTCGTAGCCGGGCCGGGTGATGTGGTGGCCGCCGCCGAAATTCACGTAGCGCATCAGGGGCAGCACGTCGGCGAAACGGGCCTCCACCGCGCGGATGGTGCGCTCCAGGTTGTCCGCGTCCTGTTCGCAGAGGTTGTGCCAGTGCAGGCCCGTGACGCCCCGAAGCAGGGCCTGGGCGCTGCCTGCGCGGGCGATGCCCGCATCCAACTGGGCGCGGCGGATGCCCAGGCGCGAACCGGGCGAGCAGGGGTCGTAGAGCGGGGCCGCGCCCTCGGAGTGCTCGGGATTGATGCGCAGGGCCAATTCAACTTCGCGCCCGGCATTGCGCGCGGTTTCGCAGGCCAGGGAGGCGAAACGCTCCAACTGGGCCAGGGAGTTGAACACGAGGTGGTCGCTGGTCAGGGACAGCTCGCGCACGTCCATTTCGCTGAAGCCTGCCGCAAAGGAGTGGACCTCGGCGTTTTTGTTGTGCGGCGCGAATTCTTCGCGGCCCAACCGGGCCTCGTGGGGCGAGCTGGCGCACACGCCGTCCAGTTGTTCGGCCAGGAGCGGGAAGACCCGGAACATGGAAAAGCATTTCAGAGCCAGAAGAATCCGGCAGCCGGTCTGCGCACGCACGTGGGCCAGGATGTCGGCGTTGGCGCGGATCAGCCCCTCGTCCACCACGTAAGCCGGAGTGCGTTCCAGGGCGTGCGGATCAAAGCGGACGGCTTCGCGGCCATGGAAAGGCAGTTGGGGGCAAGGCGCGATGGTGTCGGACATGCGGACTCCTTGGGCAGTCGATGGGACCGAGTCAATGACGGGCCAATGTTGCTTCTCTGACGGGCCGATGAAAAAACCGCCGCTTCCCGGCATGCGTTCAGGCATACCCGAGGAGAGCGGCGGCGTGAAGACTGTCGTTGTCGGCGCGGCGCGCCGGTGCGCTACAGAACCTGCTCGACCCAGGGCAACCCGTGCTTGTTCAGCGCGGCCATGAACGGATCCGGATCGAACTGCTCCATGTGCCGAACGCCCTTGGCGCGCCATTTGCCCGTGAGCATCATCATGGCCCCGATCATGGCGGGCACGCCCGTGGTGTAGGAGATGGCCTGGGAGCCGACTTCTTCGTAGGCGGCCTCGTGCGAGCAGATATTGTAGACGTAGAGGGTCTTTTCCTTGCCGTCCTTGATGCCGCGCATGAGGTTGCCGATGCAGGTGCGGCCCTTGGTCAGGGGGCCGAGAGAACCTGGCTCGGGCAGCACGGCCTTGAGGAATTGCAGCGGTTGGATCATCTGGCCCTGGTAATTCACGGGCTTGATGGAGGTCATGCCGATGCCTTCCAGCACGCGCAGATGCGTCAGGTACTGCTCGCCGAAGGTCATCCAGAAGCGGGCGCGCTTCAGTCCCTTGAGGTGCATGACCAGGGATTCCAACTCCTCATGGTACATGAGAAAGCACTTCTTGGGGCCGATGCCCTCGGGGAAATCGAAGTTCATGGACCAGGACAGAGGATCGGTCTCCACCCATTCGCCCCGCTCCCAGTAACGGCCGCGCTGGGTGATCTCGCGGATGTTGATCTCGGGGTTGAAGTTGGTGGCGAAGGCCTGGCCGTGGTCGCCCGCATTGCAGTCGATGATGTCCAGGACGTGGATTTCGTCGAAATGATGCTTCATGGCGTGTGCCGCGAACACGTTGGTCACGCCCGGGTCAAAGCCGGAGCCGAGCAGGGCCATGAGCCCCTTGGCCTTGAAGCGCTCCTCGTAGGCCCACTGCCACTTGTATTCGAACTTGGCCTCGTCCGGCGGCTCGTAGTTGGCGGTGTCCATGTAGTCCACGCCGGTCTCCAGGCAGGCGTCCATGAGCGGCAGGTCCTGGTAGGGCAGAGCCACGTTGAGCAGCAGGTCCGGGCCAAAGGATTTGATCAGGGCCACGGTCTCGGCCACGTTGTCCGCGTCCACCTGGGCCGTGCGGATATCGCGGCCTGTTCGCTCCTTGATGGATGCGGCGATGGAGTCGCATTTTTTCAGGGTGCGGCTGGCGAGCATGATCTCGCCGAAGACTTCGGGAACCTGGGCGCATTTGTGGGCCACGACGCTGCCGACGCCGCCCGCGCCGATGATCAGAACCTTGGGCATGGCTTACCTCCGCTGGCTGACGTTCCGAATGCGGAACGATTTAACGTTCAAAGTACGTGTATCCGCGCAGTCCCCGGTCAAAGGCGCGCATGATCTCCCTGCGCTGCTGGGGCGTAATGTGCTTTTCGCGCACCGCGTTTTCCGCTGTCTCGCGGAACCGGACCTGCAGGGCTTTGGTGTCGTATTCCACGTAGGAGAGCACATCGGCCACGGAATCCCCTTCCAGTTCGCTCACGAAGTCGAATTCGCCGTCCTCGCGTACGCGCACCGTGACCACGTTGGTGTCGCCGAGCAGGTTGTGCAGGTCGCCCAGAGTTTCCTGGTAGGCCCCCACGAGAAATGCGCCGAGGTAGTATTCCTCGTTTTCGTTCAACTCGTGCAGGGGCAGGCTGCGCTTCATGCCCTGGCGGTCGATGAAGCGGTCGATTTTGCCGTCGCAGTCGCAGGTGATGTCCGTGAGGATGGCCTGGCGCGTGGGCTCTTCGTTGAGGCGATGCACGGGCAGGACCGGGAAGAGCTGGCCTATGGCCCAGGAGTCGGGCAGGGACTGGAAGACCGAGAAGTTGCAGTAGTAGATGTCCGAGAGCACGTTGTCGATGTGCGCCAGATCCGGCGGCACATGCTTGAGCTGGTGCGAGAGCGTGGCGATGGCGTTCACCGTGGACCAGAACAGGGATTCGGCCAGGGCGCGTTCGCGCAGGG
Organism: Desulfovibrionaceae bacterium; assembly: GCA_036541255.1. Classification (GTDB taxonomy): domain Bacteria; phylum Desulfobacterota; class Desulfovibrionia; order Desulfovibrionales; family Desulfovibrionaceae; genus Paucidesulfovibrio. The sequence continues at coordinate 191,963 of JAZHDD010000023.1, read as the reverse complement.
ATATCTTGCCGTGGCTGAAGAGCTGGCGCGCCTCGTCCCGGTAATAGATGATGTCGTTGAAGCACTCCTGCAGATTGCGCACGTTCAGGCTTTTGTACGTGTCGTTCATGTAGCCGATGGTCGGGTGCGTGCCTTCGGGCAAGGAGGCTGGCGGCGGCTCGGGCTGGAACCGGGTCACGTCCAGCACGTTGAAGAGCAGCATGGAGTAGTAGGCCACCAGTGCGCGGCCCGACTCGGTGATGATCACCGGGTGCTTCACGCCCTGTTCGTCCAGGCCGGTCATGACCGCTTCCACGATGTCGATGCAATATTCGGCCAGCGAATAGTTACGGCTGGACATGAAGTTGGTCTGGGAGCCGTCATAGTCCACGGCCAGGCCGCCGCCCAGGTCCAGGTAGCGCATGTTTGCGCCCTCGGCCACGAGCCCGGCGTAGACGCGGCAGGCCTCGCCCACGGCGGTGCGGATTTCGCGGATGTTGGAGACCTGGGAGCCGAGGTGGTAGTGCACGAGTTGGAGACAGTCGAGCATCTCCGCTTCCTTGAGCATGTCCACGGCTTCGATGATCTGGCGCGTATTCAGGCCGAATATGGAGCGTTCTCCCCCGGATTCGGCCCAGTGCGTGTTGGCCTGGGAGGAAAGCTTGATGCGCACGCCGAGCAGGGGCTTGGCGCCCAGCGCTTTGGAACGTTCGATGATCAGGGGCAGTTCGCTGGGCATTTCGACCACGAGCACGCAGTTGAAGCCCATCATGGTGGCGTAAATGCCGAGGTCGATGAACTCCTCGTCCTTGTAGCCGTTGCAGATGAGCATGGCGTCCTTGTCGCGGAGCATGCCCATGGCCGCGATGAGTTCGGCCTTGCTGCCCGCTTCCAGGCCGTGGTGGTAGCGTGAGCCGAACTGGGTGATCTCCTCGATGACCTGCTGCTGCTGGTTGACCTTGATGGGGTAGGCCCCCATGAACGTGCCCTGGTAGCCCAGGTCGCTCATAGCCGTGACGAAACTTTCGTTGAGCAGGGTGATCTGGGAATCGAGGATGTTCTCGATGCGCAGCAGCACGGGCATGTCCAGACCGCGGGCCTGCACGCCCGCAATGATTTCCGGGATGCTCACGGCCTTGTCCGTGGCGCCCGGAAAGGGCATCACGACCACATCGCCGTTCGGGTTCACTCCGAAGTAGCCGCCGCCCCATTCGGGGATGCCGTACAACTCGGCGGACTTGGTGACGTTCCAACGTTCCAGGGTGCGGTTCACGCTTGCGCCCCCCCTTATGTTTTTGGGATTTCCGGCTCACGAAGAGTATGCCCTGAATGGGCCGTACCGGAAAGGCCGCACTATAGAGATACGCCTGAAAAGTCAAGAAGCTATTATTACCGGGATGCTGGCGCAAGTCTTGAGTGCCCTTGCCGAGGCATTACAGGAGGGGTACGATATGCAATCCGGATTCCGGATGGACCTGTAAAAAGGAGAAAGTCATGCTCAGCCCCAGGACAATGTTTCGTGCGTTGCTTTTGGCGTTTTTGACCCTGGCCCTGGCCCTGCCCGCCCTGGCAGGCGGAAAACTGCCCGACCTGACCGGCACCTGGCAGGGGAAGGTGGAGATCCACAGGGCGGACAAGGGGTTTCAGACCAACAGCAACCATCTGCAATTTGTGATCAAAGAGCAGCAGGGGCATGTCTTCCACGGTGTGAAGACCTGGACGGACGTTGCCGGCGGCAAGTACTCCGAACCATTCTCCGGCATCATCTCCGTGGATGGAGAAGACATCTACGTGGTGGAACACAGCGACGGCCACATGACCGGCGAAGTGGAGTCCAAGGACCGCATCTATCTTTATTACCTGGAAGGCGGGGAGTCGCCCAAGGCCATCTTCTACGAATTGGACAGGGTGAAGTAGGATGGCGCAAGGCGTTGTGTCGGGTAGGGATATAGGGTAGGTTTTTTCCGGTAACGTCTATCGTGCCGTCGGGAAAAACGTTTGATCCTGGAGTTTGCAATGCAAAAGCGTTCCAGCTTCATGCTGCTGAAGATATCCCTCTGCACGCTGCTGTTTATGTTGCCGGCCCTGCATCTTTCCGGTGCGGGGCCGCTTCGTGTCTATACCGAGTTTACCCGGCCCTTGCAGTATGTTGACGAGGCTGGAAATCTGACCGGATTCAATGTGGAAGTGGTGCGCGAGATCATGCGCCGCGCCGGATGCGAGGGCAGCATTGAGATCGTGCCCTGGAAGCGGGGCTACCTGGAAGCTCAGGAAGATCCGGAAGTGGTTCTCTTTCCCACGTATCGCACTCCCGAACGGGAGGCCCTGTTTCAGTGGGCCGAGCCCATCTTCAAGACCGGTTGGGTGTTCTACAAGAAGAAGGGCTCTCCGCTGGTGCTTTCCTGTCTGGACGACGCGCGGGGAGTGAAGGCCATTTCCGTGTACGGCGAGGATGCGCGGCATCAGTTCCTTATGAGTCGGGGCTTCTCAAATCTGGAGGTGGTCACGGATAATCGTGCGGGCTGGCAGATGCTGCTGTCGGACCGGGTGGATCTTGTGGCCAGCTCGAACATGGTCTTGATCCTGCCCGAAGGGCAATACGACGCTCCCCTGGATCAGATCGAGCCGGCCCTGATCATGGCCGAATTTCCACTCTATCCGGTGTTTTCGCCCAAGGCCGATCCCGCCCTGGTCCAGTCCTGGAGGGACGCGACCCGCTCCATGGTCGAGGACGGCACCTATGCCGCCCTCTATGAACAATGGTTCAGCGTGCCTGATTTCTCGCCCTATTCGTTCGATTGATCTACTCAAACAGCTTCATATACGCACCGTAGCCCTGCTTTTCCATATCCGCCTTGGGCACGAAACGCAGAGCCGCCGAGTTCATGCAATAACGCAGGCCCGTGGGTTCGGGGCCGTCATTGAAGACGTGGCCCAGGTGATTGTCCGCCAGCTTGCTGCGCACCTCGGTGCGTACCGAAAAAAGCTTACGGTCCTCGCGGGTGGTGATGTTGCCCGGCTCAAGCGGCCTGGTGAAGCTCGGCCAGCCCGTGCCCGAGTCGTACTTGTCCGTTGAACTGAACAGAACCTCTCCTGAGAGCAGGTCCACGTAGATGCCCTCGCGCTTGTTGTCCCAATATGCATTGTCGAAAGGCCGTTCCGTGCCCTCTTCCTGGGTGACTTCGTATTGCAGATCGGTGAGCAGCTTCTTCAGCTCGGCCTTGCCGGGCTTGACGTAGCCGCCGAGAATCACCAGGGAAAGCTGGTCCTTGCGTTCTCCCCAGACCTTGTCCAGAAAGTCGTCGCGGCCGGAACGGTAGCGATAGAATTCGTACTTGATGGAATGGGTCTTGTGGTAGTTTTGGTGATAGGCCTCGGCTTCGTAAAAGACGTCCAGAGGCAGGATGCGCGTGACCACAGGCTTGTCGAATACGCCCGAACCGTTCAGGACGCGCATGGATTCCTCGGCCTCCTGGCGCTGCTGCTCGTTTTCCCAGAAGATGGCCGAGGTGTATTGTTCGCCGCGGTCCACAAAAGAACCGCCCGGATCGGTCGGGTCCACATGCCGCCAGAACCAGTCCAGCAGGAATTGGTAACTGACCTTTTGCGGGTCGTACCAGACCTGGATGGCTTCCACATGGCCAGTTGTCCCGGCCGAGACCTGGTCGTAGCTGGGATTGGCAATGTCTCCCCCGGTATAGCCGGAAACAGCGTCCATCACGCCCGGCACCTTTTCGAAATCCGATTCCGTGCACCAGAAACAGCCGCCTGCAAAAGTGGCGGACTGCAATCCCGCTCTGTCCATATTACCTCCAGCCGACGTGACTGCTGATTGCGCCATGGCCGCTGCCGAGACGAGTGCGGTCAGGAGGGCCGCTGCCGCTAGTGCCGTTACAAGACGGGTTGTCTTCATGCTTCACCCCTGGCTATAAAATAAGAATCATTCCTAGAATGATAGGCAGGGTGTGGGTGATGTCAAGGGCGGGGTGTTCCCTGGGGGATAAGAAAAGGGAAAATGCGTCGGTCTGCTATGACATACTCAGGAATCCTTGAGCCAATTGCCCGATACCCAGCGTCCTTCGCCTATGCGTTGCCATTTCCCCTCGGTTTCGTACACGCGCACTTCCTGCCCGTTGGGTAGCTGGCCCACCACGGGAAAGGACACGCCGGGGCCGGACCTGACATTGAGCAGTTCTGCTGCAACCGTCCGGGCCTGTCCTCCGGAGTTTTCGAGACTGGAGGCGCTGGCAGTATGAAAGGCCAAGGTTCCCTGATTGTGGAGGTCCGCGAACAGAGGCAGGAACAGGAAAACGAACAGGAAAACAACGACGGCGCCAGGTGGAAGCCGTTTGGCCAAAACTGTCGAGGCAACGCCTCTCTGTTGGAGCCGAAGGGCGACGATTCGGCGTACTCCGCGGTAAAGCAAGAGAAATTGCAGACAAAGCAGGAGCACCGCATAGCCGTGCAGGAGCGGGATTGGTGGGAGGCCGAGAAGTCCTTTGATCTGGAGCCAAATGTTCAGCCAGGGCAGTAGGGTGAGAAGAAGAAAGAAGAAGGCTTTGCGGCAGCGAAAAGGCCGCAGCACGAGAAACAGGACGGCCCAGGCCGTACTCCAGCCAAAAATGGCCAAAAGTGTGGTCCAACCCCAGATCATCGAAGAGAAGGAACCCGCCTGAGCGATGAGCGCGAAGGACCCGGCCGCCCAGGCCAAGTGTAACGGGAGCATGGGGTGGAAGGGATAGAAGCGCATCAGTGCCAAAAGGGATTGGCCCGCGGTGCCTTCCGGTCCGGCGGACAGGCTGGAGATGCCGAGGGCGGAAATACGGTAGCCTTTGAACAATCCAAAAAACAGGGCCGCAAAGATAAACAGATACAGTGTCCAGAGCAGGATTACGAAAAAGGAACGGTCGGAGCGGACTGCATCCAATGCCCGCAACGTTTCACAAAAGAGGAGCAGGACGACCAGCAGCGTGACGACGGCCTCCCCGCTCAGCGCGGCCCAACGCCAAGCCTCCAGCGGCAAGGAGGGGGCGGCAAAGAGGCGGAATCCGCCCCAGGCCAGGAGCAGCAGCACCATGAGGGCGATGCAGGGCCGGGGGAAGGTTTTTGCTTTCTGAAGAAAAAGCTTCCAGCCTTCGGTTATTGAGAAGGGCTTACCCTTGGGAGCATTGTTTGCGGCCATCTCATTCCCCTAGAACGCGGGCCGTTTGCTCGTAGGAGGCGGCGAAGTCCACCCCGTGTTTGCCGAAATGTCCTTCTTCCGCGGCGTTCATGGCCATTCCCTCCATGGAGGAACCGACCTGGAGTAGGGACAAGGCCTTGTCGGCATTGTCCACCTTGCCCAGGGAGGTCTCCACTGTTTGAAACCCGCCTCTCCCGTCCGGTATGATCGGTACGCTGGACACGAGATCCTCCTTGGCCACGGAGGTCACCCCGTATGCCAACACCGCTGCGGGATCCTCGGCTATGCGGGTCCCCTCAAGGTAAGGCGCTCGGCGGAGGATGGCCTGCGTCAGAGCCTGATCCGCAGGCACGGCTTGGCCGCCCACGTTGACCGTCACATGTTCCAACCCGTAACGAATGGTGCGGTATTTTATGTCGTCCTGGTGTCGGTATGAATAATAGGCGACGGCCGAGGCCACCACGACTCCGTGCGCCACCCGTTCCTGAGTTGCCGGATCCCGGACCGTGCTTCGGACGCGTTCCAGCGTGGAGCGCGAACTCTCCACGATTTGCTCCTTGAAGTCCCGGCTGTTCGACATGTAACGGGTGATTGCTCTGGCCACGGGAGCGCCGTAGCGCTCCTTGGCGTCATAAATGACGTGCCTGGCTTTCTCTCCGTATCGTTTTTGGGCGTTGGAGTAAGTCTCCTTGAAGGATTCCTTTTTCTGGCCGAGGTTGAGGCGGGCCTTATCCAATAGACCGGTAGCCTTTTCCTTGACGGCGCTAGAGAAATTGTGAGTCCGCTCGCTTAAAGACTCTTTGGTGGAAGCCGCTTTTTCTTTGAGCGAATCTTTAAAAACTTCCAATTTGTTGCGGCTGTTCTGGCGTGCGTTGTCAAAACGTTGCCGGGTGTTCTCTTTGATCTGGTCGGTGCGTTCGCGTGTGCGTTGCTTGGTCTGCTCGTATTTGTCGCGAGTGTTTTCCTTGAATTGTTCCGTCCGTTCCCGGGCCTTCTGTTTGGTCTGTTCATATCGTTCGCGGGTGTTTTCCCTGGCCTGGTCCAGACGTTCCCTGGTCCGCTCCTTGGTCTGCTCATACCGTTCCCGGGTACGTTCCCGGACGTTGTTGGTGGTGTTCCTAAGCGAGTCTTTTGCTGAATCCATCCATCCTGCATGCAATGAATAAGGAAATATAAATAAAAGCAGGAAGAATATGCCAAAAATCGGTAAAATCGTTTTTCGATTTAGAACAGTGCAAGGCAGATACAAATAATGCTGCGGCATAATTGGCACCATGGATGGCTTAATGCATGAAAAAATAAAAAATATTAATGCAATTTAGTTTGCAGTAACGTCATGCTAGATCATAATAGTATAAAAATACGTATCCAAAAACAACTTTTGAAAACATGTTCGCCATACCTCAGTGTTGTCATTTTTGCAATACCTCCCATGAAGAAATCCACATCACTACTCGCCTGATGCAAAAACGTGCTGCTCAAATGGTTTTCTTTTAAAATTTTAGTGATTCGTGGCTGCAACGTAGGTGTGGGGATGGAGGCATACGTAATGGGAGAATTAAAGCCCCACGTACCGGTGAAAAGTGCTCTTTTCAAATTCAGCATCCCGGTGTCGGACTTAGCGCAGGACCGGAATGGAGGCATTGGCACCAGGGCATATCCCATGGGATATGCGGCAGTTATATATTGAGATTCATTTTGTGATAGATTTTATCAATAGGATGAAGGCTGCTTCATCAGCTATCTCTATTTTAAATATCTAATATTATTTGATTTATGTTTGCAATGGCCATTTGCTTGGGGTAAGGCTCGGCCAGGGAGTGCGCCCGAAAGGGCGAACGGCAACATACCACAGGCCAAGGAGAGAGGAGCAATGGGCAATTTTTTCGCATCACGAACAGGCATTGTGCTCGTGGGGCTGATTATCGGAGTGTTTGCGGCGTTGCTGCAGTATTGGGGCAATCCCGGCAACATGGGCATCTGCGTGGCCTGCTTCGAGCGGGACATCGCCGGTGCAGTGGGCCTGCACCGCGCCGCCGTGGTCCAGTATCTGCGGCCTGAAATCATCGGGTTCGTCCTGGGTTCGCTGGTCATGGCTTTGGCCAGCCGCGACTTCCGGCCCCGCGCAGGGTCCGCGCCCATTGTCCGGTTCGTGCTGGGCGTGTTCGCCATGATCGGCGCCCTGGTCTTCCTGGGCTGCCCCTGGCGCGCCCTGCTTCGGCTGGCCGGAGGCGACCTCAACGCCATCATGGGCATTTTGGGCCTGATCGCGGGCGTGGGCATCGGCACTGTTTTCCTCCGCCAGGGCTACAACCTGGGCCGCAGCCAGAAGACCTACGCCTCGGCGGGGCTGCTCATGCCCCTGTTCATGGTCGGGCTGCTGGTACTGATGCTGCTCTATCCGCAGCTTGAGGGCGAAGCCCAGAGCGGCGTGCTCTTCTACAGCCTCAAGGGTCCGGGCGCCATGCACGCGCCTTTGTTCATCTCCCTGGGCGTGGGCCTGCTTGTGGGCGGTCTGGCCCAGCGCAGCCGGTTCTGCACCATGGGCGCGTTTCGCGACCTGATTCTGTTCCGGCAGACGCACCTTTTGCTTGGCGTGCTGGCCCTGCTTGGCGCGGCCCTGGTCATGAACATGGCCCTGGGCCAGTTCCATGCCGGTTTCGAGGCTCAGCCCGTGGCGCACACGGACGGTCTGTGGAATTTCCTGGGCATGGTTTTGGCGGGCCTGTGTTTCGCCCTGGCAGGCGGCTGCCCCGGACGCCAGTTGTTCCTGGCCGGTGAGGGCGACGGCGACGCCGCTGTGTTCGTGTTCGGCATGATCGTGGGTGCGGCCTTTGCGCACAACTTTGGTCTGGCCAGCTCGCCCAAGGGACTGGGCCCGCACGGCATGGCCGCTGTTTTCGTGGGCCTGGCCGTGTGTCTGTTCATCGGAATCACCATGCGCAAGAAGGCATAAAGGAGAAGGATCATGAGTGAAGTCGTGGATGCCCGCGGGCTGTCCTGCCCGCAACCCGTGCTGGACGCCCTGTCCAAGATGACGGCTCTGGGTTCGGGGAGCCTCGAGATTCTCGTGGATACCGAAGCCTCCAAGGAAAACGTTTCCCGCGCCGCAGCAGGCAAGGGCTGGACCGTGGATTCCGTGATCGGCGAGGGCGGGGAATACCGGATCATGATCAGCAAGGCGTAGCCGTGGCCTTTTGGGAACCTTTCAAGAAGCGCACAGAGCGAAACAAGGACGGGCAGAGCGCTGATCGTGGTCTGCTCGTCTTTGACAACACCAGCGAAGTGATCCGCGCCGAGCAGCTGCTCAAGCGGGACGGCTGGGCCGTGCGCGTCATGGGGCCGCCGCCCGAGATCCGCAAGGGCTGCGATCTGGTGGTGGAGTTTCCTCTGCTGGAAGAGCTGAACATCCTGCGCAGCCTGGAGCAGGCCGGGAATCCGCCCCTGGAGGTGGTGCCCGTGACCGGTCCGCTGCTGGTCCCGGTGGACCTGTTCCAGATCAAGGACTTCGGGACGCACCTCATGGTTCGCGCCGCCAACATGAAGCTGACCATCGAAAAGAACAGCCGGACCATCGTGAACATATCGGGAGGAGGCTGCCCGGACGTGCCCTATCTGGCCGTGCGGCTCATAGGCCTTCGCCTGGACAAAGCGCCCCACCCGCGCGGGATCGGCCATACCCTGTGCGGCTATGCCCTGGCCCTGGCCTTTGAGGAGATGCAGCGGCAATGCTCATCATCGTAGGCACACTGCCCGATCCGCAGGCGCCTATCCTGGAAGGGCCGGTGGAAATGGGAGCGCACGGCCTGCGGCTGGGGGGCAGGGAGATCGACCCGGACCGGGGCACGCCCGCCCTGCTCGGGGCCGCGGCCCTGGCCTGCGAATTTCTGGGCCTAGCCGCGCCGCACGCTTTTCTGGTCGGGGACGAGGGATTGGGCCGGGGCAGCAGGGCGCTGTATGCGCGGCTCGTGGACATTCTGCCGCAACGTCGTTGCTCCACCCTGGTCTTCCATTATCTTCAGCCGGACGTGGACTGGCACAACAAGGTGCTCTTTGCGGCCCAGGCCATGCCCGGTGCGCCCAAACTCATCGCGGACGCGGGCTTCATGTACGCCGCCAAGATGAGCGGGCAGGCCCCGGCCTACGACCTGTTCACGCCCGATGCCGGGGAGCTGGCCTTTCTGGCCGACGAGGACGCGCCCCATCCCTTTTATACGCGCGGCTTCATCCTGCATGACGAGAACAAGGTGCCGGAATTGGCGGCCAGGGCCTATGCGCACGGCAATGCCGCGTCCTGCCTGATGATCAAGGGCGGGACAGACCATGTGGCCGGGCCGCAGGGCATTCTGGGCACGGTGGCCGAGCCGTCGGAAGAAGCCATGGAAGCCATGGGCGGCACGGGCGACACCCTTACCGGGCTTGTATCGGCCTTGGTGGAGTCGGGCCTGGACATTGCCGAGGCTGCACTGCTCGCGGCCCGGGCCAACCGTCTGGCCGGACAGCTTACTGCGCCGCATCCCGGAACCCAGATCCGCGAACTCCTGCCGCACCTGCCCCGCGCCCTGGAGCAAGCCCTTTCCTTCAGTGAGTCGGCGTGAGCGTCTCCCGCATCAACCCGGGCGCAACCCTGCTGGACACGGTGGCAGCTTATCCGGCTACCATCCCGGTCTTCCGTTCCTGGGACGAGCGGGCCGGGGAGTGTCTGCTGTGCAAGGCGCTGTTTTTGAGCATCGGGGAGGCGGCCCACACCTACGGCCTGGACCTGGAAACGCTGTTGGCCGAGCTGGAAGCGGCTGCTGAAAACGGCTCGGCAACGGGCCGGGCCTGATTCTTCTATCCCACCTGCCTGTCCATGCTTCGATAATTGATGGCCTCGGCCAGATGCGCCGGGGTCAGATCGGGCGCGTCGTCCAGGTCCGCGATGGTCCGGGCGATGCGCAGGATGCGCGTGTAGGCCCGGGCTGAAAGCCCCAGACTCTTCACGGCCTGTCCCAGGAAATTTCGTCCGGACTCGTCCAGGCGGCAATGCGCTTCCAGGGCCGCGCCCGAAAGTTGGGCGTTGGTCAGGATGCGCCGGGCCTCGGGCATGTCCGCGTAGCGCTCCCGCTGCCGGTTGCGTGCCGCCAAGACCCGTTCCAGCATGGATGCCGAGTCCACGCTGCCCCGCGCCTGTTTGAGGTCCTTCCAGGGTACGGCGGGCACTTCCACCTGCAGGTCGATGCGGTCCAGGAGCGGGCCGGAAAGCCGCGAGCGGTACAGCTCGATGGCCTTGCGCGAACAGGAGCACTCGTGCCGGTCGTCGCCCAGATAGCCGCAGGGGCAGGGGTTCATGGCCGCCACGAGCATGAAATCCGCCGGGTAGGTCAGGGTCACGAGCGAGCGGGAAATGGACACGCGCCCGTCTTCCAGGGGCTGGCGCAACACTTCCAGGGCGTGCTTTTTGAATTCGGGCAGTTCGTCCAGGAAGAGCACGCCGCGATGGGCCATGGAGACCTCGCCGGGCCGGGGGTAGTGGCCGCCGCCCACCAGCCCCACGTCCGAGATGGTGTGGTGCGGGCTGCGAAAGGGTCGTTCCACCATCAGGGCGCGGCTGCGCGACAGTTCTCCGGCCACGGAATAGATTTTGGTGACTTCCAGGGCTTCCTCAAAGGCCAGGGGCGGCAGCACCGAGGGAATGCGCTGGGCCAGCATGGTCTTGCCTGAACCGGGCGGGCCGATGAAGAGCAGGTTGTGGCCGCCGGCCGCTGCGATTTCCACGGCGCGTTTGGCATGCTCCTGGCCCTTGACCTCGCTGAAGTCGGTCAGAAATTCCCGGCGCTCGCCCCAAAGGGAGTCGATGTCTACGTCCACGGGCTCCAGCAGGGTTTCTCCGGTCAGGAAACGCACGGCCTGCCCCAGGTTGTTCAGTCCGTATGCGGGCAGATCCTGGACCACGGCGGCCTCGGCCGCATTGGCCTCGGGCAGGAGCAGTCCGCGCGCTCCGGCCTTGCGGGCCTGGACCGCCATGGGCAGGGCTCCGTTCACGGGCCGGAGTTCGCCCGTGAGTGACAATTCCCCGGCCATGTGCCAGCCTGTCAGGCTTTCCGGTTCGATCATGCCTGCCGAGGCCAGCAGGGCCAGGGCCAAGGGCAGGTCGTAGGAACTTCCTTCCTTGCGCACGTCGGCCGGAGCAAGGTTCACGGTGATGCGCGCGGGCGGGAGTTTGAAGCCGCTGTTGCGCAGGGCCGAGAACACGCGTTCCTTGGCCTCGCGCACGGCGCCGTCCGGCAGCCCCACCAAGGTGAAGGCGGGCAAGCCCGAGCGGGAAAAGTCCGATTCCAGAGTCACTTCAAAAGCGTCGATGCCGAGCAGGGCGGCGGAGCAGGTACTGGCTAACAACGAAAACCCCTTGCATTCGTAAGAGACGGCATGATGTTACGTACAATACGCATAAGCTGTTTTGCCGCGTTTGTCTTCCGTATGCGCCGGATTGATTCTGGTTTCAGGAATTATTCAGCACGTGCTGCGTCGGCGCACGGCAAGGCCCGGCAGCAGATCAAACAGACGTATTTCTGCCCCTGTGCAGGCTTTCCAGGACGCCGCGTAGCGTAACCGAGGCCATGACCACGGCACCGCCGAGCAGGGCCCATTTCCCGGGCAGTTCGCCATAGCCCAGGGCCACCCAGACCGGGTTCAAAATCGGCTCCAGGGTCATGATCAGAATGGCTTCCAGTGCCCCCAGCCTCTTGATGCACCAGACATAGAGCATGAGGGACAGGCCCTGTTGCACCACGCCGAGATAGAGCAGGCCGAGCAGACCCGCGCCGTCCGGCAGGCCCAGGCTCAGGAAGGGCAGGCCCACCAGGGCCGTGATGCCGTGCCCGAGCAGCACGGATTCCACGGGCGAAGCGGATTTCTGGGCGCGCATGCCCAGGGTGAACACGGCGTAGGACACCCCCGTACCCACGGCCAGTACATTGCCCCAGAGCCCTGACGCCGAAAGCTTGTCCAGGAAGAACAGGACCATGCCGCCCAGGGTCAGGCCGATGAAGAGCCAATCCGTCGGGCGGGTTTTTTCCTTCAGGACGAACGGGGCCAACAGGGCCACGTAGATGGGCGCGGTGTAGGCCAAAAGAATGGCGTTGGCCGCCGTGGTCAGCTTGGTGGCCGCGACATTGGTGATCAGCAGTCCGGCATAGCCCAGGGCTGCGCCCAGCATGGCCGGAGACAGGGCCAGGCGGAGCCTGCCGCGCAGGAGCACGGCCAGGGTCAGGGCGGAAAGGGCGCTGCGTACGCCGGTCAGGGCCATGGGATGGAGATCAATGAGCTTGATGGCCAGCCCGCCCGAACTCCAGATCAGGGCCGTCACAGCCATGAGCAGAGCGGCGCTGGTCCGTTCGGCCGGCAGATCGGCTTTCATGCCCGAACCCGGTCCGTGACGGCGAAAAGTGCGGAAGACAGGGTTGCGGGGTGCAGGGCGTGGTCGGTCATCTCAGAAGTGCTCCGGGGTGTTTTGCCCGGAAGATGTAAGCGCTTTCCCCAATGCACGCAAGAAGAGAGCAAGAAGGAGACAGGCGAAAGAAGATCAATCCCGGCGTGCGGCCTCGACGCGGTTGCGGCCTGCCTGCTTGGCCCGATACAGGGCCTTGTCGGCCAGGGCCAGGAGCTCATCCACATCGTTCATGCCGCTCGGGGCCAGAGCCACGCCCACGCTGACCGTGGTCAAAACGCTCCCCGAGGTTGTGCGCACAGGGTTTTCGGCCATGACGGCGCGGATGCGTTCCGCCACCTGCACGGCTCCGTCCAAGTCCGTGTTCGGGAGGAGTACGGCGAATTCTTCGCCGCCCAGTCGCCCAAAGCTGTCCTCTTCGCGCAGTATGCCCAGACAGCGCGTGGTAAAATTCTTGAGAACGGCATCGCCCGCGGCATGGCCCATACTGTCGTTCACGCTTTTGAAACGGTCCAGGTCGATGAGCAGCAGGGAGATATTGCCGGCGTGCCTTCTGCGGCGGGAGAACTCCTGGCGAGCCAGTTCCATGAAGTGACGGCGGTTGTTGGCCCCGGTAAGGTGGTCGGTACTGGCCAGCTTGAGCAGCCGTTCTTCTTCGTCCTTGAGGCGGGTGATGTCGTCGATGACCCAGAGCACGCCCTGATCCAGGTCGGCGGGAATGCGTCTGTCCACGGCCTGGCCGGAAAGTATGCACCAGATCGGGCTGCCGTCCTTGCGGAGCATCCTGTATTCCACGTGCAGTTGGGCCCTGTTTGTCAGGGTCTTGTAATATTTCTCACCGAAGGCCAGGAAGCTCTGTTCGTCAACGTGCAGGTCGCGCATGCTCATGCCGACCATCTCTTCGGGCGAGCCGTAGCCCAGGATGTCGGCCAGGGTTTGATTGGCCCTGGCCAGGTAGCGACCCCCGCGCAAGAGCATCAGCCCCACCTTGCTGTTGGCGAAGATGATTTCCAGCTCGCGGAGCGTTCCGTGCAGCTCCTCTTCAATGTCCTTGCGCCGGGTAATGTCCCGAACAGCGGAAATGCGTACCGGAGACCCTTCGAACAAACCGTTCTTGCCGTGTACTTCGGCCGGGAACGTGCTTCCGTCCTTGCGCAGGGCGAGAAATTCATACGGGATGGTACTGCCGGATTTGAAATGACGGGTCACCAGGGCGCGGCTTTTCGGGGCCACGAAGTCCAGGGCGTGCATGCCGATCATTTCGTGGTCGCCGGCATAGCCGAAGGTCTGGACCGCGGTGCGGTTGACCATGACGCAGGTCATGGCAGGATCGAAAAAGGCGATGGCCTCGAACGAGGCATCGGCCAAGGCCTGATGGCGCAGGCTTTGGGCGGTCTCCCTGGCCAGGGCTGCTTCCGCGTTGCGCAGCCGCTTTTCAAGCGCTGCGTATTCTTTTGCGCTCCGCGCAGGTGCTCGTGGCGTTGTGGCGGCTTTCTTGGTCGAGGCCATGGGCTCTCCGCAGGCGTGTGCATTCCGGGAAACGAAGGATTAAAATACGCCAGCCAGGGGTTTGGAGCAAGCAAATCCCTGTAAGGGTATCTTCACAGCCTTGTTTGCGCGTGGTAGGCCTTCACTATGAGCACAATATCCCAACTCGACCGCAGAATCGTGGAAGCCGAGCTATTGGGCCGGATGTATGCCGAAACAGCGAACCTCCTGGGGCGCGATGCCGCCTTGGATTTGATCCGCAACGTGCAGGAAAAGGCTGCCTTCGAAGCCGGACAGGCTTTTGCCGAGAGCGCTCCGCACGGCCCCGGCCTGGAGCACTTCCTGGGGGTTCTCGATCTTTGGCGCGATTCCGGCGCAGTGGACATCGGTCCTGTGCAGATTGGGCCCGGTCTGGCCCATTTCGAGATCACGCGTTGCGGCTATATTCAGGCGTACCGGGACATGGGCCTGCCCGGAGAATTGATTCCGCTACTGTCCTGCGCGCGGGACGAGCCCTTTGCGCAGGGCTACAGCAAGCAGTTGCGGCTGGAGCGCCCCCAAACCCTGGAGTCGGGTTATCCTGCCTGCGGCTTTACCTTTCATTGGGACAACGAATAGAAAAATCCAACGGAGATGTCGGGACGGTGCCGGTGGATGCACGGTTCAGGGCTAGCGTATCAGGTCGCCGATGCGGTCCCAGCGTACTTCCGATTTGTTGTGGTCCCAAGACCAGTAGATGACCAGGGCCTTGCCCACGATAACGCCCCGGTCCACGAATCCCCAGAAGCGCGAATCCTGCGAGTTGTCGCGGTTGTCGCCGAGCACGAAGAACTTGTTTTCCGGCACCACGAAGCGCTCCATGATGTCCCGTCGGCCCAGCAGAATACGCTGATCCGTATGCTGGATGTAGGGTTCGTCCAGGGGCTCGTCATTGCGGTAGATGACCTTGTTGCGGATTTCGATGCTGTCGCCGGGCAGGCCGATGACGCGTTTGATGAAGTCCTTGGACGGGTCGCGGGGATACTCGAAAACGATCACGTCGCCGTGCTGCGGTTCGCCCGTGGAAAAGATAACGATATTGGTGAAGGGCACCTTGATGTCGTAGGCAAAGCGGCTGACCAGGAGCTGGTCGCCGATCTGGAGCGTTTCCAGCATGGACCCGGACGGAATCTTGAAGGCCTGGACCAGGAACGAGGAAATGAACAGGGCCAGTCCCACGGCGATGAAGATGGATTCGGCCCAGGCGCGGACAGCCGCCGTGGAGCTGAGGTTGTTTTTCTCTCTGTGGCGCCGGAACGCGTACCAGAGCAGCAGGAGGATGCCGAGCAGGACCAGGGAGGCCGTGAGCGGGCTGGAGCGGAAGGAATCGACGACGGAGCGGACAAGTTCGCGCATGCTGAGCCTTGAGTGGGTCCGGTGTGTGGGTCCGGTCGGAAGTGGCCGGAATCATGCCGCAGGGGATCGGGCCGCGTCCCCCCGTGGCTAGTCGAAAAAGTGGCCGAGACGGTCCCAGCGGACGTTCATGTCCTGGCCGTTCCAGGACCAATAGATGACCAGGGCCTTGCCCACGATGGCCTCGCGGTCCACAAAGCCCCAATAGCGCGAATCGCGTGACTCGTCGCGGTTGTCGCCGAGCACGAAGAATTGGTTCTCCGGCACGGTGAAGGGGTGTTGGAACATGTCCAGGGGCTGTTCCACGCTCAGCGCTCCGGTGTGACGTGAGTAAGGCTCGGTCAGGGCTTCGCCGTTGCGCAGCACGGTCTGGCCGCGAATCTCGATCTTGTCGCCGGGCAGTCCGATGACGCGCTTGATGAAGTCCTTGGACGGGTCTTCCGGGTATTCGAAGACGATGATGTCTCCGTGCTGCGGGTCGCCCATGGGAAAGATCACGATATTGGTGAAGGGCACCTTGATGTCGTAGGCAAAGCGGCTGACCAGAAGATGGTCGCCGATCTGGAGCGTTTCCAGCATGGAGCCGGACGGAATCTTGAAGGCCTGGACCACGAAGGAGCGGATGAACAGGGCCAGGACCAGGGCGATGAGAATGGCTTCGCCCCATTCCTTGAGTTTGGCCAGGGACTGTTCTGCGGCTGTGGACTGCTTGCTGGGAGTCATGCAGGTGGTTCCTTTGAAGTTGCGACGGGGGGTTATTCGTCCCCGGCCTTGAGCACGGAGAGGAAGGCTTCCTGCGGGATTTCCACGTTGCCCATGCGGCGCATGCGCTTCTTGCCTTCCTTTTGTTTTTCCAGGAGCTTGCGCTTGCGGGTAATGTCGCCGCCATAGCACTTGGCCGTCACGTCCTTGCGGAAGGGCGCGTTGCGTTCCTTGGCCACGATCTTGCGGCCGATGGCCGCCTGGATGACCACTTCGAACATCTGGCGCGGGATGGAGCGCTTCAGGCGCAGGGCCAGGTTGCGGCCCATGCGCGGCGCGTTCTCGCGGTGCACGATGACCGAAAAGGCGTCCACCGGGTCGCCGTTGATGAGGATGTCCAGCTTGATCATGTCCGCCTCGCGGTAGTCGATGATCTCGTAGTCCAGGGAGGCGTAGCCCTTGGTGGACGACTTCAGCCGGTCAAAGAAATCGTACATGATCTCGGCAAAGGGAATCTCGTAGGTGATGATTACTCTGTTCTGGCCGACGTAGTTGATGTTCTTCTGCAGGCCGCGCTTTTCTTCGCACAGGGCCAGGACCGCGCCGACATAGTCGTTGGGCACGTGCACATCCAGGCGCACAAAGGGCTCGCGCACCACGTCGATCTTCTGCGGGTCGGGCAGCTTGCTCGGGTTGTCGATGATCAGTTCCTCGCCGTCCGCACTGCGCACCTGATAGACCACCGAGGGGGCGGTGGTGATCAGCTTGGCCTCGAATTCACGCTCCAGGCGTTCCTGGATGATTTCGATGTGCAGCAGCCCGAGAAAGCCGCAGCGGAAGCCGAAGCCCAGGGCCTGGGAGGTCTCGGGCTCGAAGGTGAAGGCCGCGTCGTTGAGCTGGAGTTTTTCCAGGGCGGTCTTGAGGGTTTCGTATTCGGCGGGCTCCACCGGGTAGAGTCCGGCAAAGACCATGGGCTTGACCTTCTGGAATCCCGGATAGGGATCGGTGGTGGGCCGTTCCGGGTAGGTGATGGTGTCACCCACGGGCGCGTCGCCCAGTTCCTTCATGGAGGCGCAGAGAAAGCCCACTTCGCCGGGCCCCAGTTCCTTGACGTCGATGGGACCGGGCGAGAACACGCCCAGCTTGGTGACCTCGAAGTCGTTTTTCGTGGAAAAGATGCGGATCTGGCGGCCCTTGCGCAGGCTGCCGTCGATGATCCGGAAGAGCACGACCACGCCCTGGTAGGAGTCGTACCAGGAGTCGAAGATCAGGGCCTTGAGCGGCGCGTCCGGGTCGCCCTTGGGCGCGGGCAGCTGGCTCACGATCTGTTCCAGCACCTGCTCCACGTTCAGGCCGGTCTTGGCGCTCACAGCCACGGCGCCCGAGGCGTCCAGGCCGATGATTTCCTCGATCTCTTCGGCCACCCGTTCGACATCGGCGCTGGGCAGGTCCACCTTGTTCAGGACCGGGATGACCTCCAGGTCGTTGTCCAGGGCCAGATAGACGTTGGCCAGGGTCTGGGCTTCCACGCCTTGGGTGGCGTCCACCACCAGCAGCGCGCCTTCGCAGGCGGCCAGGGAGCGCGAGACTTCATAGCTGAAGTCCACGTGTCCGGGCGTGTCGATGAGGTTGAGTACGTACTTGGTCCCGTCCGGCGCCGTATAGGGAATGCGCACGGTCTGGGCCTTGATGGTGATGCCCCGCTCGCGTTCCAGATCCATGCGGTCCAGGTACTGGGCCTTTTTGTCCCGGTCCGAAACGAGCCCGGTGAGCTCGAGGATACGGTCGGCCAGCGTGGACTTGCCGTGGTCGATGTGGGCGATGATGCTGAAGTTGCGAATGTTCGCAGTGTTCATATGGGGTATGGGTCCATGGCTTCGAAAGGTTAGGTGGAGCCACTTGTAAAGGATTTGCGTCCGGCTGTCTAATAGGGCCGGGCGCTACATGGTGTTCGTGAAGCTCTCGACGTTCTTTTTGCCTGTATTACGCAGGGTTTCACGATATTCGTCGAGATCGCGCCGCAACCGTTTCGTCAGGTTTTGCACCAGGTCCTTGCGCGTGCTGCGCATGATCACGGACCTGACCGTGCGGCCATCGCCCATGGTCATGGAACACCAGAAGCGCAACTGGGTCTGGCTGTCCATTGCGCCGTAGCTGTCCTGGGCTTCGATATGGATGCGCACCTGCGTGTAGTTCCGGTCTTCCGAGGCCAGGAGCTTTTCCAGGGGGCGCAGTTCCTTGGGGCCGAGATTGAGATTTTCCGGTTTGAGCGGGCCGCTGTAGACTATTTTGCGGGGGTCGTGCTTTGCCCCCTTGTATCCGCGCGGATCGAAGTCGAACCGGGACTGGCTCTGGAAAAAGATGAAGACCATGAGCAGTCCAAGCAACACAAGGAAAAAATCCCGAACATAGTGGCTTTTTTTCCTTTCGGGGGTGTCGCGCAGGGCTTTTTTCCAACTGTCCGGCATCGTGTTCTCCAATGGAGATGATAGCCGTTGCAGCGCTTCGGGGCAATGGAAATCAGTCCTTGGAGCGTGCTGGTCCCTGACGGCTTGCTTTGGAAACAAGCGAAACCAGCGCCTGGGCCAGTGCCTGGATGTCCACGGGCTTGGAAAGATACCCGTCCATGCCCGCCTCCAGGAATTTTTCCCTGTCACCGGTCATGGCGTGTGCCGTGAGCGCGATGATGGGCACCCAGTGCATCTCCCCGGCGGCGTGTGCCGCACGCAGGGCACGGGTTGCGGCAAGGCCGTCCATGACGGGCATCTGCACGTCCATGAGCACGCAGTCGTATTTCCGGTCACGCAGCAGCTCCAGCGCCTGTTTGCCGTTGGATGCGCAGTCCACGGTGTGGCCGAGCCGTTCCAGCATGCGTTTGGCCATGATCTGGTTGACACGGTCGTCCTCGGCCAGAAGCAGGTGCAGGGGGCCGCTCGCCGTGTCGATTGCGGCTTCGTGGACAGGCATGATGCTCGGGGCCGCCTCGCTGAAGCGCAGGTTCACGAAAAAGCGCGAACCCTGCCCAGGCTCGCTGTCCACGGCCACACTACCTCCCATGAGGTTGGTAAGACGCCGCACGATGCCCAGACCCAGGCCCGCGCCCTGGTAGCGGCGGGCATAGGAGCCGTCCACCTGGGTGAATGCTCCGAAGATGTGGTCCATATGCCGTTCGGAAATGCCGATGCCCGTGTCCGCGACCTGGAAGAGCAGCCGGATGCCGCCGTGCGTGGACGAGGGGAGCCGGTCAACGGAGAGTTCGACATGCCCAGCCTCCGTGAACTTCAGGGCATTGCCCACCAGGTTGAAGAGAATCTGACGCAGCCGGCCGCCGTCGCCCACAACGACTTCGGGTACGCCATCGTCGATTTGCAGACGCAAATCCAGGCCCTTGTCCTCGGCGATAATCGTGAAGTTCCCGATAACCGTCTCCAGTGCTTTGCGCAGATGGAACGGTTCGTTGCGCAGGTCCAGGATGCCCGCCTCCAGTTTGGAGAAATCGAGCACGTCGCCGATGATGGAAAGCAGGCTGCGGCCCGAAGCCAGGGCCGTATCCACATATTCCCGATGTTCAGGAGGCAGATTTTCCAGTCCGAGCAGTTGGAGCATGCCCATGAGGCCGTTGAGCGGCGTGCGCAGTTCGTGGCTCATATTGGCCAGAAATTCGCTTTTGGAGCGCGAGGCCGCCTCGGCCTGGTCCCTGGCCCGGCGCAGTTTTTCCTGGGTGTCCTTGAGTTCGGAGATGTCCGTGTGCGCGCCGATGATGCGGGTGGGACGTCCCTGCTCGTCACGGGCCACGATTCTGCCTCGCGAATAAATCCAGCGCCAGCCGCCGCGTTTGTGGGGCAGGCGGAACTCGACGCTGTATTCCGGCGTGCGCCCTTCCAGGTAGTCGTCAAAGGCCTTGCGGAAGCGTTCCAGGTCGTCGACGTGGATGTTGTTGCGGCAGAAGCAGCCCTTGGTGGGGAGTTCGCCCCAGGCATGGCCGAGCATGTTGGCCAATCTGGCCGAATAGCGGAATTCATCGGTGGAGAGGTCGTAGTCCCAGATGCCGTCGTTGGTGGCGTCGATGGTCAGCCGCAGTTGGCGCTCGCTTTCCTGGAGTGCTTCTGTCGTGCGGATCTGTTCGGTAAGATCGATGTCCAGGCAGAACATTTCCTTGCCTGCCGAACCTTCGAACATGATGTGCGTGGAATGCACGGTCACCGGGCTGCCGTCTTTCCGCTGCAGGTGGAGCTGTCCCGGAGGAATGACCGCGCCGTTGTCCAGCCAGTTCTGTATGGCCTGTATGACTTGGTCGCGCATCTCAGGGGGAATGATCAGATCTTCCAGGCGGCGGCCCAGAGCTTCGGATTTGCTGTAACCGTAGAGCGTTTCGCTGGCCGGGTTCCAGAAAATGACGCGCCGCTCTTCGTCATACCCCTGCGCCGCGAGCGGAAGCGCTTCCAGGGCGGAGTGATATTGGTTCGTAATCCGGCCGCTTTCCCATTCGGCCTGCGCCGCTTTTTTTTGCAGACGGAGCACCACAAAAAACAGGAGGACCGCCGTGAACAGAATAAAGAACCAGCCCTTGTAGGTCTGGATGATGCCGAGCGTGCGGGGGGTGGCCACCAGCGCTTCCACGGCCCGGTCCGAGAGCAGAATCCAGAGAAAGCCTCCGGCGGCATAGGCAAGGGCAACGAGCAGCGCGCATTGGATTGCGGTAGTGTTTCTTTGCGGGATCATCTTTTCGGGCCCCGTTGATCGTGCATGACAGGAAACAGCCCTGCCAGCATAGCACGACACGGGGAAAAGACAAGGGGGCGAGTCGGCAGAGATCAGTGCGGCAGGGCTGCCCGGCCAAGAACGAATCTCCGGACTTTTTGCTGGAAGCGCGTCAGTTCTCGGGGTCCAGGCAGGGCAGGTCGTCGATGTCCTCGCCCAGTTCCTGCGCGCGTAGGGCGCGGCGCAGAATCTTGCCGCTGCGGGTCTTGGGCAGGGAGTCGCGGAATTCGATGCTGCGGATGGCCGCGATGGGTCCCAGTTCGTCGCGCACATGCCGTTCCAGTTCACGCAGCAGGTCGTCGGAGGGCTCCACGTCCTGTGCAAGGACAACGAAGGCCTTGGCGGTTTCCCCCTTGACGCGGTCGGGCAGTCCCACCACGGCGGCCTCGGCAACGGCACGGTGCGAGGTGAAGGCCTCTTCCAGGTCCGCGGTGCCGATGCGGTGTCCGGCCATGATCAGGACCTCGTCGGCCCGGCCCTTGACCCAGATGTAGCCGTCCTCGTCCTTGCGGGCCACGTCGCCCGCAAAATACAGGCCGGGGATGCGTTCGAAATAGGCCCGGTAACTCTCCGGGGAGTCGTGCAGCCCGGTCATCATGGCGGGCCAGGGGCCGCGCAGAACCAGGAATCCCGCCTCGCCGGGCGGCATGGGGGCGCCGTCCAGGTCCACCACGTCGGCTTCCACGCCGGGCAGGGCCCGGGCAACGGAGCCGGGTTTGAGCACGCTCACGGGCATGGGCGCGATCATGAACATGCCGGTTTCGGTCTGCCACCAGATGTCCAGGACCGGGCAGCTTTCCCCTCCGATGTACTTGTGCAGCCAGGTCCAGGTCTCGGGGTCCAGGGGTTCCCCTGCCGTGCCCAAGAGGCGCAGGCTGGAAAGGTCGCGCTGTTTCGGATAGTGGCTGCCGAAACGCATCAGGGTGCGGATGGTGGTGGGCGTGGAATAGAACGCGGTCACGCCGTAGCGCTCCACGATGCTCCAGAGTCGGTCCGCCTGGGGATAATTGGGGTGGCCCTCGTAGAGGACCGTGGTGGTCCCGGCCAGGAGCGGGCCGTAAATGGCCGCGGTATGGCCCATGATCCAGCCCGGATCGGCCGTGCACCAGAAAATGTCCGTGGGTTTGACGTCGAAGACGTGGTTGAAGGTGCGGTGCACCCCGACCATGTAGCCGCCGTGGCTGTGGATAACGGCCTTGGGCCGTCCCGTGGCCCCGGAGGTGTGCAGCAGAAAGAGCGGGTCCGAGGCGTCCAGCACTTCGGCCACGGCTTCCTTGCGCTCCTGTCGCACCAGCTCTTCATACCAAAAGTCGCGTCCATCCATCATTTCCGCGTCGCCGCCGGTACGGCGGGCCACGATGACCGATTCCACGCATTCGGCGCAGGCGCCGATCAAGGCCTGATCCACCACTTCCTTGAGGCGCAGGACCTTGCCGTTGCGGTAGTAGCCGTCCGCCGTGACCAGGGCCTTGGCCTTGCAGTCGTTGACGCGTTGGCGCAGGGCCTTGGCCGAGAAGCCAGCGTAGACCAGGGTGTGCACCGCGCCGATCTTGGCGCAGGCCAGCATGGCCATGACGGTCTCGGGCAGGGGGGGCATGTAGATGGCCACGCAGTCGCCCTTGCGGATGCCCAGGGAGCGCAGAGCATTGGCAAAGCGGTTCACTTCGCGGTGCAGTTCGAAATAGGTGTATTTGCGCGTGTCGCCGGGTTCGCCTTCCCAGATCAGGGCCAGCTTGTTCTTGTTGGCGGTTTCGATGTGGCGGTCCAGAGCGTTGTGCACGATGTTGCAGCGCGCGCCCGGAAACCAGCGGTAAAACGGGGCTTGGCTCTCGTCCAGAACCGTGTCCCACTTGCGGAACCATTCCAGCTGGTCCGCGGCTTCTTCCCAATAGGCTCGGGGATCGGCCGCTGCCCGTTCCCGGAGTTCCTGAACCTGGGCCGGTTTGAGGTTGGCCTCGACCACGAACTGCGGCAAGGGCCGTATGGCCCTTTCCTCGCGCAGGAGGCTTTCCAAGGTTTCGCGATCTTCCATCTGCGTCTCCAGAGCGGTGCCCTGTCCGGGCTGTTCCGCCTGCTCCCATTGTTCCGCTTGCCTGACCATATCCAGCATTTCCGCTGGCCGGTCCTTTCGCCATGATTGTTCGGCCAAAGGCCTGCCCGGTCCGGTGAGCGGGTCTGTTACCTCTATCAGAAGCCCAGAATCTGTTTGAGTTTGGCGATTCTGCGCCGGGAAATGGGCAGTTCGATGCGCGTGCGTCCGGCCGTGCGCAGCATGAAGTTGCTGCCGGGCAGGCTGGCGATCTCCGTGACCATGTCCAGATTGACCAGATATTTTCTGTGGACCCGGAAGAAACGATGCGGTTCCAGCCGGTCCTCGAGATTTTTGAGCCGGTGCGAGGAGAGGAATTTCTGCCCGCTGGTGTGCACGTACGAATAATCCTCGTACGCCTCCACAAAGATGATCTGCGTGTAGGGGATGAGCAGGGTCTTGCCGTCCTGGTTCACGGCCAGCTTGTCGATCTCCGGGCTGGTCTTGTGAGAGGAGTTCCAGGCGTGCTTGAGCGCGGCCAGGAAGCTTTCCTGCTCGTCCTCGTCCAGGGGCAGGCGCACGGTCTGCTCCGAGGTCTGCTCACCCGCTTCGGTGTCGCGCCAGTCCGAAGGTTCCGGCACTTCGCGGAACCGGGACTTGAAATCGCGCAGCTTTTCCAGGGTCAGTTCCAGGCGGTCGTCCGTGGGCGGCCAGATGATGTAGTCCAGCGCGCCCAGCTCAAAGGCGGCATAGGCCTTGGCTTCGTCTTCGCTGATGAGCACCAGGGCGGGCCGGTCCTTGCGGGATTTGAGGATCTGGGCCAGCTCCATGCCGCTGACGCCCTCGGCCAGATCCAGCCCCACGAAAAAGACGCCGTAATTGACGCACTCCAGCAGTTCCAGCGCTTCGAAAGCCGAGACGGCCTCGCCCAGCACCTGCAGAAACGGCACTGCCGAGAGCTTGCGGCGCAGTTGGCTGCGAACGTCAGGATCGGGGTGCAGGAGCAGGGTCTTGAGCTTGGACATGGGCCTTTTTCCTCGGGATTGTTTCATCTTCTAGCCTGAACAGGGCCGGGACGCAAGGCGTGCGTCGTGTTTTGCCTTTTTTTCATCGAATGCACGAAGTGTCTTGACAAGCCTTACCGATTCACAATAAACACTGTATCCGGATATATTGATATTTGGTAAATGGAAGGAAAAACCGATCCGCACGGCGAATGCTTGTACGCGGCACGGCATTATCAAAGACGGCTCGCAGGGGATGTATGGTATCCTCGGCCCAAACCGGCCCATGCCTGGCAGAACCGGTCGGGCCGGTCCGGAGCCGGAGCATGCCCCTTTTGGGGAAACAACCGCGCGTGGCTTTTGGCCGCGGCATAGCCCGGCCTGCGCCGGAACCCCTCAACAGGGTGGAGGACGACATGATGCAGACGCATACCTTGGGATTCCCGCGAATCGGGATCGACAGGGAATTGAAACGAACCACGGAAGGCTATTGGCGCGGCGACGTGTCTGCCCGGGATTTGGAACAAACCGCCAGCGACCTACGCATGCGCCACTGGCGGCTCCAGCACGACGCCGGGGTGGATTTGGTGCCGGTGGGCGATTTTTCGCTGTATGACCATATGCTGGACATGGTCGCGGACCTGGGCGCTGTGCCGCAGCGGTATGGCGTGCCCCAGGGCACGGTTCCAGGTTTGGACGACTATTTCCGCATGGCGCGCGGCCAGGCGGGCGATTCCGAAGGCGGTTCAGCGGTCCGGGCCATGGAAATGACCAAATGGTTCGATACCAACTATCATTACATCGTGCCGGAACTTTGGGCGGGCATGCGTTTTTCCCATTCGTCCGCCCGGCTGGCCTCCCAGGCCCATGAGGCGCTGTCCTACGGCCTGCGGCCCAAGGCCGTGCTACCCGGTCCCTTCACCTTTCTGGCCCTGGCCAAGTGCGTTGAGCCGGACCTGGACCGCTGGACTCTGCTGGACGCCTTGACCGACGCCTATGCCGCGCTTCTGGCTGACCTGTCGGGCATCTGCTCCTGGATTCAGCTGGACGAGCCCGTGCTGGCCACGGATTGCCAGGATGTCCCCCTGGAGCGCATGCCCGAAGTTTATGCCCGGTTGCGGCAGGCCTGCACCCCGTCCCGCGTGCTGCTGGCCACCTATTTCGGGCCGGTGGATCATCATCTGGACCTGCTCTGCCCGGCCTTCGGCCCGGCCCTGGCCCACGGCCTGCATCTGGATCTGGTGCGCGGCCCGGACCAGCTGGACGCGTTCCTGGGGCGGCTGCCCGCGGAAATGTCCCTGTCTCTGGGCCTCGTGGATGGCCGCAATGTCTGGCGCGTGGAACTGGATCCGGCCCTGGCCCTGGCGAAAAAGGCCCTGGCCGCGCTCGGCCCGGACCGGCTCTTGCTGGCTCCGTCCTGCTCCCTGTTGCATTGCCCCATCGACCTGGACCGGGAAACCGTTCTGGATGCGCGTATCCGCATCTGGATGGCCTTTGCGCGCCAGAAGTGCGGCGAACTGCACGTACTCTCCATGGCGGCCCAGGGCCTCAACGAAAAGGAAGCCCTGCGTCGCAACCGCGATGCCTGGGCCCAGCGCAGAAGCAGTCTGCTGGCGCACGATCCCGCAGTGGCGGCCCGGCTGGCAGCGGTCACCCCGGAAATGTCCCGTCGTATTTCCCCTTATGCGCAGCGGGCCGAGGTGCAGCGCGAGCGGTTGCAGTTGCCGCCACTGCCCACCACGACCATCGGTTCCTATCCCCAGACCCCGGAAATCCGCGCCGCGCGTCTGGCCTTTCGTCAGGGTGGCCTGACCGGGGAGGAGTACGAGGAAGCCATGCGCGGACACATCCGCGAGGTCGTGGCGCGGCAGGAGGAGATCGGTTTGGACGTGCTCGTGCACGGTGAGCCGGAGCGCAACGATATGGTGGAATACTTCGGCCAACATCTGGACGGCTTCTGCTTCACGCGGAACGGTTGGGTCCAGAGCTACGGCACGCGTTGCGTCAAGCCGCCCGTGATCTATGGCGACGTGTCCCGGCCCGGCCCCATCACCGTGCCCTGGACCGGGTACGCCCGGACCCTGACGCAAAAGCCGGTCAAGGGCATGCTTACCGGTCCGGTGACCATTCTCTGCTGGAGTTTCGTGCGCGACGACCAACCCCGGTCCGAGACCTGCCGCCAGATCGCCCTGGCCATCCGCGACGAGGTGCAGGACCTGGAGGCCGAAGGGCATGCCGTTATCCAGGTGGACGAACCGGCCCTGCGCGAGGGGCTGCCCTTGCGCCGCCCGGACTGGCGCGTCTATCTGGACTGGGCCGTGGAATGCTTCCGCCTGACGGTTTCGGGCGTGCGCGACGATACCCAGGTGCACACCCACATGTGCTATGCCGAGTTCAACGAAATCATTGAAGACATTGCCGCCCTGGACGCGGACGTCATCTCCATCGAGGCCAGCCGCAGCGACATGGCCCTGCTGGAGGCCTTCCGCCGTTTCGACTACCCCAACGAGGTGGGGCCGGGCGTCTGGGACATTCATAGCCCCCGCGTGCCTTCGGTCGAGGAAATGGCGGGTCTGTTGCGTTTGGCCCTGCGCGCTGTTCCCCAGGAGCGGCTTTGGGTCAATCCGGACTGCGGCCTGAAGACCCGGGCTTGGCCCGAGACCCTGGCCAGCCTGAAGAACATGGTCGAGGCCGCGCGGCTGGTGCGTTCCGAACTCTCCTGATCCGACAATCCGGTGGTCCCGCCCCATGCTTGCGGTTCGGGACCGCCGGGATTCCCGTAGAGGTATTCTCATGCGTATTTTGGAATTGATCCGTTCCCGGCCCGGTTTCGTTTCCCTGGAGTTTTTTCCGCCCAAGGACGATGCGGCCCGCGTCCGTCTGCTGGAAACTGCGGGCGAACTGCAATGTTTGAAGCCCCTGTTCGCGTCCGTGACCTGCGGCGCTGGCGGCGGAGGCGGCAGAAACACCCTGGAAACGGCTACGTCCCTGGCCAGCCAATGCGGCTTCACGGTCATGCCGCACCTGACCTGTTGCGGCCTGGGGCCGGACGACGTGAACCGCGCCGTGGAGCAGTTTCTGGCCGCGGGCCTGGAAAACGTCCTGGCCCTGCGCGGCGACGGCAGCGACGGCAAAGGACCCAAGCCCGGCTCGCCCTTCATGCATGCCTCGGATCTCGTGGCCCATATCCACGCGCGTTACCCCGAGGTCTGCATCGGCGTGGCTGCCTATCCCGAACCGCATCCGGAATCGCCCAGCGTGGTCTCGGACATCGCCATGCTCCGGCTCAAGTTCGAGGCGGGCGCGTCCTTTGGCGTGACCCAGCTTTTTTTCGACAACCGCCGTTATTTCGACATGGTGGAGCGTTTGCGCGCCACGGGCTGCGAGGCCCCGGTCATCCCCGGCGTCATGCCCCTGCGCAGCATGGCCTCCACGCGGCGCATCCTGTCGCTCTGCGGCGCGGCCATACCCGGCAACTATTACGCTGCCTTGGAAGCGGCCCACGCCCAAGGCGGAGACGATGCCGTGCGCCGGACCGGAACGGAATACGCGGCCCGTCAGGCCCGTGAACTGCTGGCGGGCGGTGCGCCCGGCGTGCATCTCTACCCGTTGAACCAATCCGACCAATGCCTGGACGTGGCCAGCGCCGCCGGAGTGCTTTGAGCCGTGCCGCCGTGCTTTCCTTGAGGTTGCCGCACGGGCCCGGACTGGGCTACAAGAACGCATGAGCGAGCAACTCCTGGCCGTGATTTCCGATGTCCACGGCAATATCGAGGCCCTGGACCGCGTGCTGGAGGACATAGACCGGCGCGGGGTCACGGATGTGGTCTGCCTGGGCGACGCCATAGGCTACGGGCCCGAGCCCGAGGCCTGCGTGCGGCGCATCCGCGAGCGGCGCATGCCCATGGTCCTCGGCAACCACGAGCAGGGGCTCAAGAGCGCCAAGTACTTGGCCTGGTTCAACGGCCCGGCCCGTCAGGCCCTGACGCAGACGCGCAAGCTCCTGGAAGAGGAGACCGTTGCCTGGCTGCGTGAACGGCCCGTGAGCCTGGAGCGGCACGGCATGCTCTTCGTGCACGGTTGCCCGCCCGCTTCCGTGACCGACTACCTCTACGCCATGGACGAGGAGGATCTGGCCGCGTGCTTCCGCTCCTATCCGCAGCGCCTCGCCTTTGCCGGGCACACCCACGAGCTGAACCTCTATTCCTATGACGGCGCGGAAGCGCGGCGCGAGGAATTCTGGGACAAGCCCGTCCAGCTCGACCCGGCCCGGCGCTACATCGTCAATGCCGGGGCCGTGGGCCAGCCGCGCGACCAGGACGTCCGCGCCAAATACGTGCTCCTGGACCGCGTCACGCAGGTCCTCCAGGCCGTGTTCGTGGAGTACGACATCCGCAAGACTGCCGAGGCCATCCGCGCCCTGGGCTTCCCCGAGGCCTATGCCCGCCGTCTGGGCGGTTGAGGCCGGTCATTCATGAAAATCGACCGCTACAAGATATTGGGCCGACTGGGCCAGGGCGGCATGGGCGTGGTCTACAAGGCCGAACAGCCGCTCACGGGCCGCATGGTGGCGCTCAAACTTTGCCGCCCGGCGGATATCCTGCTCGACGTGGCCGGGCCGGAGCGGGTGCGCGAATTGTTTTTGGCCGAGGCCCGGGCCATGGGCCGGGTGCGCCATCCCAACGTGGCCGCCGTGTTGGACGCGGGACAGATCGAGGTGCCGGGCCAGGGCCGCATGCCCTATCTGGTCATGGAATATTTCTGCAATAATCTCGGACTGATCATGGGCGAAGACTACGTTGTCGAGGAGCCTTCGCGCCTACTTTCCGTGCCCCGCGCCCTGCACTATGCCCGGCAGATTCTGGAGGGTGTGCAGCGGCTGCATTTCGACGGGCTGGTGCACCGCGACCTCAAGCCCTTCAATGTCATGCTCACGGACGAGGACCGCGCCGTACTCATCGACTTCGGCCTGTCCAAACTGCGCGGCGAGGTGCGCGAGCAGCCGCGCGGCATGGTGGTGGGCTCGCCGTTCTATGCCGCTCCCGAGCAGGAGGCCGATCCCGAAGCCGCGGACGAGCGCAGCGACCTCTATTCCGTGGGAGTGACCCTGTTCCGCATGGTCACGGGCCTGCTCCCCGAAGGGGAAACCCGTGCCGCGTCCGTGCTCCGGCCCGAGCTGGGGTCGCAGTGGGACGCCTTTTTCGTCGTGGCCCTGGCCCGCGATCCCGCCGGGCGCTTTGCCTCGGCCAAGGCCATGCGGGAGGCTCTGGACGAGCTGGAACGCGCCTGGGAGAGAGGCCGCAGCGAGGCCTGCGCCCTGGTGGAGGAAGAGCCTGCGCCAGTCCGGCCCGGCACGCCCAGAGCCAAGGCGCTACGCGTGGGGTTGAAACAGGCGCGGCAGGTCTTCGGGCTGGACCGGCTCTGGCGGCCCGTGCACCACACGGAAAACGATTTTTCCGAGCAGGGGCACACCGTTCTGGACCGGGCTACCGGGCTGGTCTGGCAGCTTGAGGCCGGGGACTATCCCATGGACCACGCCCAGGCCGCCGAATATGTGGCGAGGCTGGACAAAACCGGGTATGCAGGCCGCAACGGCTGGCGCTTGCCCACGGTGGACGAGCTGACCACGCTGTTCGTGGACCGGGCCGCGCCCGGCGCGTTCTGTCTGGAGGCCTTGTTCGGTTCGGACAAAACCCGGCTCTGGAGTGCGGACCGCAAGGCTTTTACCGCGGCTTGGTACGTGGACGCGGACCTGGGCTTTGTCTGGTGGCAGGACACGACTTGTTCCTTTTACGTGCGCGCAGTCTGTAGCGCGGCGCACGAATCTTTCGCACCCGAAGCGTCATCCGGAAACGAGGACGAATGAAATCTCTGGTCTGCGGACATCATGAACAGGGCGATCCCCGGCGTTTCTCCCACGGCGGCGATGTGCGGCGGCTGGCCGAGCAGGCGGGCTGCCGCCCGGACGAGCTCATGGACTTTTCCGCAAGCCTGAACCCCCTGGGCCCGCCCGCCTGGCTGGAGCGCGAACTGGCTCGCGCCGCCGAGGACATCTCCGCCTACCCCGACCCGGAAAGCCGCGACGTCTGCCTGGCCGCCTGCGAATTATACAAGGTCTGGCCCTCCCAAGTCTGCGCGGGCAACGGCGCGTCCGAGCTGCTTTGGGCCGCGGCCCAGGCCGCACGCCGGTCCGGGTTTGAGCGTGCCGTGCTGCCGGTGCCGTCCTATGTGGATTATGAACGGGTCTGCGAGGCTGCGGGATTGCGGGCAGAATTTCTGGTCCTGGACCCGGAGCGCGACTTTGTCCTAGATACCCGGACGCTGGAACCGTTGCTTGCCACGCCTGCCGTGGTCTTTTTGTGCAGCCCGAACAATCCCACGGGCGCGCTCATGGATGCGCAGCGTCTGCGGGATTTGGCCGGGGCATACCCGGACTGCCGCTTCATCGTGGACGAGAGCTTCGCGGATTTCGTGCCCGGTGCTGACCGGCTGGTGCGCGAACGGCCCGACAATGTCCTGGTCATCCATTCCCTGACCAAATTCTACGCCATTCCCGGCCTGCGTCTGGGGCTGGCTTTTGGCGCGCCCGAACTGATCTTCCAGGTGCGCCGCGCCCTGCCCGAATGGAGCGTGAACGTGGCGGCCCAGCGCGTGGGTGCGCGGGCTCTGCGTGACTTTCCTTATCATGCGGCCACGCGCTCGACCGTGCGCGACCTGCGGGAGAAATTGGTCCTGTCCCTGGGCTTCGTGCCCGGCCTGAAGGTTTTTCCGTCCGCTGCCAACTTTCTGCTCTGCCGCCTGGAGCGGCTTGGCCAGGGCATTGGCCCGCTTTACGACCGGCTGCTTTCCCAGCGTATCGCCATCCGGCCCTGCGGCAATTTCCGGGGCCTGGACGAGCGCTATTTCCGCATTGCCGTACGCACACGCGAGGAAAACGAAAAGCTCTGCGCGGCCCTGGAAGTCTTTTTCGGCCTGCGTCGGCCCGCGCCCGTGGTTCGCAGGCGCTCCCGGCCCGCCATCATGCTCCAGGGCACCAGCTCCAACGCGGGCAAGAGCGTTTTGGCCGCGGCCCTCTGCCGCATCTTTTTGCAGGACGGCCTGTCCGTGGCCCCGTTCAAGGCCCAGAACATGTCCCTGAATTCCTTTGTGACCCGCGACGGCAAAGAAATGGGCCGGGCCCAGGTGACCCAGGCCATGGCCTGCCGCCTGGACCCGGATGCGCGCATGAATCCGGTGCTGCTCAAGCCCGGCAGCGACACCGGCTCCCAGGTCATTGTCATGGGCCGTCCCGTGGGCAACATGAACGTGGGTGAATACGTGCGCTACAAGCCCCGCGCCTTTGAAAAGGTCTGCGAGGCCTACGACTCCCTGGCCGCCGAACATGACGTCATGGTCATTGAGGGCGCGGGCAGTCCGGCGGAAATCAATCTCAAGGCCCACGACATCGTGAACATGAAAATGGCCGAATACGCGGATGCCAAGGTGCTGCTCGTGGGCGACATCGACCGGGGCGGCGTGTTCGCCTCCCTGGTGGGCACCATGGACCTGCTCACCAACCCGGAGCGCGAGCGCGTGGCCGGATACATCCTGAACCGTTTTCGGGGCGACAAGAGCCTGCTTGATCCGGCCCTTTCGGCCATGGTGTCCATGACCGGCAAGCCCGTGCTGGGAGTGGTGCCCTACATCCACCGTCTGGGCCTGCCCGAGGAGGATTCGGTTTCGTTCAAGGCGGGCGAGACTGGATCGGGCTATATCGACGTGGAGCCGTCCGGCCCGCAAGTGGACGTGGCCTGCATCGACCTCGGCCACATCTCCAATTTCAACGATCTCGACCCCCTGGCCCAGGAGCCGGACGTGCGCCTGCGCATCGTGCGCACGCCCCACGAACTGGGAGCGCCCGACGCCGTGATCCTGCCCGGTTCCAAAAACACCGTGGCGGACATGCGCCAACTCAAGGGCGCGGGCATGCTCGCGGCATTGCGCAACCTGCCCGCCTCCACTGTGCTGGTGGGCATCTGCGGCGGATTTCAGATGCTCGGCACGGAAATCGCCGACCCCCTGGGCCTGGAAACCGGCCAGGGCACAGCCGAAGCGTTCGGTTTTCTGCCCGTGCGCACCACCCTGGCCGCGGAAAAGACCCTGACCCGCACCCTGGGCACGCACCTGCTCTCGGGTCTGGCCGTGCACGGCTATGAAATCCACCACGGCGTGACCGAGCCGCTTTCCGGTGAAGTTGTCCCGTCCGTGGTTGGGCCGTCCGGGCCGCTGGGGTATGGTTTGGCCTCGGGCCGGGTCTGGGGCACCTATCTGCACGGCGTGTTCGACGACGATACGTTCCGGCGCTGGTTCGTGAACGGGTTGCGGCAGGGCCGGGGGCTGGCTCCCCTGGACGCGGTGCAGACCGCGTATGGCCTGGAGGCGGCCCTGGACCATCTGGCCAGCGTGATGCGCGAGAATCTGGACATGGGCGCGGTGTACAAGGCCTTGGGACTGGCCGGGCAGGGACAGGCCAGCCTGCTGCGCTGACATTCGCAAGAGAATGCCTCCGGCGGCTCAGGGGCCCGCGGCTCCTGAGAACCCCTTTCCGCGCCGGGAAGCGATGCTGCACATCCGCTTCCCGGCGCGGGTTTTTTCGGGGGGAGGGAAAGGGATTGGCGGCCTGTGTTATATTCCAAACCCGCGCGGCCCCCTGGTGCGAATGCATCAGGGGGCCGCGTAGAGCGGGATTCCAAAGGGACATTGCCCCTTTGGCCGCCGGGAGCGTCTTTCTCTTATACGCTCACGGAGAGCAGTTGCGGCGCGTTTCCGAAGGCCGGGCCGGAAGCCGAGGCGTAGGCGTTCAGAGCGCGGGTCTGGCTGGGCGCTGCCTGGAGCGCTTCGGTCTGCTGTTCGGCCTGAGCCTGGGGCGTGAGCTCGTTCAGATCCTCTTCTAGAATCTTATCCAGGTCCTCTTTGAATCCGGCGAGCATCTGCTCCAGGGCGGAGCCTGCGGCGTTCCTGTCCAACTCGGCCCCGGCCAGGGCACGGGCCTTGCTGTCAGCCAGGGCCGTGGAGGTGCCCACGGGCGCGGCCAGGAAGCGTTCACTCTGGCCGTTGTCGAAGAACTCGTTGATGGAATCGTTGAGGCTGCCGTTGAACTTGGCGATGGTGGCGTCGCCCGCGGCGAATCCGAAATTGCGGTCCACCATGCGCAGCACGTTGGTCAGGCTGTCACCGAGGTTCTGCTCGGTGATGCCGCTGCTCGTGCCGCCCAGGACCATGGCTTCGGCGGCCGTGGCCACGTCGTCCCCATAGGTGGTGCGCAGGTAGTCGACGGCGTCCGCCAATCCCGCTGCCAGGGCAGAGGTGTCCTTGGGTTGGCCGTCCTGTCCGGTGTGCGCTTTGGCGCGGCGCGCGATTTCCTGGGCAAATGTCCGGCTCAGGCTCTGGCCGGATTCGGCATCGGCCATGCGCGGCGTATTGCCCAGACGCGGCTGTGCGTTCAGGGATTGGGCTATCTCCGAGGGCCGGACTCCGTCTCCCCGGTTCTGATAGATGAAGTGGTTCAGATGTGCGCCGTTGATTTGCATGCTGTTTTCCGGATTGCTCCGGGTGTCTTATCGGCGGATATTGGCAGCGACTTGAGGTCGTGGGATATTTTTTTGTTTGAAAAGGGAAGAAGAGCTTCACGGCACCACTTTTGGTGCTTCGAGAAGTCCGGTGTGAAATTTTTATGATGGGAGCAGGCCGAAAAAGCGCAGGGCGTTTTCGCCGGCCACGCGCCAGACCATGGTCGGGTCCAGCCCCTTGAGCTCCGCGATTTTCGCGGCGGTGAACGCGGCCAGGGCCGGATGGTTGCGCTTGCCGCGCCAGGGTTCGGGCGTGAGGTAGGGGCAGTCGGTCTCCACCAGCAGCCGTTCCAGAGGGATCATGGCCACGGCGGCTTGCAGTTCCTCGGCCTTGCGGTAGGTCACGGGGCCGGGGATGCTCAGCTGCCAGCCGCGCGAAAGCACGGCTTCGGCCAGGTCCGGCCCGCCGCCAAAGCAGTGCCAGAGCAGGGCGCGCCCAGTGAAGTTTTCGTCGTCGAGCACGCGCAGCATGTCGGCTTCGGCGTCGCGGCAGTGGATGACCACGGGCACGTCCAGTTCGCGGGCCAGACGCAGCTGGGCGCGCAAAACCTGCTCCTGCACGTCGTGGGGCGCGTCGTCCCAATAGAAATCCAATCCGATTTCGCCCAGGGCGCGCAGCCGCGTATCGGTACGGAAGGCCGCGGCCATGCGCGAAAGAATCTCATCGGTGCAGTCCAGGGCATCGCAGGGATGCATGCCCAGGATGAAGAAGACCTCGGGATGGGCGTCGAACCGGGAGCGGTTTCGCTCGTATTTGTCCGGGCCGAGAAAGACGTTGCCGATGCGGGCCACGCCGGCGCGTCGGGCCGCGTCCAATACCTCGTCCAGGTCGGTCTCGAAACCGCCCGCGTCAGGGTCGCTGAGGTCCAGATGGGCATGGGAATCCACCCCGCACAGGGGCAGGTTCAGGCTCTCGGGTTCGGGGCGTTTTTTCTTCTTGCTCATGGCCGTGCAGACGTAGCGCGATCAGCTTTCGAGCGCAAGGCGCGGGCAAGTCCCCACTACAACACGGCGGAAAGCACCTTGGCCACAGCCGGGTGCTCGATGCGCAGCTTGCGGTCCGTCAGCATGCGATCGGCCGCGTCGTTGAGCACTCGTTCCAGCCAGGGCCTGGAAACAGTGACGTGCCCCAGCTCCAGGAGCAGGGCGTCTTCGTCGCGTTGCAGGCCGTATTTTTCCACGCAGAGGACGGTCAAATCGGTTTCACCCTCCAGGAGCACGTCCACGTGCAGTTGGTGCTCGCCCGTGTCCAGGCGCAGGGCCGTGATTTTTCCGTAGCGGGAGAATTTTTCATTCAGGGCCAGGCGCAGGGCCGCGGAAAGCCCCCTGTCCTTGAGCTGTCGCAGGGTCTGGAGCATGGGCGTCTCGTTGGTTGCGGTTCAGGAGCCAGCGGCCAGTTCGTCCCAGACACGCAGCACGGCCTTTCGCTGCTCGTCCAGGGAATAGGCGTCCGCGGTTGTCCGGGCATGGCGCAGGATGGCCGCGTATTCGGGCGCGCCGGTACGCACCCAGGCCACGGCTTGCTCCAGGAGCAGGGCCGCGTCGAGCACGTCCAGATCCGCGCTCCAGAGGCCGTTGCCGCCCCAGGGTACGTCGCGAACCGGCCACCAGGGCGTGAAACGCTGATTTTGTTGCGCCGGCCGCATGTAATCCCAGCCGCCAAAGCCGGAAAAGCCCACACAGAGGCAGCCCGAGGCCATGGCTTCCAGGGGCGGCAAAGGGCAGCCTTCGGGAAAGCCGGTCATGAGAAAGATGTGGGAGCGGGCCAGGGTTTTGGCCACGCCAAAGGCGTCCATGTCCTCGATGGGGGTCCAGCGCACCTCGGCGTCCGGATTGCGCGAAAGGAAGATGTCCTGGATCTGCCGGGCCTGGGCCTTGTTCTTGCGTGGCATGTAGGCGATGCGCACCGGGCCGTCCGGTTTTTTGTCCGGTTCGGCGAAGAGGCTCCGGTCAATGCCGGGGCGGAGCACCGGGGCCGTACGGCCCGTGGCTTCGCGTACGAAATAGGCCACGGGATCGGAGACGGCCAGGAAGTCCACGGGCAGTTGGGACCAGTGCACTTCGTCGGGCAGGGCCGAGAACAGATAGGCCCAGTTTTGCACATAGCTCACGCAGCGCGCCCCGGCCTCCAGGCCCGGAGCCAGGGCATTGACCCAGCCTTCCGGCACCAGCCAGAGGTCGCCTGTCCGCAGGTCCAGATCCTTCCAGTCCGTTTCCGGAGCCTGGTCGCGCAGCCCGGCCGGAACCCAGCCCGGGTCGCCGCGCAACACGAGGCGCACGTCTTTTCCGGATTGATGCAGAATGGCCGCGACCTGTCGCAGGACAGTGACGCCGCCTGCCGCCTTCTTGATCGGGGGTATGAAGATATGGCTGCGCATGGCATAGGAGAGACCACAAAGACGGGCCTTTGGCAAGGGCGGCCTTGCCAAACCCGCCGCATTCGTGAAAACTGTCGCGCACCTGCATTTCGAACGCGAACCTGCCGTTCCGGCGGCCGAGGCGATGCATGAGCGAGAAAAGCGAATTTCCACCGGGGCAGGCCCGGCCCGAACCCGGCCAACAGCAGCGCAGTGTCGCCCGCATGGGCCGCACGAGCCTGCGCCTGCGCATTTTTACCCTGCTGTTCGCCCTTGTCCTGGTGGCGGCGCTCTGGTCAGGCTTCACTCTCTGGTCCAACTCCCGCACCCAGGCCCTGGTGGTCAAGATGGTGGATCAGGACATGGCCGCCCTGGCCGCGGCTCAGGGCCTGGAAAGCGATCTGGTGATGCAGAAGGGCTACGCCACCTATTATTTCCTGAACAATGACGAGGCCTGGCTCACGCAACTCAAGACCCATCGCGCCGCCTTTGAACGCTGGCTGACCCGGGCCCGCAAGCTGGCGCGGCTGCCCGAGGCGCTGGAGGTTCTGGGGCGCATCGAGTCCGAATACTTGCGCTACATCCTGAACAAGGATCAGGTTATCGGATTGTATCAGCAGGGCGAGCGCGAGGCCGGCTCCCGGCTGCACTGGGAGGTGCGCCGCCAGTTCGAGTCGCTCTACAGTCTCTGCGAGGAGTTCAAGCGGCTGCACGAGGAAAACATCCGCGAGGCTGGCGAGCAGTACAAGCAGCAGGCCCGGCTGGTGGCGGCCATGTCCTGGACCGCCATGCCCCTGGCCCTGATTCTGGGGTTGCTTCTGGGAGTGTTGCTGCTGCGCCGCGTGCTGGACCCCATCCGCAGGCTGGCCGCCGAAGGCGGCGGATTCTGCGAACTGCCGCCCGGCAGGATCATGGACGAGGTCAAGGCCCTGTCCAGCCGCATGGAGAATCTGGTGCAGGACATGGACCAGACCCATTCCAAGCTGGTCCAGAGTCAGGAGCACCTGATGCAGACCGAAAAGCTGGCCATGGTCGGCAAGCTGGCCGCGGGCGTGGCCCACTCCATCCGCAACCCGCTGACCTCGGTGAAGATGCGTCTGTTTTCCCTGGAACGCAGTTTGAGCATGAACGAGCATCAGCGCGAGGATTTCGAGGTCATCAGCGAGGAAATCGCGCATCTGGACACCATCATCCGTAACTTCCTGGAATTTTCCCGCCGACCCAAACTCAAATTTCAACAGGTCAGCCCGTCGGATGTGGTGGATACCACTCTGGAGCTGCTGCGCCACCGCCTGGAATCCGGGGGGGTCGAGGTGCGTCTGGCGCGGGGCCGCAAGCTGCCCACGGTCAACGCGGACCCGGACCAGATCAAGGAGGTCCTGGCCAATCTGATCCTCAACGCCTGCGAGGCCATGGGGCCGGGCGGGACCATCACGATCATGGAGGAGCGCGGTGTTGTGGAGCCCCTGGGCAAGGTGGCCTTGATCCGTCTGGACGACACCGGCCCGGGCATTCCCGAAAATCTGCACGAACAGGTGTTTGAGCCGTTCTTCTCCACCAAGGAGGAGGGCACGGGCCTGGGGCTGGCCATTGCCAAGCGCATCATGGAAGAGCACGGCGGCTGGCTGAACCTGCGGCCCGGTAGCGGCAAGGGGGCCGGCTTCGTGCTGGTGCTGCCCTGCCGATCGGAGGAGGTATGGCACAGATATTGATTGTTGACGACGATTCCCAGCTGCGCCTGAGCTTTGAGCGGCTGCTGGCCGGGGAAGGGCACGAGGTGCGCGTTGCCGCCTCGGGCGAGGCCGGAATCGAGGCCGTGCGCGAAAAGGTGCCGGACCTGGTGGTCATGGACGTGCGCATGCCGGGCATGAGCGGGCTGGAGGCCTTTCAGGCCATGCGCAAGATCGAGCCCCGGCTCCAGGTCGTGATCATGACCGCGTTCGGCTCCACGGACACGGCCATCGAGGCCACCAAGCTCGGCGCTTATGATTACGTGCTCAAGCCTTTCGATATCCCCGACATCCTGGAAATCATCCTGCAGGCCCTGGAGGCCGGGCGGGTCATGCGCGACCGCGTGGAAATGGACGCGGAGCCGGAAAATACGGGCGCCGAAGCGCTCATAGGCCGTTCCGGGGCCATGCACGAAATCTACAAGGCCATCGGCCGTGTGGCCCCCACCGACGCCACCGTGCTCATACGCGGCGAGTCGGGCACGGGCAAGGAACTGGTGGCCCGTGCCGTCTACCAGTACAGTAGCAGGGCCAATCAGCCCTTTGTGGTCATCAATTGCGTGGCCATTCCTGAAACCCTGCTGGAGAGCGAACTTTTCGGCTATGAAAAGGGCGCGTTCACGGGCGCTGTGAACCGCCGCGTGGGCAAGATCGAAAAGGCCAACGGCGGCACCGTGTTCCTGGACGAGATCGGGGACATGCCCGAAGGCATCCAGGCCAAGATACTGCGCCTGCTCCAGGAAAAGAAGATTGAACGGCTGGGTGGCCACAAGGCCATTCCCGTGGACGTACGCATCATCGCGGCCACCAACCGCAACCTGGAAGCGGCCGTGGCCGAGGGCCACTTTCGCGAGGACCTTTACTACCGCCTCAAGGTCGTGACCCTGTACCTGCCGCCACTGCGCGACCGCAAGGAGGACATCGGACTGCTCGCGGACTTTTTCCTGGCCCGCTACGCTCGCGAAATGGGCATGAGCAATCCCGGCCTGACGCGGGAGGCCTTGGAGTTTCTGCGCTCTCTGGCCTGGCCCGGCAACGTGCGGGAACTGGCCAACAAGCTGCACAAGGCCGTGATCTTCAGCCGGGGCTGTCCCGTGGGTCCGGACGAGTTGGCCCTGGCCGTGGGCAGCCGTTTCGAGGACGAACTGCACGAGGACGGCGGCGAGGACGCGGTGCGCGGCTGGGTGCGCCAGGCATTGGCCCACCACAGCGGCAGCGACGCGTTCGAGGCCATCGTGGGCACCGTGGGCAAGATCGCCGTAAGCGAGGCTCTGGCTATGACCGGCAACAACCGCACCCGGGCAGCCAAGCTCCTGGGTATGTCCCGACCCACCCTGCTGGCGCGCATCGAAAAATACGGCATCAAGGTGACCACCTCCGCGTCCTGACTTTTTTTTACAGGGTGTAAAGAAACCTGACAGGCCGCCTGCCCCAGACAAGGGCAGGCGGCCTGCGTGTTTTTGAAAATATCCATTGGTTGAGGGTAATTGTAAAGCGATTATGCGTGCGTGAAATTTGGCACACAAGTTGCGTTGGAAGAAGCGAGATTGATCACGGAGGCAGACCGAGTGGCAAGAAAGCGCATGATGATTCTCGTGGTGGACCGCAACCCGAACGTGCGGGAGTTCCTGTCCAGGGTTTTTCAGGACAGGGGCTATCACGTTCGCGGCGCG
The DNA here is from genome assembly GCA_036541255.1 of Desulfovibrionaceae bacterium. Classification (GTDB taxonomy): domain Bacteria; phylum Desulfobacterota; class Desulfovibrionia; order Desulfovibrionales; family Desulfovibrionaceae; genus Paucidesulfovibrio. The sequence continues at coordinate 152,629 of JAZHDD010000023.1, read as the reverse complement.
TCGGGCCGCCAGGGTATCGAGGAAGCTTTCGCGTCAAGCATGCCTCCGCATCTGGTGGTGTTGGACCCTGAGCTGCCGGTGCATGGCGGGGAATCCCTGGTGCACGAGCTTTGCGCGGCCCGGCCCGAACTGCCTCTTGTCGTGCATGGTCATGGCGTGGCCGATCTGGACGCCCCGTGCAGCGGCGTGGTGGAGCTGGTGGAAAAGAACGGCCACATGGACGCCCTGGGTCTGGCCGTGAACCGCGCGTTGCGGCGGGCCTATCCCGCAGCCTTTGCCGAGGAGGACGGGCATGTCGGATAAGTATTACTACAGTTCGCTTCGCCGCAGCATGATCGGCACCATCGTGGCCGTGTCCCTCAGCCCGCTTCTGCTGCTCTCCGCCCTGGGCGGCTACCAGTTCCATACAGCATACAAGGCCAAGGTCCTGGCGCATATCCAGGAGGTCGTGGCCGGACACAAGCAGAGCATCGACTCCTTCCTCAACGGCAAGTTGGCCGAAATCCGCGTGCTTGCGGACGTGGCCGAGTATGACCGCGTGAAGAACCAGGACGGACTGGAGCAGTTGCTCCAGATCCTGCAACAGCGCCACGGCGGCCTCTTCGTGGACCTCGGGCTGGTCAATGCCCAAGGCACGCAGGTGGCCTACGCCGGTCCCTTCCGCCTGGGCCGGGCCGACTACGGCCATGCGCTCTGGTTCCAGGAGGCCATGCAGCGCGAATTCTACATTTCCGACGTGTTCCTGGGCCTGCGCGGCCTGCCGCACTTCATCGTGGCCGTGAAGCACCAATGGCAGGGCCAGGAGTACATTCTGCGTTCCACCATCGACTTCGTGGCCTTCAACCGCCTTGTGGAGAACATCCGCATCGGCGAGACCGGGCTGGCCTACATCGTCAACTCTAGCGGCGAATTCCAGACCAAGCCCCGGCGCCAGGTGGCCATCAGCGAAGCCTTTGTGCGTGACATTCTCCCGCCGGAGCGCGCATTCAAGCCCGGCGTCATCACCGGCCCGGTGCCCTCCACCAGCGTGCATCTCGGACATGACCCGGCCACGGGCGAAGACACGGTCTATGTCACGGCCTCGCTGAAGAACGGCGACTGGACATTGGTCTTCCAGCAGAATCAGGACGACGCCTTCCGGCTGTTCCTGCGGGCGCGCAATTTCGCCCTGGTGGGCGTGTTCTTCAGCGCCCTGGCCATCGTGTTCATGGCCATCGTGCTCTCCAAGCGCATTTTGAACACGGTGGTGGAGACGGATCGGCAAAAGGAAATGATGAACGAGCAGGTCATCGAAGCGGGCAAGCTGGCCTCCCTGGGCGAACTGGCCGCGGGCATCGCGCACGAGATCAACAATCCCGTGGCCATCATGGTCGAAGAGGCTGGCTGGATTCAGGATCTCATGGAAGAAGAGGACCTCAAGGGCGCGGAGAATTTCGACGAGGTGCAGAGGGCTCTGAGCCAGATCCGTTCCCAGGGCGGCCGCTGCAAGGAGATCACCCACAAGCTGCTCTCCTTCGCGCGCAAGATCGACCCCACGCTCAAGTCCGTGAACATCAACGAGCTGGTCGAAGAAATGGCCGCGCTTTCCGAACAGCGCGCCCGCTTCGCCAACGTGCATATCGCCGAGGACCTCGATCCGGACCTGCCGCTTATCGAGGCTTCCCCGTCCGAGCTCCAGCAAGTCTTCCTGAATCTGATCAACAACGCCATCGACGCCATGGACCACGAGGGCGGCCAGCTCAAGATCGTGTCCCGCCGCGAAAAGGACAACGTGCTCGTTTCCGTGGCGGATACGGGCCAGGGCATCCCCAAGGCCAACCTGCAGAAGATTTTCGATCCGTTCTTTACCACCAAGCCCGTTGGCAAGGGCACGGGCCTGGGCCTGTCCATCTGCTACGGCATCATCCAGAAGATGGGCGGCGAGATCAGCGTCTCCAGCGTGCTCGACGTGGGGACCACCTTCCATATCCGCCTGCCGCTCAAGGCGGACAAAGAAAAGGATGCGGCTTAGCCGCTCCGGAAAAAGCGTTTTTCCCGGCAAGGGTGCCGGAGTGTGCGGGAGAGGAATTGGACTGGAAACAACAGAGGAGGAACCATGAGTGTGGCTACCGTGTTGCTCGTGGATGACGAAAAGGCCTTCGTCGAAACCATGACCAAGCGTCTGGATAAGCGGGACGTGGCCGTGCGGACCGCCTTCAGCGGCCAAGCCGCCCTGGACGCCCTGGCCGAGGATTCGAGTATTGAGGTCGTGGTCCTGGACGTGAAGATGCCCGGCCTGGACGGGGTGGAGACCCTGACGCAGATCAAGCAGGACTATCCGCTTGTGGAAGTGATCATGCTCACCGGTCACGCCACCGTGGAGACGGCCATCGACGGCATGAAGCTCGGGGCGTTCGACTATCTGATGAAGCCCTGCGAGATGGACGTGCTGATGCAGAAGATCGATGCGGCCGCCACCAAGAAGCGGCAGCACGAGGAAAAGATTCTGGAAGCCCGGGCCCAGTATATCGCGCTGCGGCGAGGCGACTAGTCCGGGAGAGGGGCTCGATAAAAATGTCGAATCAATCCGAAAAGATACGGCTGCTGCTCGTGGACGACGAAACAGGCTTCGTCGAGGTCATGGTCAAGCGGCTGGCCAAGCGGGGCGTTGACGTCACTCCGGCATTGTCCGGCGCGGACGCCATTCAGACGCTCAGGCGGCATGATTTCGACGTGGCCGTCGTGGACCTCAAGATGGAGGACATGGACGGCATCGAGGTTCTGAGCATCCTGAAGAAGATGGTGCCCGAACTGCCGGTGATCATGCTCACGGGGCATGGCTCGGAGCAGGCAGCGAGAGACGGCAAACTGCACGGGGCCTTTGATTATCTGCTCAAGCCCTGTGAACTGGAAACCCTGTTGGGCAAAATCCGTCAGGCCGTGGGGCAAGCGAGATGAGCATGGAAGAAATCAGACTGCTGCTGGTGGACGACGAGGCCGAGTTCCTCACGACGCTGGCCAAGCGCATGACCCGGCGGGGCATCGCCCCCCAGTGCGTCTATTCCGGCGAGGACGCCCTGCAGCACCTGAGCGCCAACCCTGTCGACGTGGTGGTTCTGGACGTGAAGATGCCCGGTATGAGCGGCATTGAAACGCTCCGGGCCATCAAGCGCGAGAGCCCGCTCACCGAAGTGATCCTGCTCACGGGACACGCGGACCTGGAAGCGGCCGTGCAAGGCATGGAGCTGGGTGCGTTCGACTATCTGATGAAGCCCATGGACATCGACGAATTGCTTTTCAAGATCCAGGACGCGTTCACGCGCAAGGATCTGCATGAGCGCAAGATCAAGGTTACTTCCGACCGGCTCGCCAAGCGCGGGTAGGCGGTACGGATACGGGTTAGGGGACGACAAGAAGGGCAATCGGCAACGATCACAAAAACTTACGGAGAGGAGAGACATGAAGCCAATGAGAAAACTGTACGAGATGCTGCACATGGCGTCCGTGGCCCACGCAAGGTGGGACTATGAGACGTCCATGAACATCCTTAAGAGCAGAAAACGGATGATTATTCTGCTCCTGGTGGCCCTGCCGGCCATCATATTCTCCATTGCCATGGCTGCGGACCCGGGCTCCCTGCCTGCGATCCTGGGCGGGAAAAAGGCCTACAGCCCGGCCTTCTACACTCCGGAGATCTTCCTGGTCTCCATCCTCATCGGCGTGGCCGCCGGTCTGATCACCGGCTGCATCGGCGCGGGCGGTGGATTCATCATCACCCCGGCGCTCATGAGCGCAGGCATCAAGGGCATTCTCGCCGTGGGTACGGACCTGTTCCACATCTTCGCCAAGGCGATCATGGGCACCACGGTCCACAAGAAACTCGGCAACGTGTCCGTGGGTCTGGCCGTAGCCTTTCTGGCCGGATCCATTCTCGGCGTTGTAGGCGGCGGGTTCATCAACCACTATCTGTACAACCTCAATCCGGTGCTTTCCGACACCTTCATCTCCCTGGTCTACGTGGTGCTGCTCGGCTTCCTGGGCATCTACGCCATGAGCGACTTCCTGAAGCTGAGAAAGGCCGGCGGAGCGGGTGACGCGCATGGCGGCGGCGGTGATTCCAGCAAGGGTTTGCCCGCGCGCCTTCAGGCTTCCAAGCTGCCCCCGCTGATCACCTTTGACGAGGACTTGGTTCCCGGCGGCAAGAGAATTCCCGCCCTGTACGTGGCCCTGTGCGGCGCCGTGGTCGGTTTTGTGGCCGCCATCATGGGCGTGGGCGGCGGCTTCCTGACCTTCCCCATGTTCGTGTACATCCTGGGCGTCAGCTCCTTCACCACGGTCGGCACCGACATCCTGCAGATCATCTTCACTGCGGGTTTCGCGGCCATCAGCCAGTACGCCATCTACGGATTCATCTTCTACACCCTGGCCATGGGCATGTTGCTCGGCTCCCTGCTGGGCATCCAGGTGGGCGCGCTGGCCACCAAGCTGGTCAAGGGCATCTACATTCGCGGCTTCTACGCCACGGCCATCCTGGCGGGCTTCCTGAACCGTTTGTTCGCCTTGCCGGGCAAGCTGGCGGAAATGAAGCTCATCACGCTGGACAAGGCCACCGCGGCATTCTTGACACAAACAGGAAACTGGATTTTCTTCGTGGTCGTATCGATCTTTGCAATCTGGGTCATAGGCACCTTCGTGGGCAAGATCAATCAGCTCAGAGGGGAGGGTTAATCCATGTTGATCAAGGACAAGAAACACTTCATGTGGGGCCTGAGCTTGGCTATCAGCTTCTTTGCCGTGCTCTCGTACATGTTCACGCCCCACTTCGGCAACGGACACAACGCGTTTGAAGCTTCCGACGCCATGTTCAACTCCATTGCCAAGGGGTCGACCTACTATCTGCCCGAAATCACCAAACAGGCTGAAGCCTTCAATGGCGAGCAGATCGAAGTCACCGTGCTGGGCCACAAGCCCGAGCTCGTGGCCGATGCAGCGCAAGTCCTGCAGAAGAACGGCCTTTCCGCGGAAGCCGTTGACGACGGTCTGAAGGTCAGTGTCGATCTGGGCGTCATGCTGGCCGCGGCCCTGGCGGATTCCGACGCCATGTTCTACAACAAGGGCGACGAGATCCAGGCCAAGTACGGTTTTGATCCCAAGCTTTCCATGTATCTGTGGTGGGAAGTGCTCACCAGCACCATCACCGAGTTGAACGTGCAGAAGAAGTTCAAGCCGGCCCTGTTCATCAAGACGGCCATCGCCAAGGGCGTGGAAGTCGGCTACAACTTCTACGGCATTCAGCCGGAAAGCGCGGCCTCCAAGGCTGGGACATTGACCTTCGCCCTGGTTTTCTACGTAGCGTATACCCTGTGGTGGGGCTTCGCCATCTTCTTCCTTTCCGAGGGTTTCGGCCTTCAGATGAAGAAGGGCAAGAAGTCGGAAACTTGATTCTGCCGGAAAAGGTGCGGGTCGGAACGTGAAAGGACTGCTGAAAAGGCTGCTTGGCCTAGGCGATTCCCGGGGCTCGGCCAATGGCCGCAAGCTTCAGGATCTGCAGGCCGGGTTCCGATCCCGCTACCACAGCTTCAAACTACTCTTGAACGCCAACTCATCGGCGCTCGAGACCATGACCGAAATGGAGGAGGCCCTGCGGGGCCTCCGTCCCTTCGGAATGCATTTCATCCGCGCCGCCGCCACCCGGCTTTCCACCTCGATCTTCAATATGGTGCGTCATCTGAACGAACTCGCTCCGGACGGATATCCCGCTCTGATGCCGCGGTTCACGGAAATTCGCGCAGAACTCAATGCACTTCTCGGCCTCTCCCCTGCCGAAACAGACGGTCCCCTCGCCGTCGGTCTGCGTGAACTGAACCGCAACTCGGCCGATCTGGCCGGGGCGAAAATGGCCAACCTGGGCGAAATAACCGCCAGCCTCGGACTTGAGGTCCCCCGCGGTTTTGTGGTCACGGCTTTTGCACAACGGCTCTTTCTGCAGCACGATGAACTGCAGGAGGAGATCGACGCCATGATCCAATCCGCCCAACGGGCCGAGCCCGATGAACTGCACCGCCTGAGCTCTGCGGTTCAGCAACGCATCATCCGCGCCCCCCTGCCCGGAGCCGTGGAAGAGGAAATCCTCAAGCGTTGCCGCGAAATGGAACGTCAGGCAGGACCGGAAGTCCGGTTCGCGCTGCGCTCCAGTTCCCTCGGCGAGGACGGCCGCGAAACGTCCTTTGCCGGTCAGTATCGAACCGTGCTCAATGTCTGCCTGGAGAACGTCACCGAGGTCTACAAGGAAATAGTGGCCTCAAAATACAGTCCCCAGGCCATGGCCTATCGGCTGCACAAGGGCATTCCCGACGAATCGGCCTGCATGGCCGTGGGGTGCCTGGAAATGGTGCGTACCCATGCGGGCGGCGTGACCTACACGGTCGACCCGCTCAACGCAGCCTCGGACATGGTGATGATCAATGCGGCCTGGGGGCTTGCCCGGGCAGTGGTGGACGGGGGCGGCGGCACGGATGTCTTCATGGTGCACCGCAGGAGCTTCGAGCTCATGGAACGGCGCATCGTGGAAAAGGACAGCCGTTTCGTCTGCCGGGACGATGAAGGCGTGACGCGTGAACCTCTGGATGAGGAGACGGCCCGCGCTTCGTCGCTCACGGACGAACAGGCCGTGGAATTGGCCCGTCAGGCCATGGCCCTGGAGCGGCATTTCGGCCAGCCCCAGGACGTGGAGTGGGCCGTGGATCTCACGGGCCGGATTGTGATCCTGCAAAGCAGGCCGCTCACGGCCATTGAGCAGGGCCACCGCAATCTGCAGGCTCCGGAACAGGTCGAGGGCATCCCCCTGCTTGTGTCCGGCGGCATTACGGCCAGCCCGGGCGTGGCCTGCGGACCGGTTCGGGTGATCATGCGCGACGTGGACGCCCTTGATTTTCCCCAAGGCGGGATAATGGTTCTGCGCCAGCCTTTGCCGCGCCGGGCCGCGCTCATTTCCCGCGCTGCCGCCGTGGTGGCCGAGGAGGGCGGAGCCGCAGGGCATCTGGCCAATGTGGCGCGCGAGTTCGGCGTGCCCGCAGTGTTCGGGGCCAGGGGCGTCGTGGCCAAACTGCGCAACGGCGTCGAGGTGACCGTGGATGCGGATCGTGGAGCCATTTACGGCGGGCGGTGCGAAGTGCTGCTGCGGCGCGGGCGGCCCAAGAAGAGCCTCATGACCGGGACCGAGGTGCACGAGCGGTTGCGTAAGGTCGCGGAACTGGCCCTGCCCCTGAGTCTGCTTGCTCCGGAAAGCGTGGATTTCCGGGCGCGCAACTGCAAGACCCTGCACGACATTACGCGTTTTTGCCATCAGAAGGCCGTGGAGGAGATGTTCCGTTTCGGCAAGGACGACGCTTTCCCGGAGCGTTCGGCCAAGCAATTGGTCACGCCCCAGTCGCCCATGCAGTTCTGGATCATCAATCTGGACGACGGGTTCCACAAGGAAGTGCACGAACGCACCGTGCGGCTTTCCAATATCGTCTCCGTGCCCATGCTGGCGCTCTGGACAGGCATGATGGCCATACCCTGGGCCGGTCCGCCGCCCGTGGACACACGTGGTTTTTTATCGGTCATGTTCGAGGCCACCATGAACCCGCACCTGGACCCGGCGTCGGACACCAAGTATTTGGTGCGTAATTATTTCATGATTTCCAAGAACTTCTGTAGCCTGCAATCGCGCTTCGGCTTCCATTTTTGTCTGGTGGAAGCCCTGGTCAGCGAAAGGCACAGCGAAAACTACGTGGCCTTTCGCTTCAAGGGCGGCGCGGCGGACAGCTACAGGCGCACGGCGCGCGCAAATCTCGTTGCGGAAATCCTGGAGGAGTATGATTTCCGTTGCGAGATTCGAGAGGACAGCCTTGCTGCGCGGGTCAAGGACGCCAGCAGGGAGTTTATGGAAGAACGGCTTAAGGTTCTTGGATATATGATTATTCATACCAGGCAGATCGATATGATCATGGCCGACCCTGCTGCTGTTGCGCGAGCCAAGGCAAAAATGCAGGCTGATTTAAAGACAATTGTTCCAACTTTACACCCCGCCGGATAATAAACAAATCGATTTCAGTCGGTTGCTTCTTCTCTCCAGGCTTTTTCCCGCCTTTTGTCAGCGCCTTGGATTGGGCAGAATAATCTCGCAAAAAACTTTCATTCCAAGTGGATAGAGAGCTTGTGGCGAGATTTCACAAAGTGTTGACACAATTTTGCATCAACGATAGTTCGACAAGAATTTAGAGCATATTCTCGAGCATCGGCAGCATGGTCCGACGCGGTCAGAGGGGGAGACAGGGCAGGAACGTTCGCGGCGTTCGGTCCGACAGGTCTTTCTGCTCGCGACCCTGGACAGTACAGCACGACGCGGCCGCGTCCTATTGGGGCGTTTGCGCCGTGTCGTGGCCGATGCCGAACGGCGTCTGTTGAAAACGAGGGAGTATGGATTGCTGCAAGGGGAGGATAACCTCATGGAATCGATCAATGTGAAAGAGCTGATGGTGCCGCTTTCCGAGTATGTCCGCGTGGACGTGGACGACACCTTGTCGGACTGTTTTCGGGCCATGGAAAGGGACAGGGAGGAAAAGGGCAAAGGGCTTCACGCCCATCGCGACGCGCTCGTGTTCAGCAAAAACGGCGAGTTCATGGGCAAAGTGACCATGAAGGACGTTTTTCTGGCCCTGGAACCCACCTACAAGCGTATTTTGGGCTTGAAGAAGGGTGAAAGTTCCCTTTCTTCGGATTATGTCGCCAAGCTTTTCAGGGAATACGATCTCTGGACAGAGCCGTTGAAGGACTTGTGCAACAATGCTTCCGGCATGAAAGTCGGCGAGATTATGCACAACTGTGAAAAGGACGAATTCCTCGACGAGGGCGATAACCTGGGCAAGGCCTTGCACAAATTCGTCATGGGCGTTCATCAGCCGTTGATCGTCACCCGGGAAGGCCGTGTTGTTGGCGTGCTGCGTCTGGGGGATGTGTTCGAGCAGATCCGTCAGCTGACCATGGCCTGCAAAGCGTAGGGAAGTGTCGCCCGTTCCGGGTGGGATGTGAGATTTCGAGGAGGAAGAGAGAAAATGAGCACTGCTGCCGTTATCGATAAAAAGGCCTTCGATTGGAAGCGCCTGTTTTTTTTGATGCTTGGACCCGCGCTGTTCGCACTTGTCTATTTTTGTCCGCCCTGGCCGGACGCCATTGACCCGCTCGGCGAGCATTTCGTGCTTTCCCGCGAAGGCAAAGGCGCTTTGGCCGTGTTTCTTTGGGCCGGTACCTGGTGGGTTTTCGAGGTCGTGCCCATCGGCGTGACCTCGCTCCTGATCGGCGTGCTGCAGACCCTGACCCATCTGCGCACCAATGCCGAGGGTGTCTGGGATTCCAAGGCCGCATTCAAAGACTTCATGGACCCGTCCGTGCTGTTCATCTTCGGCTCCATCGTCATCGGCCTGGTCTTCACCAAGACCGGCCTGACCAAGCGGTTGGCCTACAAGATGCTCAAAGTCGTGGGCGAACGCACCAGCATGATCTACCTGGGCGTGTTCATCGTCACCGCGTTTTTGACGCACTTCATGGCCCACACCGCAGTGGCCGCCACCATCTACCCCCTGCTGCTGGCCATCTACGCCCTGTACGGCGAAGGCAACAAGGTCACGAAATTCGGCAAGGGCCTGTTCATCGGTATGGCCTATGTGGCGGGCGCAGGCTCCATCATCACCCTGCTGGGCGCGGCGCGCGGCATGGTGGCTCTTGGTTTCTACAAGGAACTTATGGGCATGGAGATCAGTTTCTTCAAGTTCAGCATGTACAATGCCCCTATCGGCTGGATGATGGTCTTTCTGCTCTGGGGCTTCTTCATGGTTTTCTTCAAGCCTGAGAAGAAGATCATTCCGGGCCTGCGCGACAAGGTCGCCCGTCTGGACAAGGAGATGGGACCCATCACCCGCAACGAGATCCTCGCGGCGGCCATCGTGCTCGGCGTCATCGTGTTCATGTCCATGCAGAGCTTCATTCCGGAGTTGAAGCAGTTCCACAAGGCGGCCGTGCTTCTGGTCACCACCGTGGTCTTCTTTACCATAGGCATTCTGGACATCGACGATCTGGAAGCGATTCCCTGGAACATCATCCTGCTGTTTGCCGGCGCCATGTCCATCGGCTTCTGCCTCTGGGAGACGGGCGCGGCCAAGTGGCTCGCCGTGAACTGGCTGGCCCTGTTCAAGGAAGCCAACTGGTTCCTGTTCATCATGTCCATCGCCTTCTTCGTGCTGGTCATGACCAACTTCATCATGAACGTGGCGGCAATCGCCATTTCACTGCCGGTGGCCCTGGTCATTGCACCGTATCTGGGCGTGGCCGGCGAAGTGGTGCTGTTCTCGTCCCTGGCCTGTGCGGGCATGCCCTTCCTGCTGCTCGTGGGCGCGGCGCCCAACGCCATCGCCTATGACTCCGGACAATTCACCAGCGGCGAGTTCTTCAAGTACGGCCTGTTGGCTTCGCTGTTGCTTATGGCCGTATTGGCCCTGTTCGTGGCCGTGATCTGGCCGCTCATGGGCATGGCCGTGACCCTGCCCGCCGGAGGCTAGAAACGGCGGAAAGAAACGACTGTAACGAGGCGCGGCTTTGCACGGTGTGCAGGGCCGCGCCTTTTGCAGAACAGAGAGAAACAAGGAGCGATACATGCAGCTGGAAAAACTCATTGATCACGTTGTCACGCGGGTGAACATCAATCTCAGAAACCCCCGCGCCGACGTTCGCCCCTTTGTCAGCGGTCTTGTCGGGGAGGACAAGTTCGCGCAATACTATGCGTTTTATGCGTTGACGCCGCATCATCCCATCTATTTCCGGTTCCATAATTCCAGCCTGGCCGGGACGTACTTTCTGGGCCGCTGCGAAGTGGAGAACTCCGTGCTCTACAAAAGCGACATCCGGGGTGATGAGCTGAAGTCCAAAGAAGATTACGCAAACGTGGGCGGGGAAAAGGTCAGGCTCTGCGAGGACGAGATCATCAGCATCCGCAACTCGATTCTGATCAAGACCCTGGTGCACAACAGCTCGCACGACCCCGAGAGCCTGGAGGTCTTCCGCATCCGCAACACCGTGGCGCTGCATAGCGCCAACATTCACGGCACCTGCACCGAGGGGCTGCTCCTGCTGCCCTTTGGCACGGTGGATTTGTCCGTGATGCATGACTGCGTTGTGGGGACGTTCAGTTATGTGCAGGCGGGCGAACTTTCCCATGAGCATATCGGCGACGGCCTGGTCTGGGTGCGTTCCGAAGACGCTTTCGAGTTCAAATATCAGTTCCCGGAGGGGGAGCTGAAAAAATACATCGACTATGTGCCGGGACAGACTCCCTCGGGCGAGTTCATGACATTTCTGGAGGAGCGCAAAGAGGATTTCATGCCCGTGTACGCCTCGGTGGTGCCGGACATGTTGCCCGACGTTCCGGAAAGCGCCCTGGTCAGTCCCTACGCCGTGGTCAAGGGCGACACCCGCGTCGGCGAGAACGTGCTGGTGGCCCAGCGCGCCTTCATTGAAAATTCCAGCCTGGGCAACGGCGCCAACGCCCAGGAAAATTGCTACATCGTCAACTCGGTCTACGAAGGCATGAACGTCACGGCTCACGGCGGCAAGGTCATTTACTGCCACATGGGCCAGAAGGTCTTCACCGGGTTCAACTCCTTCCTGCGCGGCACCAAAGAGTGCCCGGTGAGCATCGGTTCGGACAGCATTGTCATGCCGCACACCATCATCGACGCCGAAGAAGCCATCGAGATTCCGGCCCAGAGCCTGGTCTGGGGTTTGATTCGCACCCAAAAGGACCTGGACGTGAACTGCATTCCCCTGGAAGACTTTGCCAAGCTCAAGGGGCAGTTCAAGCTCGGCAACATGACCTTCGAGGGCGCGGGCAAACTGTTTGTGGACGGATTCCGGCATCGCATCGAGCACATCCTGGAGGAAAACGGAGCCTATTTCGACTCCGACGAAACCCGCGGCCATGCTCAGAAAACCCAGGGCAGTTCCTACAGTATCTTGCAGCCCTACCCGCAGGGAGAGTTCAAGGGGCTGTGCCCCACCGTGACCATCGGCGAATAAAGAGCGCGAACCCCGTGATTCCATTCCCTAATGGAAGGGGAGATTCTAAAGCGTCGCATCTTGCCTGGCACAGGGGAAACGGCTACTGTCCCCCGACCAAGGAAAAAAGGGCAGGCCCGGGCAGGGGCCTCCCAGGTCCGGTTTTGCCGTGCGGCAGGACCGGACCTTCATAACGCCTATCTCAAGGAGAACAAACCGTGCCGAAAACCATTGCACAAGCTTTGCAGCGCAACCTGCTGGGCAACGCCCCTGGCTGGTACAAGCTCTGCATCATCGGGTTTCTGGTCCTCAACCCTATCCTGCTGGCGACAGTCGGCCCCTTTATCACCGGCTGGGTGCTGATTTGTGAGTTCATTTTCACACTGGCCATGGCGCTCAAGTGTTATCCGCTCCCGGCGGGCGGCCTTCTGGCCATCGAGGCGGTTTTCCTGGGCATGACCAGTCCCGAGACGGTCTATCATGAAGCGGCGCTCAACTTCCCGGTCATTCTGCTGCTGATCTTCATGGTTGCAGGCATCTACTTCATGAAGGAACTGCTCCAGTTCACCTTCACCAAGCTGCTTGTGAAGATCAAATCCAAGATTGGCATTTCCCTGTTGTTCTGCTTTGCGGGCGCGTTTCTTTCCGCCTTTCTCGACGCCCTGACCGTCACGGCCGTTATTATTGCCGTGGCCTACGGCTTTTACAACGTCTACCACCGCTACGCCTCGGGCGCAGGCGGAACCGGCGGGCACGACCTGCTCAACGACGGCGCGGTCAAGGACATGGCCCGCGAGGACCTGCTGGAGTTCCGCGGCTATCTCCGGAACCTCATGATGCACGGCGCCGTGGGCACGGCCCTGGGCGGCGTCTGCACCCTGGTGGGCGAGCCCCAGAACCTGCTCATCGGTTCCATCATGGGCTGGCACTTCGGCGAGTTCTTCGTCTACGTCGCGCCCATCTCCATGCCCGTGCTGTTCACCGGCCTGCTGACCTGCGTTGTCGTGGAAAAGTTCCATCTGTTCGGCTACGGCTACGGACTGCCGGGCAACGTCCGTTCCGTGCTGCTTGAAGAAGCCACCCGCAGTGAAGCGGCCCTGGGCAAGGCCGGCAAGGCCCGCCTGCTGATCCAGGCCTGCGCAGCCATCTGGCTTATCCTGGCTCTGGCCCTGCACCTCGCCGAAGTGGGTATCATCGGCCTGTCCATCATCGTACTGCTCACCGCCCTGAACGGCGTTGTCGAGGAGCACCGCATCGGCCACGCCTTTGAAGAGGCCCTGCCCTTCACCGCGTTGCTCGTGGTCTTCTTCTCCATCGTGGCCGTTATCCACGACCAGCACCTGTTCAAGGGCATCATCGAATACGTGCTCAGCTTGCAGGGCAAGCAGCAGCTCGTGGCCTACTATACGGCCAACGGCCTGCTTTCCATGATTTCGGACAACGTGTTCGTGGCCACGGTGTACATCACCGAGACCAAGATGCACTTTGCCAAGGTCATGGGCGAGGTGCCCGGCGTGACCATGTCCGGCCAGGAGATCGTGGATGCCCTGACCAGCTACAGCGCGGACACCCACGCCTTCGTGTCCCAGTTCCCGGAAGCCGCCGCCAAGCAGCTTCTGGCGCTCAAGGAGCAGTTCAACGCACTGGCCGTGGCCATCAATACCGGCACGAACATCCCGTCCGTGGCCACGCCCAACGGCCAGGCCGCGTTCCTGTTTCTGCTGACCTCGGCCCTGGCCCCGGTCATCCGCCTCTCGTACATGCGCATGGTCATGCTGGCCCTGCCGTACACCATCACCATGTCCGTGTCCGGCTTCATCGCCACCTGGTACATGCCCGAGATCGAGCACTGGCTCGTGAACGTGCTGCACTTCTCCGGCCACTAGGCCGGACGGCAACGACAAAAGATCAAGGCCCCCTCTTCGGAGGGGGCCTTTTTTCTGTTGTTGCGGATCGTTGAAGGAGAGGCGTGGTCCGATTCAGAGGCTGGGCGTTTCCGACAAGGACGCGGCGGAGAAGTCCGCCACGATCTCCACGCCCGTATCGGCCCGGGCCGTTTCCAGGAACAAGCGCACCTCGCGCTCCTGGTGCGGACTGAAGCGCAGCAGCATCACGCCTTGCCTGCGGTCCACCATGGTGAACAGGGCCAGGTTGTCCCAGGCTTCCAGCAGGAAGCGGAACAGGGCGATGCGCGGCGGGTCCATGCGCACATAGAGGCGCGCGGAATGGCTGGGCGGCGGTAACAGCCTGCCGCGCCGGGCGCGTGGTTTGCGTTGTGCGGTCATGGGGTTGGTATGCGGGGCCGGGCCGGACCTGTCAAGGCCGGAAGGAGGACCAAGCCCCATGGGCAGGGGTGCAAAGGGCCGGCACAAGAAAAAAGGGCGACCCTGTCCGGGCCGCCCTGCACATATTCGTAGAGAGAGCGTCGTGCCTAGAGCACTTCGCAGCCGTCCTCGGTGACGAGCACCATGAATTCCCAACGCACGCCGCCCCAGTCCGGCCAATACAGCCCCGGTTCGACAGTGATGACCATGCCTGCCTTGAGTTCGCCCCTGGCGATGGAGGAAAGGCTCGGCGGTTCGTGCGTTTCCAGGCCGATGCCGTGTCCCAGGGCATGGGTGAAGCGGTCGGCCACGCCCTCATCCTCGAAGTGTTTGCGAGCGATGTTGTACGCCTCGGCAATGGGCAGGCCGGGCCGGATGGCCTCGATGGCTTTTTGCTGCGCGGTCTTGACCTGTTCGCGCACCGTGCGGAAGCGGTCCGACGGCGTGTCGCCGACCCAGAAAGTCCGGGTCTGGTCCGAGCAGTAGTTGCCCAGGCGGCAGCCCATGTCCACGAGCACCAGTTCGCCTTCCTTGAGGGGCGTCCTGCCGGGAATGGCATGGGGCAGGGCCGCGTTCTTGCCCACGCCCACGATGGTGGAAAAGGCCAGTTCGCTTGCGCCGCTTTCGCGGAACATGCGTTCCGCAGTCCAGGCCACGTCTTCTTCGGTCTGCCCGGGCCGGAGCGAGTCCTCCAGGGCGCGGAAAACGCGGTGGTTCAGCGCGCAGGAGGCCCTCATGAGCCGGATTTCCTCTTCGTCCTTGAACAGTCGCAGGTCCTCGACGAGATTGGTGGTCGAGACCAGCCGCACATGCTCCTGGACCTTGTCATAGTCGTAGAGATGCATGGCCCGGGGCTCGAAGCCGTAGGTCTGGATGCCCAGCCCCTTGAGAAAGGGGCCGATCTGGTCGAATTTGGCCCCGGCGTAGATGAATACGTCTTCAGCCGGGAAAACGCGTTTGGCCGCGTCTTCGTAGCGGGGGTCGGTCAGCAGTTTCTCGCGTCCGTCCGCGGTGATCACCAGCCAGCCGGCGGATTCGTTGCACTGGGAATCGTGCAGTTCGAATCCGGAGAGGTAGTAGCGGTTTGCTGCGTGCGTCACGATGAGGGCGTCGACACCCTCGGCCTTGAGCCTTTTGCGCAGGTTGTCCCGGCGCTGTTCGCGTGTGGCTTGCATGGTTTTCATGATGGAGTGGTGTAAGTGGTTTCTGGTTTGTCCTCAAGCATTCTTTCGGCCCATTCCACGCCCTGCATTACGGAGTGGTCCATATTCCCCACTTCGTAACGCCAGCCGCCGAAGCGGCCGCGTGAGAAAATGTTCTGCGATTCCAGGCGGGGCTGGATGGCGGCCAGGGCACGGTCGCGTTCCAGACTCGGGATGGGGTAGGCGTATTCGCGGCTGATCTCGAAACGGCTGACAATGTTTTTCTCGTCGGTGTTATTGATCAGACCGGCGTGTTGCAGACCCTGTTCGCTACGTTCCATGAGGGTCGCGAGATTTTCCGATTTGTGCGCGGAAGAGGAGGTTTCGCACATCAGGGCGCGCTGGCTGCCCGGCCTGGCCGTGTTCTGCGGCGAATAGTTGTGGAAGTTGGTCAGGCGGTAGAACGGCGCGTTTTCTTCCGGGAAATACATCCAGCAGCGCGAATCCTCGCGCGAGCCGTTCAGGCCGATGCCCGTGACATGCACGGAGTTGTGCGTCAACAGTTGGGCCGCCTCGACCAGGGCCGCGTCCGGTCCCTCCAGCCATGTGCCGGCCAGCAGATCCAGCGGACCGGTGTTCAACAATTTATCATAGCGCACCGTGGAACCGTCGGCCAATGTGACGATACGTTTTTCCGCATTGATCCGCGCAACGGACCGGCCATAGTGGATGCGGTCCTGAACGCGCCGGGCCAGGGCCTCGAAAATGGCCCCTGTGCCGCCCGAACGCGGAAACAGAAACGTGTTGTTCGGTCCCCAACCCACATCGTCCTGCTCCAGCACCACGTTGCGCAGTACGCCTTCCATGTCCACCACGCTGACCCGCTCCCCGATCCAGGAATAGGACATCCGTTCCGGTGGCGTTGCCCAGACCTTGAAGTTGTAAGGCCGCATGAACAGCTCGGCGATGCCCTGGCCGAACACCGTGTCGATCCACTGGCCGAAGTTTTCGGGCCGGGTATCGGGCCTGCGGCCGGGCAGCAGCCCTTCGACGCAACGCCAGCGCTCGTCCGGGGGCAGGTGGCGGATGTTGTTCTGAAACGGGTAGGGAACCCAGGTCCCGGCCACGCGAACCCAGGACTCGCGTTGATGTTCCAGGAACGCGCCGTCCAGGAGGTCCTGCACGAGGCGGTCGAAGTAGTCGTAATGGGAGAAGAGCACGTGTCCGCCAAAGTCCCAGGTGAACCCGGCCTTGTCGCGGAAGCTGGCGGAAAGGCCGCCGGGATGGGCTTCGCGCTCGAGTACGACAAACGAATGCTCGCCCAGTTCGGCGAGGCGGTGGGCGGCTCCCAGCCCGGTGGGGCCGGCGCCGATGATGACGTATTTGGCCTGCATGGGGGAACCATGATGGATTTTACAGACCTTGGCAAGGCAGGGCGAACGTCCCCGGCAAGGGGAATGTGGCAACGGTGTCACGTATCTTTTGCCGGGCCGTAACCTGTTCGTAACGCCCTGCTGCTAACAAGTGCATTCGTTTTCAACGGGCATTTCAATTTCGCACCAAACAGCTTTTGGAGGAAACAAATGAAAAAACTTCTGGCTCTCGTGGCGGTGTTCGCCCTGATGGCGTCCACTGCGTATGCCGGCAAAGTCGTTGTCAACGGTTCCACCACCGTGCTGCCCCTGATGCAGCTGGTGGATGATCACTTCAAGGCCAACTCCGGCCTGGGCGTTGAAATCTCCCTGTCCGGCGGCGGCTCTTCCAACGGAGCCAAGGCGCTCATCGACGGCACCACCGACATCGCCATGATGTCCCGCGACATGAAGGGCAAGGAAATCGACGCTGCCAAGGCCAATGGCCGCACCCCGCTGCAGCACATAGTGGCCTACGACTGCATCGTTCCCGTGGTCAAGTCCTCCAATCCGGTCAGCGCCATCACCAAGGAACAGCTGCTCAAGATCTACACCGGCGAGATCACCAACTGGAAGGACCTGGGCGGCAAGGACGCCGAGATCGTGGTCATCTCCCGCGACACTTCTTCCGGCACCTATGACTGCTGGAAGGACAAGATCATGCACAGCGGCGCAGAAAAGGCCAAGGTCTTCCCCGGCGCGTCTTTGCTGGCTTCCAACGGTGCCGTGGCCCAGGCCGTGGCCAAGAACGAGCAGGCCATCGGCTATGTCGGTCTGGCCTATCTGAACGCCGAGCTGAAGGCCCTGCCCGTGGACGGTGTTTCCGCTTCCGTGGAAACCGCCCTGAACGGCTCCTACCCCATCTCCCGCGGTCTGAACCTCTACACCGCCGGAGCCCCCACGGGTGACGCCAAGACCGTCATCGATTTCATCATGAGCCCGGCCGGTCAGAAAATGGCCGCTGAAAAGGGTTTCATCCCCATCCAATAGGAGGGCAGCGGACAGTCCGGCGTTCGCCGGGATCGCCTGCGCGGCGGTCCCGGCGGACCCTTTCCAAAGCACACAAGGGGTAACTTGAGTGGACAGGACCAAAGTTTTCATTGTCGCGGGGCTCGTGGCCGCGGCGTTGCTTGCCATGTACGGCCACCACAAGGCGCGGCCGGGCTATCTGGAACGGGCGTACCTTCAGCAGCTGGAAGCGGCGAACAAGCGCGTGTTGCCGGACCAGAGCACGGCCACCGCGATCAAGGAGATGGCCCGATACGTCGAGTTTTCCCTGACCGAGGACATCGAAACATTGGGCCTGAGCGAGGAGGCGACCTACAAGCGCCTGAGCCAGGCCATGTTGGAGCTCAAGGCCCTGACCAAGGACGTGACCGAGCGCAGCGCCATGTTGCGGCGGCAGGGCAAGGGCGCGGAACTTTCCCAGAACGGGCTGGTTTTTCTGACCGGCTTCGTGAGCGAGCGCATCGATTCCCGGGCCACGCCCTATTACGTCTTCGCCGTGCTTTTCGCCTTTGCCTCGTTGCTCACGCTGACCTTGCGGGCCATGAATCTGCAACGCAAGACCCGCGACAACCTGATCATGTACGTGTTTTTCGCCACGGCCCTGACCTCGGTCGTGATTCTGGGCCTGATCATGGTCTTTCTGTTCATCGAAGGCCTGCCAATATTTCAAACCGTCAGCGTCCCGGACTTTCTTTTCGGGCACGGCTGGTATCCCACGGACGAGGATGATCCCGAATTCGGGATATTCCCGCTGATCATCGGTTCGCTTTCCGTGACCGTGCTTTCGTCGGCCATAGCCATTCCTCTGGGCGTGATGACCGCCCTGTACATGGCCGAGATCGCCTCGCACCGCATGCGCAACTTCCTCAAGCCGGTGATCGAGCTGCTGGCTTCCCTGCCCTCGGTGGTCATCGGCTTCTTCGGCATGGTGGTCATGGCCCCGTTCCTTCAGAATACCTTCGACATCAACACCGGCCTGAACATGTTCAACGCCTCGCTCATGCTGGCCTTCATGTCCGTGCCCACCATCACCTCGGTCTCGGAGGACGCCATCTATGCCGTGCCCCTGGAGCTCAAGGAGGCCTCCCTGGCCCTGGGCGCGACGCACAGCGAGACCATCTGGAAGGTGGTCATCCCGGCCTCGCTTTCCGGCATCAGCACGGCCATCATCCTGGGCATGTCCCGGGCCATCGGCGAAACCATGGTCGTGCTCATGGTCGCGGGCGGCGCAGGCATGATCCCGGATTCCATCTTTGATCCGGTGCGGCCCATGCCCGCATCCATCGCCGCGGAAATGGGCGAGGCCCCCTATGCCAGCGATCATTATTATGCGCTGTTCGCCATCGGCATCGTGCTCTTCCTGTTCACCATGCTCTTCAACGTGGTGGCGGACCATGTGGCCCACAAGTACAAGCAGGTCGGCGCGGCCACGCTCTAAGGAGAAAGCTATGCAGAGTACAACGGCGAGCATTGCCGCCATCATGGAGCAATCCGAGAGGCGCAACCGCAGGCGCAGGCTGTTGGAAAAACTGATTTTCGGGTTTTTCCGGTCCGCAGCCAGCATCAATGGCCTGGCCCTGGCCGTGATCCTGGGCTTTTTGCTCTACAACGGCCTGCCCGCCATCACCTGGGAATTCCTGAGCGCGGAGCCGCGCAACTCCATGACCGAGGGGGGCATTTTCCCCTGCATCCTGGGCACGTTTCTGCTGGCGCTCAGCTCCATGATCGTGGCCCTGCCCCTGGGCGTGGCCTCGGCCATCTATCTCAACGAATATGCCCGGCCCGGCAAGCTTTTGCGCATCATCCGCATCGGCATCAATAATCTGGCGGGCGTGCCGTCCGTGGTTTTCGGCCTGTTCGGCCTGGGCCTGTTCGTGACGGTCATGCAGCTCGGCGTGTCCATAGCGGCGGGCGCGTTGACCCTGGGCGCGTTGACTCTGCCCGTGGTCATCGGCACCACGGAAGAAGCCATGCGGTCCGTGCCCGACACCTATCGGGAGGCCTCCCTGGGGCTGGGCGCCACCAAGTGGCAGACCATCCAGCGGGTGGTTTTGCCTGCGGCCCTGCCCGGCATCCTGACCGGCTCCATCCTTTCGCTTTCCCGTGCAGCCGGCGAGACCGCGGCCATCATGTTC
Source organism: Desulfovibrionaceae bacterium (assembly GCA_036541255.1). Lineage (GTDB taxonomy): Bacteria > Desulfobacterota > Desulfovibrionia > Desulfovibrionales > Desulfovibrionaceae > Paucidesulfovibrio. Next base: position 132,539 of record JAZHDD010000023.1, on the reverse strand, counting down.
ACGGCGGCGGTGTTCTCCACGCCGGACATTCCCCAGTCCATTTTCGACGATGTCATGGCCCTGCCGTACCATATTTATGTATTGGCCACGGCAGGCACGGAGATCGAAAAGACCCGTCCGTTGCAGTACGGCACGGCCCTGGTGCTCATCGCCCTGGTCCTGGGCATGAATCTCGTGGCCATCATGCTGCGGGCCAGATTGGCGCGTAAGCTTTCAAAGTAGCCGCGCTTTTCCCGCAAAAGGACCGGAAGGGGATGCCTCCTTCCGGTTTTTTTTGTCGCGGAGAGGTTGCGTCCGGACGTTCTTCAGGGCATGGAAGACACAGGGAGGACTCATGTCGCCAATCATTCAGTGGTCCGAAGACATGGCCATTGGCGTGCGTGCCATTGATGAGCAGCACAAACAATTCGTCATGCTCATAGACAGGGCCTATCAGGCCTCGCTGGAGGGGTCTTCCCCCGAACGCGTCCGTCTCATGATTCAGGACATGAAGGAATATGCCCTGGGCCATTTCGAGGTGGAGGAGGGCAGCATGATTGATTCTTCCTACCCCGGTCTGGAAGAGCACCGGGCCGGACATCAGGAGTTTTTGCGCCGTACCGCCGAATTGGAGAGTTCGCGGGCCACGCCCGAGAGCATGCTCGACGTGTTCCTGTTTCTGGCGGACTGGCTGCGTACGCACATCCTGCGCGAGGATCTCAAATTCGGGGATTATTTGCGCGAACTTGATCCTGCCGCGCCTTCCAGCTCCAACAGGTAGCTCTTGAGTTCCAATCCGCCCGGATTGGTGAAGCCCGTGAGCGCGCCGCCTGCCCCGATCACGCGGTGGCAGGGCACCACCAGGGGCCAGGGGTTGGCTCCCAAGGCGCGGCCCACGGCCCGGGCCGCCTTGGGGTTGCCCGCCAGGGCTGCCAGCTCGCCATAGCTGACCACATGGCCCTGCCCGACTTCGCGCTGGAGCTTCTGCAGCACCTGCCGTGAAAACGGGCTGAGCCGGTCCCAATCCAGGGGCAGATCCGGCCAGTCGGTCTTTTGACCCCGGGCATAACCTTGCAGGGCGGCGAGCAAGCTTTTTCCCATATCCGAAAGCCGGGTGTCCGTTGTTCCCGTGCCGCCCCAACCCAAGCGCAGCCTCCGCACCAGATTTTTTTCCCAGCAAACGTCCAGGCAAAGGCGTCCCGCTTCCAGGTGTTCGACTGTCGTGCTCATGATTCCTCCGGGGGCGGATAATGGTCCCCCTGCCGCAGGCCGGTCTGCTTCAGGCGGAATTGGATGCTGGTGATCATGGTGTGTTTTTCCACGGCCCAATCCGGGGCCAGCAGCTCGCCGGGCGCGGGGTCGCCCGTGAGCCTGTGGGTCACGATGTCCGGCCGCAGACGGCCCAGCGCGCGGCAGACCAGTTCGACATAGGCGTCCTGCTCCAGGGGCGTGTAGCCTCCTGCGCGCCAGATTTTTTCCAAGGGCGCGCCTTTGGCCACGTAAAGATTGTGCAACTTTATTCCGGCAACGGGCAGGGCGTTCACATAGTCGATGGTGGCCAGGAAATCGTCGGCATCCTCGCCGGGCAGGCCTGCAATGACATGGGCGCAGACCTGCAGGCCCCGCGTGGAGGCTTTGCGCGTTGCCGCCGCGAAATCCTCGGCGCTGTGACCCCGGTTGATGCGCTTGAGCGTGGCGTTGTTGCTGCTTTGCAGACCCAGCTCCAGCCATGTTTCGCCGGGCAGCGCGGCCAGCAGGTCGAGTTTTTCCGCGTCCAGGCAGTCGGGGCGGGTTCCGATGCAGAGGCCGACCCGATCGGGCAGGTGTTCGATGCGCTCCAGAACGCGGCGCAGCCTGTCCGGACTGCCGTGCGTGTTGGAAAAGGATTGCAGATAGGCCAGGAAAATGTTTGCCTTACATTTGCGTGATTGCTCTTCCCGCCAAAACAGCCACTGGGCGTGCAGATCCAGCCCCTGGCGCAACAGGCCTGACCCGGAGCCGTCAGAGTTGCAGAAAAGGCAACCATTACGGGATATTGTGCCGTCACGGTTGGGGCAGGAAAAGCCTGCGTCCAAGGGTATTTTTTGCACTCTCTGGCCGAATCTGCGTCGCAGATGCGTGGCCATGGAAAGGTAGGGGAGCTTTTCTGGCATGGTCTTAATGCGCTGGAGGCTGTTGCCCCCCAAGGTTTCTTTTGATAGGTGCTATCAAGTGCCGCTTGTTGCACGTCCCTGCGGGCGTGTCCAGTCTTGCGGCCGCATCTCCATCTCGCAGAGGAAGCAAACCGAATGAAACTTTTTGATAAAATCGTCGGATCGTTTTCCACGGATCTCGCAATCGACCTGGGAACGGCCAATACGTTGGTGTACGTCAAGGGCAAGGGCGTGCTGCTTTCCGAGCCTTCGGTCGTGGCCGTGAAAAAAGATTCCCGCGGCGGCAAGGCCGTGCTGGCAGTCGGCGCCGAGGCCAAAAAGATGCTCGGCCGCACTCCCGGCAACATCGTGGCCATCCGGCCCATGAAGGACGGCGTTATCGCCGACTTCGAGGTCACCGAGGCCATGCTCAGGCATTTCATCTCCAAGGTCCATAATTCCCGCCGTCTGGTGCGGCCCCGGATCATGATCTGCGTGCCCACGGGCATCACCCAGGTGGAAAAGCGCGCGGTCAAGGAGTCGGCCCAGTCCGCCGGAGCCCGTGAGGTCTACCTCATCGAGGAGCCCATGGCCGCGGCCATCGGTGCGGATCTGCCCATCACCGAACCCACTTCCAACATGGTGGTGGACATCGGCGGCGGCACCACCGAGATTGCGGTCATCTCCCTGTCCGGCATCGTCTATGCCAAGAGCGTGCGCATCGGCGGCGACAAGATGGACGAAGCCATCATGCAGTACGTCAAACGCAAGTACAACATGCTCATCGGCGAATCCACGGCGGAAGACATCAAGATGACCGTTGGCTCGGCCTATCCTGTGGACGGACCCCGCGAGATGGAAATCAAGGGCCGCGATCTGGTTACGGGCATTCCCCAGAACCGGACCATCAACGACGAGGAAGTGCGCGAGGCCATTGCCGAGCAGGTGGACAGCATTGTGCAGGGCGTGCGTATCGCCCTGGAACAGACGCCGCCCGAACTGGCTGCGGACATCGTGGACCGGGGCATCGTGCTCACGGGAGGCGGTGCGTTGCTGACCGGACTGGACTCGCTGCTGCAGCACGAGACTCAACTGCCCATCACCGTGGTGGACGATCCGCTGACCGCAGTGGTGCTCGGCTCAGGGCGCGCTCTGGACAATATCGACCTTTACCGCGAGATTTGCACGGACTAAAGAGGTGAAGCCCAAACGGCTTGCAGTGGTCGCCCTTGCGGGCCTCTTCATCTATCTTTCCCTCTATACCTGGAACTTGCGAACCGGGCATTTGGATGCGCTGACGTCCGTGACCGGGCTGGAGGCCACGGGCTGGGTGCTCCAGCCCGGCCGCTGGATTTCGGACAAGGTTTCGGGAGTCTGGGACCGTTATGTGTTCCTTGTGGGCGTGGAGCGTGAAAATGAACGCCTGCGCTCCGAGCTTGACCGTCTGGTCATGGAGAATGCGGCCCTTTTGGAAAGCGCTGCCTCGGCCCGGCGGCTCGAATCCCTGCTCCGTTTCTTTCCTCCCCGCCAATGGCGCGCCGAAGGCGTGCGCGTCGTTGCCCACCGCATGGGCCCGGCTTCGGCCCTGGACGTGTTGCTCATCGACAAGGGCTATTTCTCCGGGGTGCGGCCGGATATGCCCGTGGTCACGGCCAAGGGCGTGGTCGGGCGGGTGCTCAAGAGCGGCATCAGCGTATCCCAGGTCATGCTTATTCAGGACGTGAACAGCGCCCTGTCCGTGGTCAGCCAGGACCACCGCACCAAGGGAGTGGCTTTTGGGCGCGGTCCGGGCAAGGATTTGTCCGTGCGCTACATGAACATCAACGCCGAGGTGCAGCCGGGCGAAGTGCTTGTGACCTCGGGAGTGGCGGGCATTTTCCCCAAGGGGTTGCCCGTGGCCGTGATAACCAGCGTGGAGCGTTCCGAACTGTCCCTGTTCCTCGATGTGTCGGCGCGGCCCCTGGTGAACCCGGAGGAGCTTGAAGAGGCGTTGCTCATGCGTGCGGGCGAAGGGCAGGGGCCGTAACATGTTCGGGATGGTCTGGTGGGGAATTTACGGTATCACGGCGATCTGGCTGCAGGCGCTTTTCCCCGGCCTGGATTTCCTTGCGCCCGGTCTGGTGGTGAGCCTTCAGGAAGGCCGCTGGTGGCCGGGCGGAGCCTTGTTGTTCGCCTGCGTGATTCTGCTTCAGGAAGGCATGGGCAATCTTCCCTTTGGCTACGCTCCGGCCTGGTACGGCGGGCTGGCCCTGGCGTTTCATCTCGGGCGAAGGCTCTTCGACCCCCGGAGCGTGACGCTCATGGTGCTGCTCGGACTGTTTCTGGGCGGGTTTCATTTTTTGCTCATCAATACCCTGATGCACCTGGAGGGTATGTCCGTGCAGACCGGACGCGTTTTGGGGGAGGCCGGAGCCCAGGCATTGGCCTTTCCCCTGCTGTGGCTGGTCGTGCACAAGCTTTTCCCGGAGCGGCTGAAAGAAGATGACAGGACTGTTTAATCCCCATGACAAAGAGCCGCCAAGGCACGGGCTCCTGTTGCTGCAACTGTGCATCCTGGGTCTGTTTTTCCTGTTCACGGTCCGTTTTTGGTATCTTCAGGTGCACCAGGGGCAGGAATTCGCGGACAAGGCCCGGGCCAACCAGCTGCGCCGCGAACATATCTACGCTCCGCGCGGCATCATCACGGCGCGCAACGGAGAGCTGCTGGCCACCAACGAGCCGGCCTACGCCCTGGGGCTGATCCGCGAGGATTGCCGCGACGTGGAGGCCACCCTGGACGCTGTGAGCCTCTGGACCGGGCTGGATCGCACCAAGCTGGCCGAGTCCTACACCAAGGGGCGCGGCAAGGTGAAACCCTTTGAGCCCCTGATCCTCTGCCCGGACCTGAGTTTTGAACAGCTCGCGACCGTGGAAGCCCACAAGCTCCGCTGGCCTGGTCTGGAAATTTTGATTCGCTCCCAGCGTAACTATACATATGGCGATCTTTTCTGCCACATCCTCGGGTATGTGTCCGAGGCCAGCGAGGCCGAGCTGGACCGGGACGACGGGCTGTCCTTGGGCGACCATGTGGGCAAGCTCGGCCTGGAGCAGATTCTGGAAAAACGTCTGCGCGGGGTCAAGGGGTTGCGAGAGTTCAAGGTGGACGTCACGGGCCGTCGCATGAGCGAGGAGAACATGACCCCGCCCCGGGCCGGGGACGACGTGGCGCTTTCCCTGGACCTGGAGCTGCAGCGCATCGTGCATGAGCACATGCTCGGCAGGGAGGGCGTGGTCGTGGTCATGGACGCTTCCAACGGCCATATCCAGGCCCTGATCAGCGCGCCTTCCTACGACACCAACCAGTTCACCGGCGGGATCAGCCCGGAGGAATGGAAACGGTTGTCCGACGACCCCCAGCATCCCCTGCTCAACCGCGTCACCCAATCCTCGTACCCGCCCGGCTCCGTGTTCAAGCTGGTCATGGCCGGCTGCGGTTTGCACGAGAATATGATCAATCCCAGCGAGACCGTGTTCTGTCCCGGCTATACCAAGCTTGGCAACCATACCTTCCGCTGCTGGCGGCGGGGCGGCCATGGCAACGTGAACCTGCGCCGGGCCCTGGTGGAATCCTGCGACGTGTATTTTTACCGCCTGGGCATGAAGCTGGGCGTGGACCGCATCAGCGCCTTTTCTTTTGCTGCGGGCTTTGGCAAGCCCACCGGCATTGACCTGCCCCATGAAAAGGGCGGCAATATTCCCACGCGCGAATGGAAGCTCAAGACCTATGGGGAACGCTGGCAAAAGGGCGAGGATCTGAACTTTTCCATCGGCCAGGGCTACACCCTGGTCACGCCGCTCCAGGTGGCCCGGTACATCAGCGCCCTTATCAACGGAGGCCTGTTGCTTAAACCGCAGCTTCTGGAAGACGCCCCGCCCGAGACGCAGGGACGGCTGCCCTTGACCGAAGCCCAGCGCGAGCGCATCAAGGAGGCCATGGTCGACACGGTCGAGGACCCTCACGGCACCTGCTGGCGGGCGCGGACTCCCGGCGCGGTTGTCGGGGCCAAGACGGGCACGGCCCAGGTGGCGCGGCTGACGGATGAGCTCAAGGCGCTCAAGGATGAGAATATCCCGTACCGTCTGCGCGATCATGCCTGGATGGCCGGTTTTGGCGAAAAGGACGGGCGGCGGTATGCCGTGGTGGTCATGGTGGAGCACGGCCTGCACGGTTCTTCCGGAGCCGGGCCCGTGGTCAAGGCCGTTCTGGACTATCTTTTTCCGCAGCACCCGGTAAAAGCGGCTTCCACGGCGCAGGCGGCAGGAACCCAATGAACAAATTTCCATCGGAGCCAAGGGCATGAGCCCCATTGACCGCAGATTGCTGCTCTCCATCAATTGGCCGCTTGTGGGCGTGACCGCGCTGCTCTTTTTCCTGGGCGTGCTGAATCTGTATTCGGCCAGCGGCTTTCGCATGGAAGAGGGGCTTAATGTGGATCCCTATTTCCGCAAGCAACTCATCTGGGGGCTCATGGGGCTGCCGTGCATGGCCGTGTTCATGCTTCTGGACTACAGGCATCTCAAGACCGCGGCCTGGCCCCTGTTCTGGGTCACTGTGGCGCTGCTCATCTCTGTTTTTTTCATGGGCAAGACTATCTATGGTGCGCGCCGATGGTTGGATATGGGCTTCATGAACTTTCAGCCCAGCGAGCTGGCCAAGATATGCGTGCTCATCCTGGGCGCGAAGCTGCTTTCCCGCGAGACGCACAAATTGGACTTTCTTCAGCTCGGTTCCATTCTGGCCGTATGCTGCGTGCCCGTGCTGCTGGTCATCAAGCAGCCGGACCTGGGCTCCGGGCTGAGCGTGTTCCTGATCCTGGGAGGCATGCTGCTGTATCGGGGGCTGACTTCCCGCGTGGTGCGCACGTTGCTGGTTTTGGTGCCTGTCACGTTGCCGCTGGGGTGGTTTGCGCTGCACGATTACCAGAAGAGGCGCATCCTTTCCTTCCTGGACCCCACCAGCGATCCCAAGGGCGCGGGCTACCATAAATTGCAATCCGAAATCGCCGTGGGCTCGGGCGAGATGTGGGGCAAGGGGTTCCTTGGCGGAACACAGAGCCACTACCGTTTTTTGCCGGAAAAACATACGGACTTCGCCCTGGCCGTATTTGCCGAGGAATGGGGCTTTGTCGGCTGCATGCTGCTGTTGTCCCTGTTTTGCGCCTTTCTTTACCAAATCATGCTGGTCGCGCGCGATGCCAAGGACCTTTTCGGAAGTTATCTGGCAGCTGGCGTGTTCTTTTATTTTTTCTGGCAAATCCTTATAAACATGGGTATGGTTCTCGGGCTGATGCCGGTGGTCGGGATTCCCTTGCCGTTCGTGAGCTACGGGGGAAGTGCCACGCTGGTGAACTTCTGTCTCGTGGGTCTCGTGCTCAACGTTTCCATGCGTCGCTTCTTGTTCAAGAAGGTTTGAAGCGGTGCAGACGGGTCATCGGTCCGAATGAGGAGGAGAGAGAATGGCCAAGGATGAGATCAACGCCTTTTTGGGCGCCGGGACAAACTACAACGGCAAACTGAACTTTCAGGGGTCTGTGCGCATCGACGGCAACTTTACCGGCGAGGTGGAGTCCGAGGGTACGCTCGTGATCGGCAAGGATGCCATCGTCGAGGGGACCGTTCTTGTCGGGCAGCTGGTGCTGTCGGGGCGGTTGACCGGAGAGGTGGAAGCGCGTCAGAAGGTGTCCTTGAAAAAGAGCGCGGACCTTCGCGGCAATGTGCGCACCCCGGTACTCGTCGTGGACGAGGGAGCCGTGCTTGAAGGGACGTTGACCATGGGTGCGCCCGGTGCGTTGCCCACTTCCTCAGAGAGCTGAGGGTCTTCCTTCCAATCTGTCATTCCGTGTATTTTTTCAGGCAGTTGACCTGCACAACGTCCTGGCTTTTTCTGAAAAAGCCTTTGACAGCGCAGGCAAAGTGAGATAAAGCGCAAGCACTTTGACCTAAATTTCACAACCTCAGTCGGGGGAGAGCGTATGGTTATACCGGATAAATCCTTGTTCATCCAACTCGTCAACTTCATCCTCACGATCTTGTTGCTCAACTGGGTGCTGATCAAGCCGATCCGCAGCATTATCCAGAAGCGCAAGGAACTGATGGCCGAGCGGATGGGCAATATCGAAAAGTTCAGCGGTGATGCGGAGACCAAGCTCAAGGACTACGAAGCCGCTCTGGATGCCGCCCGCAAGGAAGGCAATGAAATTCGTAACCAGTTCAAGGGCGAGGCTTCTGCCACCGAGCAGAGCCTGATGTCCGCGGCCGGCCAGGAAGCCGCCGCCACCCTGAAGGACGCTCAGGCCCAGATCAAGACCCAGGTCTCCGGTGCCATGGACGAACTGAAAAAGGGTGTGGACGCATTCGCGCAGAAGGCCACGAACAAGATTCTTGGCCAGGCATAACAGACGGTAAGGAGGGGTTCGTTTTGAAATTTAGACGGTTCGCACTCTGGACGCTGGTTGTCGTCTGTGTGCTGGCATTCGCGGGCATCGCACTCGCGACCGGCCACGGCGCCGGAGAGGCGGCGGAGGCGGCGCACGGAGAAGCCGCCCATGGAGAGGCCCACGGCATACCTTGGGACAACTTCATTTACCGCGTCATCAACTTGGTGATCTTCATCGGCATCATCTGGTGGGCCGCCGGCAGCAAGCTGAAGGCTCTTTTTGGCGGCCGCCGCAAGGAAATCCAGGTTGAGCTGGATAACCTGGAAGCCCGCAAGGCCGAAGCTGAAGAGCGCCTCAAGAATGTTGAGCGCGGTATTGCCAATCTGGCTCAGGAAAAACAGAAGATTCTGGATGACGCGCGCGCTCAGGGTGAAAACCTGAAGCAGGCCATCATCCAGAAGGCCGAGAAGGACGCCGCCGCGCTCAAGGAGCAGGCCAAGCGTACGGCCGAAAACGAAGCCAAGGGCGCGCTGGATGCCATGCGTGCCGACATGGCCGAGCTGGTCGCTGAAGCCGCCGCCAAGATGGTCAAGGATAAGCTTTCCTCACAGGACCATGAACGTCTTGTGGACGAATACTTAACAAAGGTGGTGCTCAATTGACCGGGAACGTTGTAGCTCGCAGATACGCCAAGGCTCTCTTCGCCGTGGGACTGAAGTCCGGCGACAAAGACCTTGAAGCGTACGGCAAGGAGTTGTCCGCGGTTGCAGGCGTTCTCAATGAGTCGCCCGAAGCGCTGGCCCTTTTCCGCAACCCCGCGTTCAGCGCGGAGGAAAAGAAGGCCGTGCTTAAGAAATTCGCGGAAAAGCTGTCGGTTGGACAGATGGTGCGCAACTTCTTCGACATCCTGGCTGAGAACGGCCGGGTCGAAGTCCTGCCCGCCATTGCCGTTGACTACAAGTCCATGCTCGACGACGCCCAGGGAGTTGTGGCCGGCTCTCTGGTGACGGCGTTCGATCTTTCGGACGAACGCCGCAAGGAACTCGCGGAAAAGCTGGAAAAACAAACCGGCAAGAAGCTCGTTCTGGATTACGCCACGGATGCGGATATCCTCGGCGGTGTCGTGCTCAAGGTTGGCGACAAAGTGCTGGACGCCAGCTTGCGCGCCCAGCTTGAGATTTTGAAAGAACAGATCAAAAGGGGTGAGTAGGGCCATGCAGATCAAAGCCGAAGAAATCAGCAAAATCATTGAGGAACAGATTCAAAATTATGAATCTCGTGTCGAGATGAGCGAAACCGGCACCGTCCTGTACGTTGGTGACGGTATCGCTCGCGTACACGGCGTTGAAAACGCCATGGCCATGGAGCTCCTGGAATTCCCCGGCGGCGTCATGGGCATGGTCCTCAACCTGGAAGAAGACAACGTTGGTGTCGCCCTTCTGGGTGAAGACACGCATATCAAGGAAGGCGACACGGTCAAGCGTACCGGTCAGATCTTCTCCGTGCCCGTCGGCGACGCCGTCATGGGCCGCGTGCTCAACCCCCTGGGTCAGCCCATCGACGGTCTTGGACCGGTCGATGCTACGGAAGTCCGCCCCGTGGAGTTGAAGGCTCCCGGCATCATTCCCCGCAAGTCCGTCCATGAGCCCTGCTACACGGGCCTCAAGGCCGTCGACGCCATGACCCCGGTCGGTCGCGGTCAGCGCGAGCTGATCATCGGCGACCGTCAGGTCGGCAAGACCGCTGTCGGTCTGGATGCCATCCTGGCGCAGAAGAACACCGACGTGCATTGCTTCTATGTGGCCATCGGCCAGAAGAAAGCGTCCGTCGCCCTGGTGGCCGACACCCTGCGCAAGTACGGTGCCATGGAATACACCACCATCATCTCCGCGACTGCTTCCGAGCCCGCTCCGCTGCAGTTCATCGCCGCCTACTCCGGCTGCACCATGGCGGAGTTCTACCGCAACAGCGGCAAGCACGCCCTGATCATCTATGATGACCTTTCCAAGCAGGCCGTGTCCTACCGCCAGATGTCCCTGTTGCTTCGCCGTCCTCCGGGACGTGAGGCTTTCCCCGGCGACGTTTTCTACCTCCACTCCCGTCTGCTGGAGCGCGCCGCCAAGATGGACGACAAGTACGGTGCGGGTTCCATGACGGCTCTGCCGGTCATCGAAACCCAGGCCGGTGACGTGTCGGCGTACATCCCGACCAACGTTATCTCCATCACCGACGGCCAGATCTACCTCGAGCCCAACCTGTTCAACGCTGGTGTGCGTCCCGCCATCAACGTCGGCCTCTCCGTCTCCCGAGTCGGCGGCGCCGCCCAGGTCAAGGCCATGAAGCAGGTCGCCGGTACCCTTCGTCTGGACCTCGCCCAGTATCGCGAACTGGCCGCTTTCGCGCAGTTCGGTTCCGACCTGGACAAGGCCACCCAGGCCAAGCTGAACCGCGGCGCCCGCATGGTCGAGCTGCTCAAGCAGCCCCAGTACCAGCCCCTGGAGATCCAGGAGCAGGTCACTTCGATCTTCGCCGGTACCCGTGGCTACATGGACGACGTTCCCGTGACGGCCGTGCGCAAGTTCGAAGCAGAACTGCTGGAGTTCATGCGCAACTCCAAACCCGAGGTCCTGGACGAGATCAAGACCAAGCTCGCCCTTGACGATGACCTGACCAAGAAACTGGGCGCAGCCATTGACGAGTTCAAGAAAGGCTTCCGCGCTTAACCCTGGGGGTGACTTATGGCATCACTTAGGGACGTTCAAAATAAGATCGCAAGCGTCAAGAAGACGAAGCAGATCACGAAGGCCATGAACATGGTTTCTTCGGCGAAGCTTCGTAAGGCGCAGGAGCGGATCGAAAGATTCCGCCCCTATGCCACCAAGTTCTACGAGATGCTGAGCGAACTCGCCGGTGGATCGGACACCTCCGTGCACCCTCTTCTCGAGGTGCGCGACGAGATCAAGTCCGCCGGTATCGTACTGGTCACCTCCGACCGAGGCCTTTGCGGCAGCTTCAATACCAACCTGATCAAGGCTGCATTGAAGACAGCCGCCCAAAAGGCGGCCGAAGGGAAAGAGGTCAAGTTCTATTGCGTGGGCAAGAAGGGTAACGACGCGGTCCGCAAGGCGGAATACGGCATCCTCAAGGAATACCGCGACGCCATGGGCGGATTTGATTTTACCCTGGGCATGGAAGTAGGCAACATGGTCATCGACGACTACCTTTCCGGCAAGGTGGACGAGGTGACCCTGATCTTCGGCGAACTTATCTCCACAGCGAGACAGGAGCCGATGGTTCAAACCATTCTCCCCTTGCAGCCTGCGGAGGAAGCGGAAGGCGCCGAGCCCGCCGTTTCCCAGGAATACATCTACGAACCCTCGGTAGAGGGCCTGCTGGCCGAGCTGCTGCCTCGGTTCATCAAGGTCCAGGTCTATCGCGGCCTGTTGGACACCTCCGCGTCCGAGCATGCGGCGCGTATGGCGGCCATGGACAACGCGACCAGGGCCTGTGACGACATGACCGAGGCATTGACGTTGCTCTTCAACAAGACACGTCAGGCGGCTATTACCACAGAACTTATGGACATCGTCGGCGGCGCTGAAGCGCTGAAAGGATAATAAGGGGAAGAGCAATGAGCAACGTTGGAAAAATCGTGCAGGTTATCGGCGCGGTTGTCGACGTGGAGTTTCCCGAAGGCAACCTGCCCAGCATCTTGAACGCGCTGGATATCAAAAACCCCAACAACCAGGACGCACCCGACCTGGTGTGTGAAGTGGCTCAGCACCTCGGCGACAACGTCGTGCGTACCATCGCCATGGACGCCACCGAAGGTCTGGTCCGCGGCATGGAAGCCGTCGACTCCGGCGCGCCCATCACCGTGCCTGTCGGTGCCGGCGCCCTTGGCCGCATCATGAACGTGGTCGGTCGTCCCGTGGACGAACTGGGTCCCATCGACTCCACCAAGTTCATGCCCATTCACCGCGGCGCTCCGGAATTCACCGAGCAGTCCACCAAGGTTGAGCTCCTGGAGACGGGCATCAAGGTCGTTGACCTGCTGATCCCCTTCCCCAAGGGCGGCAAGATGGGCCTGTTCGGCGGCGCAGGCGTGGGCAAGACCGTTATTCTCATGGAGATGATCAACAACATCGCCAAGCAGCACGGCGGTATCTCCGTGTTCGCCGGTGTTGGTGAGCGCACCCGTGAGGGCAACGACCTCTATCACGAAATGAAAGACGCCGGCGTCCTCGAGAAAGCTGGCTTGATTTACGGTCAGATGAACGAGCCTCCGGGAGCCCGTGCCCGCGTCGCCCTGACCGCCCTTACCTGCGCGGAGTACTTCCGTGACGAGGAAGGCCAGGACGTGTTGCTCTTCATCGACAACATCTTCCGTTTCACCCAGGCGGGTTCCGAAGTGTCCGCACTTCTCGGCCGCATGCCTTCCGCGGTTGGTTACCAGCCGACTCTGGGCACCGACCTCGGCGGCCTGCAGGAACGCATCACCTCCACGACCAAGGGTTCCATCACCTCGGTCCAGGCCGTGTACGTCCCTGCTGACGACTTGACCGACCCCGCGCCGGCAACGACCTTCTCGCACCTTGACGGTACGCTGGTTCTGTCCCGTCAGATCGCCGAGCTGGGCATCTACCCCGCGGTGGACCCGCTGGACTCCACGTCCCGCATCCTGGACCCGCTGGTTCTGGGCGACGAACACTACTACACTGCCCGCGAAGTGCAGCAGGTGCTCCAGAAGTACAAGGAACTGCAGGACATCATCGCGATTCTGGGTATGGACGAGCTGTCCGACGAGGACAAACTCACCGTGTCCCGCGCCCGCAAGATGCAGCGCTTCCTGTCCCAGCCGTTCCACGTGGCCGAGGTCTTCACCGGCCGCGCCGGCAAGTACGTCAAGCTGGAGGATACCATCCGTTCCTTCCGCGAGATTCTCGACGGCAAGTACGATGACCTGCCCGAGCAGGCTTTCTACATGTGCGGCGGTATTGAAGAGGCGATCGAAAACGCCAAGAACGCATAAGAAGAGGTGGTCATGGCTAATACCATCCTTCTGGAAATCGTCACGCCTGACCGGAAAGTGCTTTCCGAGGACGTGGAATACGTGGGCGCCCCTGGTGCTCTCGGTGAATTCGGTGTCATGCCGAACCACATCCCGTTCCTTTCCGCTCTGGGCATCGGCAACCTTTACTACAAGCTGGGCGGCAAGGCGCATTACGTCTTCATTGCCGGCGGGTTTGCCGAAGTGAGTGGGTCAAAGATGACGGTTCTTGCCGAGGTGGCGGAAAAGGCATCGGAAATCGACGCTGACAGGGCCCGCAAGGCTCGTGAGCGCGCCGAGCAGCGCGCCGCCAAGGTTAAAGAGAACGTCGACTGGGCGCGCAATCAGGCCGCCCTTCGCAGGGCCATTGCCCGTATGAGCTGCCGCGAAAGCGGAAGCCAGGCCGGAACCTGCTAGGCTCCGGTATCCGGGCTCTGCCCAGGAACGCTTAAACGAGCGGGTCGGGAGACAATTCCCGGCCCGTTCTTTTTTGAATCTGAGCGTCAAGGACATCCACGACAATGTACCGTGGCACGCTCCTTTTTTGCCCAAGAGAACTGGGTACGGGATGGTGTTGCCGTCGTGTCTGGCAAGTCTTTTCGACACAGGGGAAGACGGAATGACGACAAAGATTACTTCGGCGCAAAAGCGAGAGTACGAAGAAATCGTCGAGCTGTGGGAAGCGTCGGTCAGATCGACCCATGATTTCCTGGCCGAAGCGGACGTCTTGTATTTCCGCCGGATGCTTCTCGAACATTGGCTGGCGGCCGTCGATATCTTTTGCGTGCGGGATGGGGATGGGGCCCTGGCCGGTTTTTTGGGACTTCGCGACAAAAAGATAGAAATGCTCTTTTTGTCACCCGATTGGTTCGGCAAGGGATTGGGGAAAGAACTGCTCGGCTTCGCCGTAAACGAAAAGGGCGCGACCAAGGTGGACGTCAACGAACAAAACCAACATGCCGCAGGTTTCTATGCACACATGGGGTTTCGTGTTGTAGGCCGTTCCTCTCATGATGACAGTGGCAAGCCATATCCCCTGCTGCATATGGAGCTGGTAGCGCCGGAGAAAGTCGGGACGATGAAATACGGAGACGCCGCATCGATAATGGAATAAAGTAATCCGCTGGGTTTTTGGCTCGTTCGTTGGCCTGATGCGGTAGACCGAATCTTCTCTGGAGTTGTCAGCAATCCTTGCCGGGCTTGCCATGCAGGACCGGACAAGCTACTTGATCGGCGAAGGTTTCAACCATGCAAAGGAGTGGAGAGCGTGTACGATAATACTATCGCAGCGTTGGTGCTGGCGGCTGGAAAAGGCACCCGCATGCATTCCCCGCGCCCCAAGGTCTTGCAGGAGATTTTGGGTGAGCCGATGCTTCATTATGTTTACGAGGCTCTGGAACCGCTTTTTGGAATGAATATTCGCACGGTGGTCGGGCATGGCCGTGACGAGGTCGCGTCCTGTTTTCCCCGCTGGACGGACGGATTCATCGTCCAGGAACAACAACTCGGCACCGGTCACGCCTTTATGGAGTCTGTCGCCGCCTTGGAGGAAATGGGCTGCGAGAGCGTGTTCGTGGTCAACGGCGACACGCCGCTGATCGGAGCTGCGCCGCTGGAAGGCTTTCTGCGTGCTGTGAGCCGCGACATGCAGGCCGATGTGGCCTTCATGACCATCACGCTCAAGGATGCCGGTTCGTTTGGCCGGGTCATCCGCACGCGTGAAGGGCATGTTCGGGCGATAGTGGAGGCCAAGGATTATGATGTCGCCGCACACGGTGCGCACACGGGCGAGGTCAATGCGGGCCTCTATCTGTTGCGCTTGGCCGCGGTCAAGGATCTGCTGGCGGAATTGACCAACAAGAACAAGAGCGGCGAGTATTATATTACGGATTTGGTGGATCTGGGCGTGCAACGCGGGCGTGTCGTTGTCGGGTATAATTGCGGCAACGACCCCAATCTCATGGGTGTGAATTCGCCTCGGGAACTGGTCCAGGCCGAATTCACACTGCGTCGCAGGATCGTTACGCAGTGGCTGGACCGGGGAGCGATCATTCACGCGGCGGAAAGTGTTGTTGTCGGGCCCCTGGCCGAGCTTGAGCCCGGAGCCGCATTGCACGGCCCCCTGGAGATATACGGAAGATCCGTCGTGGAGAAAGGCGCGGTGGTCCAATCCAACACCTGGATCAAGGACAGCGTCATTCGGGGCGGAGCATTGGTGCGCCCGTTTTCCCACCTGGAGTCCGCCGAGGTCGGCCGCGACTGCATCGTGGGACCGTTCGCCCGGCTGCGTCCAGGTGCGCGTCTTGCGGAAACCGCCCGTGTGGGCAACTTCTGCGAGGTCAAGAATGCGCGCATCGGCCAGGGCTCCAAGGTCAATCACCTGACGTATGTGGGCGACGCCGAGATAGGCCAGGATGTGAATCTGGGAGCGGGAACCATCACATGCAATTATGACGGCAAAAATAAATTCAAGACCACTATCGAGGACGGCGTTTTTATCGGGTCCAACAGCGCTCTCGTGGCTCCCGTGACCATCGGGAAAAACGCGCTCGTGGGCGCGGGATCAGTGATTACCAAGGATGTTCCCGAAGGGAATCTGGCCGTTGCGCGTGGTCGTCAGTCCAATCTGGTGCGCAAGCCCCGGAAGTCTTGATTTTCAGAAGGGAAGGGGATAGTAGGAAAGTATGGATATCATTGCTCGGCTGGAAATGCGTTTTAACGAAATGTTGAACAAGATGAAGTCGTTGGAAGAAGAAAACCAACGCTTGTCCGAACAGCTTGAGCAGGAAACCGAGAATAGGCGGCAGATTCAAAGTCGCATAGAACGGCTTCTGGAGCGCATTGAGGAAAAGGCCAACTAGGGAGGGCAGTGCATGCCGCGCTACACCCTTTCTTTGTGCGGCCTTGAGGTGACGTTCAGAACGGATGCCGAGGGCGAAAGAATCGAGGCCGCCAAGGCCCTGCTCGAAGAGCGAGTTGAAAGCTTGAGCAAGAGCGGTGGTGGCATTAGCAAGGACAAATTGCTCGCATGCGTGGCCCTGGGGCTGGCGGACGACCTGTTGGAGTCCGAGGCCCGGTTGGGGCGACTGGAGAAGCGGATCAGCGAGCTTTGGGAGAGACTTAATCCGGACCGATAACAGGTCCGAACGGAACAAGACGGCGAATACCCTGGGGAGTTGGTGATTGTCCGATGGTTTTTGAGCCAATGCATCTTAAAAGGGATCCAAGCCTAGGCCCACCTTTGTGCATGCCCGACTTGATCGGGACGCCTGACGGTGGCCGGCGGAGCCCACCTGGGCAAACCAGGTTCAAAACTGACGGCAACACGGCCTCCCGGGGTTACCGATAACCAGCCGGTCGGCGGGCGTGAGCGATCACGCGCATTCCTAACCGGCTTTCGCCGCCTTGGCCTTTTCTCCCTTCGCTGACAGCCGGGTTTCTCCCGGTGAATCTCCTTGTCACGCTTGCGCTCAAGCAAGATGACCGCCCTTGCGTGTCCACACACCATGGCGGGATTACCAGGCCGTGTGCCTGACAACATACAACAAGGAGACGCGTCATGTTTGAAGCGCTCATCGCCGTGGCAGGGCTTCTGGCCGGCTTGGCAGTCGGTTACCTGCTGCATAAACACCTCTCCGGCAAACGCGTCGGGGATGCCCATGAACTGGCTGACCGGATCGTGCAGGAAGCGCGCAAGGAAGCCGGTGCATTGAAAAAGGAACTCCGGCTTCAGGCGCAGGATGAAATCTACGCCCAGAAAAAGGAGCAGGAAAAAGAATTTAAGGATCGTGAAAGTTCTTTGAAAAAGCAGGAGAATCGCCTGCAGGAAAAGGAAGAGCGCCTTGAGGGCAAACTGGAAAAAGTTGCCAGCAAGGAGTCCGAGGTTAATCAGCTGGAAAAGCGGTTGATCAAGCTGGAAAAGGAACTGGAGGACCGTCAACTCGTGCTGGAAAAACAGTATGACGAGCACGATCGTAAACTTCAGGAAATTTCCGGCCTGACCAAGGAAGAGGCGCGCGAAAAGCTCATGACCGAGATAGAGTCGCGCACCCGGCACGAGGCAGGCAAGATGGTACGCGCCATTGAGGTCGAAGCGCGGGAAACCGCGGACAAGAAGGCCAAGGAGATTCTTTCCCTTGCCTTGCAGCGTTACGCAGGCGACTACACCAGCGAGCATACGGTCACTGCCGTGACCTTGCCTTCCGAAGACATGAAGGGGCGCATCATCGGCCGCGAAGGTCGCAATATCCGCGCCCTGGAAGCAGCCACCGGCGTGGACCTGATCATCGACGACACGCCCGAGACCGTGGTGCTTTCGGCATTCAGCCCCTTGCGCCGCGAAGTCGCCAAGCTGGCCCTGGAACGGCTCATCCATGACGGCCGCATCCATCCCGCGCGCATCGAGGACATCGTCAAGAAGGTCGAGCAGGAGCTTGACGTCAAGCTGCGCGAGATCGGCGAACAGGCCACCTTCGACGTGGGCGTGCACGGCATCCATCCCGAACTGGTCAAACTGCTCGGGCAGCTCCAATACCGCACCAGTTTCTCCCAGAACGTGCTGCATCACTCGCTTGAAGTGGCCTTCCTTTGCGGCATCATGGCCGCGGAGCTGGGGCTGGACGAAAAGCAGGCCAAGCGCGCCGGACTGTTGCACGACATCGGCAAGGCCGTGGACCACGAGATCGAAGGCCCCCACGCCACCATCGGCGCGGATCTGGCCAAGAAACACGGCGAGAGCAAGGCCATCGTACATGCCATTGCCGCGCACCATGAGGACGTGCCCCCGCAATCCATCCTGGCCAATCTGGTCCAGGCTGCGGACTCCCTGTCCGGCGCCCGTCCCGGTGCCCGCAAGGAGCTGCTGGAAAATTACGTCAAGCGCTTGGAAGAGCTCGAAGGACTGGCCACGGGCTTCCGGGGCGTTTCCAAGGCCTATGCCATTCAGGCCGGACGCGAGATTCGCGTCATGGTCGATTCGGACAAGGTGCTGGACGACGACACCTACGTGCTCTGTAAGGACATCGCGGACAAGATCGAGAACAACATGACCTATCCCGGCCAGATCAGGGTGACGGTCATCCGCGAGAAGCGCGCCGTGGGCTACGCGAAATAGTCCGATTCATGAAACGATGAAAAAGAGGCGCGTCCACACGGGAAGCGCCTCTTTTTTTGGGCTGCGGCCTGCGGGATCAAATGCGAAAGGATGCCAGATTGCTCAGGCGCGCCGGATTGCCGGGCTCGAAGTCGCCGGCAGCGGCGCATTGCAGCAGCCGCTGGTTGGCCGCAAGGCAGCGCGTGCTGTCGTAGTTGTCCAGGATGGTCTTGCGGGCGGCGGTGCGCAGGTGTTCCAGTTCGCTGTTGCGCTCCAGCGCATGGATCAGGCTCTGCGCGACTTTTTCAGGCGAACGCATGTCCGTGAGCAGGCCGTTTTCGCCGTGGCGGATAAGCTCGCGCACGGGCGGCGTGTTCGAGCCCACGAGCAGGCAGCCGCAGCTCATGGCCTCAAGCATGGACCAGGAGAGGACAAAGGGCCAGGTCAGATAGGCATGCACGCTGGAGGCCTGGAGCACGGCGCGGTAAGCGCCGTAGGACAGGCTGCCGGTGAAGCGAACCCGCTCCGGGTCCACCTTGACCTTTTCCTGCATGATCTGCCGGTAGTTGCGTCCGTCCCTGGGCGGCGCTCCGTAACAGACTCGATCGCTGCCCACAATGAGTACGCGGCAGCCGGGCCGGGCCTTGAGCACGGCGGGCAGGGCCGCGTAGAACACGGGAAAGCCCCGGTACGGTTCCAGGCCGCGGGCGACGTACGTCAGCAGTTCGTCTCCGTCCGAAAAGCCCGTGACAGGGAGCTGTAATGCGGGCGGAAGCGGTCGCCCCTCAGGCAGGGGGGCCATGTATTCCGTGTCCACGCCGTCATGCAGCTGTACGATTTTGTGCTGGAACTCGGATGGGAATTGGTATTTTTGCCAGGCCGTGGGCGAGATGCCCACGCTGCACGAGGCCAGGTCGTGCAGGATCGGCGTGCTCTTGCTGCGCAGCAGGACGCGCTTGCCCAGTGGCGGATGGGAATTGGTGAAGAGCACGTCCGGGCTGCGGTCATGGTAGTACCATTCGAAATAGCTGACCAGGGGCACGCCAGGAAAGGCGTCGCGCAGGTACATGGATTGGCCCCAACCGGAATGGGCCACCATCACGTCGGGCCGGAAGCCTTGGTCCTGGAGAGTCCGGCAATGGCGCAAAACCGCTTGACCATGGCGCGTGCATACGTCGTAATGACCCGAGACCGGGCCAAGTTCTGTTTTGGGCTCGTCCTTGAACGTGTAAACGGACTTGCTTACTCCAGGGATTTCCCAGTCCGGGCGTGGCGTTTTGGTGACAAAGACCACGTTGTTGGCGGGATCCTTGCCGAGCAGTCCGGCAGGACCGCGAAACTGGGCCGGGAAATTGGGATGACAGAAGAGCACATTCATAATGCTTCTGGAGTTAGCCCAAAAGATATACCCGCGCAAGGAGTTGCAGGCCATCGGCGACGCGTCCGCATTGACTATTGGGGCGGGCCGAAGTAGGCCCGAAGTCTTCGGCCAGGGCCGGAGCAGGAAACGGATAGGACAACATGAAGATACTTTTTTTGGGCGACATCATGGGCCGGCCCGGGCGCAAGCTGGTCAAGGAACGGATCGGCCCCTTGCGGGAGTCCCTGGGCCTGGATCTTGTCCTGGCCAATGGGGAGAATGCTTCCGGCGGGCTGGGGCTGTCCGCGAAAAATGCCCGCGAGCTGCTTTCTTCGGGCATTGACGCGCTGACTTCGGGAAACCACATCTGGAAGTACCCGGACATCGGCCCGTTCATGCGCCAGGAGCCGCGACTGTTGCGGCCTGCAAACTACCCCGAGGGCGCGGCGGGCCAGGGCTGGAACGTCTACGAATTCGAGGGACTGCCGCCCGTGGCCTTGATCAACCTTCAGGGACGCACCTTCATGCAGCCCATTGACTGCCCTTTTGCCAAGATTGACGCAATTCTCGCCGGTCTCCCGGACGCGGTGACGGTGCGGCTGGTGGATTTTCATGCCGAGGCCACCAGCGAAAAGATTGCGCTGGGCTGGCATCTGGACGGCCGCGTCAGCGTCCTGGCCGGGACGCATACGCATGTGCAGACCAATGACGCGCGCGTGTTGCCTGAAGGCACGGCCTATCTCACGGATCTGGGCATGTGCGGACCGCGCGACGGCTGCCTGGGCATGAAATATGCGCCCATTGTGCGCCGGTTCCAGACCGGGCTGCCTGAACGCTTCGAAGTGGCCGGAGGCCAGACGGTTTTACAAGGCGCTCTTTTTGACATAGACGAGACAACGGGCCGCGCGCGTTCCGTGCGGCTTTTCAATGAAACCTAGGATAGTGACAATGAAAAGCGTTTGTGTGTTCCTGGGCTCCAACCCGGGACAGGGCAACGGGTTCGTGCATACGGCGGCGGACCTGGGGCGCGAGATTGCGCGGCGTGGAATGACTCTGGTCTTTGGCGGCTCCAATGTGGGCTGCATGGGAGTGATCGCGGATGCGGCCATGCAGGCTGGCGGCCATGTGGTGGGCGTCATCCCCATGGTGCTGCGCGACAAGGAGATCGCCCATACAGGCCTGAGCGAGCTGCATGTGGTGGACGGCATGATGGAGCGCAAGGCGCTGATGATGCAGCTTTCGGACGGCTTTGTGAGTCTGCCCGGCGGGCTGGGCACCATGGACGAGTTTTTCGAGGCTTTGACCTGGACCCAACTGGGCATTGCGGCGCGGCCCAACGGATTGCTCAACGTGGACGGCTATTATGACCCCTTGCTGGCCTTTTTGGACTCGGCCACTCAAAGCGGTTTTGTGAAGCCCCAGCATCGCGGTCTCGTGCTTGCGGACACATCGCCGGGCGCATTGTTGGATAAGATGGCGGAATGGAAGCCCGTGCCGGGCGGAAAATGGACCCAGCGGCCTGACCTGGACGAAACGGAGTAGGATCGATGAATATTTATGACGAGTTGAAGTGGCGCGGCTTGGTGAATCAGGTTTCCGACGAGGATGGGGTGCGCGAGTATCTCGCCCAGCCTGGCCGTGTCATGTATTGCGGTTTCGATCCCACAGCCGAGAGCCTGCACATCGGCAATCTGGTGCCGCTGCTCTGTCTGGTGCGCATGAAGCGGGCCGGACATAATCCGCTGTTCCTGCTGGGCGGGGCCACGGGCCGCATCGGCGACCCCTCGGGCAAGGACAAGGAACGCGACATGCCCACCGAGGACGTGCTGGACATGCGGGCCGCCAAGATCACCGAACAGGTCAAGGCCTTTGTGCAGCGCAATACGGATGGCGATGCCGACGTGGTCAACAACTACGATTGGACGCGCAACATGTCCGCGCTGGAGCTTCTGCGCGACATCGGCAGACACTTCACCATCAACTGGATGATGCAGAAGGACTCGGTCAAGAATCGCCTTGTGCGCGAAGATGTGGGTATCTCCTACACCGAGTTCTCATATATGGTGCTCCAGGGCATGGATTTCTGGTGGCTCTACAAGAACCGCGACTGTCGGTTGCAGATCGGCGGTGGCGACCAATGGGGCAACATCACAGCGGGCTGCGAACTGATCCGGCGCAAGGAGCAGGGCACGGGCTATGCCCTGACCTTCCCGTTGATCACCACGGCGTCGGGCAAGAAGTTCGGCAAGAGCGAGGGCAACGCGGTCTGGATGAACGCGGAAATGACCAGCCCATATGCCTTCTACCAGTTCTGGCTGAACACGGAAGACGCGGACGTGGTCAATTTCTTGAAGTATTTCACATTTCTTGGCCAGGAAGAGATCGCCGAGCTGGCCGTGAGCGTGGAAAAGGAACCGCACCTGCGCAAGGCCCAGAAAGTCCTGGCCGAAGAGGTCACGCTGATGATCCACGGCAGGCACGAGCTGCTCAAGGTCATTGCCGCGTCCCAGGCCCTGTTCGGCAAGGGCGACGTGCGCAAGGTGGACCCGGTGACCCTGCGCCATGCCCTGGGCGCCGCGCCGACCGTGACATACAAACGCGGCAGCGAGCTGCCGGATTTGCCGCAGATGCTTCTGGACCTGGACCTTGCCAAATCCAAGGGGCAGGCCCGCAAGGATATCCAGGCGGGCGGCGTGTACGTGAATCAGGAACGGGCCGAAGCCGATTACGTGCCCGGCGAGTCCGACTTCCTGGGCGGCCAGATTCTGCTGCTGCGCAAAGGCAAGAAGAGCTACGGCCTGGTCGTGCTCGACTAGTCCTTCGGACCTTGAAGACCAATACAGGCGGCTCCTTGCGGGGCCGCCTTTTTTTGCAGGATCGGATTGAGAGAAGGAGTTACATGTATTGCCCGCCGCGCACGGATTCGCCGAAAAGTTGCCAAGTCTTGAGAAAGGTGGCGTCAAAAGTGCGCGACTCCATGGATTTGCGCGCGGCCTTGGCCATATACACGCGGCGTTCGGGATAATCCGCCAGGGCCAGCATGCAGCGGGCAAAGCTGTCCGCGTTGCCTGCCTCGGCCACGAGCCCGGTCGTGTCGGGCTGGATGTTTTCCTGCGGCCCGCCCTTATCCGAGACGATGGCGGGCAGGCCCGAGGCCTGGGCTTCCAAGACCACGTTGCCGAAGGTGTCCGTTGCCGAAGGGAAGATGAAGATGTCCGCGCTGGCATAGGCCTGGGCCAGATCCTCGCCTTCGAGCAGGCCGGTGAAAAAGGCGGGCAGGTCGCGCAGTTGGCGGCGCATCTCGTCCAGATAGGGTCCGTCGCCCACAACGACCAGCTCGCAACCGGGCCGTTGCACGCTGATTTTGCGGAAGGCGTCGCTGAGAATATGCAGGTCTTTTTCCTTGGAAATCCGTCCCACATAGAGAAATTTGGTGCCCGTGCCCATTTCCCGCTTGCGGAAGAATCCATTGCGTTTGGAAGGGTGAAAACGGTTGGTGTCCACGCCGCGCGGATAGACCAGTATCTTGCCCGCGTCGATGCCCTTTTCCGCCAGTTCCCGCTTCACTGCCTGGGACGGGGCGTAAATCACGTTCATCTGATTGTAGAACCAGACCATGTAGCGCCAAGCCGCGTCCTCAAGGGCCTGATCTTCGGTGAACGCGCCTACGTATTGGGGGAAGGCCGTGTGATAGGTACCGTGGAACGGCAGTTTAAGAATCTTGGAGATGGCCAGGGCGGCCATGCCCACCGGCCCGGGCGTGGCGGCAAGGATGAAGTCGAAATTTTGCTCGAAGCAATAGGTGAGCATGTTCAGCAGGGGAGGATAGCGCAGGGTGATGTCCGGGTATTCGGGAAGCTGCATGCTGCCCACGGACTGGAAGCGGGCCACTCCGGGCTCGCGGAATTCTTCGTCCCCGCAAGTGATCACCGTCATGTTCTTGTTGTGACGGCCCACCAGGGAGACCTGCTGTTTGATGGTCCGGGCCACGCCGTTGACTTCATTGAAGGTGTCCGTGAAGTGGGCCAGTTTGAGCCCCTGGGACCGTGGGCTGCGCGGAGTGCGGCCAAAGGCCTTGAGTACGTCGTCGCAGAAGCGCCGTTCGCGCGAAAACAGGTCGTAGCTCACGAAATAGGGGGCCAGGAGCGCATAGAAGGAACCCGCGGAACCCAGGGTGTGGAAGATGTCGAAGAAGTGCCCGCCGCGCACGGTCTCGATGGTCCGTTCGGCGAATTGGTGCATGATCCGGCCTGTGGCCAAGTTCACGAAGCGCGACCACTGCGCCTCGGCTTCCCGCACGTCGCTGAAGCGGCCATCCGCCATATCCATGAAGGATTCGTCGTGCTGGATGATTTCCGTGGCCTCCTTGAGCATCATATCCTTTGCTGTGCGTCCCTTGCCGAAATAGGACCAGTACGCGGTCTTGCCCCGGCTCACGAGCCGCTTCAGGCCGGAGAACATGTTCGGGGCTTCGCATCGCCGCAGGTCCAGGGCATTGTCCGCGAAGCGGAAGCAGAGATGCTTGGCCTGGGAGTCCATGCTGCCCGGCATGCGGCTTTTGTAGAATTGGTAGGCGATGCCGTAGAGATTGTGGGCCATGGTCTGGGGCGTTGCCGCCGTGCCCATGGGCTTGCCTTGGCCCGCATCGAGCCCTGCCAGGAGATTGCCCAGGGTGGGCGCGCCGTTGAATTGTGTATGCACCCGGCCGATATTCAGGGAGGAATGGTCGTCTGAGCCGCCGGTGAGTCCCTTGATCCAGGGCGTGGGTCCGTATGGTTCCAGATCGTGCTTGTTGGCCAGCCGTTCGATCTCGAAGCGGGTCAGAGAGCCGATGATCTCCTCCAACACCTGGTTTTGCATGGCGTCGCGGGTACCGTTGAGCTCGAAGGAATTGAAGAGCAGCAGGCAGCGCTCGAAGTGCTGCGGCTCCAGGCGGTCGTTGACCGCAAAGAGCGGATGGGCCAGCACGTGCCGGATATTCTGCTCGCGCAGATAGGGCACCAGTTCGAATACGTCTGGCCTGAGCCGGGTTATTTCCCGGTGCTGCTCCTCGTCGATGTTGTAGGCCAGAACATGGAGCTTGCATTTGTCTTCCGGGAAATAGGTGGTGATTTCCTCGGAAACGAAGGTGTCGGGCAGGTGGGCGATTTCCAGGCTGCCGGTCAGGGTATTGTGGTCGGTGACGGTGACCAGCCCCATGCCCTGGGCTTTGGCGGTTTCGTAAATCAGCCGGGGTTCAGTGAAGCTTTCCGGGCAACCGATCTTTTGCAATATCCACTGCGAGGGGCGGGTGGAATGCTTGGAATGGACGTGCAGGTCCACGCGGAAGGTACGATTGTCCATGCTTTCTCCCGGGCTCTTGCGGCTAGGCGCAGGCCTTGAGTGCGCGTTCGGCTTCGGCTTGGCAATGCACGCAGAGTTCGGCGGATGGATTGGCCTTGATGCGCGCAAGGCCGATGTCCTCGCCGCATTCGAGGCAGGTGCCGAAATCGTCGTCCAGATCCAGACGCTTCAATGCGCGCTCAAGGGCCGTGAGGCGGCTGGAGCGGCGCTGGCGCAGGGCCATTTCCATGTTGTGCTGGGTGAGCAGCGTGGCGAAGTCGTTGTTGTCCGCGCAGAGTTCCAGCACGGTGCCCTCGGAATGTTCGGCGCTGAAGATGTCCAGCTGCTTGAGAAGATACTGTCTGATCTCTTCCTTGTACTTCGTGGTCATGTCGATCCTCCAGAGTGCGTTCGGGATGCTTTGGGGGAACAAATTGCAAAGCTGTATATCCGAGCTGTCCGGCAAAAGTGTTGCGGGCCGGTAACGATTTCCTGACGATTCCTTCACGCGGGCGACCCTGGCCGGGACCGGAGGCATGGACCTTCGGGACAAACGAGGGTATCTCTTGGCCCATGAAAAACATCTATGTGCTTGTGGCGCTGTTGGCGGGAGCCATGGTTCCCCTGCAGGCGGGCATCAATGTCCGGTTGAAGCAGGCCGTGGGCGATCCGCTCATCTCCGCGCTGGTGTCCTTTGCCGTGGGCACGTTGGTCCTCCTGGCGAGCTGCGCATTTCTGCGGCCACTGGGCAACGCCCTGGCAGGCGCGCGCGGTCCCTGGTGGATGTGGACCGGCGGCCTGCTCGGCGCATTTTTCGTGGCTGCGACCATTCTCCTGGCCGAGAAGCTCGGTGCCGGAGCCATGCTGGCCTGGATCATCGCCAGCCAGCTTTTGGCGGGCATGCTCATGGACCACTACGGGTTGATCGGCTACGCCGTGCGCGAGGTCAGCCTGCCCCGGCTGGCCGGAGCGCTGCTGCTTGTGGCCGGCGCCGTGCTCGTGCAAAAATATTAGGCGAAACAAACAACAGGATATCCGTATGGCTTTTGTTCAGGATTTCAAAGCGACATGCCGCATGGTCAAGATCGAACATTCGGTTTTTGCCCTGCCCTTCGCCTACATCGGATTGTTTCTGGCCTCGGGCGGCAGGCCCGGCTGGGGTCCGTTTCTGGCCCTGACTGTGGCCATGGTCGCGGTGCGCTCCTTTGCCATGGGCTTCAACCGGCTGGCGGACAGGAAGATCGACGCCAAAAATCCGCGCACCCAGGATCGTCCCTTGGTCACGGGCGAACTGGGCGTGGGGTTCACCATCTGGTTTCTGGTCGGTACGGCCCTGGTATTCGTGGCCTCCTGCGCGCTCATGAACTGGCTCTGCTTCCTGCTTTCCTTCGTGGCCCTGGGCTGGTCCGCGTTCTACAGCCTGACCAAGCGCTTTACGCCCTGGTGCCATTTCGCGCTCGGTTCGGTTCTGGGGCTGGCTCCTGTCGCGGGTTGGCTGGCGTATCAGCCCGCCCTGACCCTGCCCGCGGCCCTGTTCTTCTTCGGCGTGACCTTTTGGGTGGCTGGATTTGACCTGCTCTATGCCTGCCAGGACGTTGAATTCGATCGGGAGAATGGCCTCTGTTCCATTCCGGCCAGGCACGGCGTGGGCGCGGCTTTGCTGACCTCCTCCCTGAGCCATGGCGTGGCCGCGGCCTTTTTCCTGCTTGCGGGCTGGGCCGCGGGTTTGGGTGCGGCATATTTCCTGGTGGCCGGGGCGGTTTGCATGATACTGCTTTGGGAGCATCGGCTCATTTCCGAGCAGGACCTGAGCCGCGTGAACGTGGCCTTCTTCACGCTCAACGGCATTATCGCCGTGGTGCTTTTTATCGGAGTGCTGCTGGATATCTTTCTCTGATCCCGTGCCTCGGGAGGAACGCATGAACGGCATAGTGCAGGCGCTTTCCCTGCCCCACTGGGAAAAACTGGTCGCCCGGTCCGAATCCTGGCTTGCGGCCAACGTCCTGACCTGGAACGCCCTGGTCCAGTTTTCGGTCGTGCTTTGTTGCGCCGGGCTGGGCCTTTTGCTGGGCCGCGCCGCGCATCGCGCCTTCCAGAACCGTTTTGCCCGGCAACTGGCCGCCGCCGACTACACGGGCAAGATGTTCCGTTCCGTGGACCGGGTGCTCTGGCTCAGCGTGGCCGGAGCCCTGCTGACCCTGGCGGGCATCGGCTTCCGCACGTTCAAGGCTTCGGCGGGCCTGCTTGATGTGGCCACGACCCTGACCCTGGCCTGGATCGCCATCCGTCTGGCCTCGGGCCTGATCCTGAACCGTTTTTGGGGCAAGGCCGCTTCCGTGTGCGTCTGGATCATGGTGGCTCTGGAGGTCTTTGGTCTGCTCGACCCTGTGCTGGCCTTCCTGAACGACGTGGGCATGGACTTCGGGGATGCCCGCGTGACCCTGCTTCAGGCCATCAAGGCCGTGCTGGTCTTTGTGTTGCTCTACCAACTGGCCGCGGCTCTGAGCCGTTTTTTCGAGGACCGTTTCAGCCGCAATCCGCACCTCACGCCGTCGGCCCGGGTGCTCTTCGGCAAGGGCGTGAAATTTTCGCTTTTTGCCCTGGCCTTTACCATGGCCCTGAGCAGCGCGGGCGTGAATCTCACCAGTCTGGCCGTGCTTTCCGGCGCCATCGGCGTGGGCATCGGCTTTGGCCTGCAAAAGATTTTCGCCAACCTGGCCTCGGGCCTGATCCTGCTTTTCGAGAAATCGGTCAAGCCGGGCGACACCATCGAGATCGGCGGCGTCTACGGCGTGGTCACGGCCCTGAACGCCCGCTTCACCGCCGTGCTCACCAGGGATGGCAAGGAATACCTGATTCCCAATGAGAACCTCATCAACAACGAGGTGATCATCTGGACGCACCAGGACACGAATGTGCGTCTGCATATCCCCGTGGGCGTGTCCTATTCAGCGGACGTGCCCCGGGCTCTGCAGTTGCTCACCGAGGCGGCCAGGGACGTGCCGCGCGTCCTCAACTGGCCCGAACCCGTGGCCCTGCTCATGGATTTTGGCGAGTCCAGCGTGGATTTGGAGTTGCGGCTCTGGATAGCGGATGCGGACAAGGGCGTGAGCAACGTGAAAAGCGAGGTGCGGCTGCGCATCTGGGCGCTTTTTGCGGAAAACAATATCGAGATTCCGTTCCCGCAGCGGGACGTGCATGTAAAGAGCCTGCCGGAGAAATCCGGAAACGGCAAAGACGAATAGGGAGGAGGTTTGGAGCAGGTCCAGCTTTTTTTGCAGCAGTACCCGTGGGTCCGTGATGTGCTGTATGCCCTGGGCCTTGTGCTGGGGGCCTGGATCGCCCTGATCCTGGCGCGGCTCGTGGCTGTGCGCGTGGTCCATGCCGCAGTACGCCGCACTCGCGCCGGCTGGGACGACATCCTGGTGCGCCGCAAGCTTTTCCTTATTCTGGCCTGGTTTGCCCCGCTGCTGGTGCTTTCCAACCTCGCCGAACTGTTCCCGTCCCAGGCCATGTTCGTGGAACGGGCAGTCAACGTGCTCTCCCTGCTGGTGGGCACCTGGGCCTTTTCCTCGCTGCTCTCGGCCCTGAGCGACGTCTATCAGACGCTGCCCATGTCGGGGCGCAAGCCCATCAAGGGCGCGGTGCAGCTCATCAAGATTTTCGTTTTCGTGCTCGCCGGTGTGGCCATGCTGGCCATGCTCATGGGCGAATCGCCCTGGGGACTGCTTTCGGGCATCGGCGCGTTCACCGCCGTGCTCATGTTGGTTTTCCGCGACACCATTCTTTCTTTTGTGGCGGGTCTGCGCATCATCGGCGGGGATCTGGTGCGCCGGGGCGACTGGCTGGAAGCCCCGACGTTCGGCGCGGACGGCGAGGTCGTGGATATCGCCCTGCATACCGTGCTGGTGCAGAACTGGGACAAGACCCTGGTATCGGTGCCGACCTTCAAGCTTGTGGAAGGCTCGTTCAAGAACTGGCGCGGCATGACAGAATCCGGTGGCCGCCGCATCAAGCGCGCCCTGATTCTGGATCAGGCCTCGGTGCGCTTTGCGGACGAGGCGCTTCTGACTTCGCTGCGCCGTGTTCAGCGGCTTCAGGATTATCTTGCCGAGCGCGAGGCAGAGGTGGCCGCCTGGAATCGGGAACATGGCGTGGACGGCTCCCATCCCCTCAACGGCAGGCGGCTGACCAACCTGGGCTGCTTCCGGGCCTACGTGGTGCGTTATCTGGAAGAGAACCCGCGCATCCGCAAGGACATGACTTTCCTGGTGCGCCAGCTCGCACCCACTGCCGAGGGCCTGCCCCTGGAGGTCTATGTGTTTGCCAATGACACGGCCTGGGCCGTGTACGAGGACATCCAGTCGGATATTTTCGATCACCTGCTCGCGGCCCTGCCCTGGTTCGGACTGCGGGTCTACCAGCGCACCCAGGCCCTGGACGACCGGGCCGGAACACTGACCTTTTCGGCCGGAGAACAGCAATGAAGACGCTGCTCGTTTTGCTCGCGTTGATCCTGCTTTGGGATGCGGCCTGGCTGCTGGCCGGACTGCGCCAGACCCTGCCCTGGGACCTGCGCGGGCGGCTGGCCGCTGGAGAAAACATCCTGCTGCTGGACGTGCGCACCCCGCAGGAATTCAACTGGTTCCACATCCCGGGCGCAATCAATGCGCCGTTCGGGTCCACCGGGTTTGACGCCGTGCTCAAGCTGCACTCGCGGCCCGGCGGGCCTCCCCTAAAAGTGGTGGTCGTGTGCATGACCGGGCACCGTTCCCCCCTGGTGGCCTGGAGCCTGAAACGCGCAGGTTTCGGCGAGGTCTCCAATCTGACCTGGGGCATGGCGGGCTGGAAGCTGACAGGCGGCGAGAGCGTGCCGGGCGGGAAATGATCCTGCCGGGAAAAACGGGACTGCCATGATCTATCTTTTCGGCAATTGCCAGACGGAATTTCTGGGCGAGGCCCTGCGCGGCCAGGGCACGGTCTGCGAGCATCGGGCCATGTCCACGCCGCTTTCTCCCCTGGCCGCAAGCGGTCGCATTCCCGGCGAACTTCAGGCTTGGGCCAAGACCTTTCCCCTGAACGAGTATCTGCATGGCCGCAGCCTGCGCAACCAATTCCAGGCGATCACGCCGGAGGATGCGCCGCCTTCATTGTTCGTGGTCAATCTCTTTCACGAAAACGAGCCGCTCTTTGCGCACAAGGAGCAGGGCTATCTGTTTTTTGCGGACCCGGCTTCCTGGGACGCGCACCCGCCTTTTGGCGCGTGGATGCGCCGCAGCTTCCAGCAGATCAAGCTGCCGCCGAACGATTACCCCAACCGTCTGGCCCGCTTTCTTGCGGCCCTGCGTGCGGGCTACCCGCAGACGCCGCTTCTGGTGGCCAGCCAGCTTTCGCATTTCCCGGCCTTTGGGCCGCGCCCCTATTCCTACCTGACCTGCTGGGAATCGGTCTGGCGCGAGGCGCGGGCCTTTCTGGACGCTGTGGCCCGGGAGTTGGGCCGATGCCATGTGCTGGACGCGGACCGCGTCTTTGCCGGAATCTGGGCTCGCGGAACACGGAACATGGACGCGCATTGTCCGTTTCTCAAGGTGGAGACGGACGCACAGGGGGAAGTTGTCCTGCGCCGCGACCTGGAGCATATCGGCTCGCTCTGGCCTGTGCTGGCCCGGAAAGTGGCGTGTTTCGCGGCAACGGGCCGTCTGGAATACGACGCGGACGAGTGCATTCCCGCGTCCTGGCAGGAAGAGCACGTGCATGAGCCGCCCAGTGTTGACGCGTTGTCCGGCTGGCTGGGCACGGGAGGGAACTACGACGGCGCGCGCGGCGTGAACGCCCTGCTTCAGGATCAGCTGCGCGCCGACAGAGAAGGGGGGAGACCGCATTTTGATGCGCCTGGACTGTTGGCGGCCCAGGCCGAACGCATGGCGGTCTGCCACGGCACCCTGCACATGGTCCGGGCTTTGGCCCACATGCGGCCGGACCCGCGTTTTGCTGTCTGGGCCGGAGCGCAGCGCCGCAAGGTGTCCGACTTCACGGCAAACGGACCGGAATACCGCAGAAAGTATCTGGAAAAGCTCGAGGATCTCGGGCGAGGCTAATGTAATACGGCCAGGAGCGCCTCGGTGATCTCGGTCATGCGCTGTGCGCCTTCCAGGCGCAATCCCCCGCTTTCCCGCACATAGAAGATGTCCGCGATCCGCCCGGATTTGGTCGTGATCTTGGCCAGATGGACCTCGATGCCCAGGCGCTCCAGACAGCGGGCGATATCATGCAGCAGACCGATGCGGTCCGGCGCGGCCACCTCGATGATGGTATAGAAGTCGCTGGCCCGCGGGTCGATGCGCACGTCGGGCGGCAGTGGAGGGCTGGACTTGATCGCGTGCAGGGGCGAGCGCCGCATGCTTTCCAGGTGTTCGGCCACGTTGAGCTCGCCTGACAGCGCCTGCTGCATGGCCTTGCCCAGGCGTTCCCAGACAGATTCCGGGTAGAGATCGTCCTGGGGCGGGCTGACTCGGAACACGTCCAGCACGATGCCGCCGGTCCAGGTGAACACGTCCGCCGAAAGAATATCGAGCTGGTGCAGGGTCAGGCAGCCGGTCAACTGGGCAAACCGGCCCACCATATCCTCGCAGGCCACCACGATTTCGAAGGTACCGGGCACGGCGTCCTTGCGCGCTTCCAGCAGGACCTTGCGCGTGGGTGATTCCCGGAAGCGGCGCACCAAGTCCAGGTGCCGGGCCAGGTCCTCGGGCGGCAGGGCCTGGAAGGCCCGGGGCGGGATGCTTTCCAGACAATGGTCCACGAAATATTTGTCCATGGTCCGTTCGGCAATGGTGCGTACGGCTTCCTTGGCCTCCAGAAGCTGGCGCGCGGCAAAGGGAGCGGACATGGGACCGTGGGTCAGCAGGTTGCGGGCCTTGAGGAACAGCTCGGAGAACAGGGCCTGGGTCCAGGAACTCCAGGCACGCGGACCAGTGGCCATGCTGTCGGCCATGGAAAGCAGGTGCAGCATGCTGAGCCGCTCCAGCGTGCCGGCCATGCCTGCGGCCTGGGCCACCACGGCCTCGTCCGAAAGGTCCTTGCGCATGGCGATCTTGGGCAGCAGCAGATGGTGCAGCACCAGGAAGGAAACCTCTTCGGCATCCTCCTGGGACAAGCCATGGGCAGGCAGCAGCCTGCGGGCCAGATCAGCGCCGACATAGCTGTGCCCGGAACGCCCCTTGCCCAGGTCGTGATAGAATCCGGCCAGAAGCAGCAGGTCCGGCCGGTCGATTTCCCCGGCCAGATTGGCGGAAAGCACCTCGCCGCGCAGGAACGAGGCCAGATTGGCCACGGTAGCCAGGGTGTGCCGGCCCACGGGATGCACGTGGTAGTCGTCGAACTGCACCAGATGCTGCACCGCTTCGAACTCCGGGAAAAGTTCGCCCAGCATGCCGGTTTCCATGAGCGTGGTCGAGGCTTTTGCGCCGTGCGGCGCGGACAGGATGTCCAGGAGTTCGTGCAGCACCACGGGAGAACCTGCCAACTGGTCGGCCCAATTCTTGGAGCAGCGGCGCACCAGGCGCATGGCTTCCAGGGACAGGGGCAGGCCGGTGGCAGCGGAATGGCGGAACAGGGAAAGTCCCATTTCGGGCCGGGTCGCGGCCTGCACTGGGTTGGCGAATTTCAGCCCCTCGGGAGCTTCGAGCGTATCGCCATGCCGCCTGGTGCGGCAGAAGCGCGGCGGGAAGCAGTGGCGCAGGAAGGTGTCGCGCAGGGATTTGATGCGCGCCATGGATTTGTGCAGGTGCGAGAGAAATTTTTCCACACCCAGGCCGCGTTCCAACGGCGAGTCGTCCGGGGAACAGAAGCCGCGCATCTCCGCGACACGGGGCTGGAGGTCGAAGAACAGCGTGTCGGTGCGGCGGCCCGTGGCCAGGTGCAGGGCCGTGCGCGCCTGGAGGATGAAGGCGAAGTCCGAAGCCAGGCGTTCGCGTTCGCCGCCGGAAAGGGGGTTGATCCAGTTTTGGTCCATGCTCAACAGCACCGAGGTCCAGCCGATCTGGTGCGCGTCGCGCAGGGCGCCCAATCCATTCTTGAGGTCGGGCTCCAGCAGGGCGCTGGAATCGCCGTAGCGTTTTTCCCGCTCCTGGTTGCGCTCCACAAGCCATGCGGCAAAGGAGCGGCCCCGCCCCTTGGCCAATTTGGCAAAGGCGGCGTGAAAGGCGCGCATTACGTCCGGGTCGCCCGCGATATAGCGGATGTCCAGCAGCGAGGACAGGACCTGATTGTCCGTGCGGGCCAGGGAGAGGCAGTCCTTGATGGTGCGCACGCCGTGGCCGAGATCCAGGCCCAGATCCCAAAGCGGATGGAACAGGGCCGAGGACAGTGCCTCGGCGTGTCCCGGGATGCGCCGGGGAAAGAGCAGCAACACGTCCACGTCCGAAGAGGGACAGAGTTCGTTGCGCCCATACCCGCCCACAGCGGCGAGCAGGAAAGGGACCGCCCGGAGTTCTGGATCATTTTCCAGGCTCTGGTCCAGGCGGTCCCGAAAGTAGTCGTCCATGAGACGGGAGTTGCGGGCCGGAAAGCCCTGAGTGCCCGTTTCCATGGCCAATCTGGCCAGTTCCCGGCGACTTTTGCCGAGAATCGCGGCAGGATCGGGCCGTGTGTCCGTATCGTCCTGTGCGTTCATTACAGACTTGCGGAGTGCAAGCTCCCTAGATGGCGCCGTCGCCGGTTTCTCCGGTCCGGATGCGCACGACCTCGTCCACGGGCATCACGAATATCTTGCCGTCGCCGACCTGTCCGGTCTTGGCGGCTTTGGCCGCGGCGTCCACGACCTGGGGCACGAGTTCGGTCGGTATCACGACCTCGATCTTGACCTTGGATACGAAGTCCACCTGATATTCTGCGCCGCGGTAGACTTCCTTGTGGCCGCCCTGGCGGCCGAAGCCTTTGACTTCCGTGACCGTCATGCCCGAAATGCCCAGTTCGTTGAGCGCTTCCTTGATTTCGTCGAGCTTGAAGGTCCGGGTGATGATCTCCACCTTTTTCATCTCACTGCTCCTCTTGAGCTAACAGGTTGGCTACAGCTGGTAGCCGGTCTCGCTGTGCAGGGTGACGTCCAGTCCCTTGATTTCCTCGTCGTCGGTCGCGCGCATGCCCACTGTCAGATCCACGAGCTTGAAGAGCACGACGCTGGCGGCGAAACAGAAAATCCAGGTGATGGCCACCGACTCGAACTGTATCCAAAGTTGTTTCGGATTGCCATAGAAGAGACCCAACTGCGGCACGCCGTCGAATTCGACCACGCCCGAGGCGAAAAGGCCTGTTGCCAACGCGCCCCAGGTTCCGCCAACGCCGTGAATGCCCACCACGTCCAGTGCATCGTCATAGCCGAAGCGGTTTTTGAGCATGATGCCGCCGAAACAGATCACGCCCGCGGCACCGCCAATGAGCAGCGAAGCCCACGGATCCACAAACCCTGCTGCCGGGGTGATGGCCACCAGACCCGCCACTGCGCCGGATGCCGCGCCCAGGGTGGTGGGCTTGCCCGAATGGAGCCATTCCGCCAGGATCCAGGTCACGCAGGCCGTGGCCGTGGCCATGTGGGTGTTCACAAAGGCGTTGGCCGCGATGCCGTCGGCAGCCAGGGCCGACCCGGCATTGAACCCGAACCAGCCGAACCAGAGGATGCCCGCGCCCAGCACGGTCATGGGCAGATTGTGCGGGATGTAGGGCTCCTTGCCGAAGCCGCGCCGCTTGCCGAGAAACAGCGCGCAGGCCAGGGCGGCCGCGCCCGAGCTCATGTGCACGACCGCGCCTCCGGCAAAGTCCAGCGCGCCCATCTGGCCGAGGATGCCTCCGCCCCAGACCATGTGGCACATGGGGGCGTAGACCACGAGCAGCCAGAGCGAGGAAAAGACCAGATACCCGCTGAATTTGATGCGCTCGGCATAGGCCCCGGAAATGAGCGCCGGGGTGATCACCGCGAACATGCACTGGAAGATCATGAAGGTCAGGTGGGAAAGGTTGCCGCCCTCCTGGGCCGGGGCCATGCCCACGCCGCGCAGGAACACGTAGTCCAGGCCGCCGATGACGCCGCCCACGTCCGTGCCGAAAGAGAGCGAGTAGCCCAGCACGGCCCAGAGCAGTGAGCCCACGCCGAGCATGACGAAACTGTGCATGGTCGTGGAAAGCACGTTTTTGCTGCGCACCAGACCGCCGTAAAACAGGGCCAGGCCAGGGGTCATGAACATGACCAGGGCGGCGCAAAGAAGAATGAAGGCATTGTCGACCGGATTCATGGAACCACTCCTCTGTTCATGCTGAAATTGCTGTTTAAGAAGCTTTGCAACATTTTTTTTACCAATTTAACATTTATGACTAATTGTCGCCAAAATTGTAGATTGAATAATGCACAATATGACTAAAAAGTATAATTTCTATAATAATGCATTGTTAGGATATAAAACTGTCTTCCCCTGGAGCGGGGGCTGCTGTCCTCTGCGTGGAAATTGTCAAGGGTAGCGCTGAAAATCCCCCGTGTTTGGCTGGTTATGGCAAACAGTGTGCCAACGGGGGAGGCGTATGATTTGCCGTGTTGCGGCGAGGCATGGTGCCCCGTATCAGCCGGAAAACGGAGGGGAAACCGAGGGCAAAGGGAAGGAAAGAATGTCTATGTGGTGTGAAATGTGTCTTGTGTTGGATTATGCGGGCATCAAAAAGAGAAAAAGACACGTTTATTGTTCGTTCGAATGAAAAACAGCCCGCATTCCAGGAGGACCTGGAGAGCGGGCCGGTTATGCTTTCGTCGTCGGTTGGCGTCAGGCGGATTCAACCGCGCATTTCAAAGGAGTCGAACTGCTTGTCGTGATCAATGAATTCGCACTTGATGCTTTGTACCTCAGGCAGAGGTGCATCGGCCTTGAGCTTGTCCCGGAAGCGCGAGCACTGCACCAACTCGCCCTGGAGTAATATTTCGGCCTTGTTGTCTTCAATATACCTGACCCAGCCCGTAAGGCCCATCTGCTGCGCCTGATCCATGACCCAGGACTGGAAGGTTCCGCCCTTGACCTTGCCGATGACAATGCAATGGTAGCTCTTGGTCATATCCGTACTCCCTTGGTTTGGTCGGTTGCCACGGTTGCTCAAGCAGTTCCGTTTATTATTTATCAATATAGCAGAAATGCATTATGATTGCACGAAGTTCAACTATAATGAATCGGTGGGTGCCGGTTCCGGACCGGCGTTTTTCATGTCTGCCCCAGTATCTTGTTGAAGCGTTGCAGGGGACTAGGCTGAACTGCACGCCAACCGCAAGGAAGCGAAAGATATTTCGAGGTATAAAATAAGTCGCAGGGTCGCGGCCACTCTTGACAGCTTTGCAACCATGTTGCATCAAGGCAACTCGGTTGCATTTGCAAGGAGGTTTGCCATGCGCGTGCCCGGGATTCACAAAATATTTTTCCTGTTTATTCTGTCGCTGTTGCTGGCTGGCCCGGCAACAGCGGAACTGCTCGTGGCCGTGACGGTCGAGCCGCAGGCCTATGCCGTGGAGCGGGTCGGCGGCAAGTTGGTGAGCAGCGTGGTTCTGGTCCCTGCCGGGGCAGACCCGCATACCTACGAGCCCAAGCCGTCTCAGGTTGCCAAGCTGGCCAATGCGGACATGTATCTGACCATTGGCCTGGAGTTCGAAAAAGCCTGGCTTGGCCGTCTGGCCGCGGCCAATCCTAACCTGCGCGTCCGGCCCATGAATGCGGGGCTGGAGCACGGCGACAAGCAAGCTGTTCACGAACCAGCGGAGCAGCATGACGCAGTGGCAACGCACCACCACGATGCCTCCAGTCATATGACGGGCCAACATGCAGTGGAACGGCATGATGGTGCGGAACCCGCGACCGGACACCACCATCATAATGGCCTGGATCCGCATGTCTGGACCGCGCCTATGAATATGGAACATATGGCCCGGAATGTTCTGGAATATTTCCTGGAACTGGACCCTGCCAATGCCAAGACTTACCGTGGCAACTACGCGGCCTTTGCCGCGGAAATCGCGGTGCTGGACGCGGAACTGAACCGCATGTTCCTGGTGATTCCCGAGTCCCAAAGGGTCTTTCTCGTATTTCATCCGGCCTGGGGGCATTTTGCCAAGGCGTATGGTCTGACGCAGTTTTCCATTGAGGTGGACGGCAAGGAGCCCGGCCCTGTGGAAATGGCGCGGATCATTTCCAGGGCCAAGGAGCACGGCGTGCGCGCGGTATTCGTGCAGCCGCAGATATCCCGCCGAACCGCCGGAGTGGTGGCCTCGTCCCTGGGCGCGTCCCTGGTGGAGGCCGATCCACTGGCCCGGGACTGGGCCGCGAACCTGCGTATCGTGGCAGGTGCGCTGGCAGACGCAATGCGTTAAGGTATTCGGATGCAGCAAAGCCTTATAGACATATCCGGTCTGGATTTCTCCTACAATGGAGCCCCGGTTCTCACGGACGTGCATCTGCACGTGGAGCGCGGAGACTTTCTGGCCGTGATCGGCCCCAACGGCGGCGGCAAGACCACCCTGGTCAAGCTTATCCTGGGGCTGCTTCGTCCGGCCCGGGGCCGCATCAGCGTGCTTGGCCTGGACCCGGTCCAGGCGGCGCGCCGCGTGGGCTATGTGCCGCAACACACCCAGGCGCGGAGCAGTTTTCCCATCACCGTGCTCGGGGTCGCGCTCATGGGGGTGGAACGGTCCGACAAAAGCGTGTTCAGTCAAAAAAAAGAGGCCAAGGACAGGGCCTTGCACGCGCTGGCGCGGGTGGACATGGAACGTCATGCCGAGCGTCTCTATCGCGAGTTGTCCGGCGGCCAGCGTCAACGGGTGCTCATTGCCCGAGCCCTGGCCGCAGAGGCGGAGTTGCTGCTGCTGGACGAACCCACGGCCAGCATCGATCCGCACGGTTCGTTCTGCTTCTTTGATTTTCTCTGCCGCATGGGCGAGGAAGGGCGAATGACCACGGTGGCCGTGAGCCATGACCTGAGCCTGTTGACCACGCGCATCTCCGCCGTGGCCTGCGTGAACCGCAAGGTCATTTCCAAGCCCGGCCCGGAGCTGACCAAGGAAATGTTGGAGCTGCTTTACGGCCACCACGAACATACCTGCGCCATGGACGAATACATGCGGGAATTGGGACGTCGGTACGGGGAGGGCAGCCGTGTCTGAATTCCTCGACCTGCTGAACTACGGTTTCATGCAGAACGCGCTCATGGCCGGGGTGCTGGCCAGCGTGGCCTGCGGCGTCATCGGCACGCTGGTGGTGGTCAACCGCATGGTCTTTTTGGCCGGTGGCATTGCCCATGCCGCCTACGGCGGGGTCGGGCTGGCCTATTTTATGGGGTGGCCCGCGCTGCCCTGCACTCTGGGTTTCACTGCCGTGGCGTCGCTACTCATGGGCGCGGTCACGCGCAGGAACAGCGAACGCAATGACACCGTGGTGGGCGTGCTCTGGGCCGCCGGCATGGCCACCGGTATCATATTGATTGATTTATCTCCCGGTTATGCATCTGATTTGATGAGCTTTTTATTCGGATCAATCCTTGCCGTTCCCGCGCTGGACCTGTGGGTCATGCTGGGACTGGATCTGCTCGTGCTGGCCTTGGTCGTGTTTTTCTACTCGGATCTTTTGAGCATGAGCTTTGACCGCGAGTTCGCGGTGGTGCGGGGCGTGCCCGTGGTTTTTCTGCATTTTCTCCTGCCGTTGCTGACCGCGCTCTGCGTGGTCATGATTGTGCGCGTGGTGGGCCTGATCCTGGTCATCGCCCTGGTGACCATACCGACGTATCTGGCGGAACGCCGGGCCCGCTCCCTGGCCTGGATGATGGTGCGGGCCTGCGGCTGGAGCCTGTTTTTCTGCATGTCCGGGCTGGCGCTTTCCGCCTGGCTGGACCTGACCTCGGGAGCGTCCATCATTGCCGTGGCCACGCTCTGCTTTTTCCTGGTCCATGGCCGGGAAGCCCTGTCCCGGCAACAACGGAGCACGACATGAATGCCGCAGAGATGTTGCGCGGGGCCGGTGTGAGCGCCACGGGCAGGCGGCTGCTTGTTCTGGAGACGCTGGTTTCGGCGGGCAGCGCCGTGAGCGCTCCGGAACTGCTGGCAAGCCTGGGCCAAAGCATGAACAAGGTCACGCTTTACCGCATTCTGGATTTGCTGGTGGACAAGCATATTCTGGCCCGCCATTCCGGCCCGGACCGCACGGCCCATTATTGTCTGGGCACGGGGCACGGCCATTTTCACTGCCGCCGCTGCGGTCGCTGTCTGTGCCTGCACCTGCCCGGAACCGGCTTGGACCCTGCCTCGGCAGGCCTGGACGCACTGGGCCGCGTGGACGAGATCGAAGTGCGCGTCGAGGGCGTCTGCAAGGAGTGTCTGGACCGCTGACTTGCCTTTTCTCTCCCGCTATGTTCCATACTAGGGAGGTTTCTCCTCCCGCCGTCGGCGGACGCACCGCAACCCGGAGCTTGAGATGCGTTTGGCCCGTATTTTTTATCTTGCGGCCTGTCTTGTCGGTTTGGTCCTTTGTGCGCCTGTGCCCGGGGTAGCCGTTGATGCGGCCCACTACATGCCGCAGGGTTTCCTGGATGACGAACGCCTGGACAAGGCGGATTTCACCGAATTGTCCGACCTCGCGAACCACTTTCTGGGACAAAAAAAGTACGACGAATACGCCCAGGTCATGACGGTTTTTTTACGTCATGCCCGTTTTGGCGATCTGGATACGCTGGAAAAGCAGGCCGTCCAGGCTTTGAATCTGGTCATGGGCCAGGTGCGCGCCGAAGCCGAAGCCAAGCTGGCCGACATGCGTGCGGCACAGGCCGGATGGAATTACGACGCCCTTGAATCGGCCATGGCTTCAGTGAACAATTCCCTTTCCAGTCTGGAAAGCGCGCAGCGATCCATTCAAGCGTTTGAGAGCGAAGCCGCCGCGTTGCAGGCAAGATATAATGAGATCGGTCGGCAGCTCGCAGCTCAGCCTTTGAATCATTGGATAAAAAACAGGGAAGCAATGCGCGTTGCCCTGGCCGAGATGACGGCCCTGCGCGACGAGGCTTGCGGCACCAAGGATGCGGCGGCCGCGCGGGAGGCGTTCCGCAAGCTTTCTGAACGCTCCGCAAGCTATGACGGTTGCCGCAATGGCCTGGATACATGGAAACGCGACGTATCCTTCATGGATGCGTCTCTGAAGCGTTCCGCAACAGACGCGGCCCGGTCGGAAGTGGACAAACAGGCGGCTGTTGCGCGCAAGGCTGCGGGCGGCTTCGCGGCCCAGACAGCCTCGCTGGACCTGGAAGGCAAGGCTGCAACCCTGGAACAGGCGCTTGATCATCCGCCGGACACGACTCGGCTGAACGCCCTGCGCCAGGACATGCTCGATCTTTCGCACAGTCATGAAAAGCTGGCGGACCCTGTGACGCCGAACGGTTTTATGCACGAGCGAAGCTGGTGGGATGACAAGCTGCAACGGGCCGTGCAGATACAGGAAGGCAGCGACTCCATGCAGGGCCGCATCCAGACCCTGGTCCGTCCGCACGGCAAGCCCTCCTATGCGCAGCGCCTGCGGCTGGTCAGAGGATATGACCCGGCGGACGTCCTGGCTGGATTGGACAGGTCCAGGGGCACGCTGGACGCGGTGCTCAACGGGGCCGGAGAGGTCAACCGGAACATTTTCCGCATGGACGCGCTGGTTCGCGAGGCCCGGGAATGCGTGGTCAATGTCGCCCAGCAGCAGACAGCCGAAGTGCGGCAGCAGCCTTCGCCTCCCGCACCTTCCGATACGCCGCCGGGCGAGCCGTCCGATACACCGCCGGACAATGCCGCCGATAGGCCCGGCGATGCTCCTCCTGCTCCGGTTCTTCCCGCTCCAGCAACCACTTCCCCGGCCGCACCGCTGCCGGGCACTTCGCCCACGGATATCGCGAACCAGGACAACGTGTTCGGCGGTCTGGTGCTGGACGGTCCGGCCCGCATCGGCCAGGGCCAGTCCTGGACCTATCGCGGTCTGGACCATGGCGGGCGGCAATACAGCGGCCTGCGTTTTGTGACCTCGAATTCCACGGTGCTGGAGATGGGACCGGACGGCAGGGCGCGCGCCCTGGCTCCGGGCAAGGCCACGCTCATGGTCCGCAAGGATTCCATGGTGGCCTATCTGGATGTGACCGTGGTGGCGACCGTGGTGGAACTGGGCCCGGAACCGGGTCCGGCTCCGCCCGTTCCCGCAGCCCTGGACGCGCCGGAACAGCCGGATACTTCCGGTCCCGTTGTGGACGCGGGGTCGGGGGCCGATCAACCCACCGGACATGACACGGCACTGTTGCCGGAAGAATCCGTTGATCCTCCGGGCGGCTCCGGCGGAGGGAGCGGCCCCGGTTCGGGCAGCGGCCCGGGCGGCGGTACTGGTGGAGGTACTGGGAGCGGCCCCTTGCCGTTCACCTTCAACACCCGCCCTCTGAACGTCACCAGCGTGGGCATTTCCTCGACGGGTTATCATGCCTTTGCCACGGGCTCGCGCCTGGGCTGGGCCGCCGCGCTTTCGCGTTATTCCATTGGTCCGTCCGATCCGGCCATCATCGAACATCTCCAGATCGCCAAGGCCCATGTGGAAGCGGCTTACAGCAATTCCCTCGGGCCCATACCTGCCTGGAAAAATTATCAGTCCATCAACGCGGGCCTGGATCAGCGCATCGCGCAGTTGCGCAAGGTCGCGGCCGATCCGCAGGCCCGGTACCGCGAGCAGTTGGCGGTTTCCCTGGGCGGGCTGGCCTCGTCCCTGGCCGATCAGATCGGCTGGCAGTACGCGGGGCAGCCCGTGAAAAAGGAAAATTGCGAATCCAACTACACCCGGCTCGGCTACCATCTGGGATATGCCCACCAGGGCCTGATGATCGCGCGCGAAGCCGAGGCCCAGGGCGCGGAAAGCAGCATGGTCAACCGCATCCATGCCGACGCCCGCATACACTTGAACACGGCTTTGCGTATCCTGGCGGACATGCCCAAGGTGCAGGTCTTTACGGGACGTTGCGCGGACCTGGCTCGTGCCCTGGAATTGACGCGCACGGCCTGGAACAAGCCGCCCAAGGACTATGCCGCGCAAGCCGACGCGGCACGGCAGGCCTGGGACGAAGCCCTGCGCGCGATTCAGGCCATGGGCGGAGGCGGCGGAACCACGGGGCCCGGCGTGACGGCCCAGCCCGCGCCTTTGCCGCAATCTTCCGGCGGACTGGACGACTTTTACGTGGCCTTTGAGGCCACCTTCCTGGGCGCGCGGGACTATCCCGAATGGTTCAGCGAAACGCCGCCCAAGGATGCGCCCAAGAGTCAGAAGGATGCGTTCTGGGTGAAGCAGCGAGCTCGCGCCGAGCAGTGGGCGCGCTCCTATCCGTTGGACCAGGCCGTGGAATTGGGGTTGACCAAAAAGAACAATCAACCCCAGGTGATTCATGTCACTGGCAGGGGCGCGCGCGATTTTCCGTCCACCGGTTTTGTGGCCGGAGAAAAGTGGGCCATGCCCGTGGACATGACCCAAAGTTCCAAGGACGGTCAGCCCACGCGGTTTGCCGGATCTTTTTTGTTCAAGGTCCGTTCGGTGCATCCGGATCAGGCTTCCCTGGCTGCCGCTGGTGTGGATCTGAAGAAGGCCAAGTTTGTAGAAATCAAGAGCAAGGACCATCGCCACGCCGTAACGGAAAAGAATTCCCAAGGTACCATGGGGCCGCTGCGCAAGGGTTGGTCCGAAGAGGATCGGCGCGGCAACTTCATGCTTACGACATTCATCGCCGTGGCCATGTCACAGCTCGGCGTGGGCCTGGAGGAATGCTTTACCGAATCCGTGGCGACTGGTGCCGGTCTGAACCCTGCCCTGCTCGATCCCTTGCGGCGTTTGCGCAATGAGGTTTTGGCGCAGAGCACCCAGGGGCGTCGGTTGACCGTGTTGTATTACCAAAGTAGTCCGATGTTGAAGCGTCTGCTTGCCAACGCGCCGGGATTGCGGCCCTTTGCTGGACTCGGATTGGTGCGGCTCAGCGCGTTGCTGGATGGCCCGCGGGCAACAGGCGGCATTGTGAGCGATCTCATGGTGCGTGGTATGGATTTCCTTGCGGTGGCGGCGCGGCCCGGCCTGATTCCGCAGATGTTCGAGCCGAATCCGGCGGGGGAAGTTGCGGGCGTTTTGGAACCGTTTTTGTCCAGGGGGCTGGGGCCTGTTCATGGGCCGTTGCACCTCGGGCGGTATGCGGTGTTTTCTTTGGGAAATAATTAAAATCCGGTGTATTGCTTGTTTTTGTGCAAGATCATGAGGCAGCATGTTTTTCTCGCACAGGGGCAGGAATTATGTTATACTTTTTCGATTCATTTTTGAGGGAGTTCCATGCACATTTCCCGGTTGTTGAGCCTGTCTGCGTTTGCAGCGCTGCTGACGTTGTCATTCCTGTTTCCCTGCCGAGCGGAAGAATGGGCCTTTGCGCCTGTCGCCGATCATTTCGTGCTGGCCGCGTATCTGCAACCTCCCTTTGTCTGCCCCACCGAGAAGGGGGGGGACGGAGGCTCGGCCATTGCCGTGGTCGAAGAGGCGCTGAAGCGCATGGGCGTTCCCTTTGAAATAGTCGTTTTGCCCTGGCACCAGGCCCAGCGCACGCTCCAGGGAACCAAGGGGCATGCCGTCCTATCCATCGGTTCGGACAGTCCTGCGAGCCGGGACGGAGTCTCCTCGGTCAGCGTGGCCGAAGAGCAATGGAACTGGTACTTGCTCAAAGAATCGCCGCACGATCCTTCGCGGGAGGCGTTTCGTCAGGACTGCCTCGTGGCCACGCATGCCGGAGCCGGTGTCCAGGAGTGGCTGGTGGACAACGGCTACCGTCTCGGGCCGCGCCCCTGTGATACGCGCACGCTGCTGGAGATGCTGTTGCTGCGTCGTCTGGACGCGGTTATCGCCGGAGAGTACGCCATGGAAGAGATACTGCTGGAACGCGGACTGCAGAACCGGCTGCGCAAGGTCGCCTTTCGCAAAGTTCCGGTCTCTGTGGTGTTCAGCAAAGTTTTTTTGCAGACCAACCCGGGTTTCCTTCCGGAATTCAACCGCCAGATAGCTGCCGTGCGCTCTGCAAAGGCGGAAGCGCCCTAGGCCTCTTGCTTCGCTTAGGCATCGGCGTTATGCACGGAGAAATGCCGGGCTGCCCGGCCAACCACAACGCCGGTTACCGCCAGCCCGGAGGGACTCCATGTCTTGGATCAATCGCCTCGTCCTTGTCCTCTGCCTCTGCTTCTGCCTCAGTCTGCCTGTGCATGCCGAAGAACCGTCCAATGACGTCCTTTACCAGATATCCACAGTGGCCAAGCTCAAGGCCGGGTATTATGCCTCGGAGCAGAGCGTGGCCGACATCAAGGCGCATGGCGATTTCGGTATAGGCAGCTTCACGGGTCTGGACGGGGAAATGGTCTTTCTGGACGGCCGGGTCTGGCAGGTTCCCGTGGACGGCGTGCCTCGCGAGATGCCGGACAATGCT
Source organism: Desulfovibrionaceae bacterium (assembly GCA_036541255.1). Taxonomy (GTDB): domain Bacteria; phylum Desulfobacterota; class Desulfovibrionia; order Desulfovibrionales; family Desulfovibrionaceae; genus Paucidesulfovibrio. The sequence continues at coordinate 87,670 of JAZHDD010000023.1, read as the reverse complement.
GGCGTGCCTTTTGCCCAGGTCACGCGTTTTTCCCCGGACCAGTCCTTTGTCTTCAAGGATGTGACCGACTATGACGATTTCCAGGCTCGGCTGCTGGAGCAGTTGCCCGGCGAGGACATGCTCTACGCCGTGCGCGTGAGCGGGACTTTTGCCTCGGTCAAGGCGCGTAGCGTGCCCCGTTCCGAACCGCCGTATCCGAAGCTGGCCGAAGTTATTGAAATGCAGGCCGTTTTCCCCTTGGCCAAGGTCGAGGGCGTCATGGTCGGCTGGCATACTCCGTCCTACATGACGGGGGTGGGCGCGCCGGGCCTGCATCTGCATTTCCTGAGCAAGGCCTTTGACAAGGGCGGCCATGTGTTGGGATTTGCTGCCAAGGAAGTGCGTGTGGAACTGGACGCGACCCCGGATCTGCTCATCCATCTGCCGGAAAATACGGCGTACTGACGGCGCTCTTCACCGACGGATATCTACCGCTCACCCCTCCTGCGCTGGACGGGGCGGCAAAACGAGTGGTAATCCCAGGGAAACAGGAGCTTGCGCATGTATCTTGGAATCGACGTGGGCGGCACGCACACCGACGCCGTGGCCCTGGACCTCTCCGGTCCGGGAGTGCGCGTGGCTGCGGCCTGCAAGGTCAAGACCCGCCATGATGATCTGCTTGCGTCGGTCCGCGAGGCGCTCAAGACATTGCTCACGGAAGTGGATGCCGCGAAAATCCGGCGGTTGAATCTGTCCACCACGCTTTCCACCAACGCCATCGTGGAAGGCCGGGCCGAGGATGTGGGCGTGCTGGTGGTGCCCGGTCCGGGTATGGACGCCTCGGAGTACATGCTCTGCAAGGATTTTCACATCCTGGACGGTGCCATGGACCACCGCGGCAACGAAACCGACCGGCTCGACCCCGTCCAGTGCCGCGCCGCCATGGATGCCTGCAAACGGTCCGGGGTGAACACCTTTGCCCTGGTGGGCAAATTTTCGGTACGCAATCCCCTGCACGAGAACACCCTGCGCCACTGGCTTTGCCGGGCCGAGGACGGTTCCCCATGCGACCGAGCCGATTTCGTGACTCTGGGACACCATCTGGGCGGCCGCCTGAATTTTCCTCGCCGCGTGGCCACTGCCTATTTCAACTGCGCGGTCTGGCGGCTCTACAATACGTTTGCCGACGCCGTGGGTAAAAGCCTGGACGAATTCGGGCTGGGCCATGTGCGCGTGAACGTGCTCAAGGCCGACGGCGGCACCATGCCCCTGCCGTTCTCCAGGCGCATGCCCGTGCAATCCATCTTTTCCGGCCCGGCAGCCTCGGTCATGGGCATCATCGCGCTTTGCGACATCGTGCACGATTCCGTGATCCTGGACATCGGCGGCACCACCACGGACATCGCGGTTTTTGCGGACGGCGCGCCGTTGCTGGAGCGGGCAGGCATTGCCGTGGGCTCGCATCCCACCCTGGTGCGCGCTTTGCGCGTCAAGTCCATCGGCGTTGGCGGCGATTCCGCCGTGTCCATCATCGGCGACATGGTGCGGGTCGGCCCGCGCCGTTTGGGCCCATCCATGGCCGAGGGCGGCTCACACCCGACCCTGACAGACGCCCTGAACTGCCTGGGCCATTGCGCGGTGGGCGATGTGGAGGCCTCGCGCCGGGGCATTGCCGCCTATGCCGAGTCCCACACCATCAGCCCGGAAAAGCTCGCGGCCCAAGCCGTGGAAGCCGCAGCCGCCACCATCCACGACGAAACCCGTGCCCTGGTGGAGGAGATCAACGACCAGCCCGTGTATACCATTCACGAGCTTATCGAGGACAAGCGCATTGTGCCCCGCAAGCTGTACCTCATGGGCGGCCCGGCCGAGGCTATGCGCATGCCGCTTTTCGGCTGCTTCCGGCTGGCCAGCGAAGTCCCCGAGAATTACGCCGTGGCCAACGCCATCGGCGCAGCCCTGACCCGCACCACCACGGACGTGGAGCTTTTTGCGGACACCCAGAAGCACATCATGTTTCTGCCGGGTCTGGGCCACCATGAGAATATCCCCGCCTCGTATTCCCTCAAGGATGCGGAGCGGGACGCCATGAACCATCTGTTGGCCCATCTGGCCGACCTCAAGCTGGCCTCGGACGCCCAGCGTGCCGAGATCACGCATTCCTCAAGCTTCAATATGGTCGAGGGCATGCGTACCACCGGGCGCAACATCCGGGTCAAATGCCAGATCAAGCCGGGCGTGGAACGCACGTTCAGCTAAAGGAATTCCGCCATGCGCAAAGCCGAACACCGCCTGGGCGTGATCTTTTTCCCGGCCTTTGACTGGGCCATTTCCCCGACGCATCCCGAGCGGGAAGAGCGGCTGCTCTACACCCAGGACCAGCTGCACGAGGAAGGGCTGTTCGACGTGGAGGGCATCCGCGAATACAAGCCCGAGATCGCCCATCGCGAGGATGTGGAACGCACGCACTTCTGCTTCCCGGACGTGGATGCCGTGACCACCCGTTCCCATCTTGTCTCGGCGGGCGGGGCCATTCGCGCGGCCCGGTTGGTCATGGAAAAGGAGCGGGAAAAGGCATTTGCCCTGGTGCGCCCGCCCGGGCACCACGCCATGAAGTGCGTGCGCGGCGCGCGCGGCTTCTGCAACGTGAACATGGAAGCCATCATGGTCGAGTGGCTGCGCGAACACTACGGCGTGCGCCGCATCGCCATCGTGGACACGGACTGCCACCACGGGGACGGCACCCAGGATATTTTCTGGCACGACCCGGACGTGCTCTTCATTTCCATGCACCAGGACGGACGCACCCTGTTTCCGGGCACGGGCTTTCCCATTGATTCCGGCGGACCGAACGCGCGCGGCCGCACCATCAACATTCCGCTGCCCCCTGAAACCGGGGACGAAGGACTGCTGCTGGTCATGCAGGAAGTGGTCATGCCCCTGCTGGAGGCCTTCAAGCCCGAATTGGTCATCAACTCCGCGGGCCAGGACAATCACTACACCGACCCCATCACCAATATGAACGTTTCGGCCCAAGGCTATGCCCGGCTGAATTCCCTGCTCAATCCCGATATTGCCGTGCTGGAAGGCGGGTACGCCATTCAGGGCGCGCTGCCCTACGTGAACCTGGGCATCTGTCTGGCCATGGCCGGGATGGATTACAGCACGGTGCGCGAGCCCGACTACCGCCCGGAAAAATTGCGCCAGCCCGAGCAGATCACCAAATACATCGAGGAGCTCTGCCGCCAAATGCCCCGCGTCTATTTTGATCCGCCCGCGGCCCAGGAAAACCTGACAAACGGCCTGCGCCAGGGCGACTGGCATGTGCGGAACAAATCAATCTACTATGATACCGACAACTTCCAGGAGACCCAAAAGGAATCAATCCACCTTTGCGGCAACTGCCGGGGGCTGCTCAAGATCGAGTCCCAGGTGGGCTCGACCCGCTGCCTGGGAGTGGAAATTCCCCTGGACGCCTGCCCGGCCTGCCAGAATCTCGGCCATGCCGTAACCGAGCAGGCCCAGATCAAGGGCGCGTTTCGGTATGTGCAGCTCATCGACCGCGTGAACAAGGAGTATTCCCGCTTCGGGTTCTGAGTGGTTGCTTTCCAAGTCGTTTTCAGCCCCGGTGCGTCCCGTGCCGGGGTTTTTCGTTGCAAAGAAGCCGCCATTATGCGCCGGATTTTCGCTTGTCGGCCGTGGAGTAACCGGATCAACGGCCAATAAAGTACGCTCATGATGACAGGGGGTTGCGCATCGCCAAATACGTAACCGAAGAACTGGCGGAGCAGTAAGCCTGGCAGGACCGCTACCGTTTGGCCGGATGGCATGACGGCGAGCAGGGCTGGCGGGTCGTGTAAGCCGGACCGGTACGGCTCCTGCCTTGGATGATCCGGTCAATGCGGTGGATTCGTTCTATCGGCCATGACAAAAGGCCTGTCCGCGTTCCACGGGCAGGCCTTTGATGCTTTGGCGTGAAGCGGCGATGTGCCGCGCCGGTCATCAGTCCTCGGTCTTTTCCCGCGTCTGCACATACCAGCCGCTGGCATCGGCCAGCAGGTTCTGGATGCGCCCCACCAGGGCGTGCGGGTCGGTCAGATAACCTTCCAGGAGCAGGGCGGACTCGTAAAGCTGCTCCGCGGCCTGATCGATGAACGGGTCCTTGCGGTCCTTCTCGTAGATGGCGATGAGGTTGCGCACCAGGGGATGGTCCGGGTTCACCTCCAGGGCCTTCTGCGGAATGGAGGTGTCCTTGGTCATGACGCGCATGATCTTGTCCATGGAGCTGGTGATGTGGCCGTCCGGGTTCACGAGGCAGACCGGGCTGTCCGAGAGGCGCTTGGAGGCGCGCACGTCCGTGACGCGTTCGCCCAGAGCGTCCTTGATGCGTCCGAGCACGCCGGGCAGGGCCGCTTCCTGGGCCGGAGAGAGCTTTTCCGCGGCCTGTTCCTCGGCTGCGTTTTCATACTTGTCCAGGGCCGCGGCGTCCGCATGTTCCGCGGATACGAGCTTGAATTCCTTGTACTCGCGGATGGAATCCATGATGAACTCGTCGATGGGCTCGTAGAGATAGAGCACCTCGACGCCCTTCTTGCGGAAGATTTCCGCATGGGGCGAGAGCTTGCATGCCTCGCGGCTCGGGCCGTAAAGATAGTAGATTTCCTTTTGGCCTTCCTTGGCCCGCTCGATGTAGCCGTCCAGGCCCGTGAGCAGCAGGTTGTCTTCGTGGCTGGAGGAATTGAACCGCACCAATCCGGCGAAGCGCTCCCGGTTGACGTAGTCCTGATACCCGGCCTTGAAGATTTCGGAGTGGGCGTCCCAGAACTGGAAGTACTTGGCCTCGTCGTCCTGGGCCATTTTTTCAAGATCGCCAAGAATCTGCTTGGTCAGGGTGCTCTTGATCTTGCCGAGCAGCAGGTTGTCCTGGAGCGTTTCGCGGGAGATGTTCAGAGGCAGGTCTTCGGTATCCACCACGCCTTTCACGAAGCTGAGATATTCGGGCAGCAGGTTCTTGTTCTGGCGCTGGATGAGCACGCGCCGCACGTAGAGGTCCAGCCCCCAGTTTTCCCGGTCCAGGGGCAGGAAGCCGTTGCCAGTGGGCGGGATGAAGAGCAGCGCGTTGAACTGCACGGGCGCGTCCACGGACTGGTGTACCACGCTGATGGGCTCGGCCTGATCATAGGTCAGGAAGGTGTAGAATTCGTTGTACTGCTCGGGCTTGATCTGGAACTTGGGCTCGCGCCAGAGCGCGGGCACGGTGTTCACGCGTTCGTCGTCCACGAAGATGGGGTAGCGGATGAAATTGGAGTGGTTCTTGATGATCCGCTTGAGGGCGTCCGCGTCCGTGAACTGGTCGGCCAGTTCGGGCTTGAGCTGGATTTCGATGCGCGTTCCGCGCTCGGGCGCGTTGTCCCCGGCATTGTCGATCTCGTAGGCGCCCTTGCCGTCCGAGGTCCAGGTCAGGGCCTCGCCGCCCGCGTGGGAGCGCGTGGTCAGCCGGACCTCGTTTGCGACCATGTAGACGGAATAAAAGCCCACGCCAAAGCGGCCGATGAGGTCGGACACGGCGTTTTCGTTCTTTTCCTTGGCCTCGGCAAGCTCCCGCATGAAGGTGGCGGAACCGGAATGGGCGATGGTGCCGATATTCTCGACGATCTCCTCGCGGGTCATGCCCACGCCCGTATCTTCGATCACCAGGGTCTTGGCGTCCTTGTCGGCGCGGATGCGGATTTCCAGGTCCGGGCCGTTTTGTTCGGATTCGGCGGTGTGGCCGGTGTGGTGGCGGAATTTGTCCAGGGCGTCGGACGCGTTGGATACCAGCTCGCGCAGGAAGATTTCCTTGTTGGTGTAAAGCGAGTGGACCAGGATGTCCAAAAGTTGCCGAATTTCGGCTTTGAATTCATACGTATCCTTGGATGCCATTGAGGTGCCTCCTTGCATGACTGCGCTCCGGCGGGCGGGCGCGGGGATGATGTGATTGGGCCGGGGCGGCCCGGCAATGGGAAGGGGTGCCCGCGGCTGCGGTTCAGGTAGTCACTTTCCGTATCTTGTCAAGAAGATACTTCTCCAGCTCGCGCCGGTCCTTGCGCAGGCGGACCATCTCGGATTCCATGACGCTGAGCTTGTCCCGCAGCAGCTTGTTTTCGGTGCGCAGCTCGTTGAGTTCCTCGTGCTGGCCCTCCACCAGGGCGCAGGTGCGGTCCAGCTCGGTGCGGACCATGAGCATGTCTTCCTCGGTCTGGTTGATGGCGGCGCGTCCGGGAATGACGTCCTTGAGCCCCTCGCTGATGGAGCGGGCGATTTCCAGGCCGATGGCCTGGGCCATCTGCACGGTTTGTTCGACGGCGCCGCTGCTCAGGGACGGAGGCTGCGCCTGGGCGGCCGCGGCAAAGTGTTCGGTCTGGGGGGTCAGGGCGCAGGTGGAGGCCAGATGGTCCATGACGTCGCGCGAAGTGTAGCCCTCCTTGAGCATGTGGGCTATCTCGCCGAAAACCTCGACGGCTTCGGGCCGGAACCGTTTTTGGCGGTTCTGCCCCACGCTGGGAAGATACTGGGCAAAGCGGTTCTTCCAATAATGGACCGTGGACTCGGGCACATCGAGCTGCCGCGAAATTTCGGCCACGGAAAGGAGCTTTTTCTGGGTCACGCGCACTCCGTTGCAGATCCTGGATAGGCCTTCACTGTTCGTAACCGAATACATGCCCGGATACAAGGGCGTCGGTGCGCGTGTTGTCCGGGAGAGGCCTCTCCTGGCCGGATACGGGCCGGTTTTCTGGGGGGCGAAGCGTGGGGGGAATCTTTCCGATATATAGTAAAGAAAAAAATGTTGACCGCTTTTTTCCTTACGGATAGAAATCAAGTCAATAATTTTCGTTTCCAAAAAAACCATGGGTGAAAAATGAAACGCGGACCTGACCAGCTGGACCTGAAGATCGTCTCGGCGTTTGCCGAGGACGGCCAGATGCCTGCGGGCCGGGTGGCCGAGCGGATAGGCATCACCGCGCCCACGGTGCGCTCGCGGCTTCGGGGGCTGTTATCCTCGGGCATGATGCGCATTGCCGGCGTTGTGGACCCGTATCGCATGGGCGGCCTGACCGTGGCCCTGGTGGGCGTGACGCTCCAAAGTCATTCGCAGCTCGGCGAAAAGCTGGACCAGATCTCCGCATTGGAGAACGTCAGCTGGGTCGCCGTGGTCACGGGGCGTTACGATATTCTGGTGGAGGTCATTCTGTCCGAGGAGATCGGCGACCTCTACCGTTTCCTGGACGAGGATTTATCCAGTGTGGGTGGCATAGCTTCCAGCGAATCCTTCGTGATCATGAAAGCGCGCCGCAAATGGACCTACCTGCCGGAAAAGTTTCGGCGGCTTTTTGCCGTCTCGGGCAGGGTTGACTTGGCACAAGGAGAAAGGAGCGAGTAATGATCATCGGCATCCCCAAAGAGATCAAGAAAATGGAGAACCGGGTGGCCATGACCCCCGGTGCGGTCGAAACCCTGGTGCGCCAGGGAAACAAGGTCCTGGTCGAAGCAGGAGCCGGTCTGGGCAGCGGATGCAGCGATGAGGAATACGTCGCGGCCGGGGCCAAACTCGTCTCCGCGGCTGATGCCTGGGGCGCGGAAATGGTCATCAAGGTCAAGGAGCCCCTGGATTCCGAATTTCAATATTTGCGCAGCGACCTGCTGCTTTTTACCTATCTGCACCTTGCCGCGGCTGAATCCCTGACGCACGCCCTGCTGGACGCGGGAACCACTTCCGTGGCCTACGAGACCGTCAAGGGCCGGGACGGCTCCCTGCCCCTGCTCACCCCCATGAGCGAAGTGGCCGGACGCATGGCCACCCAGGTCGGCGCGCATTTTCTTGAAAAGGCCCAGGGCGGTCGCGGCGTGCTGCTGGGCGGCGTGCCCGGCGTCAACCCCGGCATGGTCGTGGTGCTGGGCGGCGGCGTTGTCGGCGCCAATGCCACCCGCATCGCCGTGGGCATGGGCGCGCGCGTCACCGTCGTGGACGTGAATCATGCCCGCCTGCAGTATCTCGACGATATTTATCAGGGCCGCATCGTGACCATGAGCTCCAATGAGCCCAATATCCGCAAGGTCGTGCAACAGGCCGACCTGGTGGTCGGTTCCGTGCTCATCCCCGGCGCCAAGGCGCCGCATCTGGTGACCCGCGATATGCTCGCCACCATGAAGGAAGGCTCGGTCATCGTGGACGTGGCCGTGGACCAGGGCGGTTGCGTGGAAACCATCCATGCCACCACTCATGACGCGCCCACCTACGTGGTCGAGGGCGTGGTCCACTACGGCGTGGCCAACATGCCCGGCGCCGTGCCCCGTACATCGACTTTTGCCCTGGTCAACCAGACCCTGCCCTATGCCCTGCGGCTTGCGGCCAAGGGAATGGATGCTCTGCGCCAGGACGCTGGACTGGCTCTCGGTCTGAACACCTACCAAAAGAAGCTGACCTGTCCGGCCGTTGGCGAAGCCTTTGGTCTGGACAGCATCCAGCCGGAACAGGCGTTGGCTTAAGGGACGGAAACCTCACAGCCCCCTCTCGGCGACGGCCCGCAGGAAGAACCTGCGGGCCGTTTTTTATGCCCAATCTTCCGGGCATGGTTGTTGCTAGGTTCGCGGCGGACGTCTTCGGGCGTCAATTCAGCGTCACCCTCAAGGAGCGAGAGCAATGCAGACAGCAGAGTCCGTCATCAAATCCATGGTCCATTTGGCCATGCACGGCAGCACTGCGGAATGGAAGAGCCAGTATCTGAACCGGTTGTATCTGGACGAGATCGGCAAGCGCCAGACAGGCTATCCGTTGTTCGACTACGAATATGCCGAGCGCGAGGTGCTCTACAAGTACGTGAACAAACGCGTTTTGCAGAATGCGCCCATCGACTATCTGGAATTCGGGGTCTACGGCGGCGAAAGCTTTCGGAGTTGGCTGAAGCTCAACGATCAGGCCGAGTCCCGTTTCTGGGGCTTTGACAGCTTCCAGGGACTGCCCGAGGACTGGACGGAGAACAACCCCAAGGGCGCGTTCGATCGCCAGGGCCGCGTGCCCCAGGTGGACGACGCGCGCGCGGATTTCGTCATCGGCTGGTTCCAGGACAGCCTGCCGGGTTTCCTGGAGACGTTTTCGCCGCGCAACCGCCTGGTCATGCACATGGATGCCGACCTGTTCACGTCGACCTTGTATGTGCTCATGAACATGGACCGCTTTATCCGTCCGGGCACGGTGGTTCTTTTTGACGAGTTCAAAGGCACGGTGCGCTTCGAGGAGTTCGAGGCTCTGCACCATTATGCATGCTGCTGCCGCCGGCAGTGGCGTGTGCTTGCGGCCCGCCGGGACCACGTCAAGTTGGCGATCGAGATAACGGAATAAAATGCGTCAAAAAAGGCGGGAGGCCGAGACCATCCCGCCCGTTCTGCTCCGGCGCGGTGGGGGACCACTCCGGCCAGCGGGCCGGAGGGAGCGTTACTTTTTGATGCGCCGCTCCCAGAGTTTCATGTCCTTCATCTTCTTGCGCCGTTCGCGCTGAAGGCTCTTGCAGACCAGCGGGGTCTTTTTGGCGTAGCCCCACTTCTCGCGGTACTCGTCAGGGGTCAGGCCGAATTTGGCCAGATGGCGCTTGGTCAGCACCTTGAAGGCTTTGCCGGATTCCAGACAGATGATGCTTTTTTCCCGAATGGCCTTCTTGGGATCGGTCGCCGGTTCCGCCTTTTCCGTGGCGACTTCTCCGCCCTCGATGATGGTTTTGATCCCGCTTGCAAGGTTTTGAACCATGGAGGTGATTTCCTCCTCGGTCATGGTGCGGACGCTTGCTTGGGCGCGTACGATCTCTAACGCTTCACGAAGATAATCTTCCATGTGTCCTCCTGGATGCAGTTGAACAACTCAACAACTTGTCGAGTTGATAACGTAACCAATATACACGCGTCAAATCATAAATGATCAGAGAAAAGATATAATAACTTGTGCAAACATTGAAACGGGGATGTGCAGAAGATGGATGCCTGCACGGTACGCGTGTCCGCGAAATTGTTTTGCGCGACACCTTGGGCGATGGTGTAGCCGGACTCTTGTGACGTTGTTTTAAACAGATGGATATACGGCGCAAAAAAAGACGGATGCCATGCAGCGTCGTAGCGTAATCAATGTACGGGAGCTGTTGTAGCGGGGAAGTACTGTCAACCGCCGATGGAAAGCATGCCCTTGGCGCAGACCAGTTCATCCTTCATTCGGGCGCGCAGAAGTTCTTCTCCCAGGGGTTTGTCCAGCGTGGCCCGGCGCATGATTTCGGTCGCGTATTTGAGTCCCAGGCGCGGGTGCCGCAGGGTCGGCCGCAACCGGAACTCCCGGTCCGAGAACAGGCAGGTGCGCAGCCGCCCATCCGAGGTGACGCGCAAGCGGTTGCAGTTGGCGCAAATGTGGCCGGACAAGGGAGAGATGAGCCCCAGCCGCCCCTTGCCGCCCACGATGCGAAAGAGGCGGGCCGGGCCGCGCGTGATTTCGGTATCGACCGACTCCTCCAGGGGGGTAATTTCCCTGGCGCGCTCAAGTATCTTCTCGGAAGGCCAGACCGCGTCCTCGCCCCAGCGGCCGCAGCCGCCCATGGGCATGAATTCGATGTAGCGCACGTCGATGGGGTGCTCGTAGGCGAGGTTCAGAAACGCTTCCAGTTCGTCGTCATTCACTCCGCGCATGCCCACCGCGTTGATCTTGACCTGGTAGTCCAGTTCCAATGCCTGCATGATGGCGGCGTGGACCTCGGGAAAGAGGTCGTGTCCGGTGATCCGGGCGAAGCGTTCGCGCTGGAGGCTGTCCAGCGAAATGTTCAGGCGCTTGAGCCCGGCCTTGCGGAGCGGTTCCAGTTTCCCGGCCAGAAGCGTGCCGTTGGTGGTAATGCGCAGGTCAAGGCCCGGATTTTCCGCCAGGACGTCGGTTACGAATTCGCAGAAACCCCGGCGCACGAAAGGTTCGCCGCCGGTAAGCCGGACCTTGGCCACGCCCAGTTCCGTGGCGGCGTGGATAAGGTTGCGCATTTCTTCGTAGCGGAGCACATCCTCGTGGCGGATGAAGTTCTTGATGCCGCCCGTACAGTATTGGCAGCGCAGGTTGCAGCGGTCCGTAACGGAGAGACGCAGGTAGCTGATTTTGCGACCGCGTTTGTCGACAAGCATTTCAACCCTCCAGTTCGGCGGCGGCCTGTTCCACAGCTTCGATGAAGCCCTGACGCTTGGCCTTGATGCGTGAGGCCAGTTCCGGGTCGTGCAGGGCCAGAATCTGTGCGGCCAGCCAGGCCGCGTTGCGCGCGCCGACCTTGTCCAGGGCCAGGGTGCCCACCGGGAATCCCGGAGGCATTTGCACCGTGGCCAGCAGGGCATCCATGCCGCCCAGGGGGGAGGCGGTCAGGGGCACGCCCAGGACCGGGCGCGTGGTCTTGGCGGCCACGGCTCCGGCCAGATGCGCGGCAAGGCCCGCGCCGCAGATGAAAATCTGGCAACCGCCTTCTTCCAGTTCGGAAACGAGTCGGGCCGTGCGTTCCGGGGTGCGGTGGGCCGAGGTCACGGTGAAGCGGTAGCTCACCCCCAGGGTGTCGAGCACTTCAGCGCAGGGCTGCATGGTTTCCTTGTCGGAAATACTGCCCATGAATATGGCGACCTTGATCATATTCCTGTCTCCCTATGCGGTTCTTTTCAGGCCTTTGTCGCCGATGTCCCGGCGATGGTAGCTTTTTTCGAAGTGGACCTTGTCCAGAGCCTGATACGCCCGTTTCTTGGCGTCGGCCAGATCTTCCCCGAGGGCGGTCACGCAGAGCACCCGGCCGCCCGAGGTCACGATCCGCTTGCCGTCGGCCTTGGTGCCGGCCTGGAACACCTTGACGTCCTGAGCCTGCTCGGCTTCGGTAATGCCGGTGATCTCCATGCCCTTGGGATAGCTCCTGGGATAGCCTTCGGCGGCCATGACCACGCCCATGGCGGTTTCGGGCCGGGCCTTGACCTCGATTTTGTCCAGTTCGCCATGGATACAGGCCAGCATGATCTCCAGCAGGTCGCCGTCCAGGCGCATGAGCAGAGGCTGGCATTCGGGATCGCCGAAACGCACGTTGTATTCCAGGACCATGACCCCGTTTTCCGTGAACATCAGTCCGGCGTAGAGCACGCCCTTGTAAGGCTGGCCCTGGTCGGCCATGTGCCGCAGGATGGGCCGGATGACCAGTTCGGCCATGGCTTCGTATTTCTCGGGCTGGAGAATGGGCGCGGGGCTGTAGGCGCCCATGCCTCCGGTGTTGGGGCCGGTGTCGCCTTCGCCCACGGCCTTGTGGTCCTGGGAAGAGGGCAGCACGGCATAGTTCTCGCCGTCGCAGAAGGCCAAAAACGAGCACTCCTCGCCCACCAGGGTTTCTTCCACGACCACGCGGTCTCCGGCAGAGCCGAACACCTTCTTGTTCATCATCTCGTCCAGAGCCTCAAGAGCCTCGGGAAGGTTCTTGGCCACGACCACGCCTTTGCCTGCGGCAAGGCCGTCGGCCTTGATCACCAGGGGCGCGCCTTTTTCCAGCACGAATTCACGCGCCAGGGCGTATTCGTCGAAGATATGGAAGGGCGCGGTGGGCACGCCTGCATCGCGCATGACGATCTTGGAAAAGGCTTTGGAGCCTTCCAGGTTGGCGGCATAGGCGTTGGGACCGAAACAAAGGATGCCCTCGCGGGCCAGGGCGTCGGAAAGGCCGAGCACCAGGGGCAGCTCGGGGCCGGCTACCACGAGATCAATGCTTTTTTCCTTGGCAAAGGCGATGATGCCCGGAATGTCGTCGTCGGCAATGGGTATGTTGACGCCTTCCTGGGCCGTGCCGCCGTTGCCCGGCGCTGCATATATCTGGGTGACTCGGGGACTTTGCCGCAGCTTCCAGCAGAGCGCGTGTTCGCGTCCGCCTGAGCCGACTACAAGAATTTTCATGATGCGTCTTCTCCCTGGCGTTCTTTGCCCAAGGTGTAAGGGAAACCCTGCGGGAAGGCAAGGCGGACGCGGCAGGAGCTCAGGCCCGGGTCTCGTCCTGGCTCAGTCCCCAGACCTCGGCCACGGCGGAACGCAGAGCCAGGATCAGGGGGTCGGCCTCTCTGCCTGTGGGCAGGACAAGATACGCCCCAAGGGAGAGGCTCAGGCCGGGCCAGCGGACCATGGTGCCCGCTTTTTCCGCTGCCTCGGCCTCGTCTTCGCGTACCAGGGAAATGCCCTTGCCCGCGACGATGAGGCCGTTGACCACGCTTTCGTGGTCGGCTTCGATGCCCTTGCAAAGTCTCAACCCCTTGGCGGCAAAGAGTTTTTCTCCCTGGAGATAGCAAGGGCAATGGGGCGGGGTCCAGATCCAGGGCATTTCGGAAATAGCTTTCCAGTCCGCGTGCCGGATGCGTTCCTCCCAGGCAATGGGGCCCATGATGAAGAGCTTGAGGGGCCGCAGCAGCAAAAAGGGAAAGTCCTCGGGCTCGTTTTCGCGGAACACGAATCCGGCGTCCATGTTGCCGTTGCGCAGATCGTCGGCGATGCGGCCGGACACGCTTTGCAACAGCTTCAGTTCCACGTTGGGATGGCGTTCGCCAAGCAATGCGGCCAGTTGCATCACGCGGAGAAAGATGGAGTCGGTGTTCAGGCCCAGGCGCAACGTGCCGCGCACTTCCTGGCGCAGGATTTTGGCGCGCACGACCAGATCGCCGGCCGCGGTCAATATCCTGTGGGCGTGCTCCAGCAATTCCCGCCCTTCCGATGTGAGCAGCATGCCCTTGGACGTGCGCCGGAAAAGCGGAACGCCCAGTTCTTCCTCCAGAGCCTTGACGTGGGCGCTGACGGAAGGCTGGCTGAGATGGAGCCGTTCCGAGGCCGAGCCCAGGCGGCCTTCTTCGGCCACGGCCACGAACGTGCGAAGGTGATGAAATTCCACGGCCCGAATCTTACGGGCAAAGACGGGAAAAGTACATTCAGGTTTTCTGAAAGGAGGCTTCAGACAATGCGATTGGATTGCGGGCTGGAAATAGGCGTAGGATGCCTTCAATCTCCCAAAAAGGAGGAGGCAGCCCATGAACGTCAGAGAATTGAGAGATCTGGGATTGTATTTGGTAGGACCCGAGGCCTCGGAACGCGATCTGGCCCGTCAGTTGCTGCGGGGCATGGGCCCACGGGCCCGGCGCATTGCGGGCAGTTGCAAGGCCGTGTTCTGGTTGGGAATGTCCGTGTGCGTCACTCTGGGGCTGGGGGCGCTTCGCTGACAGGCGGCGCCAGTCCCAGTCCGGTTCCTTCCCATAAATCTGCCACGCACTGGCGTACGGCCCGGATCATCGGGTCCTTTTCCCGCGCCAGCAGATACACGAAATAGGCCTGAACCTCATAGGACTCCACGGGCCACACCGCCACCGCGTCCTGTTTGGCCAGGGTGTCGATCTCGTCCTCGCGCAACAGGGCCAAGCCCTGGCCCGCAGTGAACAGGGAACGCACCAGCGCCTCGCTGTCCGCTTCGATGACCTGGCTGGGCGCCATGTTCTGGCGGTCGAACATCTCGCGCATGAGTCGGTGGTAGGGGCAGTTGGATGTGGTCCATATCCAGGGCAGCCCGGCCAGATCCTGCCACTCCGCTTTTTCCAGTTTTTCCTTGAACTTTGGATGACCGGCCACATGCACCCTGAACGTGAACAGGGGCATGGTGGCCAACTCGTGGTGGCGCGGCGGAGTGAACACGAAGCCCGCGTCCCAGTTGCCCGTGGCCACCTGATCGCCGATGCGCGCCGACGTGGAATGCAGCAGGGTCACGGCCACGCGGGGGTGCTTGGCCATCATGCAGGTCAGCAGTCCGTTGAGCCGCAGGAAATCCACATCCGTGTTCAGGCCGAGCTTGAAGTTGCCGACCAGCTCGTCGCCCATGGCCCGCGCCAGATACATGAACTCGCGCGCCGCAGCCAGGACCCGGTCGGCCTTGGACTTGAGCGCCTCGCCTTCGCGGGTCAGTTCCATGCCCTTGGCCGTCCGGAGGAAGAGCTTGACGGACAGTTCCTTTTCCAGGGCCTTGATGTGGGCGCTCAAGGCGGGCTGGCTCACGAACAGGCGTTCGGCCGCACGGGTGAGGTGCTTTTCTTCGGCTACGGCCACAAAGGTGCGAAGCTGGTATAGTTCCATGACTTCTTTTCTGTACGTTGTTTTGCGGAAGCGTTCAATAACGAAACGTGAACATGCAACGTGGAAAAAAGTGATTGGATTTTATTTCACGGCTGACGCATTTCTGGCGCAAGAGAACAACGCGGCATCTGCCGCGAAAGACCGGAGGAAACGATCATGGAAATGGTCCGCTATCTCGTCACCCCGGAAGGGTCGGCTCCCATTTGGCAGAGCCAGCGCGCCGCAAGCCGTCTGTCCCAGGCCCGTTGGGCCGGAGCATTGAAGACCCTGTTCTGGGTCTCGGCGTCCGTGGCGCTTTTTGCCCTGCTGACCCAGCTTCGTTAATCCTGCAAGGGAATGCAGCCGTCTGAAGCCCGGCTGCGTCATAATCATACCAGCCCCGCGACCGTAACAGGTTGCGGGGCTGTCGTTTGGGCAAGGAAAAAGGCGGCCAGGGCATGTCCCGTGCCGCCTTTTGTTTTGCGAATGCGATGTCTTAGGCGAGTTTGGCCACTGCCCGGCGGAATCCTTCGGCGCTGCGTTCGATGATGGCGATGTCGCAGCAGAAGGCCAGACGCACATAGCCGGGAGTGCCGAAGCCCCGTCCCGGCACGGCCAGGATCAATTCCTCCTGGAGCGCCGCGCTGAAGGCCAGGTCATCGCCGCCCGGAGCCTTGGGGAAGAAATAGAATGCGCCCTTGGGCATGCAATATTCCACCCCGGCATTGTCCAGTACCTTGGCCATGGCGCCGCGGCGGGCCGCGTAGATGGAAACGTCCACCTCGCTGCCCAGGGCGCTGGCCATGAGCTTCTGGCCGATGGCCGGGGCATTGACGAAGCCCAGGATGCGGTTGGCCAGCACCAGTCCGTTGAGCAGTTCGCGCTTGCCGGGCATGGCCGGGTTGATCAGGGCGTAGCCCACGCGTTCGCCTGCCAGGGCCAGATTCTTGGAAAAGGAGCTGCACAGCACGGTGTGGGGGTAAAGGTCCATGGCCGAGGGCACTTCCACGCCGTCATAAGTCAGGAAGCGGTAGGGTTCGTCCAGCAGCAGGAAGATGGGCCGCTTCCGTCCCTGGGAACGCCGGGTCAGCAGTTCGGCCAGGGCCTGCATCTGCTCCCTGGTGTAGACCGCGCCTGTGGGGTTGTTGGGCGAGTTCACGAGCAGCACGCGGGTCTTGTCCGTGATGGCCGCGTCCAGGGCTTCCAGGTCCGGAGAGAAATCGTCGGGATGGGAGGGCACGGCGCGCAGGGTGCCTCCGTGGTTTTCGGCATAGAAGCCGTATTCCACGAAGTACGGTGCAAAGCAGAGCACTTCGTCGCCCGGATCGAGCACGGCGCGGTAAAAGGCGTTGATGGCGCCGGCTGCGCCGCAGGTGATGATCAGATCATCAGCGGTCACGGTCGTGCCCTGTTCCTTGCAGAGATGGGCGGCCAGGGCCTCGCGGGCAAAGGGATAGCCCGCATTGGGCATGTAGCCGAAAGCCATGGGCGCGTTTGCGGCCTCGGCCAGATCGTGAAGGGTCTTGGCCATGACCGGCGGGGGGGCCAGGTCCGGGTTGCCCAGGCTGAAGTCGCAGACCGCGTTTTCGCCGTGCTGTTTCTTGAGTTCCGCGCCGGTCTCGAACATTTTCCGTATCCAGGACGAGCGTTCCATGTAGCCGCTGACCTGCGTTGACAAGATGCTCATGAGCCTATCGTCTCCTCTCGGTTGTGTTGTGAGGTTGAGGATACGCAAAAACAGAACGGTATGAAAGGCCCTGTATTGGCTTCAGGGGCTTGAGATGTTGCTCGTGGGCTGATAACTACCTGGAAAACAAACAGGTGTGCCGTTGTCGCGCACCGGCGCAAGGAGGCTTTCGCCATGAAACGTATGATGTCCTGTCTGTTCGTATCCCTGCTCTGTCTCGTCTCCGTCTTGCCCGGCTTTGCCGGAACCGAAGGGAAAAAGGCCGTGATGGTCGTCACTTTCGACGGGTTTGAAGACAACGAGTACAAGTACACCCGGGCCAAACTGGACGACGCGGGTATTGTCGTGTCCGTGGCCGCTGCCCAGATGGGCCGTGCCAAGGGCCAGGCGGGCCGGATGGTGGATGTGGATTTGACCCTGGCCGACGTGAACGTGGCCGACTACGACGCCGTGGTCTTTATCGGCGGCAAGGGCTCGCAGACCCTGGTGGATCGTCCCGAGGCGCATCGCATTGCCCGCGACGCCATGGAACAGGGCAAGGTGCTGGGCGCGATCTGCTATTCCCCTGTCGCCCTGGCCAAGGCCGGAGTGCTTGACGGGCGCGAGGCCACCGTGGCCGACGCCTGGTCCGGGCCGCGCATTCTCAAGGAGAACGGCTGCAACTACAAGAATTCCAGCGTGGTCGTGGACGGCAAGCTGGTCACGGCCAACGGCCCCAAGGCCGCCAAGAAATTCGGTTCGGCAGTGGTCGAGGTGCTGGACGCCCAATAGCGCCCCGCCGGGAAGAGTAAATGCTTAAGGCCGGTGCGGATGCGTTCCGTACCGGCCTTTTTTCATGGCTGGTTGCTCTGGGCATCAAAGCCCGGAAGGGAGCCACTCCCTATTCGGCAGCGTTTTTCAGCAGCTCGGTCGCGCCCTTGTCCTGGATGAACAGATTGTATCCGGAAAGGATGATTTCGCTCAGGGTCGAGGAAAAATCCGAAGGGCGTCCGAATTTGCCGGAATGGAGAGGCGCAGGCCGGAAGGTTTTTTGGAAAGCCACCTGATTGGTGCTCCTGTCTCTGATCGCGTAAGTGATCGCGTAGGTCCAGTCCACGCTGTAACCGAGATCGTCGATGTCGAATTCCTCAATGTTGCCTTCGACCATGTAGGGAGCGTCCTCGGACAGGGCGATGCCGGTCTTTTCCAGCTCCAGAGCCGTGGCGCGTTTCACGAAGTCGGCCACATCGACGCTGATGTAGATGGAACCCAATGCGGTGTTGTGGATTTTGTTGGGACGGCTGACGATACCCTTGTCAAAGGGGGCGTAGGAGAAATTGCCCACAAGGGCCTTGCCTTCGCATCGGGTGATGTTTTGCGGCTCATACGAGTTGACGGGCAGGGTTCCGGCACAACCGCTCAAAAGCGCAAGCAGGCAACAAACGATGAAAATAAGATGTTTCCCGGGCACGTGAACTTCCTTCAAGATTGGTATTTGGGAATATGGCGTCGCGGCATACAGGCCGCGAAACGACGACCATCCGTCACGTTCTGACCTGCACAGCGAAGAATTGGAATGAAATCGGACCAATGGATGTCGCTGCAGCTCAAAACGGGCAGAGGCCGACTTCATGCCAGTCATAGGAAGAAACATCAACGAAAAAACGGACAGCGAAATGCTTCCGGGCGCTGTCTTTTCTGTTGTGCCGCGTTTTCCTCATCCGTGGCCGAAGTAAGAGCAAGGGGACCTTGCGGTCCCCTTGTTGTTGTGCTGCTGTTGGTTGCGGCGGTCTATCGCAGTTGGTTCTCGTGGTGGGCCGAGAAGTCCGGCGTGACGCTGTGGCAGATGCAGCCGCCGCCCGTGCCCATGGTCCCTGCCTCGCCCTGGTATTGCAGCGGCGGGATGTTGTCGCGGTCCTGGCCGTAGATGTTGCTGGCCGGGTACACGGCGTGCGGGCTGTTGTGGCAGCCTGCGCAGGCAATGGCTCCCATGTCGTCGTGACGGTTGCGGTAGAGCGCTTCGCCGCCCTCGGTCCAGGTGTTGAAGGCGTCCAGGCCGGGATTGGCGAAGCCCTGGTGGCAGTTCAGGCAGTCGGGTTCACCGAGCCAGGGCGTGCGGCCGTTGATGGCATCCACGCTCTCGACCATGCGCGGCTTCAGGTTGGCCATGAGCATGTCGCGGCCCTTCTTGCCTTCCTCGGCCTTGAGCAGTGACAGGGCATGGTCTTCCAGGGTGCCGTGGCAGTCCACGCAGCCCACCATGTCCGCATGGCGGCCGCGCAGGCAGCGGGTCGGTCCGTCGGGCCGGTTCGGGTGGCAGTAGGCGCAGGATTCCGAGCCCCGGTCCGAGAGGTATTGGGCATGCAGGCCGTGCAGGGCCGCGGGCAGGTTGAGCAGTTCGGGGTTGCCCTTGGCGCCGAGCACCGGGTCCGGGTGGCAGCTCTGGCAGAGTACGGGCTTGCCCGCCTCGGCCCGCGCCGCGAGGTCTGTTCCGTTCATGCGGTCGTGGACGGTGAGCACGTCGCGGCCGGTCTCGTTGGAGATGCCCGCGAGGTTATCCACCTTCCAGGGGCCGCCGTGGCAGTTCTTACAGCCCATTTCCGTGGCCGTGGGCGCCACCACCTGGGTGGAGGCCAGGAGCTTGCCGTCCGCGTCGCGCGCTTCGATGGTGAAGAGCGGGAAGGGCATGTACCCGCCCGAATCGGGATACGGCACCACGGGAATGAGCTTGGCCTCGAACCAGCCTTCGGCCTCCTGGAGATCCATTTCACCGCTCAGGCCCTTTCCGGCCAAGCCGATGTTTTCGGGCAGGGGCTTGTCCAGGCCGAAGATGATGTGCGCGAACTTCCAGAATTCGGAATGGGCCGAGGGATTCTCGAAGCCGGGTTCAACCTTGTAGCTCAGGGTCACGCCCGAGGTGATCACGCTGGGCGGATCGCCGCGCTGGACCAGTTGGGCGTAGAGGTCGTTGGCCGGGGGCAGCAGAATCCAGTTGCGGTCCGAGTCCGAGATGCAGTGCATGCCCAGGTTGTTCCAGGTCACGATCATGTACTCGTCGCCGCCTTGTTCGGGCGGGGCCGGGTTGAATGCGGCCACGTCCACGGGCAGGTCGTTGCCGTCAAAGGCCACGTTCCCCGTGTCGGTCTTGCCGTGCAGCCCTTCCACGATATACGCGGCCAAGGCCATGCGCTCCTCCACCGTGCCCACGAAGGGCGGCATGTAGCGGTTGACCTTGCCCAGGCCGTCGAGCATGGCGTCCATGCCCGTGAGCGTGAACTTGGCCGTGCGCGGCAGGATGTCGTTCAGGGGGCCGTCAATGGAGTGGCAGTTGGCGCACTGGAGCTGGTAGAGCCATTGCCCCGCTTCCAGGGCGTCGCCTGCCGGGTCCAGGCTGTCCGGCACCCACTTGGCGCGTTTCAGGGCGCCCTGTTCGTTGATGTCCGCGGCTTCCGCCGTGAGCACCGAGTTGGAATAGATATGGGCGTAGATCAGGAAGGGCTTGCGTCCCGACTCGCGGATGAACTCGAAGGAGCCGGACAGGCCCAGGCCCAGGGCCAGGATCAGGAAGGCCAGAGGAAAACCCACGGAGCGCGGCATGCGCACGGCCATGAGCAGACCGCCGAGGACCACCAGCGGGGCGAAGATCCAGAAGTACCGGAAAAAGCCGACCACGCGGTGCGATTTGGCCACGACCATGGAATATTGCGGTTCGGGCAGGGCCGCCACATACCACCAGCCGCAGAGCAGGAAGAGCGCGAACGGGGCCAGGGTCCAGAGGGCGCAGGTGCGCACCATGGTCTTGCGGGCCTCGGGATCGGCGATGCGCGTGGCCGTGACGAATCCGAACAGGCCCGCGAGCATGAAGCACAGGAAGGAGCGGAAGAAGAGCGAGGACAGGAAGCTCGGGTTGAAGAACCCGTCCCAGAAGTCCTTGGTGTTCAGCCATTCGCCCGGAGTGAGCATGAAGGCGATGATGCCGTTGACCAGAAACAGGGAGAGCCAGGCGAAGATGAAATAGAGCCAGCCCACGGCCAGGTGTTGGCTGCGGGTCAGTCGTTTCCAGCCGTAGAAGTAGACCAGCAGGGCCACGATCTCGCCCAGGAAGCAGACCCACTCCGAAGCCCAGCCGAACACGAAGCTGTGAATCAGGGTGATGGTGGCCTGGGGCGAGAGCAGGGCGATGGTGAACCAGATGCCCACGCCCGTGACGCCGCCGAAGACCATAGTCAGCAGCAGGAAGAACTTGGAGTGCTTCTTGACGTATTCCAGGATGGCCGGAGAATTTTTCTTGTAAGCATAGTGCTCGGTGAGCACCAGGAACAGGCCGCCGCCCACCGCGAACTGGGCCACGAAAACGTGGATGGTGGCGATGAAGGCAATCCAGAAACCGCCGCCCAGGGTCGTGAGTTGCCAGATGGGATATTCCATTACGCGCCTCCTTCCGTGGCCGAGCCTTTGAGATAAATGCGGATCATCCAGGCCACGCAGGGCAGGCCCACGGCCAGGAAGAAGAGGAAGAGCAGCAGCGGGCCGTATTGTCCGGTCACGGGCAGGTCCTCCACCTTGAACCAGGGCTCAAGGTAGAAGACGCGCAGGTTGTGGCGGGTCACGGCCATGAGGATCACGGTGAGCACGGTCCAGATCGCGGCCTGGACAGGCTGTTTGCGCAGGCCCGTCACGACGAGGAGCACGGCAGTGGCCAGTCCGGCCAGCAGCACGATGCTGGCGAGCATGTCGCCGCCCATGAATTTGAGCAGCGCGGGCTGGGGCAGGGCCATCAGGAACCAGACGCCCACGGCCAGATTGACCATGGTGGCGCGGGTGAACCAGTTCATGCCGGTCTCGACGCGCTGCCGGTCGTTTTTGAAGTGGCCGAGCAGGGCCGTGTACAGTCCGCCCACAGCCAGGGATGCGACCATGAAATGCAGGTAGCGAGGATAGATGGCCGGATCGTCCAGGTTCAGGAAGCCCGTGCCCCGGTTCGGGAAGTAGTCCAGCCATTTTTCGGGCCGCAGCATCAGGGTCACGTTGTTGGCGAACATGAATCCGATCCAGAGCATGATGGCCAGAGACACAAAGAGCATGAGTTTTTTGGCGCTGCCCAGGGCGTCATATTTGAAATCATAGATGTACAGGCCGTAATAGGCCACAAGCAGAAGCAGGATGATGGACAGCCAGTACCCGGCCATGAGTACCGTGCTGGTGTAGTCGAACTGGCCGTAGATGACCTGCAGAAAGAGCAGCGGGGCCACGCCCATGTTGATGGTCAGAGCCAGAACCGTGGGCATTTGTTTGGAGAGGGGCCGGGAAAGCCCATCCCCGCCCGGGCGGAAATGGCCTGCCAGAGCGATGACGGCCGAGCCCACGGCCACGTTCATGAACAGGATGTGGGCCACGAAGGTGGCGATAAGTAAAACGCTGAACCATGCCCCGGCCACGGGTATGGGGTCGGCCACGGGAATCAGGGTGCTCGGGTCCATTGCCTCTTCTCCCTTTGGGGTTGTCGATTGCCGATTGCATATCCCAGGAGTGATGCCCTGGCAACAATCTCTGTCAAGATAGTAATATGAAAGTGATATTTTTTCACTCCGCCTTCTTGTCATTTTCGGGAATGCAGGTACCTTTCCACCTGTAGGGAGGAGCGTACATGACTTTGACGGCAGTATTGGCGGACATGGGCAACACCAGCCTGAAATTCTGCCTGGGCGGCCCGGACGGACTCGGACCGGCGCACGTGGCCGCGACAGCCGAGCCCGGCCAATGGAAACAGGCTGCCCTGAACGCCCTGGCCCATGCCAAGGCCGACGAACCACGGGCGCTTGTGGCCGCGTCGGTGGTTCCCGGGCGCGAAACAGCACTGCGCGAACTGGCCCACAGCCTGGACCTCTCCTGTCACTTGGTGCCCGGCGATATCTCCCTGGACATCGAGAACCGTTATGCCCGGCCCGAGGAAGTGGGCGCGGACAGGCTTACGGTGGCCTTTGCCGCGCGCCGCAGCTATGGCGCAAAGCGTCTTATCGTGCTCGATTTCGGCACGGCCACGACCTTTGACTGCGTGAGCGAAAACGCTTACCTGGGCGGCCTGATTTGCCCGGGCGTGCGCTCCTCGATCCGTTCCTTTACCGAGGATACGGCCAAGCTGCCGCGTCCCAGCCTGGAAGTGGACGCCTCGGGCCTGCACGTGGGACGCAGCACCATGGACAGCCTGAACCAGGGCGTGGTCTTTGGTTTCGCGTCCATGGTCGAAGGCTTGGTGCCCCGGCTGGAGCGGGAACTGGGCGGCACGGCCCTGGTGGTGGCCACGGGCGGTTATGCCGGGATCATCGCGCAGGTCTGCACGGCCATTCACGAGGTGCGGGGCGATCTGGTCATGGAGGGGCTCCGGCTGGCCTGGCTGGAGTTTTGCCGGGCGAAGTGAATATTTTCAGGTATTATTTTCGCGACAATGTTATTTTGATCGCGGAACGGACCGGATCATGTTCCGCAACGGCCTGCGGAGCGGGTTCCCGGACTTGACGCGGGCGGAAAATGAACGCATGGACCTCTCAACGGTTTGAGGCGGCGTGGAAAATGCGCTATCTTGACCATGCAGAACACAACAACGTCACCCCTTTTTCAAAGGAGTAGAGCATGAGTATTATCGCCGCAGTATGGGCCAGGGAAATCCTTGATTCGCGTGGCAATCCCACCGTCGAGGTCGAGGTCGTCTACGAATCGGGCATTTCGGGCCGGGCGGCCGTTCCTTCCGGAGCGTCCACGGGTACGCGCGAGGCGCTGGAATTGCGTGACGGCGACAAGAAACGCTACGGCGGAAAGGGCGTGACCAAGGCCGTGCAGAATATCCAGGAAGAGCTTTCCAGCATCGTTGTGGGTCTGGACGGCCTGCGCCAGGTGACCCTGGACAACGAGATGATCGAGTTCGACGGCACCGAGAACAAGTCGCGCCTGGGGGCCAACGCCATTTTGGGCGTGTCCATGGCCAATGCCCGCGCCGCGGCCCAGTTCCTGGGCCTGCCCCTGTACCAGTACCTGGGCGGGGTGAACGCCAAGCTGCTGCCCGTGCCGCTGATGAACATCATCAACGGCGGCCAGCACGCGCCCAACAACCTGGACATCCAGGAATTCATGATCATGCCCCTGGGCGCGGAGACCTTTGCCGACGCCTTGCGCATGGGCGCGGAAACCTTCCACACCCTGAAGACGATCCTGGCCAAGGATGGACACGTCACCAGCGTGGGCGACGAAGGCGGCTTCGCGCCGAACCTCAAGTCCCATGCCGAGGCCTTCGAGTACATCACCCGTGCCATCGAGGCAGCGGGCTACAATCCAGGTTCCGAGATCGCCCTGGCCATCGACGCCGCGGCCAGCGAGTTCTACAAGGACGGCAAGTACGTGCTTGCAGGCGAAAAGCTGAAGCTGGATTCCAACGAACTGACCGAGTTTTACGCAGATCTGGCCGACCGTTTCCCCCTGGTGTCCATTGAGGACGGCTTGGCCGAGGGCGACTGGGAAGGCTGGGAGCGGCACACTGGCCGTCTGGGCGAACGTCTCCAGCTTGTTGGCGACGACATCTTCGTGACCAACCCGGACATTCTGGCCGAGGGCATTGATCGGGCCGTGGCCAACTCCATCCTGATCAAGCTCAACCAGATCGGCACCCTGACCGAGACCCTGGACACCATCGAGCTGGCCAAGCAGGCCGGATACACCACGGTGATCTCCCACCGTTCCGGCGAGACCGAAGACACCTTTATCGCGGATCTGGCCGTGGGCGTGAACGCGGGCCAGATCAAGACCGGCTCGCTCTGCCGCTCGGACAGGCTGGCCAAGTACAACCAGCTCCTGCGCATCGAAGAGGAGCTGGAGGAAGACGGTATTTATTACGGCCCGATTCTGGCCGATTCCTGGTTCGGCGACGAATAGCCGTTGCTGAGGCATACCGGGGGGGATTCGCTTGCGCGGGTCTCCCCCGGCTCGGTTTTTACGGGGCGGGCGCGCCACATGCGGCCCTCCCGCCATTCCCATCTCTCAAGGGAGAGACCATGATCCTTCTTGACGGAAAAAAGACCGCGGCGGACATGCGCGCCGAGTTGAAGCTGGAGATCGAAAAACTCAAGGCCTCGTATGGCCGCGCCCCGGGCCTGGCCGTGATCCTGGTGGGCGGCGACCCCGCCTCCCAGGTCTACGTGCGCAACAAGGAACGCGCCTGCGCCGAAGCGGGCATCTTGTCCAAGCCTTTTCATCTTTCCGAGGAAACGTCGCAACTGGAGCTGGAGGGCCTGATCCAGGACCTCAACCGCGACGCCACTATCGATGGCATCCTTTTGCAGTTGCCTTTGCCCGAGGGGCTCGATTCCCAGCACTGTCTGGAGCTTATCGACCCGAACAAGGACGTGGACGGGTTCCATCCCGTGAACGTGGGCAAGCTGACTCTGGGGCTGCCCGGCTTCCGTTCCTGCACTCCTGCGGGCGTGCTCGAACTGCTGGCCCGCTATGGGCTCAGCCCGGCCTGCAAAAAGGCCGTGGTCGTGGGCCGCTCCAACATCGTTGGCAAGCCCCTGGCGCTGCTGCTCGGCCAGTGCGGTCCCTGCGCCAACGCCACGGTCACGCTCTGCCACTCGCGCACCCCGGACCTGAAAAAGGAATGCCTGGAAGCGGACTTCATCTTTGCGGCCGTGGGCGTGCCCCGGCTGATCACCGGCGACATGGTGCGCGAAGGCACCGTGGTCGTGGACGTGGGCATCAACCGCACGGACCAGGGGCTGGTGGGCGACGTGGACTTCGATTCGGTCAAGGACAAGGCCGCAGCCCTGACTCCGGTTCCGGGCGGCGTCGGCCCCATGACCATCGCCATGCTGCTTCAGAACACGGTGCGCGCTTTCCGGCTGCACGTGGGCCTGGAGCGCTGGTAGCCCGGAAACGGGCGGCAACAGGTGCACCCGGGGCCACGCGGATGAAAAAGGCCTTCCATTCCGACACGTTTCCAGTGTACCTGAAGCGCAAGGCCCTGGCCGGGCAGCACCCGGCCCGGCTCCGGATCATGGCGCGCCATGATCGGTCCGGCTCCAAGGAGACAGCGTGAGTTTTGCCGATTCCCTGCTGCATTTCAGCCTGCTGATGTTGTTCGTGCCTGTTTTTCTGGGCGCGCTTTTCGGCCTGGCGCTGACCTGGCGCGGCATCCGTAAGCGGGCAGTCATGGAGACGTGGCCGACCGTGGACGTGGAAGTGGTCGCCAGCAGGGTGGAGGAGAGCGAATACCGCAGTTGGTATTTTACGACCCGCCGCGCCTGGGACATGGTCGTGGACTATGCCTACACGCATCAGGGGGGGAAATATCGTTCCCAGGTCCGCTTGGAAGCGGACGTGCCCGGCTCGGGCGACGATCCTTCCGTGCTCCAGAACGCTCTGGCCCAGGCCGAGCGGCGGCTATTGTCCGGGGCCGAAACCGTGCGGGTCAATCCGGCGGAGCCGTCCGAAACGGTCTGGAGCTGCGAACCCGCGGGCCGGGCCACGCTGCGTCTGCTGTTGTTCGCTGTGGCCTCGGCCGTGGCCGGGGTCGCGCTTGGATACATTGTTCTGAATTATTGAGGAGGAGACATGGGCAGGATTCTTGTGACCGGAGCCACCGGCAACGTGGGCAAAGCCGCCCTGGACGCATTGCTTGCGGCCGGGGCCGATGTGATCGCGGGCGTGCGCGATCCAAAGGATGCCGAGGCGCTCAAGGCGCAGGGAACCGAGGCCCGGGTCTTCGACTATGCGGACATGGACAGCATGTATCCCGCCCTGGAAGGCGTGGAGCAGCTTTTCCTGCTGCTGCCCCTGCACCAGGAGATGCGCCGCTGGGGTGCGGCCATGATCCACGCGGCCAAGGATTGCGGTGTGCAGTTCGTGGCGCGGTCCTCGTCCATGGGCGCGGACGCCAATGCCCATTATCAGCTGGGCAAGATCCACGGCATGCTGGACGCGGACCTGGAAGCCTCCGGCATAGCTTCGGCTGTTTTGCGTCCGAGCATCTTCATGCAGAACTACTTGCTCTATGCCCCGCAGGTACGCCAGGGCATCCTGCCCGTGCCCGAGGACAAGGGCGTGACGAGTTTCGTGGACGCCCGCGACGTGGGCGCATGTGCCGCCGTAGCCCTGCTGCGGCCCGAAGAATTTGCGGGCAGCACCACGGTGATCACCGGTCCCGAGGCTCTGGACAACCATCAGGTGGCCGCCATCCTTGCCGAGGTGACGGGCCGCAGCGTGGAGTACCGCCCCGCCGAGACCGAAGAGATGGGCCTGATGCTGGAGGAGGCCGGGTTGCCCGAGTGGGATATCCACATGATCCTCAGCGTGCATCGTTACGCCCGCAACGGCTATACCACTTTCGTGACCAAGGCCGTGCCCTACATGGCGGGGAGGCCTGCCAAGAGCTTCCGTGAGTTTGCCCAGGAGTTCGCCTCGGCCTGGAAATAGGGCCGCTGCAAAAACGTGCAATACGTCCGCATTGATTCCGCGCTAGCACGGGGCTGTGAAGAACGCCTCACGTCAACGCAAGGAGTGGAACGATGCAGCGTATGGAAGACATTATCGGCCGGGTCTGTTCCGGGCTGGTGGCCCGGTGCGACGGGCAAAGCGAATCCGTGGATTCCCTGCCCTGGAACGCGCATCCGGCCTTTGCCGGAGTGGAACTCAAGCACCTGGTCACAGGCGCGGACACCCAAGGGGCAACCAGCCTGCATGTGGTGCGCGTGGCTCCGGGGTGCAGCATTGGCGAACACGTGCACAGTCCCCAATGGGAGTTGCACGAGGTGCTTGCAGGTTCGGGAGAATGTTTCATGGACGGGCTGGGCGTGGCCTATGCGCCGGGCGTGACGCGGATTCTGCCGCCGGACAGGCCGCATGAGGTGCGAGCCGGAAAAGAGGGCCTGCATCTGCTGGCCGTGTTTGCCCCGGCCCTGGTCTGAGACCTGCCCGGCCTGCTCCTCCAGGAGGAACGTGCGCCGGAAACAAGCGTATCTGGAATTCTTTCCAGCTCCGGCCCTGCCGGGGCTGGAAGTGTTGCGCCTGCAAGGCGGCCCATCGGGCCGCGTGGGCCGTCACGCCCATGATTCCCTGATTCTGGCTGCGGTGTCGCATGGGCGGCGTGAGTTGTTGCTGACCGATGCCGCGCATGTGGCCGGTCCCGGTGACTGCTACGTGCTGGAACCGGGCCGGATGCACGCTTGCCGCTGGAGCGCTGGTTGCCGGGTTGATTGTCTTTGTATAAAGGATGATCTTCTGAAATCATTGAATATTGATTGTTTATGGATGCTTTTTGATCCCGTCTGCAAAGATGCGGAGCTGTACACGGCCGTGCGCGAGTGCGCCGCCCTTGCCCAGGAAGAAGGCCGGGGGCAGGACCGCAAGCTGCGGCAGCTTCTGCGTCACGCCGTAGGGCGCGTGGCCTCGCTTGTTTCCGCGTCCGGCTCAATGTCCGGGCCGATTCCCGAAGATGCGGCCTGCGGTCCGGTATTGGCGCAGTTGCGTCAGAGTCTGGCCGATCTGGAGACGGAGCCTCCGAGCTGCGCGGAACTGGCGCGCGCGGCCGGGCTTTCCCCGTGGGAGTTGAGCCGGGCTTTTGCCCGGGCCTTTGGCGCGCCGCCGCGCGATTATCGTCTGTTTTTACGGGTGCAGGCGGCCAAGAAACGGCTTGCCCAGGGGCAGGCCCCGGCGTATGTGGCTTTGGAAATGGGTTTTTTCGACCAAAGTCACCTCACCCGGCGTTTTCGTGGTCTGGTCGGCCTGACTCCGGGCCGCTATGCCGCTGCCCTGGCTCCGGACGCGCCGGAACGCCGCTGAACGGAGAAACGCTTGACCCGCTCCGACCGTCTGGCCCTGGCCGCGGCTCTGTATGCCACGGTCTGCACCATTGCCACGCTTTATCTGCCCCAGCCCATCCTGCCCGTGCTGGCCCGCGAGTTCGGCCTGGGCATGCACGAGGCCTCCCTGGCCGTGACTCTGACCATGCTGCCCCTGGCCTTCGCGCCCGTGGCCTACGGCCTGTTGCTGGAGACGCTGCCTGCGCCGCGTCTGGCGCGCTGGGCCGTGCTGGCCCTGGCTGCCGGGCACGTGGGCGTGTGCCTTGCGCCCAGCTGGCAGCTGATCCTGGCGGCCCGGCTGGCCCAGGGGTTGGCCATTCCGGCCGCACTCACGGCCATAATGACCCTGGTTTCCACGCGCTGCCCGGCCCACCGGGTGCGCACATTCATGTCCTGGTATATTTCCACCACCATTGTGGGCGGCTTTCTCGGGCGTTTCTGCTCCGGACTCATGGCCGAGTGCTGGGGCTGGCGCGCGATTTTCGGCGTCCTGGCCGTGCTGCTGCTGGCCGCATTTTTCCTGTTGCGCTCCCTGGTCCGGGACAGCGATGGCTGCGGCGAGGCCGGATTCGGGCGGCCCAGTGCGGCCCATGTGCGCGAAGTGCTGGCCAAACCTCTTTTTCTGCGCGCCTACATGATGATTTTCTGCTGCTTTTTCGCTTTCACGGCCACGCTCAATTTCCTGCCCTTCCGGCTCGTGGAACTGGACGGCGTGGTTTCTCCGGCCCGGGCCGGGGTCATGTACCTGGGCTATCTGGTGGGCGTGGCAACGTCCCTGGCCGCGCCGCGCATCGTGGGCGTTTTGGGCGGCGAGCGTCGCGCCTTTCTGGCCGGATTGCTGCTTTTCGGGGGCTCGGTGGCGGCCTGCCTGCTGCCGGACACGGCCCTGGTCTTCGCGGCCTTGTATCCTTTCTGCGCCGGTTTCTTCCTGATCCAGACCGTTGGGCCGGGCTTTGTGAATTCACGGGCCGATCAACACCGGGGCGTGGTCAACGGGCTGTATATCGCCTTCTACTATGCGGGCGGCGCATGCGGTTCGTTCGCGCCCGGCCTGATCTATCATGCTTTTGGCTGGAACGTTTTTCTGGCCGCTGTGCTCTGCGTGGTTGGTCTGGCCCTGCTGCTCGCTTCGGGCCTGCGTTGCCCGGGCAGGCAATGTTGATCCCCGGACCATGCCCTGTCTCGGATCAGACCACGCCAGGGGGTAAATATTCCTGAAAAAAATGGCTGATCGTCTCTCCAGCCATTGTCTTCGTCCTGTCCGGGGTGTATCCCGGCACTGCCTCGGCAAGGAGAGAGTCATGACGCGCGGATTTGTCTATTCCATAGTCTCGGCCATGTCCTTCGGCTTTTTGCCGATTTTCGGCCGCTATGGGTACGAGTGCGAGATGAGCGTCTTCGAGATGCTGCAATACCGCTTTTTTTTCGCGGCCATCATGCTCGGCCTCTGGCTGCTTTTCACCAACCGCGCCTTGCTGCGTCCCGGCCCCCGGACCCTGCTCAAGGCCGCGGTCCTGGGCCTGATCTTCTACCCGGCCCAGTCCTGGTGCTTCATCAGCGCGGTGCGCACCGTGCCTGCGGCCGTGCCCACGCTGATCCTCTATTTCTATCCCGTGGTCGTGACCCTGCTCTGTGCCGTGTTCTTCCGCCAGCCTGTGACGCGCTCCACGATCCTTTCCCTGGTCCTGGTCACCCTGGGTTGCTGCCTGGTGTTCTACGAGGCCTTCCTGACCCACATGGACAGCACGGGCCTGCTGCTTTCCGTGGGGGCCATGATCATCTTTTCCCTGTACCTGACTGTGGTACAGGTGGCGCTCAAGGGCGAAAACGCTCTGACTCTGACCTTCTACGTCATCCTTTTCGCGGGCTGCGTGCATTCGACCCTGGCGGGCGGCCCGACCACCATTCTGGCGCTTTCGCCGAGCTGCCTGCTGGTGGCGGCCGGATTCGGCCTGATCTGCACCATCATCGCCGTGATCTTCCTCTACAAGGCCGTGGACCTTATCGGCAGCCCCATGACTTCGATCTTCTCCACGGTGGAGCCCGTAACCACGGTGCTGGCTTCCTGGCTGATCCTGGACGAACCCCTGCTGGTCATCAGCGTGGCGGGCATGTTCCTGGTTATCGCGGGCATCGTGCTGCCGAACCTGCGACTCTTGCGTCCTGCCTGATCCGCCCTGGAAACCCTTCCGGTTTCAGGCTATGCAGGGCCATACCACACCACAGCCGGAGGTTCCGACGCATGGTGGAACGCGCCCGCCCCGAAGATTTCATGGACATCGCCGCCCTGGACCGGGTGGCCTGGAGCCGCAACCGCAACGCCGGGTTCATCCCGGACGGCGAGCATGTCTGGCGGATATGGGCCGAACACGCCCTGACCTTCACGGCCCGCGAGGCCGGGCAACTGCTCGGAGCCATCGTGGCCTTTCCCTGCCTGGACGGGCGATACTGCGTGCACAAGGTCATCGTGGACCTGGACGAGCGAGGCAAAGGCATCGGCAGCAGGCTCTTCGAGCGGCTCCTGGCCGAGCTGGACAGCATCGGTGCGGATTCCTTCCTGACCGTGGACCCGGAAAACGAGGCGGCCCTCGCGCTCTACGCCAAGTGGGGCTATGACGAACGGCTGTTCGTGCCCGGTTATTATCGGCCGGAGGAAGACCGCTACGTGCTCACGCGCCGGGCCCGGTTCTGACGCATTGTTGCCTAGTCGCCGCCGGACAGGGCCAGGGCAGCGATGAGTGCGGCCAGTACCAGCACGAACAGCACCACGGCAAGGCAGAAACCGCGTTGCCTTTTGCGGGCCGGACGCGGCGGAAACGGAAGGTGCGGCAGGTTGGAAAGCATTATTCTGCATAGCCTGATTGTCCAGGCGGGACAAGACCTGCGATTGTTTCGGACGGATGAAAAAGGGGAACCCGGCAAGGAGACGCTTGCCATGTTTCCGGGAATGATTACTATCGCGCCATGAACAAATCCGACTCCAACGGCCCTGGCCGCTGCATCCATATCGAAGGCGCCCGCCACCACAACCTCAAGAACCTGGACCTGGACATTCCCCGCGACAAACTCGTGGTGGTCTGCGGTCCGTCCGGCTCGGGCAAGTCCACTCTGGCCTTTGACATCGTCTATGCCGAGGGCCAGCGGCGCTATGTGGAATCCCTTTCCGCCTACGCCCGCCAATTCCTGCCCCAGATGGACAAGCCCTTGGTGGACAAGGTCGAGGGCCTGTCTCCGGCCATCTCCCTGGAGCAGCAGAGCGCCACGCGCAACCCCCGCTCCACCGTGGGCACGGTCACCGAGGTCTACGATTTTTTACGTGTATTCTTTGCCCGGCTGGGCCGTTTCCACTGTCCCGAGTGCGGCAAGCCCATCCAGGCCCAGACCCAGGACGAGATCGTGGAGGGCATCCTGGCCCTGCCCGAGGGCGCGAAATTCCTGCTGCTCGCGCCCCTGGTGGACCACCAGAAGGGCACGCACAAGGACCTGTTCGCCAAGCTCAAGAAAGAGGGCTTTGTGCGCGTGCGCGTGAACGGGGAGGTCCTGGCTCTGGAAGATGTGCCTGACCTGGAAAAGAACAAGAAGCACAGCATCGAACTGGTGGTGGACCGGCTTGTGGTCAAGCCCGATCTGCGCACGCGCCTGTCCGACTCGGTGGAACTGGCCCTGACCAAGGGCAACGAGACCCTGATCGTGTCGGTGCTGGGCGGCGCGGGCCTGGAGCCGTCCGAACGGCTGGTTTCCACGCTCTCCACCTGCCCGGACTGCAAGATTTCCCTGCCCCGGCTGTCGCCCCAGCTTTTTTCCTTCAACAGCCCCCAGGGCGCGTGCCCGGCCTGTTCGGGCATCGGCAGCGTGGAGTATTACGAACCGGAACTGCTCGCGCCCAACAAGGGCCTGTCCCTGAACCAGGGCGGCATGATCCCCTGGAAGTCGGCCTACCGCCAGGAGCAGTACGGTCCGATCCTGGCCCGGCTGGGCAAACGGTACAACTTCACCCTGGATACGCCCCTGGCCGACTACAGCCCCGAGGCCTGGAACGCGCTCTTCCACGGCTGCGAAAAGTGCGACTGGCCCGGCGTGATCACCATCCTGGAAAACGCGCGGCAGTCCACGGGCATCTGGGACGATTGGATGACCCGCTTCCGGCAGACCCGGCCCTGTCCGGCCTGCGGCGGGGCGCGTTTACGGCCCGAATCCCTGGCCGTGCGCGTGCGCAGTCCCGAATCCGGCCAGAACCTGAATATTTTCGAGTTCGTGTCCATGTCCATCCAGCGCTCTTTGGACTGGCTCCGGGGCCTGCGCTTCGAAGGGCATGAAACCCTCATTGCCGAGCCGCTGCTCAAGGAGCTGCACCACCGCCTGGGCTTCATGGTCAACGTGGGCCTGGAATACATCTCCCTGGGCCGGAACATGTCCACGCTCTCGGGCGGCGAGGCCCAGCGCATCCGGCTGGCCTCCCAGCTGGGCTCGGGCCTTGTGGGCGTGACCTACGTCCTGGACGAGCCGTCCATCGGCCTGCACCCGCGCGACAACCAGCGTTTGCTGGCGACCCTGCGCAGCCTCCAGGGCCGGGGCAACACAGTACTTGTGGTGGAGCACGACGAGGAGACCATCCGCCACGCGGACCATGTCCTGGAACTGGGGCCGGGCTCGGGCATGCTCGGCGGCGAGATCGTCTACCAGGGCGACGTGCATGGCCTGCTCACGGGCGATTCCCTGACAGGCAAGTACCTGCGCGGCGACATGCGCATCGAGCAGACCGGCGAGCGGGCCGAACCTACGGGCTATTTGAAGCTGCGCGGCGTGACCACCAACAACCTCAAGAATCTGGACGTGGACCTGCCCCTGGGCCAGCTGGTCTGCGTGACCGGCGTGTCCGGCTCGGGCAAAAGCTCTCTGGTCATGGATTCGCTCTACAAGCACATCGCCCTGAGTCAGGGCACGCGCGTGGACAATCCGGGCCGCATCGCGGGCATCGAGGGCATCGAACAGATCGAGAAGATCATCTCCATCGACCAGACGCCCATCGGCCGCACCCCGCGTTCCAACCCGGTCACTTACACCAAGATTTTCGACGAGATACGCAAGATATTCACCGAGACCAAGGACGCCAAGATGCGCGGCTACAAACCGGGCCGCTTCAGCTTCAACGTCAAGGGCGGACGCTGCGAGAACTGCCAGGGCGACGGCCAGATCAGGGTGGAAATGCACTTCCTGCCCGACGTGTACGTGACCTGCAACGTGTGCAAGGGGCGGCGCTACAACGCCCAGACCCTGGAAGTGGAATACAAGGGCAAGAACATCGCGGACGTGCTGGGCATGACCGTGCGTCAGGCCAAGGCCTTTTTCGAGCACCATCCCACGCTGTTGCGGCGGCTCACCGTGCTGGAGGAGGTGGGCCTGGAATACCTGCGCCTGGGCCAGCCCGCCACCACGCTTTCCGGCGGCGAGGCGCAGCGCATCAAGATCAGCCGGGAACTGGGCAAGCGCAGCCTGCCCGGTGCGCTCTACATCCTGGACGAGCCCACCACGGGTCTGCACATGCACGAGGTGGGCAAGCTCATCCGGGTGCTGCGCAAGCTGGTGGACAAGGGGGCCACGGTCCTGGTCATCGAGCACAACATCGACGTGATCCGCGCCGCAGACCATATCCTGGACCTGGGGCCGGGCGGCGGCGAAAACGGCGGCCGCATCGTCTCCATGGGCACGCCTGATGAAATCAAGGCCGACCCGGAATCGGTCACGGGCAGATTTTTATAGCGGGGAGCGGACTGCCGCGCCAGGGAAGCGGAAGTCTGTTCGGATGTCCGCCCAGGGTTCCACTCAGAAGTCTATGCGGAAGTTGGCGGAAAGGACGTGGGAGTCGGTGTTGTCGCTCATCTCCCCGGTATAGGCCAGCTCCACCTTGAATCTGTCGCGGGCCAGAACCAGGCCCGTTTCCATGGTCAGGAAATCGTCGTCGTTTTTCTGAGTCACGTCCACGGCGGTGGTGGCGAGCTGCTGCCGCACGGTCATGTCATTGCCGCCGAGGGCGTGCCGCCAGCCCAGCCCGGCATAGGGACTGAAGGACACGTCGTCTGCCGTGAAATCCTTGGAGACGCGCAGGCCCAGCACGCTCTCGCAGAACACGTCGTCATAGTCGGCATACGAGACCGCGTTGGTCGCGTCATGCTCGGAAAAAGCTCCCCGGTACAGGTAGGTGGCGTCCAGCCCGGCCTTGGGTATCAGCGACCACCCGTCTCCTGCCGCGATCACGTAGTGGGCCGCGAGGCTGTTGCTCAGCAGCCAGCTGTCATATTCGGCCTTGGCGTACTCGGAAAGCCCGGCATAGCGCCGCGAATCGTGGTCCGCGTAGGACAGGGACAGGGAATCGGTGAACCGCCAGTTTCCGGCCCGGTATCCGCCGTACGTGCCCAGCGTGTAGATGGTCTGGCTCTCGTCGTCGCTTTCCACGAAATCCACGCCGTCGAATCCGATTCCCGCGGTTCCGAACCCTGCCATGAGGCCCAGCAGCAGATTCTCGGTCACGTAGGTGTCCGCGCCCAGCTCCAGTCCGGCCATGGTCGAATCGTATCCCGGCGAGCCTCCGGCTGCGTCCCTGTTGGACATGCTCAGCACGGGCTGGAGGAACACGCCGAAACCGTCCGGCTCGGGCCGTCTGCTGAACAGGCCGGAGAGCGGCCCGTTCGAGGCCACCAGGATTTCCTCGCTTTCGGCCAGGCCGGAGTTTTCCGTGCCCACCATGCGCAGGGCGCGCGTCGAGGCCGTGCCCAGAAAACTCCGGGCGGAATGCAGGGTCGAGGTCATGGAAAGGGCGGAGTCGTCCCATTGGGGCGCATACTCGGAGGTGACGATGAGCTGGTTGCCCACATAGGACGGGGTCAGGGAAAAATGCGGGTTCAGGCTCGTGAGGGTGGGTGTTCCGGCAAAGGCGGTCGCCTGCAGGACAGGGCCGCTTCCCAGGACCGAGTCCACGGCCAGGGTTCCGAAGAGGTTCGCGTTGGTCGAGGTGACGGCGGGCGCGGAGCCGAGCACCACGGCCAGGGTGCCCCCGGCGTTCAGATTGAGGGTGGTGACGTTGATGCCCGCTCCGTCGGCCAGGGCCAGGGTGCCGCCGTTGATGTTCAGGTTGGTGGCGGACACGGCGAACCCGTCGCGAATCGTCCAGGTGCCTTCCTGTTCCTTGTTGAGATTGGTCCAGACTCCGGTGATGTTGAAATCGACGCTGCCGGTGCCGTCCAGGAACAGATTCGACGCCGAAGTCGCATGCACGTCGCCGTGGAGGATGCGCGTGCCGGTCTGCAGGTGGATGTCGGCTCCGGCGTAGGCGTTGATCGCATGGCTTGACGCCGACGAGATCGAGCCGCTGTTGTACAGGCGGCCGATTTGAATTTCGATGCCATCCGACATCACCTCGTATGTGGCGACGGTCCCGGTGTTGGTCACGCTTCCGGAACCGGCGTAGGTGATGCCGTCCGAATTGATTCCGTAGGTCGTGATGGTTCCGTGGTTGGTCAGGTCCGGGTTGCCCGCATTGGTGAATATGCCGTACGCATTACCCCCGCGTGTGATGATGGTGCCGCGGTTTTCCGAGTCCACCGAGGTGATGATGCCGTCAATTCCCGGGACATTCGTGTCGATGGTGCCGTAGTTCGAGGCGTTAAGCAGCGTGGAGGTTTTGTAGCCGTAGTTGTCCGGGTCCGCGAAACACACGGAGCAGGGCAGCGTTCCGAACAGGAAAAGCAGTATCAGCGGCAGAAAAAGGCGGCGAGGGAACATGGTGCCTCCAGCGGCAGAAAGAATGGTAACCCCAATCCCGGTGGTGTTGGGTCGAATTAATAATAGATGTCCAGATGTATTGCAATACGCTTATTTGTTTTTGTACGAGGAGCGGTGGGACAGGCCGGAAGGAAAAGGTCCGGGGGGCGGGTGCCGGGGGCGGAAGTCCGCAATCCTGTCCGGCATTTTCCGGACGCAGGGCAGTCGGCTTCCGGATTGTTTTTCCGGCCCGGCAATCCCTGGTTGTCACTCCTTTCCCGATTGTGCTAGCTTCGAATCAATCAATTCAGCGGGCACACGCACGCGATCGGAGGAAGGGCATGAGCGACAACAAGCGCCGGCGCAGCCGGATCAAGGCGGGGTTCGAGGCCTCGATAATGATCGAAGGCAAGGCTATTCCGGCCCGGACCATCGACATGAGCCTCAAGGGCGTGCTGCTGCATTGCGACCGGGAGATTCCCGAAGGTACCAAATGTTCTCTGCGCCTGGGCCTGGGGCCGGGCCTGCGCGTGACCATCGACGGCAGTGTGGTGCGCAGCGCGTCGGACGGGCTGGCCATGGATTTTCAGTGCATGGACGCCCAGAGTTTCGCGCACCTGCTCCAGATCGTGCGGCTCAATGCGCCCGACCCGGACCTTATCGAGGACGAGCTGGCCGAACCCGCCTTTGATTCGGAAGGCGAATAGCTCAAGGCTTGAGCACGAAAAAAGCCCCGCTTTGGCGGGGCTTTTTTTATTTAGTCTGCGGCAGGGACCGGACTTAGTCGTCGAAGTCGCCCTGCGGGCCCTTGTCCGTGTCCATGGCAGCGGCGCGGGCGCGGTACTTGTCCTCGCTCCACTGGGCGATGTTCTCCACGATTCCGGCCTTGACGCCCATGTCGAAGCCCTTGCGGGCCAGCAGCTCGATGGCCACGGAGGCCGAGCCCTGGGCGTTGAAGACGTTGACCAGCATGTCGTAGACGAAATCCTCCACGCCCTGGACCATGCGCTCGCGCACTTCCGCGGTCTGGCCCTGCATGCGGCGCTCAAAGGGCAGGTTCAGCTTTTTGTAGTTGCCGCCCTTGATGCCCTTTTCGTCGGCATAGGCCTTCATCTCGGCCCAGAGTTCCTCGGAAAGGCCCTTGCCCGGCACCTTGGCGAATTCGCCGTTGTCCATGATGGCGTTGCCGTATTCGTTGACCTTCACTCCCCAGGCCACCATTTGCAGGGCCGTGGCCACGTTGGCCTTGGTGGTGTGGGTTTTTTCCGCGATCTCGCGCAGGCGGTCCGAGTGGTTGCCCGAGGTGCCGTGCTGCGCGCCGCTGGTGCCGTAGGGTTCCAGGGCTTCATGGATCTTGCGGGTCAGTTCCACCTGGATGCCCGCGCCCGTGTCTTCGATGCCGTGGGTGGTGCCGTTGTTCAGGGCGATCCAGTCCGGGAAAAAGCCGTGGGCGTTGAGGCCGCGGATCAGGAACAGGGCTTCGTCCGGGGTGGACAGGCCCTGGGTGCCCTTGATCTCGCCCACTTCGGTCTCGTATCCGGCCCAGGTCGGGATGAGCGGGGCCAGCTCGATGTTGGTCTTGAGGTTGTCCGCGTCGGGCAGGTGCGAGGCGTCGATGGCGATGGAGGTGACGCCTTGTTCAAACAGGGCCGGAATTTCCATCTTGGCCTGATCCAGGTCCTTCTGGCCCTTGATGAAGTAGTGGTCGGCGTGAATGGCCACTGGCACGGTGATGCCGTACTGGTTCATGAGCGCGTCCGTGCGCCGCGCAATGTTGAACAGCGTGGTCGGGCAGTAGGTTGCCTCGGACTTGGCGATTTCGATGATGATGGCCGCATCGGCCTTCTGGGCCGCGCGCAGGGCGCCTTCAATGACGAAGATGTTGCGTCCGTTGGCCGCGATGGTCATGCATTTGCCCTTTTTCAGCAGCGCCTGATCAATGACCTTGCCGCTGACGATGAGGGCCTTGGAATTGGGGAACAGTTTCCTGATGTTCGGCGGCCGTCCGACGGACAGCGCTTTTTCGAAATCCTGGCTCGCCATGGGTCCTCCTCAAGGGGCAGGCAGCCCCGTTCATATGTCGGTTTGATCGCGTCGCCGCTGTGCAGCGGAAGTGCGACGCCAAGGAAACGTACCTGTTTTTTTTGCGTTCTTCCACCCCAGGGCAGGCAGCTCCGGGGATTTAATAACGCCGCCGATTCATAGCCCCGGCAGCGGACGGAGTCCAGGATTTCCCGACCGGCATTCCGGGAAGCCTTGGGAAAAGCCGCACGGGGCGCAGGAGGAAAACCGGCCTGCGCGGTCTTGCCTTCCCTGCCGGAGAGGCCTACCTTGCGGCCGATTATGCAAGACGACCGCTCCCGCAAGATGTACCTCTTCCTTCTGGTCCTGACCGTGGCCGCCTATGGCGCGTTCCAGGGCTGGCGCACGCTGTTCAACAACTTTGCCGTCGAGGTCGTTGGCCTGGACGGCGCGCAGATGGGCATCCTCCAGTCCGTGCGCGAAGTGCCGGGCTTTTTGGCCCTGCTGGCCGTGTACGTGATCCTGTTCGTCAGCCAGCACCGCCTGGCCGCGCTTTCCGTGGCCCTGATGGGGCTGGGCGTGAGCCTCACGGGCCTGCTGCCCAGCTTTGCCGGCCTGACCTTCACGGTCCTGCTCATGTCCTTCGGCTTCCACTATTTCGAGACCATGAATCAGTCTCTGACCTTGCAGTATTTCGGGGTGCGCGAAGCGCCGCTGGTCATGGGCCGGTTGCGCAGCGTGGGCGCGCTCACGAATCTGGCCGTGGGCGGGCTGGTCTGGCTGCTCGCGGAATTCATGGGCTACAGCAGCATGCTCGGGCTGATGGGCGCGCTGGCCACCGTGGCCGGACTTTGGGCGCTTACCCAGGACCCGACCCGGCAGGATCTGCCCGTGCAGCACAAGAAGCTGATCTTTCGGCGACGGTATTGGCTGTTTTACGCGCTGACCTTCCTTTCGGGGGGGCGCCGCCAGATATTCGTGGCCTTTGCCGTGTTCCTGCTGGTGCAGCGCTACGGCTACACCGTGCAGCACATCACGCTGCTCTTCATTCTCAACAACGTGGTAAACTTTTTCCTGAATCCGATCATCGGCAGGGCCGTGAACCGTTTCGGCGAACGCGCCGTGCTTTCCCTGGAGTATTCCAGTCTGCTTTTCGTTTTCACGGCCTATGCAGTGGTGGACAACGGGCTTGTTGTCGGGGCGTTGTATGTGCTGGACAACATCTTCTTCAACTTTGCCATGGCCATTCGTACCTATTACCAAAAGATCGCGGAACCGGGCGACATGGCCTCGGGCATGGCCGTGGGCTTTACCGTGAACCATATTGCCGCCGTGATCATTCCTGCGGTGGGCGGCTTGGTCTGGATGGTGGATTACCGGGCCGTGTTCCTGGCCGCAGCGGGAATGAGCGTTTGTTCCCTGTTGTTGACGCAGCTGATCCGCGTGCCCCGGGAAACAGTGGAACGTGATTGACGCAGCCGCTTTGCAGCAGGTATGAACCAGGCATTTACGTCTCCTGGCCGGAGGCGGGCGAGGACGAGTTGCAGCGAGCCGACAATGCCGGATTTTGATAGCTACCCCAAAGTGTTCCTCCAGACCGGCGACTGCTTTTTCGGGGTCATGCCGACGCTGGTGACCACGGTGCTGGGCTCCTGCGTGGCCGTGACCATGTTCAGCCCGGACAAGGCCATGAGCGCGGTGTGCCACGCTTTTTTGCCGGACAGCGCCGA
Organism: Desulfovibrionaceae bacterium; assembly: GCA_036541255.1. Lineage (GTDB taxonomy): Bacteria > Desulfobacterota > Desulfovibrionia > Desulfovibrionales > Desulfovibrionaceae > Paucidesulfovibrio. The sequence continues at coordinate 47,530 of JAZHDD010000023.1, read as the reverse complement.
GGATCATCGAGGCGGGCCCGAACCGCAGGTCTGCCGTTACGTGGACAGGGCCGTGGTCAACATGCTCACGGCCATGGACAAGCTCGGAGCCAGCCGCTCGCGGCTGGAGATCAAGATCATCGGCGGATCGTCGGGCCTGGGCGCACGCCTGGAGTCGGGCAGCAGCTTCCGCGTGGGCGAGCGCAACGTGCGCATGGCCCAGAGCATCCTGGAGGCGGAAGGACTGCGTGTCAGCAAGATGCATGTGGGCGGCGTGCAGGGGCGCAAACTGCTTTTTCTGACCCACACGGGCGAGGCCTGGATCAAGGTTCTCAGTCCCCTGGCTTCCGCTGAAACGGAAATCCCCCGCATCTGCGGGCGCAACGGACGGTAACGAGGTCGCGCATGCGCATCGTGCATTTTTCCACCAATTCCCTGGCGGGCATGCCCCTGCGGCTCGTGCAGGGGCTCAACGCGCACACCGGGCACTCGGCCCGGCTCGTGGATCTGGAGCGCTATTCCCTGGAAAAGTTCGGTTGGTACGAACACGACATCGTGTTCTCGGAAACGCCGGACGCCGCGGTTGCCGCTGCCCAGGACGCGGATATCATCCATCTGCACAACTATTTGGACCTGGACTCGCGCGAGTTCGCGCCTCTGGATTTCCGGGAACTGCGCCGTCAGGGCAAGCTGATCCTGCGGCAATACCATTCCATCCCCGAGGTGGTGGCGGACCGCATGGGCGTGTCCCTGTCGCGGGTGCGCAGCTGCGTGCTGCCCGCCCTGGTCATCAGTCATTATCCGGAGCGCTTTTATCCCAAGGCGCGGGTGGTGCCCAATTTCGTGCCCCAGGACGATCCGGCGTACCAGCCGTTGCCGCTGGGACAGGAACCGGAAATTGATATTTTTTTCAGCCCTACCAAGCTGACCAGCGCCTGGGAGAACCGTTGGAACACCAAGGGCGCGCCCGAAGTGGAGGCGCTGCTGCATGAACTGGCCGGGCAGACCGGCTGCACCTGGGAGCTGGCCCACGGCCTGCCTTTGGCCGAGGTGCTGCGCCGGCGGCAGCGGTCGCGCATCGTGCTCGACGACATGGCCAACGGTTCCATGCATCTTTCCGGACTGGAGGGAGTGAGCCAGGCCAAGCCCGTGCTGGCCTACCTGGACGGGAGGCAGCGCCGCGTGCTGGCCGAGATGTCCGGGACCTCCTCGCATCCCTATCTGGACGTGCGTCTGGAGGAGGCTGCGGAGGTGCTGCGGCTGCTCCTGTCCCGGCCGGATGAGGCACAGGACATGGGGCGTGCTGCCCGTGCATGGCTGGAGCGGAATTTCACGGACAGATTGTTGCTCGGCCACTACCTGGACGCCTATGCCGAATTGGAGCGCACCGGCGGACTGGTGCGCCAGGCCCGGCTGCGCCTGGATGACAGCCTGAAGCGTTTTCAGGCCGTGGACCTGCCCGAAGCGATTTACGCTGCGCGCGTCCGGCGCGGCCGGGGGCGGGGATGAGCCTGGGGAATGTGGATTCGCCCTTTGCCTTTGGCTTGTAATTGTCCTAAGATGACCGGAACGGAAAAAGAATATCGGGAGCCGGGATGTTGAAAGCCTTGATCACCGCCGGTGCCATGCTGCTGGCGATCGCGATGCCTCTGCTCTGGCAGGGAGCCGCTTGCGCCGCCACGGAAGAGGATACGCCCTGGAAAGTCCGCAGACCTGCGGACAATACGGTGCTGCCCCTGGAATATGTGCACCGGCCCGACGCTTCCGCAACAGCGGATCAACCCGAAATCCCGGCCACGCCTGAAACCGCGGGACCGGCTCCCGCTTCCGCCAAGCCTGCTCCGCCCAAACCCGAACAGGCCAAATCTGCTCCGGCCAAGCCTGCCGTTGCCAAACCCGCGCCGCAGGCCCCTCCTGTTGCGGCTGGCGGTACGACGCCCACGGGCCGTTTGGAATTGCGCCAGACCGGGGAGGGCATGAGCCTGTCCCTGCCGCTGTCCGGCGGCGAGGCCAAGACCAAGTATTTCCGTCTCGACAATCCCATCCGGCTGGTGGTGGACGTACTCGGCCCCTGGCGCAATGGCGGCCCCAATGTCTACCGGCCCGAGAGCCCCTACGTGGAAAAGATCGTCCTGGGCGAACATCCGGGCGCTCTGCGTCTGGTCATCTATCTCACGGACCAGGGGCGGCGCATGGCCGACGCTCCAAAGATCACGGCATCCCCCGACGGCGTTCGCATTTCCCTTGTTGCAATTCCGTAGTGGCGCGGCTCGTCACAGAATCGTCACACTCGGGTCATTCGTTCGTAACCGTGCGCGGCTAACAGACGTCGAGCAAGTTCCTCTGCTGACGGAGGAACCGCAAAACGGCACCGCCCAATGGAGACGCGAACCGTGGCAGGCAAGAACAAGGTTTCATCCGTCAATCTGGATTTTTACTACGGGGACTTCAAGGCCCTGGAGGACATTTCCCTCGATTTCGAGGTCAATCAGGTCACAGCCCTGATCGGTCCTTCCGGCTGCGGCAAGAGCACGTATTTGCGTTGCATCAACCGCATGAACGACCTTATCCCCGGAACGCGGGTCAAGGGCTGGATGACGCTCGACAACGAGGATATCTACGCGCCCGGTCTGGATGTCGTGGCCCTGCGCCGTCGCATCGGCATGGTCTTTCAGAAGCCCAATCCCTTTCCCAAGACGATCTACGAAAACGTGGCCTATGGCCTGCGCGTCAACGGCGTCAAGGAGAAGCGGCTCCTGGACGACCGCGTTGAAGAGAGCCTCAAGAACGCGGCGCTCTGGGACGAGGTCAAGGACCGTCTGCATTCCTCGGCCCTTGGCTTGTCGGGCGGCCAGCAGCAGCGGCTCTGCATCGGCCGCGCCCTGGCCGTGCAGCCCGAGGTGCTGCTCATGGACGAGCCTGCCTCGGCCCTGGACCCCATTGCCACGCAGAAGATCGAGGACCTGATCCACGAACTGAAGCAGAATTTCACCATCATCATCGTGACCCATTCCATGCAGCAGGCAGCGCGCGTTTCCGACCGCACCGCCTTCTTCTATATGGGCCGACTCATCGAGGTGGGCACGACCAAGACCATGTTCACCAAACCCACGAACAAGCAGACAGAAGACTACATCACCGGCCGCTTCGGCTAGGAGGCAAGCGCATGGAACAGAGACACCATTTTTCCCAGAAGCTGGAAGACCTGAAGATGATGGTCCTGCGCATGGCCGCTCTCAGCGAAAAGGCCGTGCAGAATTCCATCAAGGCCCTGTTCGAGTTCAACGGGGAGCTGGCCGAGGAGGTCATCAATCACGACTGCGACATCAACACCCTTGAGGACGAGATCGACCGCTACGTGGTGGAGACTCTGGCACTGGACCAGCCCATGGCCACGGACCTGCGCTTTCTCGTGGGCGTGAGCCGCATCACCATCAACCTGGAACGCCTGGGCGACGAGGCCGTGAATCTGGCCCATCGGACCTTGTTTTTGTCCACCCGGCCGCCCCTGCCCTTCAATCAGAAGATGGAGATGCTGGCCGAGACGGCCAAAACCATGGTCTCGCTGGCTGTGAAGGCCTTTGTGGACCGGGACGTGAAACTGGCCGAACGGGTCTGCATCATGGACAACGAGGCCGACGAGCTGAACATCCGGCTGCTCAAGGAATATATTTCCAACATGGTCACCGAGACCCGCGTGGTCGAACGCGGAGTGCATTCCATTCTGGGAGTGCGCCATTTGGAGCGCATCGCGGACTTGGCCACGAATATTTCCGAGAGCGTGATTTTTATCGTGGAAGGCGTTAATGTGAAGCATCGCTGCAAGGCGTGATTTCCGATATCGCCGAAAGCGTAGGAAGGCCGCCCTAGGGCGGCCGTTTTTCTGCGCACGGGCGCAGTGCTGGCGCGCATGGAGTCAAGGTGGAAAACGGTTTACAGACAAGCCAATTTCGGCTATTCACGACTTCTTCGCGTAGAGGTCGCCCCGCGGGGGCGCAGACGCGAAAAAACCGCGCGCATCAGCAAAAGGCATCGGCCTTGAGCCGAGCGGCCGTTCAGGGCTTCGCCGACCTCGGGGCGAAAACAGGTCCTGATCGATGACCGGGCCGGATGCTGAAGGGCGCAAAAATACACCGTCCGAGGTTATGTTGTGGAGGTAACCCATGGAAGAAACTGCCAAACAGGATGTTTCTACCGAGTCTCCAGAAATGGAGATGAGTTTTGAAAAGGCGCTCGAGGACTACCTGAGCCCCGAATTCGGGGATCTCGAAGAAGGGAGTATCATCTCGGGCGAAGTCGTGAAGATCGGCAAGGAACATATCCTTGTTGACGTGAACTTCAAGTCCGAGGGCCAAATTCCGGTCGAGGAATTCCTCGACGCGGACGGTAATGTCACCGTGGCCGTCGGCGACAAAGTGGATGTCTTCGTCGCCAGCAAGGACGAATCCGAAGGCACCATCCATCTCTCCCGTGAAAAAGCCAAGCGCATGCAGCTCTTTGACCGCCTGGAAGATGTCCAGGAGAAGGACGGCATCATCAAGGGCCGTATCATGCGCCGGATCAAGGGCGGCTACACCGTGGACCTGGGCGGCGTCGAAGCCTTCCTGCCCGGTTCCCACGTGGACCTGCGCCCCGTGCCCGACATGGACGCGCTGGTCGCCCAGGAATACGAATTCAAGATTCTCAAGATCAACCGTCGTCGCTCCAACGTGATCGTCTCCCGCCGGGTCTTGCTCGAAGAGCAGCGCGGCGAACAGCGCGAACAGCTGCTGGAGACCCTGGTCGAAGAGCAGACCGTCACCGGCAAGGTCAAGAATATCACCGAATACGGCGTGTTCGTGGACCTCGGCGGCCTGGACGGCTTGCTGCACATCACCGATATGTCCTGGAAGCGCATCCGCCACCCCAAGGAAATGGTGCAGCTGGGCGACGAACTGGAGCTCAAGGTCCTCAATTTCGACCGCGACTCCCAGAAGGTTTCCTTGGGCCTGAAGCAGCTGTCTTCCGACCCCTGGAACGACATCGAGGGCAAGTACCCCGAAGGCAAGCGCATCGTGGGCACGGTTACGAACCTGGCCGATTACGGTGCGTTTGTCGAACTGGAGACCGGAGTGGAAGGTCTGGTGCACATCTCCGAGATGTCCTGGACCCGCAAGCTGCGTCACCCCTCCCAGATGGTGCATGTGGGCGACGAGGTTGAGGTTGTCGTCCTCGGTGTCGATCCCGAGAAGAAGCGCATCTCCCTGGGCATGAAGCAGATCAAGCCCAATCCGTGGGATGTGGTGGCCGAGAAGTACCCAGAAGGAACCATCCTTGAGGGCGCCATCAAGAACATCACCGAGTTCGGCGTGTTCATCGGCATCGAAGAGGGCATCGACGGCCTGATTCACGTGTCCGACATCTCCTGGACCAAGAAGATCCGTCATCCTTCCGAAGTCTACAAGGCCGGCGACATCGTCCAGGCCAAGGTCCTGACCGTGGACAAGGAGAATGAGAAGTTCACCCTGGGCGTGAAGCAGCTGGCCGAGGACCCCTGGTCCCAGGTGCCTGCCAAGTACCCCGTGGGTCAGGTGCTCACCGGTCTGGTGACGAACATCACCGACTTCGGCCTGTTCGTCGAGGTGGAGGAAGGCATCGAGGGCCTTGTCCACGTCTCGGAGATCAGCCGCAAGAAGATCAAGAGTCCTTCCGAACTGTATAAGGAAGGCGACAGCATCGAAGCCAAAGTCATCCATGTGTCTGCGGACGAGCGCCGTCTCGGCCTGTCCATCAAGCAGCTCACGGAAGAGGCTGAGCGCCGCCGCCCGGCCGCCAAAAGCGCCTATTCCGGCAGCTCCGCTCCGGAATCCGCGGGCAGCTCCCTGGGCGACCTGCTGCGCCAGAAGCTTGAGGCCGCCGAGGAAGCTCGCGCTGCCGAGGAAGCCGATGGCGAAGTGACCGAAGCCCCGGTGGAAACCGAGGAGTCCTCCGAGGATGAAGCCTAGAGCTCGGTTCTCGCAGCGTCACCCGCTGTTGTTTGGATTTGCCTTAATGATACTGGCCGTGGTCCTCGTTCTGGGGGCCTCGGCCATTTTTCATTCCCGCGGGCTGAAAATGGAGAGCGTCAAGGGGCGCACTCTGGGTGTGGCCTACCTGGAAGGGCTTATCCTGGACGGCTCGGACGTGGTGGAATATCTGCGCGAGTTGCGTGAGGATCCGTCCGTGGAAGGCGTGCTGCTGCGCGTGGATTCGCCCGGCGGCGCAGTGGCGCCGTCCCAGGAACTGTATCAGGCCGTGAGCGAGCTGCAACGGGTCAAGCCCGTGGTGGCCTCGTTCGGTTCCATGGCCGCATCCGGAGGGTATTACGCGGCCTGCCCGGCAGAGCTCATCGTGGCCAATCCGTGCAGCCTTACAGGCAGCATAGGCGTGCTCATGGAGTATGTGGACGCGAGCGAACTGGCCGGAGAGTTGGGGCTGCGGCGCGTGCTTCTGGCCTCGGGGGCGAATAAGGGGGCCGGTTCCTACCTGGAGCAGCTGACCCCGGAGCAACATGAGCAGCTCATGAGCATCGTGCTGGACATGCATGACCAGTTCGTCTCCGACGTGGCTATTGCGCGCGGCATGCGCAAGGAACAGGTCCAGGCCCTTGCGGACGGACGCGCCTTTACCGGGCGGCAGGCCAGGAAAGCCGGGCTGGTGGATGAACTGGGCGGGTACGAAGTCGCGCTTTCCCGGCTCATGGATCGCTGCGGCATGGACGAACGTCCGAATTTGCGTGAAGGGCCGGAACATTCGCTTTCTCTTATCCAACAACTCCTTGGCGCTGATTTGGCCAAACCGTTGCAGAATGCGTTGTCTCCGGAGTTGCGCTTTTTTTTCAAATGAACAGCAACAGTGCCGAAATATGTCAGGCTGCCTGTACAACCGGGCGGCCTGATTATTTTTCTACAGATCAATGAATACGTTGTACCCCGGTTGCGGCGATAAATGCTATTGTGTAGGCTGATTCAGGGGAGCTCAGATGATACAAACCGCACGCTACGATGGAATCGTCCTGGAATATCTGGAGAAACTCCATTGTTCCGTGTTCATCGTCTCTGATGACGAACTCTTTAAAAAGAGTTTGCGGGCCACCTTGAGCAAGACGCTGGGCTTGCGCCAGGATATCCTGGAAGTCTTTGATTCCCCGGCCGCTGCGGTCAAGCCCCTCAAATCCAAGCTCGATAACAAGCAGCCGGTGCTTCTGTTCGTGGAAGGCCTGCTGCGCGGCAAGCTGACCACTGATTTCATCACCACGCTCAAGGCGCAGCATCCCGAGCTCAAGATCATCGCCCTGGTTTCCGAAGGGCGGCGCGAAGACGTGGCCTATCTTTATGAAGTCGGAGCCAACAACGTCATTGCCAAGCCCGCCTCCGTCAACAACATCATAGAGAAGATGGCCTTCACCATCCGGCCTCAGGGCAAGCTGACCGAGATCGTGCACTTGGCCAAAAGGCTGATCGCCGCCGGGCAGTACGAAAAGGCGCTGCCCCTGTGCGACAAGATACTGAAGATGAAGCCGGGCAGCCCCACGGGATTGATGCTCAAAGGCGACGCATTTCTCAGCCTGGGCAAGCGCGACCGTGCCCTGGAAGCGTATCAGGAGGCGCACGAGAGCGCCAAGCTGTTCATGGAACCGCTCAAGCGGCTGGCTGACTTTTTCAAAGGGGTCGACGACAAGCAATACCTCGCCTACCTCAAGCGTCTGGACAAGCTGTCGCCCCTTCACGCCGAACGCAAGCGGGATATCGGAGTGGCGCATCTGGGCCAGGGCGAGTCGGAAACCGCGGAAAAGTATTTTGATCAGGCCATTGAATGCGCCACACGGGAAGCCTCGACGATCATTGAAAACATGGCGGAAAGCATTGCCCAGCACGTGCAGGGACGTTCTCCGGCCCTGGCCGAGAAATATCTGAGCAAGATGCTGGAAGCCAAGCGCGAAAATCTGAGCCGTTCCGATTTGGAAACCTTCAACCGGCTGGGCATCGCCCTTAAACAGCAGGGCAAATGGGAACAGGCCGTGGATAATTACCGCAAGGCCCTGAAGATCGCGCCGGATGACGAAAATCTGCATTACAACATGGGGGCGGCCTACTTCGAAGGCGGGCGCACAGCCGACGCCGTGAACTGCTTCAGCCGCGCCCTGAGCATCAATCCCGAACTGCACAAGGGCAGTGATACGATCAGCTACAATCTGGCCAATGTCTTTTTCAGCGCGGGCAGCCTGCGCCGGGCCGAAGAGTTCGTCAAGGACGCCCTGGAAGCCAATCCCAAGAATGCCAAAGCGTTGCGCCTGCGTGAGCAGATGGGCAAGCGCGGTAGATGACGATCTGATTCGAAACCATTTTTATGTTCAGCGACGGACCGCGAATTGCTCGGCCTGCTCCGGTCCGGCATGGCAGCGGACGTATTCGGTCGCATCGAACTTGCGGCGGGCGCCGTTGGAGTTCATGTACCGGATAGTGCCGTACACCGGGCGTTCAGCCCAGCCTCTGTCATGCACCCCGCAAACGCTCCAGGCCGCGCCCGCGTAGCCGTTCGAATCCATGCCGTCCAGGGACCAGCGGTCGTTGAGCGCGATTACCGTTGCCAGCGCCTCTTCCGGGGACGCGCTCCATTCCAGTATCTTTTTGGCCCAATACATGCGCATGTAGCCGTGCAGAAAGCCCGTATCCACGAGCTGGCGCTGAGCCGCGTTCCACAAGGGCTGGTGCGTGCGCCCCTGTTCCAGCGCGTCCCTATCATATAGGAATGCGCGCCTGTCGTCCCGGTGCTTGTCCAATGTGGCCCGGGCCCAGTTCGCGCAGGCATCCAGGCTGTCATAGCCCGGCTCGTAAAGGCAGAAGTTGTCGGAAAGCTCACGGCGCACTATGAGCTCTTCCAGCAAGGCGTCCTTGTCGTCCCTGGCGTCCGGCCAGTCAGCGGGATGGTCGATGACGGCCAGGGCCGCGCGCAGGGAGGAGAGAAATCCGAAATGCAGCCAGGGCGAGAGGCGCGAGGACGCATCCTTGACCGGATCGTTGCGGTTCAGGGCGTAGCCGTGCAACCTGTGCGTGCAGAAATCCCGCAGTCGCCGCTGCGCTTCGTCTTCGCCGGGAAGCGTGTTGCGATCTGCCGGAAGAATCCAGTTCACGGGGGGCGCGGGGTAGGCCGTGGCCGCATGCGTTAAGGCTCTGGCCCAGTCCGTGTGCGGCACTGGTCCGGGCCAGGGTTTGGGGGCGGGCAGCAGCCGGGGCGGCTCCAACAGGAATTCCGGCAGTCGGCGGTGGATTTTGGGTCGGATGGTCCGGGCCATGTATTCTTTCTTGTCCGAGGCAAGCCAGCAGGGCACGATGTTTCGGCTGTCCACCTCCCAAATGGCCGCGTCCGTAAGGCTGCAAAGGCGCTGCACATGGTTCTGGGCCGGCCGCAGCGGATCGAAATCCGTGGTCAGCGTGCCCGCGCCTGTTTCGCGGAGCAACTTGCCCAGCTCATCGGCGGGCGGGCCGATGCGCAGGAACAAGGGGATGCCGAGTTCTCGCAAGCGTGTTTCCAAGGGGGGCAGGCCGTCGAGCAGGAAACGGAGCTGGCGCAGGCCGGGCAGTTCCTTCGTTTCGGGCAGGCAGATGACCACGCCCAGGGGTGCTTTACCGGACGCGGCCAGTTCCCGCGCAAAGAGCAGGCCGGGGTTGTCCGAGCAGCGGAACTCACGGCGCATCCAGTGCAGCACGGGAGCGGAGTCCCGGACCGCATCGGAAGCCTTCCTGATCAGTCTTGCTCTGCCGCGCATCGCTGCTCCAGGGCTTCCTGCACCCCGCGCCGCTTGCCGTACAGATCGTCCAACAGCGTCTGGCGTTCGCGGAGCGCGGCCTCGTCCATTTCCCGCAGGCCGTGCATAACCTGCATCTTGTAGCGGTTGCCCAGGGCATTGGCCCCTTCGGCTCCGGGGGCCATGGTCACGCTGCCCGTGCGTTTTCTGTGGCGCACGCGCAAATGGCCCTGATACACGGCCAGCCGTCCGCTCGCGAGCATGCGCAGGTCGCGCTCCATGTCGTCGTATTGGGACGGGGAGAGGAACAGGGAAAAGTCGCCGGTTTCCAGGAAGCGGTCCTTGCGGAACAGGTGACAGCAGCCCGTGACCGAGGCGCAGGGCCGCAGATAGCTGAACTGGCCCTGATCCGAGCCTTGGAGATGCAGGTTGGAAAGTTTGATGGGATGCGGTTCGAGGCAGGCCAGATCCGGTCCGGACGCAACGTCGCCTTTGGGGTTGCCGTGCGGCAGCAGATGGTAATCCACGGACTGGAGCATGTAAGGCTGGGCATCGTCCACCACGCGGCAGCCCCAGACTCCGGCCTCGGGATAGCGCTGCATGGCCGTCCCGAACCGGCCGAGCCAGTCGGGCGGCACCAGGGCATCGTCGTCCAGATAGACCAGCAGGTCAGCGTCGGCGGCCTCGCTGTGGGCCAGCCAGTTGCGCGCGGCAGGTGCGCCGATGTTCACGGGCAGTTCCACGATGCGTAGCCGGTCGCGGCCAAATTCGGTCTGCCATTTGGCCAGCACGCGGGCGGTGTGGTCCGTGGAGCCGTTGTTCAGGGCCGTGATGCGCGCCAATCCCAGGTCCGAACCGGCCAGGGCCAGCAGGGCCGCGTCCAGGTCGTCGGCCTTGTTCCAGGTGTAGAGCAGGATTTCCACCTGTCCGCGCAGGGGCGCGCAGGCCGAGTCCAGGCCGTGCAAGAGGTCGTGGGCGCGCAGCAGGGAATTGGTGCGCCAGGGAGAAGCGGTCAGGGAATCGAGCAGGGCGTCCAGCCCTTCCTGACGTTCGCCTAGTGCCAGCAGGGATTCGGCCCGGAACGAGGCGGCCGCGCCCGTTCCCAAAACAGGCGCGCATTGTTCGGCCAGCTCCATGGCCGCTTCGTGATTGTCCGCGTGGTATTCGACCAGGCGCAGGGCAGCGGCGGACAGGGGACCGAGCGCATTGACGCAGCCGTGGTCCAGGGCGAACCGCGCAAAATCCGGGTCGCCTTCCACTTGGGCCAGAACCAAAGCCTGTTCCCGCCAGAAAAGATTATTTTCGTCCTCTTGCAGTCGGCCTTCCAGGAAACGCCGCAGCTTGACCATGTCCCGGTGGGCGGCCAGCCGCTGGAAATAGGAAAGGTTTTCTGGCCGTTTCCAACCCTGGTCCAAGGTCTTGAGAAGCGCTCGCTGCTTCGGTTCGAGCCGATCGGCAAGGCCGGGCCAATGCAGAATCTGGCTGGCCAATTGGCCGGACAAGGGACTCATGCCCAGGGCCGAGAGCAGCATGTCCGCTCCGGTGTCCAGCGCGGCTGGGTTGGCGGTGCCTTGAGCCAGGCAACAACCCGCGGTTTCCAGCAAGTGCAGCATGCCGGTGGAGCCGATGGCGAGCCGGTCTTGCGCGGCCTGGGGCAAGGCCTGGAACAGGGCGTGGAGATCGGGGGCCATGCGCTCCTCCGGGGAAGTGCGTGTGTGGATCAGTCCGCTTTGGGGCGGCGCGGGGCCTTGGGCGCCGTGGTCACGAAGTCGCCGTGATACACCGCCAGCAGCTTGAGTCCCTTGGTACGGTTGTCCAGGCGTTCATGCACGAGTTTCTGATTGAACAGGCCCATGCGCAGGCGTTCATCGCGGTTTTCCGCAAGGTATCTGATTTTTTCCGCAAGGCAAACCGCATCTTCTGCCGCGCAGAGCAAGCCGCCCTGGCCTTCCGCGACAAGTTCGGGAATGCCGCCCACGCGGGTGCAGACAACGGGCAGGCCGTAATGGAACGCTTCCAAAAGCACGTTGGGCAGGCTTTCCTGGCGCGAGGAGATCACCAGCATGTCCGCGTGGGCCAGGGTTTCCAGCACGTCGGCATGGGGCAGTACGCCTGCGTCGTGCACGCGGGCGGCCACGTCCGGGGCAAGACGCCTCAAAAAGGGATGCAGGCGGCGCGCACCGGCCACTACGAATTCCGTGTCGCGGGCGTCAAAGCGGTCGCAATAGCTGGATACGGCGTCCAGAAAAACGTCCAGGCCCTTGGCCGGAGCCTCGTTGCCCAGATAGAGTACGCGCAGGCCGCGTTTTTTTCGAGCAGCGCGGTCGGGCGGCGTCGGCCCTTCGGGCAGGAAAGAGTTGTGCACCACGTTCAGGCGGCGCACAGGCACGCCCAGGCGGCGCAGGGATTCGGCGCAGGCCAGGGAATTGACCACCATGCCGCTGGCCAGCCGCGCCCAGAGTCCGAAGAGCATGTTGGCCTTGAAGATCACGCCCCGGTTGATGAACAGCCGAAAGCCCCTGCCGGTCAAACCGCTCCAGAGCCTGGCCAGGATTGCTGGCTTGTAGGCCTTGTTGTGAAAGGTGTGGACCACATCCACCCGGGCGTCGCGGCAAAGGCGGCGCAAAAAGGCCGCTGCGGCAAAAAGCTTGCGGAACTGGTCGAAACGCTCGACGCGGACCCCCTGGGGCAGGGCTTCGGCAATGGGCGAGGCTGTGGGCACGGCCACGCTCACGTCCAGGCCCAGGTCGTGCAGCGCCTTGGCGTTGTTGATCAACTGGCGGCTGCCCCCGGAAATCTTTTCCGAGTCCGTGACCAGGAGCACACTGCGCAGCTCCGGTTTTTTGTGCAGTTTTTTGAAACAAATTCCGGCGCTGATACTGTTGGAATACATGCGCAGGCGCGAAACGATCCAGCGTCCGTCCTTGCCTGCGGCCACGCCGATGCGGTTCAGCCGGAACGGGCTCGTGCCGCGCGTGTTGGGGCCGCGCTCCAGGGTGAAGGCGCCCTGAAAGCCTGCCGTGCGCAGCTCCTTTTCAGCTGATGTGTCGAACTGGCCCCAGGGCCAGCAGAACAGCTGCACATCCGACCCGTTGAGTTCGCGGATGCGTTCCAGGCTGCGCTTGAAATCCCGGCGGCAGAACGTCAGACGCTCGGTCTCGCTGCGGCGGCGCATGACCGGTGTCCTTCCGTCGTCTTGGGGCCAGTAGCCGTCGTAAACGTAGGCGCTGCCCACTTCGAAGGTGGGCAGGCAGTCCATGGGCCTGGGATAGATGCCCCAGCTGGCCCAGTGTGCCCTGCGCGAAGCCAGGGTCAGCAGCGGGTGAAGGGTGCGGAAGCAGCCCTGGTGGCGCGCACCGTGCGCATACACTTCATGGCCGGCGGAAAGCAGGGCGGCGACCTCACTCTCGTTAATGAATTGCGAGTAATCAGAGATTGTTAGCGCGTCTCGAAAGCAATCGGGCATGGGTTTGTCCGCGGGGGCGGAGTCCAGTGTCCGGATCGGGCCGGGGATCACGAAATCCGTGAGCGCGAAAAATACGCCGGTCATGCCTCGTTTCTCCAGCTCCGGGGCGGCGCGCAGGAAGTTGCTCAGGTGCCCGTCGTCAAAGGTCAGGACCACGCTTCGCTTGGGCAGGGGCGCGCCGCCGAGCACGGCTGTGTAAAGTTGCAGGGCCGTGACGGTGCGGTAGCCCGTATCCTGCATGGCGTCGAGATGTTCGCAAAACCGTTCGGGCGCAAGGCCGCCCGCGGGGCTTACGTCGTGGTAGCAAAATACGGGTATGCTGCGCAGCGGCATCTCAGTCTTCCGTGGCGGCGCGGGCCTGTTGTTGCGTTTCGGGCGTCACGGCCGGGAGCAACTGCGGGCCCAGACTGTCCAGAATGGCGCGGGTAAAGGCTTCGTAGCCCACGCGGTTGAAGTGGTCCCAGTCGCGGGGACCATGCAGCAGGGCCGTGGTCGCTGTCCGGCGCAGTTCGGAACGGGTATCGGCAAAGCCGAAACCATTGGCTGCGGCAAAGGCGCGCAGACGCTCGGCCATCTGGTCGCTGCACAGGAAAATCAGGGCCTTGTCCAAGGGCTGCTCTTCGCGTTCCATGCTCACTGTCTGGCCGCGCCAGTCATAGCAGGCCGCAGGGGACGGGATGTAGACGATGTGCATGCGCGTGTTCGGGAGGGCGCGGCGCAGGGCCAGGGCCGACTGTTCGAACAGGAACAGTCCCCGGTCGATCCATTCCGGGCTGGCTTCCACTGGCGGCCCCTGGAGTTTGTCCGGAACCGGGGCGATGCCCGAGGCCAGCCGTACGCGATTGACCGCGCCCGGTTCCCGCAGCGGATCTGCTTCCACAACGCTCCGGGTCAAACGGTAGTAGACCGTGTCCCGCAGAAAACGCAGCAGCATGCCGCCAAGCATGGCCCGGTCGCCCGTTTCCCTCCAGTTGCCGTCCGCATAGTCCTTTTCCATGTTGTCCAGGAAAAAGCGGAATTCGTCCGCATCCCCCAGGCGGCCCACCGCGGCCGTGCCCATGACCGGCTCGTAATGGTTGGAGACGAACTTGCGGTTGTCTTCGATATCGTTGCCCTCATAAAAGAAGAGCAGCATTTGTCCGGGTTCGGGCATGTCCAGGCCGTGCCGGTTCAGGAAGCGCAGGATCTGGAGCGGTTCCAGGAGCAAGCCGTCCACGCTGCCCGCGCCGCTGCGGCCAAAACTCACGCAGTCGACGCCCAAGGCGTCCTGGAGCAGGTGCGGCGTGTGGAACCTGGAGCCTCGGTTATAGCCGTTGTCGATGAACCAGTCGCCCTTGCCCTGCGCATAGGAATCCCCGGCAATGGCCAGGTAGCCCGGAGCGGGCAGCAGTCCCTGTTTGGAACTTTGGCCCAGAACCCGCGGTTCGCGGCTCATGGCATTGAAGAGATTTTGCGGCAAATGGGGCAGGAGCAGTGGAAACAGAAGCAGCTCGGCCACGAGGTAGACGAGCCCGACGCTGGTCAGGGTCAGCAGGATGTTGACGAGAAACTTGCGCAATGTACACCACCTGAAGCGAGAAGCCGGGCAGGAAACGCCCGGCCCGACCTTGGTAGCAGATGCCTGTCTCGCGGGCAAGCATGGCTGCTGATGAGTATTGAAATGCTTGGCGGTTAAGGCTAAGAGATTGGGATGTCATCGAAGACGATCCTGTTCGTGGCGGAACCGCAGGCCGTAAGCGGCATTTTCCCCACACTCAAGGAGGCCGGTCTCCAGGCCGGACTGGCCGACAATCTCAACGGGGCGCTGCACTTCATCAAGAAGTCCGCGCCTGTGCTCGTCTTCTGCCGTCCCTCCATGCAGGGCTTTACTGCGGAAAAGCTTCTGGAACAGGCCCAGGCCGATCCGGAATTCCCGCCCGTTGTGGTGTTCTCGCGCGGGGGCACGGCTGACGACGCCCAGCGGTATCTTGAGCTGGGTGCCCGCGACTACTGGCTTGAACCGTTGATCTACGAAAAGATCAAGGCAATATTGCCTCCGGACCGGCCCCGCCTGACCGAGCCGGACGAGCCGGAGCCGACCCGCCAGAACGAGCCTGCCCCGCGCGGACCCGGCGGTTCCAAAACCTTCCAGATCATCGGCAAGCACCAGGCTGTGCTGCGCGTGTTGGCCCTGGCCAAACAGGTGGCGCGCTCCAAGGCCACAGTGCTCATTGCGGGCGAATCCGGCACGGGCAAGGAAATGTTTGCCCGTTTTCTGCATTTTCATTCCGAGCGTTCGGAGCGGCCCTTTGTGGCCGTGAACTGCGCGGCCCTGCCCGAGCATCTGCTCGAATCCGAACTCTTCGGCCATGAAAAGGGCGCCTTTACCGGGGCCATCAACCGCAAGCTGGGCAAATTCGAACTGGCTTCGGGCGGCACCCTGCTCCTGGACGAGATTTCCGAAATGGACCTCGGGCTTCAGGCCAAGCTGTTGCGCGTGCTCCAGGAAGGCGAGATCGACCGCGTGGGCGGCGTGGAAACCGTGAGCGTGGATGTGCGCGTGCTGGCCACCACCAACCGCGACATCGAGCAGACCATGCGCGAAGGCAAGTTCCGGCAGGACCTCTATTATCGTCTGAACGTGATTCCGCTCAAACTGCCTGCCCTGCGCGAGCGCGGGGACGACGTGCTGCTTCTGGCCGAATATTTCGTGAACAAATATTGCGCGGCCTACGGTCTGGGGCGGTTGGCCTTTGCCGAAGAAGCCAAGGCTTGGCTCATGGAATACGATTGGCCCGGCAACGTGCGCGAACTCCAGAATCTCATGGAGCGCGCCGTGCTTCTGGCCGGGCAGGGGCCCATCGTCAAGGCCCATTTCCTGATCGACCCGGACGCCTGGCAGCCGGACGACCTGGAGGCTGCGGCCCAGGAAGCCGTGTCCAGCGCGCCGGAGCCTGCCTCGCCGGAGGAGGCCCTTTCGGTCATGCCGCTGCACGAAATGGAAAAGCGGCTGGTGCTCAAGTCCCTGAACGAGACCGGCGGCAACAGGACCCAGGCTGCGGACCTGCTGGGCATCTCCGTGCGCACCTTGCGCAACAAGATCAACGAGTATAAGCAGCTGGGCCTGGACGTGCCCTAGCCGTTTGCGGACGGCCCGAGCGGCGCGTCCCCCATGCCCCTCTCCCCGCTGTTCCGCCGCGACCGGCCCGCTGTCGGGGAGTCCCCGCGCGGGAACCGCCCGCGCCGATCCAACGCAACAAGGCGGAGCACATGACCGACGAAACCCAAGATTTTCTGGATAACCTGCCCCAGCTTGAGCCGGGCAAGACCTTTCAGTTCCGTTGCCATCCGGGCGTGAACTGTTTCAATGCCTGTTGCAGCGATTTGAACCTGATGCTCACGCCGTATGACGCCCTGCGCCTGCGCTGCGCCCTGAAGCGCAGCAGCCGCGAATTCGTGCAGGCCCACGCCATGGTTTCCGCGGGTCAGGACCTCGGCTTTCCTCTGATGCAGCTGCGCATGCTCGACGATACCCGGCGCAGCTGCCCATTTGTGCGGCCCGAAGGCTGCTCCGTCTATGGCGATCGGCCTGGAGCCTGCCGCACCTATCCCTTGGGCCGGGCTTCCATGCTCGACGACCAGGGCGAACTGGTGGAGCGGTTTTTCATTGTCCAGGAACCGCATTGCAATGGTTTCAAGGAAGAGGCGCACTGGTCCTCGGGTGAATGGCTCTCTGACCAGGGGCTGGAGGCTTACAACGAGGCCAACGACCGCTACATGCGGCTGATGAACCGCTGGAAGAAGATGGGCCGCCCCCTGGACCAGCGTCAGGCCACCATGGCTTTCCTGGCGTTGTTTCAGCCCGACGATTTCCAGCGCTTCATCCGCGACGTGAAATTGTTCGACCGGGTGGAAGTGGACGAGGCGCGCCAGAAGCGCGTGCTCGAGGACGAGGAGGCCGCCCTGGAATTCGGGCTGGACTGGCTGGAGCTGCTGCTTTTCGGCCAAAGCGAAAGGTTGCGCAAGAAATGAGCATGGAACCACGCGCCAATATGCCGGACAATCCCAAACTTTTCGGCCTGGAGGATTTTCTCCGGCGTCGTGCCGCGCTTGGCCCGGAGTTCCGGTTGGTTTTCACCAACGGTTGTTTTGACATCCTGCATCCGGGCCATGTGGATTTGCTCCAGCGGGCGCGGGCGCTGGGCCATGGCCTGCTCCTGGGGCTGAACTCGGACGCTTCGGTGCGCCGCCTGGGCAAAGGGCCGGAACGCCCCCTGAACAGCCAGGAGGAACGCGCTTTTGTGTTGGCCGGATTGTCCTGCGTGGACTTTATCGTGATTTTCGACGAGGACACCCCGGCCGAGCTGGTGGCGGCGGTGCGGCCGCAGGTTTTGGTCAAGGGCGGGGATTGGCCCGTGGACAAGATCGCGGGCCGGGAAACGGTCCAGGCCGACGGCGGACAGGTGCTCAGCCTGCCGCTTCTGCCGGGCTATTCCACCACCGGATTGGTGGAGCGGATTCGTTCCGAACGCCGCGACTGAAGCGGTCCGCCGGCACGCCGAAGCGCTTGACAGACAGGGCGAAAACGGCTATCAGATTCGGCTCGTGCTGGTATCGGGCCAGTAGCTCAGTTGGCAGAGCCACCGGCTCATAACCGGTCCGTCCCAGGTTCGAATCCTGGTTGGCCCACCAACATCCCCCGTTCCCCGTTTCCGGGGCCGAGGAAGGAATATTGCCGCAGGCAAAGGTCGCGAAAAAACCGCTTTCCTCGCTTTTTCGAGAGGACGTGAAGCTCCCCCAGGGGAAACCCTAGGGGAGCATCTTTTTTTCGGTCCTTTGGAGTAACCTATGGATATAAAAGAAATTATCAGCACGATTCAATCCCTGGCCCCGGAGCGCTACGCTGCTTCCTGGGACAATTCCGGCACGCAGGTTGCGGGCACGCTCAAGAACGTGGAGCGTCTGGCGGTCTGCCTCGACCCCCTGCCCGGCCAACTGGCTGAAGCCGTTGAGTGGGGCGCGGGCCTTGTGGTGGCCCATCATCCGCTCTATCTCAAGCCCACGCCGCCCGTTAGCGAGGGGCCGTATCTGGCCGCCTTGCGCACGCTCTTGCCTGCGGGGGCTTGGCTCTATTCCGCGCATACCTCCCTGGATTCCCGGCCCGACGGCCCGGCCTGCTGGCTGGGACAGGAGCTGGGCCTGGAAGACCGCAAGGTTTTGGAATCCGGCCAGCGGTTCGGCGCGCTTTCCGTTTCTTTTTTCATCGAGCAGGAGCTCGGTGACGACATGGCCGACCTGCTGTCCAATCTGGACGGCGTGTTCGGCGTCTCCCAGGACGTGACCGGCGAGGTCCGGGTGCTCTGCTACGAATCGGCCTGGGCGCTGCTCCGGAGCGTGCTTGATCCCTTCCTTGCGGGGCTTTCCAAGAGCCGTACCGAGTATTTCACGACCGCCTTGCAGGCCCCGTCCGAAAACGTGGGCTTCGGCGAGTCCGGGCTGTTGCCCGAGCCCATGGAATACGAGGCCTTTGCCGCGCATCTCCAGAAGCTTCTGGGGTGCGGCCATTGGGTCGAGGTCGGTCCCCGGCCGAAGCTCGTGCGCCGCGTGGCCTATCTGCCCGGTTCCGGCGCTTCTGCTCTGGCCGCTGTCCAGGCTTCGGGCGCGGACGTGTTCGTTACGGGCGATGTCAAATATCATCAGGCCCTGGATGCCGCTGCAATGGGATTGCACGTCATCGATGCGGGGCATTTCGTCATTGAGGAAGAGATGATGCGCCGGTTCGCGTCCGAGCTGGGCGCGGCCCTGCCGGGCGTGGAAGTGCGTTTTCTGTCGGCGGCCGATCCTTTTTCGGCCCGTTTTTTTTAGAGCGGTGATCCCCGGCCGGTCCGGCCGGTCACGAAGTTAGATAAATGTGAGGGTCTATGTATCAGAAACAGATTGAGCAACTTGTTGTTTTGCAGAGTGTCGATGACGAGATCATCAATCTCCGGGAAGAGCTGGAAGCCGCTCCGCGCGAGTTGGCCGAGCTTGAGGGCCAGTTGGATATTTTCAACGAGCGCATGGGCCAGGTTGACGAAAAGCTGGAAATGCTCCGCGAACAGCGTGGCCGCCTCGAACTCGAGATCGAAGAGGATGCCAGCAAGGTCAAGAAGAGCAAGAATAAGCTCATGATGGCCAGCAATACCCGCGAATACCACGCCATGATGCGCGAGATGGACAGCCTGGAAAAGCTGAATCGCATGCGCGAGGAAGAACGTGTGGCCGTGGCCGAGGAGCTCAACCGCCAGAAAGAGGCCAAGCAGGAAATCTCCGGAGAGATGGAAGGCCTGCAGGAAGAGCACAAGAGCAAGAAAGCCACGCTGGACGAGCGCGTGAACAAGGCTCAGAAGCGCCTTGATACCCTGGACAAGAAGCGCAAGAAGGCCGGCAAAGTGGTCCCCGTTCCCATCCTGGGCCGCTATGAATTCATCCGCGAACGGCTGGCCAACCCGGTCATCGTGCCCGTCACCGAGGGCGTCTGCGGCGGCTGCCATATCATGATCCCTCCGCAGGTCTACAACGAGCTGCAAAAGGGTATGCAGATCCTGTCCTGCCCCAACTGTCAACGGCTCATCTACTGGGTCGAACACACCCCTGAAGCGCTGGCCACGGAAGAATAGCGGGCGCACGGAGCAGGAAGTGCTTTTTTCAGGAGCCGCGTTTTGATAGGATGCGGCTCGGAGTCGGACAGGTCGTCGTCGCAGCCTTGTGCTGCGGAGGAAAGTCCGGGCTCCACAGGGCAGGACGCTGGGTAACGCCCAGCAGGAGCGATCCTGGGAAAGTGCCACAGAAAGCAAACCGCCGACCGGGGCAACCCGGCAGGTAAGGGTGAAACGGTGGGGTAAGAGCCCACCAGCGGCTGCGGTGACGCAGTCGGCTCGGCAAACCCCGTCCGGAGCAAGACCAAATAGGGGAGCTGGCCGGCCCGGCCATGCGGCTCCCGGGTAGGTTGCTTGAGGTGCGCGGTAACGCGTGGCCCAGATGAATGACGACCCCCCGCAAGGGGACAGAACCCGGCTTATCGTCCGACTCCATTTTGCTTCATCAGGAAGCCCCGTCCGGGAAATCCGGGCGGGGTTCCTCAACCGTAGCGGAGCGCACGCGTGACATCCCGACTGGACGACATCTGGGCCGTACTCCTCGCCGCAGGCGGCGGAACGCGGCTGGCCCCGGCCACGGGAGGAGCGCGCAAGCAGTTTCTGCTGCTTGAGGGCGCGCCATTGTATTGGCGCTCGGCTCGCACCCTGTCTGCCGTGCCCCGAATGCGCGGGCTGGTTTTCGTTTTTCCCCAAAGCGAACTGGATGAACGACGCGCCGAAGTGGCGGAGCTGGATCGCCGCACGCCCCTGGGCCTGCCCTGGCAGGTCGTGGCCGGGGGGGAACGGCGTCAGGATTCCGTGGCCTGCGGGCTGGCCGTGCTGCCGCGCGCTTGCCGGGCCGTGCTCGTGCATGATTCGGCTCGGCCTTTTGTCTCCGCAACCCTGGCGCAACGGATCATCGACACGCTGGAGAGCGGCGCGGACGGCGTGGTGCCCGGTTTGGCCGTGACCGACACCATCAAGCAGGTGGATGCGCGGAATGGCGTGGTGAGCACGCTGGTCCGCTCCGGATTGCGCGCCGTGCAGACACCCCAGGGCTTTGTCCGCGCCGTGCTGGACGAGGCGCATGCCCAGGCCCGCAAACTCGGTTGGGACGTGACCGACGACGCCTCCATGGTCGAGCAACTGGCCGGATTGGGGCAATGCGGCTCCGTTGTCGTGGTGGAAGGCGAGGAGGCCAATATGAAGATCACCAATCCCGCGGATTTGGCGCGACTGCGGCCGGAAACCACGGAAGTGCCCGTGACGGGGTTCGGATACGATGTGCATCGCTACGCTCTTGGCGAGGGCGAGGTTCAGGCCCGGCCCATGGTGCTTGGCGGCGTGCGCATCGACAAGGCACCCGATGTCCTGGCCCATTCCGACGGCGACGTGCTGTTGCATGCGCTTACGGACGCCATTCTGGGCTGCTGCGCAGGGGGCGACATCGGCGGACATTTCCCGGATACGGACGCGGCGCACGAGAACCAGAGCAGCGGGATATTCGTCAAGGAAGCCCAGTCCCTGGCCCGTGAGCGCGGCGTGCGGATCGTACATGTGGACCTGACGCTCATTGCGCAGATCCCCAAGATTTCTCCCTGGAAGGACCGGATACAGGCGAACGTGGAAAAGCTGCTGGAGCTGGAGCCCGGGCAGGTCAATGTCAAGGCCACCACCGAGGAAGGGCTTGGTTTCACCGGCGAGAAAAAAGGCATCAAGGCGGTCGCCTGCGTGAGCGCGCTCAGGGCCGTTGGTTGATAGGTGTGAGCGAATATCGGAAACACGGTTGTATTTCTAACGGTTTTTACCGCTCAACAAGGACGGTTCCGGAGAAAGGGTGACGATATTAGGCGTTACGCTGATAAAACAGGAAAGAGTCCGTTGATTGCCCCTGGAAAGATCGTGTTCAAGCGGATATCAAGCGGCGAGGAGAGTGGAAACCAGGGCAGGTGAGCCACCGGGCCGCCCCTGACCGGGGGGTGGGCTTCACTGGCAAAACGACAACAAGGCGGCCACCTGCGTGCGTGCGTTTGGTCCCGTCGGCTGATCAAGGAGGAAGCTATGGCAAAAGGCAAAAGCATATTGGTACTGGCTGTGGTGGGCGCGATTCTGCTTGCCGCAGGTTTTTTTGGTGCCAAGTTCATGGCCAAGAACGTGGCCGAGCAGAAGGTCAAAGAATTTTTCGCGGACATGGACGAGGTGGCCCATGCGGAATATTCCGACGTGGAAGTGGAGCTTTTCAGCCGTCGCGCCGTGATCCGCGACATGGACATCGTGATCATGGGCGGCAAGAGCGTCAAGGTGAAGGAGTTCGTGCTCTCCCGTTATGAGGAGAAGGACGGCCAGCCCTATGCCCTGAATGCGGAATTCCGGGGCGTGACCCTGCCCGTGACCGAGGAGCTGTTCGAGGACGCCGCGCCGGAATTGCGCCGGATGGGCTACGATATTCTCTATTGCGACTACGCCATGGATTATGCCTATGACGAGAAGACCCAGCTCTTCGAGGTCAACGGCGTGTCCCTGGGCGTGGAGGACGCGGGCAAGCTGAGCTTTTCCCTGAAGATGTCCAACGTGGACATGCAGGCCCTGGCCAAGCAGGATTCGGCCAAGGCCATGCTGATGGCCATCAACGGCGCCACGCTGCAGTATTCCGACGCTTCGCTTATGAACCGGCTGTTCAAGACCATTGCCGAAGACCAGAATTCCAGCGAGCAGGTGCTGATCGACGAAATGAACCTGGGCCTGGACAAGGAGATCGCCACCGCCGAGGAGGCCCAGCAGGCCTTTACCGTGACCGCGCTCAAGGAAGTGAAGAAATTCCTGAACGCGCGCAAGGGCATCAAGTTGACGCTTGCTCCTGATCAGCCCGTGGCCGTGCTTTCCTTGCTGGGCGTACAGGACCCTGCCGATGCCGTGCAGATGCTGAACATCAAGGTTCAGGCTGACTAATTTAATCGAAAGCCAATTATAAAGATACGTTGCAATCGGAGTTTTGGAATGCGTTTGTACAATACCATGTCCCGTGGCAAGGAAGAGTTCACCCCTCTGATCGACAACAAGGTGAGCATGTACGTCTGCGGTATCACCGCTTATGACCTGTGCCACATCGGACACGCGCGTTCCAGCGTGGTCTTTGACGTGCTTGTGCGCTACCTGCGCCACAAGGGCTACGACGTCACCTTCGTGCGCAACTTCACGGACATCGACGACAAGATCATCAACCGCGCCAACGAGCTTGGCGTTCAGCCCGCGGAGCTGGCCGAACGGTTCATCGGCGAGTTCTACACCGACATGGACCGGCTGGGCGTGCTGCGTGCCGACATCGAACCCAAATGCACCGAGCATATCGGCGAGATGATTGCGCTCACCGAACGGCTCATCGACAAGGGGAACGCCTATGCCGCGGACAACGGCGACGTGTACTTCCGGGTGCGTTCTTTCGAGGGGTACGGCAAACTGTCGGGCCGCAGGATAGAAGAGCTGGAATCGGGCGCGCGCATCGCTCCGGGCGAGAAAAAGGAAGACCCCCTGGACTTTGCCCTGTGGAAGGCGGCCAAGCCGGGCGAGCCTTCCTGGGAGAGTCCTTGGGGACCGGGACGGCCCGGCTGGCATCTGGAATGCTCGGCCATGAGCGAGAAGTATGCGCCGTTGCCCCTGGACATCCACGGCGGCGGCCAGGACCTCTCCTTCCCGCACCACGAGAACGAGATCGCCCAATCCGAGGCGGCCACGGGCAAGCCCTTTGCGCGCTACTGGGTCCACAACGGCTTCGTGCAGATCAATTCCGAGAAGATGTCCAAGTCCCTGGGCAATTTCTTCACCATCCGCGACATTCTGGAGCAGTTCCACCCCGAGACCCTGCGTTACTTCCTGCTGACCATGCATTACCGCAGCCCGCTGGACTTCTCCTTTGACGCGCTGGAAGAAGGCGAAAAGGGCCTCAAGCGGGTCTACGCGGCCTTGCGCCAGATCGACGAGGAGTTGGCCCGCACCAAGTGGTCCAAGGGCGAACTGCCTGCGGAACTGGGCGAGGAGCTGGACAAGATCGAAGCGGAATGGGTCCGGGCCATGGAAGACGACATGAACACGGCTGGCGCTCTGGGCCAGCTGTTCAATGCCGTGCGGCTGGCCGGACGCCTGGGCGAAGACAAGGCCTGGCGCAAGTCCGAGGCGGCCAAGGCTCTTTGGGAGCGTATCAAGAATGATGTGGCCGAATGGGCCACGGTCTTTGGCGTGTTCGAACGTGAGCCAGCGGCGTTCCTGGAAGAACTCAAGGCCACCCGCGCCCAGCGCAAGGGCATTGATCCCGCGCAAGTGGAAAAGCTCATGGCTGCCCGTCAGGAAGCCCGCAAGGACAAAGATTTCGCCCGTGCCGATGAGGTGCGCGACGAACTCGCGGCCCTGGGCGTGGAGGTCAAGGACACCCCGCAAGGCCCGGTCTGGGACGCCTAGAACAGGTCTATCGGCAAGCGGCGCAGGCGTCTGCTTTTCAAGGGAATCGTCCTGTCGTCATAGCTCTACTGCGAGTCGGCATTGCTGCAAGGTAATGCCGACTCGCTGCGTTTTGTCGTGGGGAGGCGCGAAGGTAAGCAGGGAAGCGGGAATGGATTGCCTTGCTGTCGGTCAGTTGCCGATAAGGCGGCGTTCCTCGCGGTCCATGTCGCGTTGCGCCCAGAAGTAGGCCACGCCCGCCGAACACCAGACAATGCCGAAAGTGCCCCACCAGAGACTGATCAGCCCCAGTCCCAGGACCGAGGTCAGCAGCCAGAAGAGCAGGGCCGGAGCCGCGATCTGCCGTGCAAGGCCCAGCCAGACAGCGAACAAGGGGCGTTTCATGCCCTGGAGCGTGGCGGTTCCCGCAAAAACGACCACATAACCGTACAGGGCCAGCGCATCCACGCGCAGATAGTCCGCGCCCATTGCCTGCACCAGCGGGTCGTCCGAAAAGAAGCGCATCAGCAGCGGTGCCAGGAAATAAACCGCCAGGGTGCCCGGAACCATGAGCCATGCGCCGAACCGCAGCGCCGTGCGCAGGGTTTCCCTGACGCGGATCATTTCCCCGGCACCGTGGTTTTGCGCGGTCAGGGTCAGGACGGCGATGTTCAGGCCAATGGTGGGCACGAGTACGAGTTGTTCCACGCGCATGGCCGCGCCATAGGCGGCCTTGGCCTCGGCCCCGAATTGGCCCACATAGTAGAGAATCACGAACACGCCCAGTCCGATGGTCACGGAATTGGCGCTGGCGGGCAGGCCCTGCCCAAGAATGGCCTTGATGGTTTGCAGCCGGGGCAGCAGGCAGCGCCAGCTATCCATCGTAAGAAGTCCGGCCCGCATGGACCTCCAGATGACGTAGAGCGCGCCCATTGCCTGGATGAGCACCGTGGCCCAGGCCACGCCCGCCACGCCCATGGCCGGGAGCCCCAATCCGCCGTGGATGAACCAGGGGTCCAGCAGGCAGTTGAGCCCGGCGCCGAAGACCAGGAAATTGCGGAACACGCGCGTTTCGCCCATGGCGTTGAGCGGGGCATTTCCCAGATGGGCCAGGAGGAACAATGGCGCGCCCAGAAAGATGGTGCCCATGTATTCCAGGGCCGCGTCCATTTCCGCGCCTTGGGCCCCCAGGGCCAGAAAGGCCGGGCGCATCAGGCCCAGGCCGAGCAGGCCGAGCAGCAGACCCGCACCCAGGCCCAGACTCAGGGATTGAGCCGCCAACAACTGGGCTTCCTGCCGATCGCCCCGGCCCAAAGCCTGGCCGATCAGGGCCGTGGCTCCGGTGGAGAGGCCCGATCCCGTGGCCACGATCATGAAGAAGAGCGGGAAGGACATGGTCAACGCGGAAAGGGCCTGCGTGGATATTCTGCCCGTGAAATACGTGTCCGTGACGTTGAACAGAGTGTGAAACAAAAAGCCCACGCTGGCCGGGATCGCGACCGCGCGCACCAGTCCCGGGACAGGGTCGCGCAGCAGGTCAAGGCTGCGAAGGCTTTTCGGGCGGGGCGTCATGCCTCAGAGGTAGCGGTCAAACTCCCCAAAGGCAAGGCTCCCGACTATTTCAGGCCGTTTTTGAACTGGCTTTGCAGGCCCACGGCGCTTTCCACGGGGAGCACAAAGGCGATGCCCGTGCCCGGTTCGCTGAAGCGGCCTGCGGATTCTACGGCGCTGATCACGGGCTGGACCATGTCCTCGGCCACCAGAAAGAGGATGATGTCCGTGCGCACGTCCAGGCAGAGACCAAAAAACGATTTGGCCTCGCGGATGCCCGTGCCGGACGCGGCAATGATGGTCGCTCCGGTGGCACCGGCGTCCTTGGCCGCGTCCACCACCTTGTCGGTCAGGTTGGGCTTGACCATGGCCAGGATGCATTTGAGCGTCATACGAACTCCTTCGCGTTAACCGGCCGCTTGCGGCCTTGGTTCCGACGTGTGCCGCAGTCGCTGCCTGCGGCGGTTGGTCACGAATTGGACGATTTGGGCGTAGCCGAGCACGGCGATGATCGGGAACAGGCTGGCAAAGGCGATGAGGCCGAAGCCGTCCAGCACCGGGCTGCGTCCGGGTACGTTGGAGGCCAGCCCCAGGCCCAGGGCCGCCACCAGGGGCACGGTCACCGTGGAGGTTGTCACTCCGCCCGTGTCGTAGGCCAGGGGGATGATCATCTTCGGGGCCAGCAGGGTCTGGACTGCCACGATGACATAGCCCGCCAGGATGTAGAGGTACAGGGGCGTGCCCGTGATGATCCGGAATGTGCCCAGGGAGATGCCCACGGCCACGCCCAGGGCCACGGCCAGCCGCAGCCCCCAGGCAGAGACCGCTCCGCCCGAGGCTTCGTTGGCCTTGTTGGCCACGGCGATGAGCGAGGGTTCGGCAACAGTGGTGGAAAAGCCCACCAGAAAGGCGAAAAGATAGATCCAGCCGTAGGAAGTCCAGTCCACGACCGTTCCGGCCTGGGCCGCCTCGGAAAGCTGTAGGGCCATGCTGCGGCCCACCGGGAAGAGCGCCAAGTCCAGTCCGGCCAAAAAGCAGGTCATGCCCACGATGACCAGAATGAAGCCTACCAGGATGCGGCCGGGCCGGGGGATGGGCCGTTTGAGCACCACTCGCTGGAAGAACACGAGCAGCGCCAGCACCGGGAGCACGTCCAGGCCCGTGGCCCACAAGAGTTTCAGCGGATCAAAGAGAATGTCCATGCGGTCTCCCTAGTGCATCACGATGCCGAAAAGCATGACGAAGATCATGGGCGTGAGCGAGGCCAGGGCAATGAGGCCGAAACCGTCCGTGAGCGGGTCGCGGCCGCGGATGGTCCGGGCCAGTCCCACGCCCAGGGCCGTGACCAGGGGCACGGTCACCGTGGAGGTGGTCACGCCGCCCGAGTCGTAGGCCAGTCCCACGATTTCCGCCGGAGCGATGATGGTCATGAGCATGACCACGATGTAGCCGCCCACGATGAGCCGGGGCAGGGGCCAGCCGCGCAGGATGCGCAGCACGCCGAAGACGATGGCCACGCCCACGGACAGGGCCACGGTCAGGCGCACGCCCAGTGCGTATTCGGCCAGGGCTTCGGGGTCGGGGGCGATGAGTCCGGCTTCGGCCACGGCGCGCGCCCCTTCCATGCACACGGCGATGAGCGCGGGCTCGGCCACGGTGGTGCCGAAGCCCAGGGCAAAGGCAAAGAGCAGTAGCCAGAACAGGCTGCCCTTGCGTGCGAATTCCTCGGCCAGGCTTTCACCAAAGGGGAACAGGCCCAGGTCCAGGCCGACCACGAAGCAGGCCAGTCCCAGGATGACCAGAATCAGTCCGGCCAGCACCGAAAGGGTGTCGGGCAGGGGCTGGCGCAGGACCAGCAGTTGAAAGACCGCGATGACCGTGACGATGGGCGCCAGGTCTCGACAGGCGTCCAAAAGGGCCTTGCCCATGGCTTTGAGAAATTGCTTGGGAAGTGCGACCGACATGGAGTCTGTGTAAACGGTCCTTCAGGGCTAGGGCAAGCAAAACCGGACGCGCTGGGTCGGAAAGGTTGTTGATTGCCACGAGAATTCGCGACAATTCACGGGGGGACAGGGCAGCCAGTCCAAGGCTGCGCTGATGGTGCAGAACAGGAAGGACAAAGTCTCCGGGGCGGTTTCGGGCAAGCATCGGACAAAAATATTTGAATTGAGCAAGATAAATTGCCATTATCAGCAACGAGGATTCCAATGGCCGTGTCTTGCGGTATTAACTAAAGGAAAAACATTGGGTATCGCATCCGACATCGTGCTCGTGGTGTTGGCCGCGCTGTTTTGCGGGCTGCTGGCACGTCGGCTGGGCCAACCGCTGATTCTCGGCTACATCGTGGCCGGAGTATTGCTTGGGCCACATACCGGTGGAGTGACCGTCTCCTCCGTGCATGAGATCGAAATGCTCGCGGAGATTGGTGTGGCCTTGCTGCTTTTCGGCATCGGGCTGGAATTTTCCTTGTCTGATCTCCGCCCCGTGCGCGGTATTGCCCTGGTGGGCACTCCCATCCAGATCGTGCTGATAGTGGTTTACGGCTGGGGCATAGCCCTCTGGATGGGATGGGGCTGGGAGCCGGCGCTCTGGCTCGGTTCACTGCTTTCGCTCTCCAGTACCATGGTCATTCTCAAGACCCTGGAAAGTCAAGGACTCATGGGCACGCTCTCAAGCCGAGTCATGGTAGGCATGCTCATTGTTCAGGATCTAGCAGTGGTGCCCATGCTCGTGATCCTGCCCATCCTTGGCGAACTGGGTGGAGATATGGGGGGTGGGCTGGGCCTGCTTGGCTTGGCCGTGTTCAAGGCTGCCGCTTTTCTGGGGCTGATGATTCTTGTGGGGGCGCGGGTGATTCCCTGGCTGATGAAGCTCGTGGCTCGTACCAACTCGTCGGAGTTGTTTTTGGTGACTACCAGTGCTCTGGCTTTGGGCATCGGATACGGGACTTATCTTTTTGGTCTTTCCTTCGCCTTTGGTGCTTTTGTGGCCGGACTGGTCATCAGCGAATCCGACTACAGCCACCATGCGCTTTCCAGCATCCTGCCTCTACGCGATATTTTCGGCCTGCTATTTTTCGCCTCGGTGGGCATGTTGCTGGATCCTCTGTTCCTGTTCGGTCATTGGAAGACCATACTGTTCTTGGTGGCACTCACAGCTCTAGGTAAGGGACTGCTCTGTGCTGGGTTGGTGCGTCTGTTCGGCTATGTAAACATCGTCCCCTTGGCCGTGGGGCTGGGCATGTTCCAGGTAGGTGAGCTTTCTTTCCTGCTGGCCAGAGTGGGGAGCGAAGCGGGAGCGTTGAATTCCGAGCAGTACGGGCTGATCCTCTCCACTGCCATCATGACCATGCTTCTGACTCCGCCCTTTTCTCGGCTGGCCGCGCCACTCTACCGCATGCAGCGCCGTATTTACAAAAGCGAACCAGTACAACGAGTGAACGTGGGCAGCGACTGTCTCCACGACCACGTCATTATAGTGGGCGGCGGCCAAGTGGGCGTGTTTCTGGCTAAAGTCCTGGCTGCGGCAGGCGTGCATTACGTCGTTGTGGAGACAGAGCATCGTGCTTTCGAGGCGCTCAAGGCTAGGGGCGTGCCTGTGATCTACGGGGACGCTACCCTCCAGCCCGTGTTGGAGGCTGCTCATCCCGGACTGGCCAAGCTGTTGATGGTCACGGTGCCCGCGTTTTCCGTGGTCCGGCAGGTTGTGGAATTGACGCGTTCTTTAGCGCCGGACCTGGGGATAGTGGCCCGGGCCGATGGTATGGGTCAGATGCGCCGCATGCGCGACCTGGGCGCGAACCAAGTGGTACAGCCCGCCTTGGAAACAGGTTTGGAATTCGCGCGCAAGGCCCTGCGCTGTCTTGGCCTGCCGCCTGGAGCGGTGCAACATTTTGCCGATGCGGTGCAGGACGACGACTACGCGGCCCTAGCCGGGGGAGGCGATATGGAGGGCTCACTATACAAACTTGAAGCCCTGCGCGCCGTGGAGATCACCTGGGTCCGGGTCCGGTCTGGGAGCCAATTGCAGGGACGCAACATCGCCGAACTGGGAATTCGGGGCCGCACCGGCGTTTCTGTGGTGGGCGTGTTGCGCGAGGGGGTTATGCTGCCCAACCCAGACATCCGTATGCCTTTGGAGGCGGACGACATGCTAGCACTCATTGGTGGTCCTGATGAACAGCGGCGTTTTGAAAAGGAATTTGGCGTTTAGGCCGACTCAAACTGCGGCAGACCGGGAACGGGAGTCCGGGTCGAAAAAAAGGCAAGATCGCCAAGGCGTTCAGGCCTATCCTGTTCAGGACATCTGGCCGTTTACCCCAAGGCCACGTCCAGGCTCATCATCACGGCAAATCCGAGGATCAGGCCCATGGTGGCTTGGTCGCCGTAGCCCGAGGCCTGGGACTCGGGAATAACTTCCTCGCAGGAAACGAAGATCATGGCTCCGGCGGCAAAGGCCAGGGCATAGGGCAGCAGGGGCTGGGCATACAGCACCGCGGCCGCGCCGATCACGCCGGCCACGGGTTCGACCATGCCCGAGAACTGGCCGTACATGAAGCTTTTTGTCCGGCTCATGCCCTCGCGCCGGAGCGGGACCGAGACCGCCGTGCCTTCGGGAAAATTCTGGATGCCGATGCCGATGGCCAGGGCCACGGCTCCGGCCAGGGTGGCCGAGGGCAGGCCAGCTGCCACGGCTCCGAAGGCCACGCCCACGGCCAGGCCTTCGGGGATGTTGTGCAGGGTGATGGCCAGCACCAGCAGTACGCTGCGGTTCCAGGAGGTGGAGATGCCTTCGGCCTTGCTGCGCGGGGCGTTGAGATGCAAATGGGGCAAAAACATGTCCACGAGCCGCAGAAATGTCGCGCCCGCAATGAATCCCACTGCCGCCGGAACCCATTTCCAGATGCCCAGGTGTTCGGACATCTCGATTGCCGGGGCCAGCAGGGACCAGTAGCTGGCCGCGATCATCACGCCCGCCGCGAATCCGAGCATCACGTCCAGGGTACGCTTGCTCACTGTTTTGGTCAGGAAAACCACGCCCGCGCCCAGGGCGGTCATGCCCCAGGTGAAGAGGGTGGCCAGAAAGGCTTGCAGAATCGGGTTCAGCGAGACGAAATCCATGCGTTCCTCCGTGACGGCGTCTGGACGGAGCATAACCGAAACACGAGGCAATGGGAAAGAGGCGATGTGTTTTCTGGGCTACCCTGTGTCCAGAATCTAGCTCCGAAAGCCTTCCGCGTCCATGTCCAGCCTTTTGAGGATTTTCTGCAGGGCCACGCGGGACAGGCCCGAGACGCGCGCTGCCTCGGAAATGTTGCCCGCCGTGCTCTCCAGCAGGTCGCGCACATAGGCGCGGGTGAAGTCGTCCATGATCTTGCCCTTGGCTTCCTTGTACGGTCCGGGCGAGTCCTCGCCGAATCGCGGCAGGGCCTGGCTTTCGGCCAGGCGCACATGGGAGAGGTCGATGGTCTCGCGCGGGGAGAATACGGTCAGGCGGCGCACGAAGTTCTGCAGCTCACGCACGTTGCCCGGCCAGTTGCGCCCGGCCAGATAGGCCAGGGCCTGTGGCGTGACATCCTTGCAGGCGCGGTCCGTCTCAGCGCAGGCCATGGCCAGGAAATGCCGCGCCAGGAGCGGGATATCTTCGGTGCGGTCGCGCAGAGGCGGCACGCTCAGGCTGAGCACATTGAGCCGGTAGTAGAGGTCTTCACGGAAGGATTTGTCCCGTATCTTGGCTTCCAGATCCTGATTGGTACTGGCGATGATGCGCACATCCACGCGCTCGGTGCGGCTGGAGCCCACGGGCCGGATTTCCCCTTCCTGCAGGCAGCGCAGCAGCTTGGTCTGGAGCTCCTGGGGAATGTCGCCGATTTCGTCCAGGAGCAGGGTGCCGCCGCGAGCGTTCACGAACAGGCCCTTGCGGTCGCGGTCCGCACCGGTAAAGGCGCCCTTGACGTGGCCGAAGAGCTCGCTTTCCAGCAGCTGGTTCGGAATGGCCGGGCAGTTCACCGTGACCAGGGCCTGGGCGGCTCGCGGACTGAGGCGGTGGATGGTGCGGGCCACCAGTTCCTTGCCTGTGCCGGACTCGCCGCGCACAAGCACGGTGTAGTCCGAATCGGCCACCGCTGCGATGGCTTCCTTGAGGCGGCGCATGGGCGCGCTTTCGCCGATGAGGTTGCCCGCTTCTTCCTTGTGATGCAGCAGTTCGCGCAGCCGGTCGTTTTCCCGGAGCAGCTGTCCGCGTTCCAGGCCCCGTCCCACCGTGGTGAAGAGTTCCTCGGGTTCCACGGGTTTGGTCAGAAAATCGTAGGCCCCGTTTTTCAGGGCCTGCACCGCGGTCTGCACTGTTCCGTAGGCCGTGAGCATGACCAGACTGGTGCGGGGCCATTCTTCGAGAATGGCGCGGACCAGTTCCAGCCCGTCCATGCCCGGCATGTTCAGGTCCGTGAGCACGAGCCCGAAGGAATTGCCGCGCAGTTTTTCCAGGGCTTCGGGACCGGAAAAGGCCGTCTCGATATGTTCCTCAGGAAAGTGCTGCATCAAGAGACGCTGCATGCCCCGGACAAAATCCGGTTCGTCGTCCACAAGCAATATGCCGATGCCGCTGGTCATATTTTTTCCGCTCCTGTGGCGTTGACGGGCAGATGAATGGTGAACACCGCGCCCCCGTTGTTTTCCACCTCAATGCGCCCGCCCATTTCCACCACGATGCCATAGACGATGGCCAGTCCCAGGCCCGTGCCCTGGCCCATCTCCTTGGTGGTGAAGAAGGGATCGAAGAGACGGCGCGCATTTTCTTCGGGAATGCCCGGGCCATTGTCGGCCACGCGCAGGAGAATGCCGTTGTTCGGTGTCACGTCTATCCGGACGTTGATGCGTCCCTGGCCCGGCTCCACCGCGTCCAGGGCGTTGCTGAAGAGGTTGGCCAGGATTTGTTCCAGGTGTTGCGGGTGCGCCGTGAGCAAGGGCAGGCCCGGCGCGGCGCTGACGTCCACGAGCGCGCCCTTTTTTTCGGCCTGGACCTGGAAGATGCGCGCGGCTTCTCGGACCATGGCCGCAAGGTCCAGGGGCACGGGCTGAGCCTGCTTGGGCCGGGCAAAGTTGAGCAGATCCTGAAGCACGTTCTGGGCTTGGCCGGCGTGTTTGAGGATGACTTGGAGATCTTGGCGCTGCTGCTCGCCGAGGTCGCTGTTGCGCAGCAGTTCGGCATAGCACTTGATCACACCCAGGGGATTGTTGATTTCGTGGGCCAGACCAGCGGCCAGCCGGCCCACCGTAGCCAGTTTCTCGCTGCGCTGCATGCTGGAAAGCATGCGTTTTTCCTGGGTGATTTCCCGGATGTAGACGACCACGCGGGTCTGTTCGCCCCCGCCTTCGGTCACGGGATAAATATTGATGGAGAAGGTGCGGCCATCCTGAGTGCGTGCTTCGCGTGTCTGGGCCTGCCCTTGCTCCAGGGCGCCGCGCAAGGGGCAATCTTCGAGCACGCCGCCCCGGGCAAAGAGCTGGGAGCAGTCCGTGTTTTCCCCATCGCCAAAGGTCGCTGCCAGGGCGCGCGCCGCCTCGTTGACCAGGACCACGCCGCAGGATGCATCCATGAGCAGCAGCGGATCGCTGATGCCCTCGACAATGGCCTGGAGCATGTCCTTCTGGCGCAGGAGGTTGTGCAGGGCCGTGAGGTTTTCCATGGCGATGCCCAGCTGCTGGCCCAGGGCGCGCAATACGTCGCGGTCCTGCTCCTTGAGCACCCGGCCCGGCGGCCAGGAAAGGATGAGCAGGCCTTCGGCGGCGGCATCGCTGGACGTCACCGGGATGTAGGCCAGGGTCGGTTCGAAGCGGGGCCGGACCTCCATCATGATTTCCTTCCAGTCCTCGGGCATTTCGGGCCGCTTGTCCGTCGAAGGCCAGGAATAGAAGGTGGTCTGGGTGAGCATGCAGGCGAAGCTCGCCTCCAGCGCGCCGAAACGGCGGGCCACCAGGGGCAGGGCCACGCTCCAGAGCTCGCGCCGGGAGCTGCTGCGGTTCAGCCCGTCCACGAGCTGCACGAAGAGGCGCACGTCGGCACGGCGTTCCTGGGCTTCGTGGGTCAGTTCGCTGGTGCGCTCCTCCACCATCTGTTCCAGGTTCCCGGAATGCGCCTTGAGCTGCTGCTGCACCGAATGCAGGTGGTCGCCCAGTTCTTCCATGCCCTGCACGATTTCTTCGATTTCATCCTCGCTGCCCAGCTTTTCGAGCACGGTGATTTCGGCCTGATCCTGGAACAGGGTCCGGAATTTGTCGGTCAGCCGCTTGAGGTTGTGGACCACCAGCCGGTTGAAGAAGAATTGGATCACGGTGAAGAACATGATCACGCCCGTGGCGTACAGGCCCACGTAGCCCACGGTGGCCTCGCGGATCATGGCCACGGAACGTTCCACGGGCACGCCCACCAGCACGATGCCGTCCACAGCCCCGGCAATGTGGCCGAAACCGCGCTCCGAACCATAGCGCTCCAGCAGTTCGGGCGGGGAGTCTTCGGCCACGCCGTGGCAGTGCAGGCAGGAGCCCTTGAAGGTCACGGGCCGGGCCTTCACGAAATGCTCCGCACCGTTGATCTTGCGTTGGCCCGACCAGAACGGGGCGTCGCGGTTGGCGCGGAAGTATTCGAGCAGGTCGCGTTCGGAGTCGTCTATCTCGGATTTGGGATTGCGGGCGTTCTCGGCCACGCGGCGATAGTGGTATTCGGCGGATTCCACGTTGAAGCGGTCCATGACCGCATGGGAGACAAAGGAGGTGCTCATGGCCTCGATGATGAACTGGTCGCCGAGGACTTCGTACATCTTGGGCCGCAGGGTTTCCCGCACATAGGCCTGTACCGCGTCCACCTGCCCGAGCACCAGATCCGCCTTTTCCCGCACCTGGGTCTGGAGCAGGGAGCTGAGGTGGAAATAGAGGCTGGCAGCGAAAAACACGCCCAGCACAAGCACGATGGTGCCCAGTCCCAGGAGGAACTTGGCTTGGAGGCGATGGGGCAGGAGTCGGGACATATGTATTCTCCATGGCCGCTTGGGGGCCTGCGTACCATTGGATACCGGGAAGCGGCCCGCGTGGCAAGGCGCGTGCTCCGGGTGCAAACTCCAGGTGCGAGGGTGCAAACAGAACTTTGCAGCTTGGCGGAAGAGGTGTGAGAACAAGTTGTTTAAAAACGGCATGTTGATGTTTGAAAAACAGATGGCACGGCATTTGCCAATGCAGGGCATCGTCACAGAGAGACCGCTTCATGGCGAGGCGGTTTCAAGAGGTACTTGTCCTGTCACCATTTGAACGAAGGAGAGGAGGTATGGCGCAGACAGACATCAGTCGTCCCAGCAACGTTCCCCTGCTGATTCTGAGCGGGGTGCTCTTGCTTTACGGGGCGCTCGTGCTTTCCGGGGTGTTTGATGGCCTTTTCAAATCCCTGCACACCCACAAGGCCGTGGATCTCATGGAAACCCTGAGCTTCACCCTTGGCGGAATCGGACTTGCCGCAGCTCTGCTCCGTCAGGGCCGCATGAACAAGCCCATGGGGAATTTCGATACGTTTGTCCTGGAAACCATTCCGGGCATTCTGTTCATCGTCATCCTGGCCATGGGCATTCGCTGGTTCCTGGAGCCCGTGGTGGACATCGCCAGCAAGGGCATTGAGCCCGCGCTCGGCTTTTCCATCTACAAGGTCCTGAACCTGAACTACGTTGTCCTGGGCATTCTCGTGGGCATCGTGATCACCAATACCTGGGGCATCCCCTTGTTCGCGGCTTCGGGCGTCAAGACGGCCCGTTTCGTGCTCAAGATGGGCGTCATCCTGCTCGGCGCACGGTACTCCTTTGCGGAACTGGCCAAGCTGGGCATGGTCTCCGTCTGGATGATCGGATTCTTCGTGCTCGGCACGGTGTTTCTGGTGCTCTTTTTGGGCAAGCTGTTCAAACAGCCCAAGTCCATGACCGGCGTGCTTTCCGCGGGCATGGGCGTGTGCGGCGTTTCCGCCACCGTGGCCTGCGCCCCGGTGGTCAAGGCCAAGTGCTCGGAAATGGCGTACACCATCGGCACCATTCTGGGCTTCGGCATCCTGTGCATGTTCGCCTTCCCCACCATCGGCAAGATCGTGGGCATGAACCCGACGCAGTTCGGCGCCTGGGCCGGCACGGGCATCCTCAACTCCGCACAGGTGGCGGCGGCCTGCCTGGCCTTTAACGCCGTGGACATCAAGACCCTCAAGGTCGGCGAAATCTTCAACATCACCCGCGTGCTCTTCCTGCCCGTCATCGTCCTGGTGCTGGCCACCTGGTACGGCCGCAGCGGCGGCAAGAAGCTGACCTTCAAGGAAGTGGTCGTGGACAAGTTCCCGCTGTTCATCATCGGCTTCCTGCTGCTCTTCCTGATGTCCTCCCTGGGCCTCTTCAGCCCTCCGGACCATTACAAGGGCAAGTATCTGGACTTCAGCTACAACAAGCGCACCGAAGTCACCCCCGAGGAGCTTGAAGTCCTGCTGGCGGCCAAGACTGCGGGCATTCCCGGCCTGAACGCCGAGGAACAGGAAGCCTTTGACAGCCTCGTGGCCCAGCGGCAGATCGCGGGCAACTTCGATGACCGTGACAACAAGGATGTCTTCAACACCACGGCGCGCCAGCGCATGAGCGGCCTGGAGTCCATGCTGGCCCGCGCCAAGGGCGGCGAAGTCAGCCTGAGCAAGGACGTTTCCAGCGCGGTCAAGCACGCGCTCAAGCAGGTGCACAAGAAGTCCAAGACCATCGTGCTGCTCACCGACGCCATGATCTGGTTCTTCGCCTACGGCCTCATCGGTCTGGGCATGCAGATCACCAGGAAGTCTCTGGCGCAGGCGGGCGGCTGGCCCCTGATCATGGGTGCCATTTCGGGCGTGGCCAAGGCCACCCTGTCCTTTATCGTGGTCATGTACTTCGTCAAGGACGTTGTCCTGAAGTAAGGAGAGAAAGATATGGAACCCACTGTCGATACCAAGTGCGATGCCAACAACGGCGTTGACCAGGAAGAAAACGAAGAGCGCGCCCTGTCCGTGTTCGCCTCCGAGCGCAGCGAGGATCTCACCGCGCTGGGGCTGGTGCTGCTGGTGACCTTCGTGGTCCTGCTCTTCACCAAGTGGCTGGCGTAAGTTATTGCGATATTGTCGGGGCGGTCCAAAGGGGCCGCCCCGTATTCCCAACCCGACCCGCAAGCGGAGCATCACCGGATGAAGCATATTCTCCTGGCCACCCACGGCACCCCCGGAGCCCAAAAGGCCGAAGCCCTGGCAGCGGACTGGGCCAAGCGCTACAATGCCCGCCTTACCGTGCTGTCCATCATCAACGAGGACTGGAAGCACATGACCGGCGACGACTGGCTGAACACCTCGACCACGCGCAACACGTTCGCGGAGTATGTGGAAGGCCAGATCGCAGGCG
Source organism: Desulfovibrionaceae bacterium (assembly GCA_036541255.1). Taxonomy (GTDB): domain Bacteria; phylum Desulfobacterota; class Desulfovibrionia; order Desulfovibrionales; family Desulfovibrionaceae; genus Paucidesulfovibrio. The sequence goes on along the minus strand of JAZHDD010000023.1, from coordinate 10,307 downwards.
AGATAGACCGGCTTTGGGAGCGCCTGCGTGAGCGTTTCGCGGGCCTTGATCCCGTATTCGAGCGCCGTGTGGGCGTACCCGAGCAGGCCCTGGCGGACTGCGCGCGGGAATGCGGCGCGGACGTGATCGTCATGGGAGCCTATCAGAAGAAACAGGCACCGGGCTGGCGGGCCCGTTTCGAAAACAAGAAGCTGCATCCGCTCCTGGCCTGTCCCGTGGTGGTGGCTCCGTGAGCAGGACTTTTGCGCCGGCCACGCTGCTGCCCGCCGACGAGTGGGTCGAGCTGCAATTGCCCTGGCGCCAGGGCTTCTGGGAAGGGCTGACGCCCATGACCCTGATGCGGCTCAATCCGCATTGGGACGTGACCGCGGCACCCGGACCGCTTTTCCCCGTGGAGGACGTGCTCGTGGAGAAAAAATTCACGGCCAATCCGGAAATGGCTAGTGCGCCGGGGCGTTGGTCGGTCCGTTTCCCTTCCGTGGGCCTGGACCTGGCAGCCGAAGCCCGCGAAGAAGGCAGGGGCACGGCCCTGCGCTGGGGATTCCAGCCGACGGAGCCTCTCTTGCTGACTACGGCGGACGCGCGCAAGACCATGGAATACTGGCTGCCGAGCCTGCGCGAGTATTACCGGCTGTATGAGTCGAATTCGCTCAAGCATCGCTTCTGGCGGATGTTCATGAACCGGGTCATGCTGACCATGAACCCGGCCCAGCGCCGCATCTGCTCCTTCATCTTCAAGTTCACCTTGCTGGAGCTGGTGTTTATCGGCGCAGTGTTGATCGCCTATTTCAAATTCATCGCCTGAGGGCGGGGAGGCAGAGTTTACCATGAGCGCAGTCACAAACCTTCCGGCCAACTGGTTCCGGCATTTTTTCGTGGCCACGGGCGGCCTGTTCTACATCGGCTCCATGCTGATGCTGCTCTATCAATACCTGGGCCTGACCCAGGGCTGGCCCGGCGTTTTCTTATCCGTGATTTACGATGACGCCGGAGACTGGTGGCTGGACATCGACTGGGCCTCGCCCGCGCTCTGGGGGTTTGTGGCCGCGATCCTCAGCCTGGCGGCGCTGCACGGCTGGCGTCTGCGTCGTGATTTCGTGCCCTACCGCGAACCGGAAGTGAAGAGCCAGCCCGGCTTCTGAACCGACAATTCCGGTTTCCGAGCCAAGGCGCGCGTCTTCGGCAAGCAAATACTGGTGCGACCCGTGTTGCTGGGGTATGGTGGCTTTGGCGGCTTGCGAACCGCCGCCAAAGGGGTAGGCCATGTGGTGCGCATTGCGCGTGCTGGCGGGGTTGCAGACCTTGCCCAAACCACTTTCTACGGGCGACCGTATTTGCGGCGTGAAAATCACGAATCAAGTGCGGCACGGCCCGCCCATGCTTCGTTTTCACGGCACGGACGGCAGCCGCGCCTACAATGTGGATCAGTTTTACAGCATTGATACCGGAGCCTTCCTTTGCTGGCAGAACGAAGCCCGTTTTGCCTCCCTGCCGCAGGACCCCGACCTGTTGTGGCCCAGCCTGGAATGGGCAGGCGGCGTGCTCACGCCCCGGCCCGCCGGGGAATCCCTGGCGGATCGCTGGCAGGAGGTGCGCAGCCCGGAAGCAGCACTGTCCGTGGCGCGCGGTCTGGCCAGGGTGCTGGCCCGCATGCATGCCATGGGCATTGCCCATCTGCGTCTCGGGCCTCGCGTGGTACATTACCGCCCCCGCCATGAACAGGTCCAGCTTTCCAGTTTCACCATTGCCCGGCGCAACGGCTGGGACGACTTTTGGACCGACTCCTTCCCGCCATTATACGATACGGCCTGGGTGGCCCCGGAAGTGCTGCGCGGCGAGCGCGGAGACGAGCGCGCCGACGTGTTCGGTTTTGGTTGTCTGCTGGTCTGGCTGCTGACCGGGCGGCCGCCTTTCGGGTCGTTGCGCCGCGCCTGGCGCGAATTGGCCCATGCCCGCTGCCCGGCCCGGTTGCCGTTGGACGCGCCCGGCCATGACCCCGTGCTGCTGCCCCTGGCCCACGCCTGCCTTGCCGTGGAGCCGGATGACCGGCCCGACGCCGCGGAAATAGCACACATTATGGGCGTTTCGCTGCCGGATCCCGCCCCTGTCTTCAGTCAGGTCCCGGACCGGAAGGAGGAAGCGTCCCACCCGGCCAAGCAGGAGGGGCCGTTGCTCCGGATCATGGCCTTTGCCGCTGGAGACGACAAGGCCGCAGTTGTAATGGAACAGGCTCGCTCCAGGGCGATAGAGCAGGACGGCATAGTGCTTTTTGTCGGACTGGTGCCGGTGAATCTGCCCAGCGGACACCTGGAGAGGTTCAAGGCCGCCCTGTTCGCGGAAATGGGCCAGGCGCTTTGGCACTGCCGGCGGGACAACGTGCGCTACGGGCTTCGCATCCTGGAAAATGTGGCTCCGGCGCGTACGGCCGAGGCCCTGGTGCGCCGCTATGAACCGGACGTGATCCTTGTGGGGGAACCCTCGACAATATCCCGCATCCGTGGCGGAGTGGTGCCAAGGTTGCAGCGTCTGGACACGCCGGTGCACATCGTTGGGGCGAATGCGGCCGGTGCGGGAGCGGAGTCCCAAGCCGGGGCAAACAAGGCCTAGTTCAGGGGCTGGACGTATCGCCGCAGAATGCGGCGGTAGTGTTCGGTTGTCTTGAATTCCTGCAGCGTGTCGCTGAACCGCTTCACGAAATCGGCCCTCACGGTTTTTTTGGAAAAGAGCGGATACAAACGACTCTCGGCCAGGGGAGTCGGCAGCATGCGCACCTTGTCCGCAAGCTTGGGCAGTGTTGCAAGCCAGGAACAATTATACAGATCGCAGATGGCGTAATCGATGCGTCCGGCCACAAGTCGGCGCAGGTTCTGCTCGTCGCCCGCAACCTGGTCCAGGTTGAAGTTGCCTGGAGCCGCTTTCAGGAAATCTGTCGGATAGGCGTAGCCGATCACCGTGCCGATGGTCTTTCCCTGGAGGTCTTCCAAGCCCTCGAAGGTCAGGTCTGTTCTGTCCGCGGCAACGAAGAAGACCCAGCGGGATTCGATCAACGCGGTTTCGGGATAATGGAAGAGTTCCAGCCGTTCGGGCCGGTAGTCCGCGCTGAAGAGCATGTCCAGCTCGCCGGATTCCAGCAGGCCAAGCCCCCTTTTCCAGGGATAGGAGCGTAAAAAAAGCTCGCAGGCGCCCATGCGTATCAGCACCTCGCGCACGGTGTCCACGGCAATGCCTTGAGGTTCCCCTCCCAGGGTGAATTCGTAAGGGGCCCATTCATCCATGCCCAGGCGCAGGCAGCGTTCCTGGGCCGCGGCAGGCGTAGCGCCGGACAGGGTCAGGAGAGTGAACAGCAAGAACAGTCCCGCAAGGCTGCGCTGCTGAAACAGGGGTGCCGATGTGGAAGGTCGCATGTACTTGTGACGATACCCCTCTTTGCAGGCTTTGCCAAGCAAACACGAAAAAAATCGTATATCGTATGCAGGCTAATCCCAGAAAATACAATCTTCTACAGCAAGATGACGCTTGCCGCATATGGGGCAGGCCAGGGAGGGGATTTCTTCGGGGTCGGTGACCATCTCCAGGGGGGAGGCGCAGTCCGGGCAGGTATACCCGGATTCCCAATAGCGGTTCTGGCCGAACATCATGGCCACGTGCATGCGTTCGAAAAGATGACCGCAAAGCGGGCAACGATACAGACGGTATTCAAAATCTTCGGTGTGTTCGGGATGAGCCTGGATGAGTTCGGTGATGCGGATGCGGAGTTCGGACGGGATCAGCGCAAGGGTGTCCTTCACGCTGTACATGCCGCTTCCCAGACCGAGTCTGTAGCCCTCTGTCCAGCCGCAGCCTTCGCAATGGATGCCGATCTTGATGCCCATCATCAGCTCGGAGGGTTGCCGGTCAGAGCCGTTCCCGGACCGTTCTGCTTGTCGATAGTTTACAATCGAATTCATGGGCAATGTCAAGGGGCCGGGGGAATGCCCTGCAAGGCAAGAGAGCGGGGGGCCTGGAAGGCCCCCCCTCTGCAAGGGATGGAGGCGGCGCAGCAGGTCAGGTCGGGGCGGCGTGTTCGCGGCACGCGGCCCGGGCCGGCCTACCAGCCGCGTTCGGCGAGGATCTCGCTGATTTTGCTCTCGGTGCGGCGCTCCACAAGAAGCATCTTGCGGGCATGGGCTTTCCGCACCTTTTCACGCAACTGTTCCACGTCGGCGGGCTTCTCCATGAAGTCCATGGCGCCAAGCTTCATGGCCTCGATGCCCTTGTCCACGGTGGCATGGCCCGTGAGCAGGATGACCTGCAGGTCGGGGTTGATGTCCCGAATCTTCCGCAGGCTCTCGATGCCGTCGGTGCCGGGCATCTGGAGGTCCAGGAAAATGGCGTCGAACGTGTCGTTCTTGATGGCCTCAAGGGCGTCGGCCGCGTTGCTGGCGGTGGTGACGTCCATGCCGCGCAGACGCATGCGTTCGGACAGTGCGCTCAGAAATTCCGCTTCGTCGTCGATCAGCAATACTTTTTCACCCATGGTGTTCTCCTTTGGAACCTAGAGGGTTGATTTCTTGAGTTCGGCCCGGACCGGGAAGGCCAGACGCAAAACGCCCGAGCCTTCTGGTCCGGAAAGGACGGCTGCAAGGGACTCCGCGAGTTGCGCCGCTTCGGGACGCAAAGCGTCCTTAGGCCACTCGGCTGCACCGATATGGAGTTCCACTGCGGGCGTTTCCTCGTTGCGGACGCCGATCCGCACGATTCCCCCCCTGCCTGCGGCGGTCAGAGCCGCTTCCAGGCAGAGCGTCAGCAGGTGGAGCAGGGGGAAGCGAGGTGCCGTAACCAACGAGCCCGTGCCAGGCTCCACGGCGATACCCGCCTCCCGCATGTCGGCAAAGCGCGAGCAGAGTCCGACCGCGAACTCCACGAGTTCGTTCAGGTCGAACTGCGCCACGTCCTCGTCAGGGCTGTGCGCGAACCTGTTCATGCGGGCGACAATCTCGTCGCCGCGCCGAACCTGCGCCCGGATGGTCCCGCAGACCGCGCTCAGTCTGTCGGGGGGCAGGGGGTGTCCCTTGAGGGACAAGGCGCAGAGGTCCTCGATCAGCCCGGCATCCTCGTTGATGATGGCCAGGACGTTTTTCAACTCGTGGGAGACCGAAGCGGTCATCCTACCGAAATATTTGACTCCGGAAAGATCCGGATGTGCGGTTGCGTTCATGTTCCCTCCTCGCTGGTTATTCGGCGCGGATGCGGCGCAGCAGTTCTTCGATGTCGATGGGCTTGATCAGATAGGACGACGCCTCGGCAGAGCCTTCCAGATAGTCTTCTTCCGAACCGTGGCCGGAAAGAAAGACGAAACGCATGCCAGGGCGCATTTCGGCCATTTTGCGCCGCAGTTCCAGCCCTCCCATGCGAGGCATCTTCACATCCAGCACGGCCACGTCGTAACTTGCCTGCGCAGCCATGCGCAGGGCCTTGTCGCCGGAGTCGGCCCAGTCCGCCTCCACTCCCCGGAAGGAGAGGCGCTCGGCCAGCGCCGAGACCAACTCGGTTTCATCGTCAACCAGCAGAACTTTCATTATTGCCGTCCTTTGTGGAGATCGGTTGCACGGGCAGCCGCACGGTAAACGCGGTGCCGCTGCCGGGATTGCTTTCCACCGTCATGGAACCGCCCATTTCCTTGATCAGTCCATAGGAAATGGACAGGCCGAGGCCGGTGCCTCCGCTGCCCTTTTTGGTGGAGAAGAAAGGCTCGAAGATGCGTTCCAGGTTTTCCCTTGGAATGCCGCAGCCGTCGTCCGCGAACACGACTTCGGCCATGCCGTCTTCGGCCATGCGCAGGGTCACGGTCAGCTTGCCGCCGTCGCTCATGGCCTGGAAGGCGTTGTTCACGAGATTCAGGAACACCTGCTGGAGCTTGCCACGGTCCGAAATGACCTCGGGCAGGTCCGGGTCGCTGGTCACGTCCACCTCGATGAGGCGGTATTCGGCCTCCTTCCAGACAAAGCCGAGCACCTCGTCCACCACGTTCACGAGGCTCAGGGGGGCGGCCTGCAGGTCCACGCAACGGGCAAAGCCGAGCAGGCGCTTGGTGATGGTGCCGCAGCGTTCCACCGAACTGATGATGGAGCTGATGAGGCCCATGAGCCGGTCGTCGGCCTTGTAGGCGTCGGAATAGGTGAAAAGATCTTTGATCAGCCCGGCCTTCTCGTTGATGATGGCCAGGGGGTTGTTGATCTCGTGGGCCACTCCCGCGGCCAGGCGGCCGATGGAGGCCATGCGGTTGGCGTGCTCCATCTGGCGCATGGCCTTGAGGCGCTTGCGGTCGGCCAGATGGATGCGGCCCACCATGGACGCGGCCACGCCCAGGATGACCAGCAGGATCACGCCCACGCTGATGCCCATGACCCAGAGCAGGTGCAGCCGGGACTCGTTCAGGGGGGCCATGAGCAGGGCCTTGCGTTTGACCACCATGAGGATGAAAGGCGAATTTTTGATGTAGGCGTAGCCTGCCACCAGGGCTTCTCCGGAGGCGTCGCTGGTTTCCAGCACCAGGGTCTTGCTGTCGTACTGGGGCACGGGCAGGTCCATGCGCTCCAGGGCGTTGCCGTGGTAGCGCGAAGGAATTTGCAGCACGCCTTCGTGGTTGACGATGAACACGTCTCCGTCGCCGGAAAGGTCCAGCCCGGAGAGAATTTCCACGAAGCGTTCCGTGTCGATGCTGGCGCGCAGTACGCCGTAGCCGCCTTTGTGGGCGAAGCGCACTGCCACCACGAGATGCGGCACGTCGCGGTAGCCCAGGAACACGTCGCTGATGTAGGTGCCGCGCTCCATGGCTTCGGTGAACCAGGGCTGGCCGCTGTAGTCGCGGCCCTGGAGCTGGTAGGGGCCCACATAGGCCCGCTGCCGTCCTGTCTCGTCGATGACGCCCAGGTCCGTGAACCCGCCGATGGATTCCTTGAGGCCTTCGAGAACCATGGCCAGGCGCTCGGGCCTGACCAGGGAACTCTCGGGAATGGTCTTGATGATCAGCTCCAGCGCGGCGCGGCGTTCGTCCAGGAACGAGGTCACGTTGCGCCGGGTGTTGGAGGTGGTGCGCGCCGTGCGCAACAGGCTTTCGGACATGACCGCGTCGCGGGTCACGTTGTAATCCATGAACGAGACAAAGCTGAGCGGCAGCAGGGCCACGGCCGCAAGCAGGCCCACTGCGATGGCCCAGATGCGGCGGTAGTTGAACAGGGCTCCGTAGCCCGATGACTCGGCGTCCTGGGCGTTCCAGAATCCTGGCCGGAATATCTCCCTGATGCGCTGCGGCATGTCCCTTCTTCCTTGCTAGACGGCCTGGGCAGCGGCCCGTTCATGGGCCTGCCGGATGGTCTTGCTCAGGGTGTCGATGTCCACGGGCTTGTGCAGGTAGGCGAAGGCGCCGAGCTGCATGCAGATTTCCCGATCCTTTTCCGTGCCGTGGCCCGTGAGGATGATGACCTGCACGCCGGGCCGGGTCTCCTTGACCCGCCGCAACACTTCGATGCCGTCGATGCCGGGCATCTTCAGGTCCAGGACCATGACTTCGGGTTCGTCCGTGGAAATCAGGTCCAGGGCGGATTCGCCGTCATAGGCCACGGCCGAGCCCATGTCGCGGAGCATGAGCCGCTCGGACAGGGCCTGGACGAATTCGCGTTCGTCGTCCACGAGCAGCACGCGCGAGGGCAGCTCGAAATCCACCCGGCGGTAGATGTCGGTCTGATGGAAGGCCGGGCCGACCTTGGTCGCGACGTCGGTCACTCCGGGCACCACGCGGGCCACCTCGGAGAGTTCCCGCTCCAGGCGTTCGAGCATGAGCACGTTGCGGTTGATGGTCAGGGTGATCTTGCCGCTCTTGGCCGAAACCTCCACATGGTGTCCGGCCGTGGCCAGGGCGGTTTCCACCTCGGCCGCGAGCAGGAAGTCCTTGAGGGCCTGTTCCGAGGAGGGGGTACGCTTGACAGCGGCGTTGCCGAGCTGGGTCAGGATGAGGTCGGCGGCGCCGTTCACCCCGGCCTTGTCCACGGGCACGAGCAGGTCGTAGAGCTGCCAGGACCATGGGTCTTCGGCCTGGAAGAGCTGCTTGATCCAGGCGGCGCAGTCCTCGTCGGCCTGCAGGATGGTTTTTTGGGCCTGCTTGGCGTTCACGTCGAGCTTTCCGGCAACGCCCACGCGATGGGCCAGTCCGGCGATGAGGCAGGCGTGCAGCAAATGGGTCACGGATGAAGGCGTGAGCATGGCCGTGAAGCCGTGCAACACCACGTGTCCGCTCCCTGCCTCGGCCAAGGCCTGGGCCGTGGCCAGGCGCAGCCAGGAGACGGCCCGTTCCTTTTCATGGTTGAACTTGTTGAAGATGGAGGTTCCGGAAGTGAAGGCGCGGCCGATGCGCTCCGGGCTCATGCCCGAAAGCTCGGCGGCGCGGCCCGCGATCTCGCTGTCGCCGATGATGCGCGAGCCGGTCTTCTCGGCCACGATGCCGGCGATTTCGTCGGCTTCGCAGTAACGTCCGCTGAACAGGCATGCAATGCTCATGTCGATTCTCCTCGCTTAAGCCAGCCGGCAGAGGGTTGTCAGGGGGCAACGGTCTTCCTGGCCCTTGTCGTGCGCGTGTTCGTGCGTTGCGCAGAGAGCAAGTTCCGTGGTCGGGTAGACGTGGTCTTCGCCGATCTTTTCCAGCAGGTGGGTGCGTTTGAGCACGGTCATGACCGCTTCGTTCACGCCGCTCAGGGAGATGTCCATCCCGGCGCTGCGCACGCGGTCCACGAGCAGGGACAAGGTTTCCTCGCCCGAGGCGTCCATGTCGTTGATGCCGTCGGCCACGATGATGATCTGCCGGAGCTTGTCCATGCTGGTCATGCGCTCCGTGATCTGATCTTCCAGGAAGCTGGCGTTGGCAAAGAAGAGCGGTCCGTTGAAGCGCACAACCGCGATGTGCTGGCAAATCTCCAGTCCGTGGGCCGTGGCGTCGCGCAGATGCTCATCCTCGGCGCGGGACAGGGAAGAGACCGTGGGCCGCATGCTCTTGTAGAGGAAGACACCCAGGGACAGGGCCACGCCCACCATGATGCCCTTGTCCAGGTGCGGGGCAAAGGCCAGGGTGCAGGCAAAGGACGTCACCGAGATGATGCCGTCATAGCGCTGGGCTTTCCAGGCGTGGATGAAGCCCGAGGCGTTGATCAGCCCGATGACGGCCATCATGATCACCGCGGCCAGCACGGCCTGGGGCAGATGGTAGAGCAGCGGGGTGAAGAAGAGCAGCACCACGACCACGACCACCGAAGTGCAGACGCTGGAAAGTCCGCTCAGGGCTCCGGCCTGGAGGTTGACCGCGGACCGGGAAAAGGAGCCCGAGGTCGGGTAGCTGCGGCCGCAGGCGCCGAGCATGTTGGCCAGGCCCTGGCCGATGAGCTCCTGGTTCGGATCCAGGCGCTGGCCTGTTTTGGCGGCCATGGCCTTGGCAATGGAGATGGCCTCCATGAAGCCGAGCAGGGAGATGATGGCCGCAAAGGGCAACAGCCGCAAAATGACTTTGATGTCGAAGGCGGGCACGGCCAGGGTGGGCAGGCCCGAAGGGATGCTGCCGACGACCGCGCCGCCGCCGGTCATTGTCAGGGCAGTGGTGTCCAGGGCCTTGTTGCCGACCTTGATGCGCCAAGTGCGTCCATCGCCCGTCATGCCCGGGGGCAGAGTGCCCTGCGGGTAGAGCAACAGGCCGTTGTCGGCCTCGACTCCGGTGAAAAGCTGGTTGCGCAGCCATTCGCGCTGCACATGCTGTTCGTGCTTGAGCCGTTCGATGCGTGCGTTGATCACGCCCTGGTCGTGCGTGGCGTCAATGGCGGCGATGGTGTCGTGGCGGGCGTTGGCGTCCTCAAGTTGCGCCGTGGTCCGGGTGCGTTCCTCGGAAAGGGCGGAGATGCCGGCCACGGTTTCGTTGAAGGCCTCGATGCGCTGAGCCGCTTCGGGCATGGCCAGGGCCGAGACGTCCACCTTGGCGTCATGGTTGAAGCCGATGGCCCAGGAAAGCACCGTGGTCAGGGCCACGGCCACGAGCACGTTGGGGATGCGCGGGTTGACCTTTTTCAGGCCGAACATGACGCCGAAGGCCAGCGCGCCCATGGCCAGCGTGGGCCAGTGGGTGTAGTGCCAGGCGCTCTGCACCACGCGGATGATGGTTTCGTAGTGGTGTTCGGCCTTGTCCACGTAGACCCCGAACAGCTTGGAGAGCTGGGACGAGGCAATGATGATGGCCGCGGCGTTGGTGAAGCCGTTGACCACGGGGTGGGACAGGAAGTTGACCACCAGGC
>JAZHDD010000022.1:0-82811 GCA_036541255.1 Desulfovibrionaceae bacterium | reverse complement strand
CCTGATGATCAAGACTCGCAAGGAAGCGCCCAACAAGGCCCTGGAACAGATTGAGGAAGAGGTCAAGGTGCAGACCACAAAGCTGCAAGGGCCCACCATGGAAGTGGATCAACAGAACGTGGACGACCTGCTGGCCCAGTTCGGACTGTAGCGCGGATCAAAAACAAAACATCAGCCGCTTTTCCTTGCTGGAAAGCGGCTTTTTTATTTGTCGATCAGGGGATTAGAGCAGTACCAACCAAGCCAAGCCGAGCAGGCTCAGGAATCCCACGGAATCTGTTATGGCTGTCAGGAATATGGAGGAAGCCTGGGCCGGATCACGTCCGATCTCGCGCAATATCAACGGAATGGACGCTCCGGCAAAAGCGCCGATCACAATATCTATTGCCAAGGCCGCAGTCATGACCGCGGCCAGCATAAGGTGGCCGGTAAGACCCCAGACAGCAGCCCAAACCAGCAGGCAGATGAAGAATCCGTTGATCATGCCGATGCGCAGTTCGCGTAAAACGGCAATCCAGGAACGCTTGCGGTCAAAGCGTTCCGTGGCCAACTGCCGGATCATCACGGCCAAAGCCTGCTGCCCGGTATTGCCGGCCTGGTTGGCCACAATGGGCATGAGTACGGCCAGAACGGCCATTTGAGCAATGGAACCCTCAAAAAGATGGACCACAAATGCCGAGACAGCTGAGTTGAGGACATTGATGAACAACCACGGCAGGCGTTTCTTTACGGAATAAAGCACAGGGGAATCAGTGGTTTCGTCCGCGCCCGCGCCAACCATGGCCTGCATGTCTTCGGAGGCTTCCTGCTGAATGATGTCGATGACGTCGTCAACCGTGACTACGCCAAGCATGCGATTACCGAAATCCACGACGGGCATGGCCAGCAGGTTATAGTGACCGATGAGCCGGGCCACTTCTTCCCGGTCGGTGTCATAGGTCACGGAAACGAGATTCTGGCTCTTGATCAATTCCTGTAAAAGCTTGCCATGCCGAGCCACAAGCATGTCGCGCAGGGACACCACGCCGGTAAGTCGCCCCGCTTCGTCCACAAGATAGGCGTAATACGGAATCTCCTTATCCTCGACCTCGTCGCGCATCTTGGTGATGGCCTGATCCACGGTAAGGTTCTGGTTCAGGATGACCAGTTCGGTATTCATGGCCCCACCCGCGGAATCCGGGTGGAACGTCAACAGATTGCGAAGTTCAGCCCGCTCCTTGGCCTTGACGCGGCGGAGCAAAGCTTTACGATGCTCTTCATCGAGGCTTTCAAGAATGTCGGTAGCGTCGTCAGGAGCCATTTGCTCCAGGATCTTGGCCGCGAACCCGTGGTTCAGATTCTGGAAAAGAGACTGCTGGTCGTGACGGTCCATCTCCGCGATGGAGTCCGCCGCATCCTTGATGGGCAGCTGTTTGACGAATTTGACCTGTTCGGCGATGTCCAGCCGTTCGATGTGCTCGGCGGCGTCGGCGGGGTGTGTTTCCTCCATCCCGGCGGCATCTGCTCCTGCGAAACCGGCGAGCGGCATCTGCTCCTGGAGGAGTTCACGCTCTTGGTCTTGAGAAGTCTTGTCCGTGGTCATGGGCGGTCTCTAGCTTAAAAGTCCTGTAACGTCAAAGAGTCCCACAGCCGCAAGCGACATGAAAACACCCGGAAAAGCGCAGCCCGCCTTGCCTTGACGAAAATGATCCCGGCGCGTAGGGACCCAGATTCAATCAACCTTTAACCTCTTCGCCACAATATGAAAGCAAATCTTTTTGAGACATTTTTCGAAAAAGAATCCCGGTTATTTCTGCTGGCCTCCATTCGAATGGCCTTGTCCGAAGATGGTCCGGATCTGACGTCGGAAGGAGTATTCGAACCAGCCGAACAGGCCCAGGCATACATCGTGGCCAAACAGTCCACAGTGGTGGCCGGTCTGCCCATCCTGCCCCTGGTCCTGGAGTTTGGGGAAAGCAAGGACTGCCAATGGCACCTCAACGTGGATGATGGAGAGCGGGTCTCGCCCGGCACACTGGTGGCCTCCATACAAGGCCCAGCCGTGAAGCTGCTCAAAGCCGAACGGATCATCCTCAATTTTCTCTGCCACCTTTCTGGCATCGCCGAACTGACATCGCAATATGTTGCAGCGCTGCAAGGCACCAAAACACGGCTGCTCGACACCCGCAAGACATTGCCAGGCCTGCGTTACCCTGAAAAATATGCCGTGCTCTGCGGAGGCGGTATGAACCACCGCCTCAATCTGGTCGAAATGTGTATGCTCAAGGACAACCACATTGATCGGGCAGGAGGAATTACCCCGGCCGTGGAACTGCTCCGTAGCGCGTATTCGCCCTGCCCGCCCATCGAGGTGGAATGCCGAACTCTTGCCGAAGTGCACGAGGCCGTAAAATGCGGAGTGGAACGCATCATGCTCGACAATATGGGACCGGACCAGATTCGAGAAGCCCTGTCCGTCATACCTGAAAACATTGAAAGCGAAATTTCCGGCGGCGTCAGTCTGGACAATATCCGCGAGTTGGCCGAACTCGGCCCGGATTTCATTTCCGTGGGTCGCCTGACGCACTCCGCCCCGGCTTCGGATTTCAGCATGCGCATTGATCCGGTGAGGTAACAGTGAATACGCTTGAAACGATCCGCGCCCACAAAGAACGTCTCGGCAACCGACTGTCCATCCTGGCGCACCACTATCAGATGGACGAGATTGTCGAGTTGGCCGATATTACGGGCGACTCCCTGGAACTTGCCCGACGCATCGACACGCTTGAGGCAGAATACATCATTTTTTGCGGCGTGTATTTCATGGCCGAATCCGCAGCCATCCTGCGCCGTGAAGACCAAAGCATTTACCTGCCCGACAAGGCCGCTACCTGCCCCATGGCGGACATGGCTCAACCGGCGCAAGTCCGGACCGCGCTGGAGGCCCTAGGGAAAAATCGCAAAATCGTCCCTCTCACCTACGTCAACTCCTCGGCCGGAGTGAAGGCCGTCGTGGGTGCTGCCGGCGGCTCTGTCTGCACCTCGGCCAATGCCTCCACCATGTTGCGTTGGGCCATGGAACGCGGCGATGCCGTTCTTTTTTTACCGGATCGCCATCTCGGCTGGAACACTGCGGACAAAATCGGTCTGCCCGAATCCGAACGACTGCATCTTACGCAAGCCGACCTCATTCCCGGCTCGATGCGCGTCGAAGCACACTCGGCCCGTCTGCTTCTCTGGCCGGGACACTGTCCCATTCACGACGCCTATGGTCCAAATCTGGTGGCGGAAGTACGAAAAACGCGTCCCGGCGCCCTGGTGGCCGTTCATCCGGAGAGCCCGCCCGCAGTTGTTCAGGCAGCCGACGCAGACGGCTCCACATCTTTTCTGATCCGTTATTGCGCCGAAGCTCCGGAAGGAGCCGAACTGGTCCTGGGCACCGAAGCCAGTCTGGTCAACCGGCTTGCCACGGAGTACAAAGGGCGCAAGCGTATCACCCATCTTGCATTGGGCTATTGCGAAGACATGCTCAAGACCACTCCGGTAAAATTGGTCCGGCTGCTCGACGGCCTGCACACTGCCGCGCCCGTGACCGTATCGGACGACATTCGAAATCCGGCCCGCTTGGCTCTGGAACGCATGCTTGAAGCCTGCGCCTGAGCCGGACCCGCCAGCCCTGTTGAAAAGAACCTGGAGGATAAGGTGAACGGATTCCGCTTCAAAAGCAACGTGCTGGTCATAGGTTCCGGCATAGCCGGAAGCATGGCAGCCTTGACTCTGGCAGACGCGGGACTGAGCGTCATGCTCATCACTGCGGGCCAGCAACTGGCATCTGGCAACACGCGCCTGGCACAGGGCGGCATCGTCTATACAGGTCCCGGCGACGATCCCAAAATCCTGGAAAGGGACATCCTCACCGCGGGCTGGAAGCGTAACTATACCCGCTCGGTCCGCTATCTTTGCCGCAAGGGCCCGGAAGTCCTGCGCGAAACCCTGATCGAAAAATACGGCGTCCATTTTGACGAAAGACAGCCCGGAGACTGGTACCTGACCCGTGAGGGCGGCCACAGTGTGGCGCGCATTCTCTGCTGTGCAGACCACACCGGACGCAATATCATCGAATCGTTGCACAAGGCTGTTGTCGAACATCCAAACATCACGGCCCTGACGAGGCGAACCGCCGTTGACCTGCTGACCACGCACCACCATGCCACGGCGCAGGAATACAAGTACAGCCTCGTCAACCATTGCGTCGGGGCCTATGTCTACAACGAGGAGCTGGACCGCGTTGAGACCGTGCTTGCAGACTACACCCTGCTGGCAACGGGCGGCGTAGGCCAGATATTCCTGCATACGACCAACACGCGCGTCTCCATCGGCTCGGGCCTTTCCATGGCCTTCCGCGCCGGTGCGCGCATCTTCAACGCCGAATACATCCAGTTTCACCCCACAGCCCTGTTTGCGCGCTCAAAACGCAAAGACCGCCGTTTCCTGATCTCGGAAGCAGTGCGCGGCGAAGGCGCCAAATTGATCAACTCCAAGGGCGAAGCCTTCATGCCCCGCTACGATTCCCGGGCCGACCTTGCCCCGCGCGACATCGTCACACGGGCCATTATGGAGGAGATGCTCCAATCAGGAGAAGACTGCGTATTCCTGGATGCGGCCAACCACGTCAAAAAAGATCTGGCAGCGCGCTTCCCCACCATCCATGCCCGTTGCGCCGAGATGGGCGTAGACATGAGCTCCGACCCCATTCCAGTAGTCCCTGCAGCCCACTACTTCTGCGGAGGCATTCTGGTGGACAACCGAGGCAGGACAACCCTGGAACGCCTCTATGCGGGCGGAGAATGCTCCTGTACGGGCGTGCACGGAGCCAACCGCCTTGCTTCCACCTCCCTGCTGGAAGGCATGCTCTGGGGACACAGTGCGGGCCGCGACATCGCTGCACGCATAAATCGCAGCTCCCACCTCTCCCGCAAACTCATGGACTCCATCCCCGACTGGGAATGCCCAGGCAACATCCAGAACGAAGACCCGGCGCTCATTGCCCAGGACTGGGCCACCATTCGCCACACCATGTGGAACTACGTGGGTATTTCCCGCAACTCGTCCCGTTTGAACAGAGCCTTCACGGACCTACGCATGCTTTCCAAAAACCTGCACGATTTTTATCGCCAAACCCCCTTGAGCAAGCCCATCATTGACCTTTTCCATGGCTGCCAAGCCGCCTATTGCATCACAGGCGCGGCTCTACGCAACCGCGAAAGCCAGGGCTGCCATTTCCGCGTGGATTGACCCGCGAAGTTTCATAACCTGCCCCAAAAAAACAGCGCCTTGCGGTTTCGCAAGGCGCTGTTTTTTTTTGGAACAACGTTCCAGAAAACGCAAGCACTACTTGCGCCAGAACTCGGGCACGAACAGAATCACGATGGTATAGATTTCCAGACGACCAAGCAGCATGCAGAGCACCAGCACCCATTTGGCCAAATCCGGCAGCGTGGCATAGTTATCAGTCGGACCGACCACGCCCACACCCGGTCCAATATTACCAATGCAGGCCAGAGCTGCTGAAAAACTGCTCACAAGATCCACTCCTGTTCCGGCGATCACAAAAGCGGAAAGCACAAAAAGCATGAGCCAGAGCACAAAAAAAGCCCAGACACCGGACAGCACGCCCGAGGGAATGGCTTTCCCGCTGACCTTGACCTGTTTCACACTACGTGGATGAATCAGCTGGATCAATTCCTTATAGGAATGCTTGATCAACAATTGAATGCGCATGACCTTCATGCCGCCGCCCGTGGATCCGGCACAACCGCCCACGAACATGCAAAAGAGCAGCAATGCCTGACAAAGCGAGGGCCAAAGCTCATAATCCGCAGTGGCATAGCCGGTAGTGGTCAGGATCGAGGCCACCTGGAACGCGGAATAGCGTACCGAGGCCTCCATGTCGCCGAAGTCCTCATGGTAAACGCTTATGGTGATGATGATCGTAAAAAGCAGGAACATGCCCAAAAAAAAGCGCATCTCCGAATCCTTGATCACGTCGCGGATACGCCCCTTGAGCGCCAGGAAATGCAAGGAGAAATTTATGCCCGCAATGAGCATGAACACTGTGATGACCCAATCGATGTAGGCCGAATCAAAGGCTTTTACCGAGGCGTTGCGGGTGGAGAATCCGCCCGTGGCCATGGTGCCGAAGGTGTGGCAAAGTGCGTCGAAAAGATCCATGCCGCCGAGCATCAACAGCACTGTCTCCACTGCGGAAAACAACAGATAGACCTGCCAGAGCAGTATCGCCGTATCCTTGATACGCGGCTTGAGTTTGTCCGGAACCGGGCCGGGCACCTCGGCCTTGTAAAGCTGCATGCCGCCCACGCCCAGGAAGGGCAGAATGGCCAGGGAAAGCACGATGATGCCCATGCCTCCGAGCCAGTGCGTCAGGCTGCGCCAAAAAAGAATACCCTTGGGCACGCCTTCAATGTCCACAAGCACGCTTGACCCTGTGGTGGTGAATCCAGACAACGATTCAAAAACGCAGTCCACCACCGAAAATTCAAAAATGCCGGAAAACCAAAACGGCAACGCACCGAATATGCCTGCGGCAAACCAACCGATGCCGACGATGGCCATGCCTTCGCGGTGGCTCATACCACGTTCCGCGTTGCGATCGCGAAAGAACAGAAAGACGGCCAAGCCGACGCTTACGGTCACAATCATCGAAAACAACAGCGGGAACACGCCGGAGTCTCGATAGTAGAGGGAAAACGCCAAGGGCCAGGCCATGGTCAAGCCGACGCAAAAAACCAACGCGCCGATGACATGCAGAACGTATTTGAGCCGCACCTAAAAGAACTCCATGGTCACGTCCAATGCCTGCTCCACCTTGGAAATATTGGCCCGGGTCGAGAGAATCACGATCCTGTCGTTGGGCTGGATGATCGTATCACCGCGTGGGATAACCACTTCGTCGCCCCGCTGGAAACACAGAATCAGTGCGCCTTTGGGGAATTTCAGGTCCATGATGGGCTTGCCCACGACCGAAGAATTCTCCTGGGCAATGGCTTCCAGAGCCTCGGCATCCTCACCTTTGATGGAAGCCGTTGAAATGACCTGACCGCGCCGGATAAAATGCAGGATGGAGTTGATAGCCGAAAGTCGGGGACAAACCAAGTGATCGATCCCGATAGGCTGAATCAAAGGCATGTAGGCGAAGTTGTTGATCCGGGTGATGGTTTGCCGGGCACCCATTTTCTTGGCCAGAAGGCAGGCCAAAATATTAGTTTCTTCATTGCCGGTCACTGAAATGACCATGTCCAGATCACCCACGTTTTCTTCCCGCAGCAATTCCTGATCCCGGCCGTCGCCCTGAAGCACGATGGGTCGGTTGAGGTGTTCGGAAAGATAGCCACATCGGGCCGGATCCTTGTCCAGCATGCGCGTATGGTAAAACTTGTTATCAAGCGACTTCGCCAACTTGAACCCAATATTGCCGCCTCCGACGATGAACACACTTTTGATGGGTTCGGAACGCAGGGCAAAAAGGTCCAGAATATCGTCCTGGTCTTTGATATCGCAAGCGAAGTAAACTATGTCGGTCTTTTCAATGATGTCTTCGCCGCCGGGGATGATCAGCTTGTCGTTGCGGACCAGGGCCGCTATGACCACGCCCACATTACCAGTCACTTCCCGCAGGCCAGCCAGACGTTTACCGATGATGGGACTGTTCTCGGGCAGACGCACGCCGATGAGCCGGATCTTGCCGCCGGCGAATTCATTGATCTCGACCGCGCCGGGCACGCTCATGAGCCGGAGAATAGCGTCCACCACTTCCTGATCCGGATTGATGAGACGGCTGATACCGGGCGCGCTCTCTGTAATCAGCCCTTTATATTCGGTGTAATCCTCGTCGCGAACACGGGCCAGGAGTGTGGCCTTTCCGGCCAGCTTACTGGCATAGACGCAGGCTAAGATATTGATCTCATCAGAATCTGTAACTGCGAGCACGATATCCGCTCCGGCCACGCCCGCCTCTTCCAGGACGCGCGGACTGCAGCCGGAACCTTCAAAAGTCTGTACGTCAGTGGCCTCCGAAACCTTTTTCAAGGCCACGGCATTTTTGTCTATGACGACGACTTCTTTATTTTCAAGGGCAAGACGACCGGCAATATGAAAACCGACCTCGCCTGCTCCGATGATGATAATACGCAACACATCCTCCCTTAAGACCCAATGGGGCTGCGACGTGCTTTGTAACCGCCTTTCCCCGCCGATGCAACACAAGCGCTCGTCCTGAAAACACGCCTCTTTTGACATAAGTCAAAAAAATAATCTCATTAAGATGCTAGCTATGCACTAATCCACAGAGAAAACCCCAAACAGGCTGGAGGGACATGAAAAGGAAATACCTTACCCCCTTGCTCTGGACAGTATTCGGCGTCCTGATCGCCTTCCCTGTGTTCAGCATGACCTATTATACCATGGTCCGCACTTCCACTCCGGAGTTCTGTTCCAGCTGCCATGAAATTGAACCGGCCTATCAGGCTTGGAAGACGTCAACCCACGTCAATAATCCGCAAGGGTTGGTTGCGGACTGCATGGACTGCCACCTGCCTGCGCCGCACGACACTGTGGATTTCTTCTTCACCAAGACGTGGCATGGCCTCAAGGACATCGGCGTACACCTCATGACCGGAGGAGATGAATACGACCGCAAGGAACAACGCGAAAACGCCTACGCGAGCATCAAAAGCGACCAATGCCTGAAGTGCCACCGCAACCTCCTGTCCATGCCCGACCAACGCGGGGCCATGCTGGCCCACAGGACAGTCCTGTACCCCCGGCCCGGATATGAAAAGCAGTGCACCGACTGCCACCGCAACCTTGTCCACGTGGACCGGCCCTACTACGCATTCAAGCAACACCAACAGCCTTACCGCGCCACGGGAATGCAGTCCCTGGTGCGTTTCGATCCCAACAAATGATTCGGTTCTTCACCGTAGCGAGAGGAGGAAGGGAAAAATGAAACGATGCCATTTTCGGGAATGCATGCTCTGCCTGATGGCCCTGACGCTCTGTCCTCTTGTTGCCTCAGCGCAGCAAAACATGCCCAAGCCAAAGGAGTTCCGCATCGAGCGCAGCATGGCCCCCCAGGCCGTGGCCTGCATTGAATGCCATAAGGCTGAAAGTCCGGGCCTGTTCGCCGACTGGGCCATGAGCCGCCATGCCGCAGCCAACGTCACCTGCCTTGACTGCCACCAAGCACAGGAAGGCGACAAGGACATCAGCGTTGAGCATTACAAGCAATATGAACGGTCCGACACCAAGTGGGGCAAAGGCGAATACAAGATTCCCGTGGCCGGCGTGGTCACGCCCAAGGATTGTTCGCGCTGCCATCCGGACGAGGCTATGCAATACAGCAAGTCCAAGCACGCCAACACCATGGAGATCATCTGGAAGATCGACCCCTGGCTGAACCACGGCATGAACAACGCCGTGGAACGCTCATCAGGCTGTTACACCTGCCACGGCACAGTGCTCAAGCAGAGACCGGACGGCAAGCTTGATCCGCTGACCTGGCCCAATGTGGGTGTAGGCCGCGTCAATCTTGACGGCAGCCTGGGCTCCTGCACAAGCTGTCACACCCGCCATCGTTTTTCGGTCATGGAAGCACGCAAGCCAGAAGCCTGCGGCCAGTGCCACCTCGGCCCGGATCACCCGCAGATCGAGATATTCATGGAATCCAAGCACGGGGATATCTACACCGCCTTCGGCGACCAGTACAACTGGGACGCGGCTCCCGGTTCCTGGACGCCAGGAGTGGATTATCGCGGTCCCACCTGCGCTTCCTGTCATATGTCCGGAGCTGGTCCGGTCATGACCTCTCACGATGTGACCGAACGACTGTCCTGGGAACTCCAGGCTCCGCTGACCATCCGCCCGCAAGACTTCGCAGCCTTCCCGGCCAAAAACGACTGGCAGAAGGAACGGGCCAAGATGCAGGATGTCTGCAACCAGTGTCACTCCAAGACCTGGACCGAAAGCCATTATGCCAAGACGGATCAGGCCGTGGAAAACTACAATGAAATCTACTTCAAGCCTGCCAAGGCCATGCTGGACAAGCTCTACAAATCCACGCTTCTGGACAAGACCAGATTCTTCGACGAAGAGCTTGAAGTGCAGTATTACGAGCTTTGGCACCACGAAGGACGCCGCGCCCGCATGGGAACGGCCATGATGGCTCCGGACTATGCCTGGTGGCACGGTTTTTACGAGTGCAAACACCGCTACAACAACTTCATGGAAATGGCCATGCAGTTGCTGGAAGGCGGCAAGCCAGCGCACAAGGCCGACCCGTACCCCGGTTCCGGTGGAGACACCACCAAGCCCGAACAGATCTTCGGCAAAAAGCAGTAACCTTGTCAAATCTGATACGAGAAAAGGCCTCGCCATGAGCGGGGCCTTTTCTCGGCAACAAGAGGGCCGACGAACTTACAACAAGGCCGCGCGCACGGCGTCAATCCCTTGTTTTTCGATAAACATTGAGGTGCGATGCCGTTTGGGGCCATGCTCGGCATAATAGTCCAGGAATCGCCCGGCCAGATTAACGGCCTGTTCCCTTGTCAACTCTTCCGCCAGCAGGTCGCCGATGCGCGGCCGTCCGGCAGACGAGCCTCCCACCGTGACGCTCCAACCATTCTTCTTGCCGATAAAGCCAAGGTCACGTACCCAGGATTCACCGCAGCACATGGGGCAACCAGACACGCCCATTTTGACCTTTGCAGGCAACTCCCGGCCCACATAGAGCTTTTCCAGTTCCAGGCCCAGGCCCAGGGAGTCCCGCTGCCCCAGACGGCATACAGCCGTTCCTGGGCAGGCTTGCACGTAATGCACACAGAGCCCGGTTGCTTCCCCCACCTCCATGGACAATTCAGCCCAGACCGCATCGAGCTTGTCCTTTTCAATGCCCACAAGCGCCATACGCTGGCCCGAGGTGATCTTGAGAATGGGGATGGAGAATTTACGCGCCACGCCAGCGATGGCCTCGAGATACTCCGGGGTCATCAGCCCGGCCGGAGTTCGAGGCACAATGGCATACGTTTTTTTGTCACGCTGAAGAATCGCGCCTTTCAGATCTTCGGACATGAATCCCTCCAACTAAGTTTGCCACAAGCATATAAGGATTTCTTTGCGCACATGCAATCGACCCGGCGCATCCTGATATGCAGAAATGCGCCGGGTCGAAAAACACTGTTTGCTGGTTTTGTGACCGACCACGGAATCAGATAGGCGGGGCTATGACCACAAGTACGCGCATGCGCGTTGTGGCGCGTACACCGTGAGGCTCGGCAATGGGCGAAACAAGCACGTCCCCGGCCTTGGCGGGCATGCTGCCGTTCTCGGCAAGAAACTCCCCTTCTCCCTCAAGCACGGTCAGCACCAACTCTCCCTCAATATCATGCGAATGCACGGGAAGTTCCTGCCCCGGTTCAAAATTGAAATTCACCACTTTGGTATAAGGGGAAGCATGAGCGTGAAAAGTGGAAAAGACCTTGTCCTTAAAGCCGTTCTCGTCATGCAAACCGATCTTCTTCATGGCTTTCCTCCTAAATGGAAACGTGTTCGCGAACCAGTATTTGGCCTTGCCTGGCCACAACGACACGCTCAAAAGAAATACTCTTGCCGGAACGGCGCACCGCTTCGTGCGTGATCCGTCCCATATTGGCGCAACACGGCACTTCCATTTCCAGAACAGTCAAGGACTTGAGGTCGTTGACGGCAAACAGTGTGGCCAATCTGTCGATATACATCTCAGCGTCATCGAACTTGGGACAGCCCATGAGCACGACTTTTCCTGGCAGCCACGCAGCATGGTAATCGGGCAACGCAACGGCCACGCAATCGGCGGTAAGCAGCAGGTCGGCATTCTTTAAAAATGGGGCATCCGGCGGTACAAGCCGAATCTGCACAGGCCAATGTGTCAAAGACGACCCCAACACAGCTTTGTTCGAAGGGACATTGGCCTTTTCACAAGGGGTCAGGGGCATGAGCTTTCCCGAGGGGCAGCCGCCATGAGAAGGTGTCGGGACATGTCCTTGCGCGGCTTTGGCCGAGGGACGCCCTTGGCTGGCCAATAACTCTTCCACAGCTTCTTCATCAAAGTCCTCGGCCTCGCGGACCTCGATGCTCAGTGCGCCCTGCGGGCAATGCCCCAGACAGGCCCCCAAGCCGTCGCAGTATTTATCCGCCACGACCCTGGCCTTGCCGTCAACTATCTGAATGGCTCCTTCGGCACAGCTGGGAACGCACAGGCCGCACCCGTCACACAGCGCTTCATCTATTCGGATGATTTCACGTTTAACTATCATTGTTCACTCCTTGAGGTTTCTTTTTGGATACGCTCCCACTCTTCCTCAAAATGATGAACAAGGATTTGACCAGGATCAAAAGCGAAGAAATAAAATCAGATTCGGGCAACCCCCAAAAAGACCGCATGAAGAATACATACCAAAAGCAAGAAAAAGACGCGGGAAGCATCTTGAGAAAGCGTAAAAAAATGATAGCGCATTGTCTTCTGCGGACAGATGCCCACACAGTCGCCGCAAAGGGTGCAGGACAGCCCCGGACGCCCGGCTTTGATGTCCGCATCACTCAAAGCCCCATATCGGCAGGAAAGCGCGCACACGCCGCAATGGATGCACTCGCCGCCCAAGCGCATGCGCCAGGGAGTCAGACGCCCCAAAAGATTGGCCACCAATCCCATGGGACAATAGGCGCTGCAATGCACCATGCTCCCGCTCCGACGCGACAACAGGACCATAACCGCGACCCCAAGCAGGCCAAAACCAACAGCCGCCCAGATCGCCATCCCTCCCGGCACTCCGAACAGACGCATTGTCAAAGCAACTAAAACGGTCAGGATCAAGGTGACGGCACGCCCCCAATACACGGCTTTTCCCGGCACCCCGGCAGCAGGCCTTTTTGCTCCCAGGCGTGAACAGACATCATCCCAGGCACCGATATAGCACAGATGGCTGCACCATGCCGGGCCGACCAGCGCGACGGTCACCAGAAAAAGTATGGGCATGAACAAACCATCTCCGCGAAAAACAGGACCGCCCACAATAAGAGCAGGAACAGGCAGATGCAGCGTTCCGGTCATAAGCATGCGATCCAGCCCCATAAGTCCCAGCAACAGCTGCAAGAAGAAAACGGTGGAGAACAAGCCCCAAATGCGTGGACGCACTGTACGGGATTGCGCGGGATCCTGCATGGCCACGAATACCCATTGGGCATACAAAGCCAGCCCAAAAATCTCCAAGCCGCCCCAGCCCGGCAGGTAACGCTCCACAAGAAGAAGAGGAAAGTCCGTCTTGACTTCACTAATAAAAAGCAGCCCTGCCGTGAGCAGAAAAACGACAGCCCGCCCCCACACATACGGGGGTTTCCTGTCATGGCCTTCATGCACGAAGCGCCTCAGGACAAGACCGAAAGCCGTTACGTTCAACAGAACAACCCCTCCCATGACCAAGGCAAGGCGTGCCCATGGCAATCCCGAGTCCAAACGAAAACGAATCAGTTCTGCGAGGACATTGCCCCAGATGGCGCCCCCAACAGCCAGTACGGCAAGAATCACCCAGCGCATCCAGCTACGATCCAACCAGGCCATCACGCATAGTCCAAGGCAGGCTCCGCTCGTTCCCGGAAAGCCCAGACGCAGGGCATGCGCCCCCAACAACAACAAAGCCAGACAGGAAAACGAACGCCCCAAAACATTCAACATACGTCCGTATCCAGCTCGTCATTATCTTTATCCAACAAATCCAAACCAATGCAAGAAAGAAGCGCGCCGAATCGAAGTCCCTTCCTGTAGTTCTTCATGTACAACTTTAAGCTTCGCCCCAGAATCGCAAAAACATCTTCCTCACTCCGCAACCCGGGCAGCTCCCAAGCAAGCTGCGGCCTGCGCCCCAATCGTCCGCCAACCAAAACCCGCCATCCTTCCTTGCCAACCTGCATGGCCTGTTCAGGACAGGACTGGATGCAAAGCCCACAAAGCAGACATTCATCCCTGTCAATTACCGGACAACCGTCAACCATAGATATGACCCTGTCCGGACAGGCTTCAACGCATGCTTCACACCCGTTACAACGTCCCGGCTCCAGAATGGGCCGCTGGGCCCGAATCATTCCAAAATCGGCAATATGCGACCGTGCGCAACTGTTGGCGCACCCAGACACGGCAACACGAAAAGCATGATGAAAATGATGTTTGCCGCCATAGGTTTTCAGCAAAAAAAACTCCCATCCTGACTCCTCGATTTTCTTCCCCAAACCGGCAACAAACGTATCAATGCTGAAGAGCGTATGCGGACATTGGCGTTCATTTATTCCTTTGCACCTATCCAGCAAATATGTCGGTTGTTGGTTCATTTGCATCTCTCCCGCATTCTGGTATTTTTCAAATCCCGGACGTTTAACAACCTTTGCTTTTTTCTCCTATAAGAATCCGGCAAAAGCCCTGACCTAAATCAAATATCATGTCTTTTACTACAAGTGCTAGGTCTTCATGAAAAAAAAATACGCCATCAACGACGTCTCTCTCTTTCAAGGACTACCTGAGGAGCAACTCGAAGCACTGAGCGACATTGCGCTCAAACGCGTCTTTCAGAAGGGGGAAGAAATATTTCAAGCCGGGGATGTGGCCCATGGTTTCTATGTGGTCATCACGGGACGAATCAAGGTGTACAGGGCGGCTCTTTCCGGCAAGGAACAGATTATCCATATCTGGGGGCCGGGCGACGCTTTGGGAGAAGTTCCCATGTTTCAGGGCAGCACGTTTCCAGCCAGCGCCCAGGCATTGGATGCAAGCGAATTGCTGTTTTTCCCGCGTGAGGCCTTCCGCCAATTGATCCGGAACGAACCGGATCTGGGTATGAATATGATTGCCATGCTTTCAGGAAGACTGAGAATTCTGGTCAGTCAAGTAGCGACCTTGAGTCTCAAAGAAGTGCCACAACGCCTTGCAGCCTATCTGATGCTGCTTTTCAACAGCCAGGAAGACAAACAGACCCTGCAACTGGATTTGGCCAAAGGGGAGATCGCATCCTATCTTGGCACCATCCAGGAAACGCTGTCACGTACCCTGAAAAAAATGTCCGAGCAGGGCATTATCGAAGTCAAAGGCCGCCAGATACGGCTCTTGGACATTGACCGACTTGAAGGGCTGGCCTCCGGTTTGAAGCAACTGTAAGAGCAACGCAAAAAGCCCGCTACGCAGAAGCGTAGCGGGCAGGAAAAGCCGTAATAAAGCCGAAGCTAGTCGATCTTG
Organism: Desulfovibrionaceae bacterium; assembly: GCA_036541255.1. Taxonomy (GTDB): domain Bacteria; phylum Desulfobacterota; class Desulfovibrionia; order Desulfovibrionales; family Desulfovibrionaceae; genus Paucidesulfovibrio. Next base: position 67,501 of record JAZHDD010000022.1, on the reverse strand, counting down.
TTCAAGGCCTGCTGAAGACGGGCAATGCGACGGGAGGCATTGCGCCAGTGAATGACCTTCTTGGATGCGGCCTTGTCCAACATGGACGTTGCATCCTTGAGCATGGAAGAAGCTTTTTCCATGTCGTTATCTTCAACAGCCTGGCGCACAGCTTTGACCACATTCTTGATGCGGGTCTTTGCAGCGCGATTGCGATCGCGGCGCTTCAGGCTCTGGCGGTGCCTCTTAATGGCGGACTTGTGATTGGCCAAGAGTCGTCTCTCCTGCTTTTTCGTTGCGTATGATTCTTATATTCGGCACGGAATTCCGCGCTCTTCTCGTCAATTGGAAAGGGTCGTTTATACGTTGCAGGCCAGCATGTCAAGCATGGGACACCGCATTCCGTATGATTTTTGCCTTGAAGGTCGCCTCAGGAATCAAACCTGTAACGCGTTGAAATCCGCAAGTCTTCCCAAGCGGTCGACAAGAGACTTAAGCAGGTTCAAACGGTTGATCCGAAGATTGACATCCTCGCACATAACCATGACCCCGTCAAAAAAGGCGTCGACACTGGGACGCAATTCCCGAAGCAGGCCCAACAAGCCCGCAAAATCATCCTCGCCCCACAATTCTTCAAAACGCGAGGCGCTCTGCTCCAAACGTTCTGCCAAAGCCTTCTCGCCGGATTCCACCAGAAGAGTCTCGTCGTAGTTGCCAGTCAATTCCACGCCGGCTTCATCTCCCTGCTTGCGGATGATGTTGGCGGCACGCTTAAAGGTCAATACGGCCTGGCCGAAATCCTCTTCCTGACTGAAAGCATCCAACGCCTCGACGCGCCGCTCCAAAGTACGCACGTCGGCAAAGCCCGCTCCAAGAGCCGCGTCAACCGCGAGCACGCCCATGCCGCGCCCCGCAAACAAGGCGCGAAGCCGCTGGCCAAAAAATTCCATGAGCTTTTCCAGACTTTCCTCGGGCTGGAATTTCCATTTTATGTCCTTGTAGCCCTCAAGGGCCCAACCGAGAATCCGACGCACATCCAAACGCAATCCGTGCTCCATGACGATGCGGCAGATTCCCAAAGCGCAGCGGCGCAACGCATACGGATCGTTGGCTCCGGTAGGCGCCTTGCCCAGGCCAAAACAGCCGGCCAGGGTGTCGGCCTTGTCAGCCATGGAAAGCACAGCTCCGGCAAGGCTGGCCGGGACCTGGGAATCCGGTCCCGTGGGCAGGTATTGTTCGCGCAGGGCCGAAGAGACAATGTCACTATGTCCTGTGCGTGCTGCATAAATACCGCCCATAATGCCCTGAAGCGTATCAAATTCATTGACCATCTCGGAAACAAGATCGGCTTTGGCCAAACGACCCGCCGTTTCATATTCCGCGACCTCACCAGGCATCACGTTCAACGCCTGCGCAATTTTACGGCAGAGTCTTTCCAGGCGACGGGACTTGTCGCCCATACTGCCCAGCGGCCCCAGGAAAACAACGTTTTCAAGCTTGTTCTGCCAAACCTGAAAATCAGTTTTGCAATCCGCTTCCCAGAAGAACCGGGCGTCTTCCAGTCGCGCCTTGAGCACTCGCTCCCAGCCTTTTTTGACCAGGGCACCATCCAAAGGCTCGATATTCAACGTGGTCAGGAAATGGGGCAAAAGCTTACCATCAGATCCCAACAAGCCAAAACTCTTCTGATGACTCTGCATGGAGGTCAGGAGCACCTCGGCAGGGAGTTCAAGATACTTCGAATCGATGTCTCCAAGCACGGGTAGGGGCCACTCCACAAGATTGGCCACTTCCTCAAGCAGGGAATCGACCCAGACCACTTGGCCCCCTTTGCTCTCGGCAAGGGCTTGACCGCGTTCACGAACGACTTGCATGCGCCTGGCCGGGTCCAGCATGACTCTCCCCAGCCCTTCGATGATAGTAAAATATTGCGAGGCCTCGGCAACTTCAAAGGGACCGGGTCCCATGACACGATGGCCATGCGTCAACCGGCCGGAAACAAGCTTGTTCAGACCGAATTCAACGACTTCGGCTCCCAAAAGCGCCAGCAGCCAGCGCACGGGACGGCCAAAGGTGAAATCATAATCGCCCCAATGCATTTTCTTGGGAAAACTGAGACTCTTGATCGCTTCCAGGCAGACGCCCGGCAGCACATCCAACGTCACTCCCCCGCCAAGCACCTTGCGGGCCGCAAGATACTCCCCTTTCTTACCGCTCACGGTATAAAGAGCTCCGGGTTCCACGCCCTGCGTCTTGGCAAAGCCCAGACCAGCCTTGGTCAGCTCACCGTCCTTGTAGGCGATGCTCACCGGCGGCCCCGTGACTTCCTCTTCCTCACGCCGTTGCGCCAGCACCATATCGGCGACCAAAGCTACTATACGTCGCGGAGTGGCCCAGGTGGAAACCGTACCGCAATCAACACGGGCTTCGTCCAGCAGGGATGTCAGACTGGCACGCAGCTCCTCAGCCAGTTTGGGCACGAACCTGGCGGGCATCTCCTCGGTGCCGATCTCCAGGATGAAGTCAGGCATATTCTCGTTCCTTATTTGGCGGTTTGCAGCATGGGATAGCCCATTTCTTCACGCTGTGCCGCATACAAGGCGGCGACGGCGGAGGCCAGATTGCGTACACGGCCGATATATCCGGTGCGCTCCGTTATGGAGATGGCCCCGCGGGCATCCAGCAGGTTGAACGTATGTGAGCATTTTAGGCAGTAGTCATACGCAGGCCAGGGAACCCCGACTTCGCAAAGTTTTTTGCACTCGGCTTCGTATTTATTGAAAAGGTCGAGCAGCATGTTCGCGTCGGAAAGCTCAAAATTGTATTTGGATTGTTCCACTTCGTTCTGGTGATAGACTTGACCATACGTTACGCGATCATTCCAAGCCAGATCGTACACGGATTCCTTTTCCTGGAGGTACATGCACAGCCGCTCCAGTCCGTAGGTGATCTCCACGCTTACGGGCTTGAGGTCTATACCGCCGACCTGCTGAAAATAGGTGAACTGCGTCACTTCCATACCGTTGAGCCAGACCTCCCAACCCAAACCCCAGGCTCCCAGGGTGGGGGATTCCCAGTCGTCTTCAACAAAACGGATATCGTGCGCCGCAGGATCAATGCCCAGGGCCTTGAGGCTCTCAAGGTACAACTCCTGCACATTGTCCGGAGAGGGCTTGAGAATCACCTGAAACTGAAAATAATGCTGCAGCCGATTGGGATTTTCGCCATACCGACCATCCGTGGGACGCCGGGAAGCTTCGACATAGGCTACATTCCACGGCTCCGGACCTATGACGCGGAAGAAGGTTGAGGGGTTGAAGGTACCGGCCCCCACCTCCTCGTCCATGGACTGCATAAGCAGGCAGTCGCGTTCGGACCAAAAGCGCTGCAAGGTCAAGATCACGTCTTGAAAATTCATCTGTTTCTCCACACTAGACGTTCCTGTACAATCCGCCGTCCCATTCAAGGCCAAGATGGTAGGCCACAAACCGCTCCACCACCAGGGAAAACTCCCGGCGCACCTGGGAGGGGACCGTCAACCGAGGCCATTCCCCCGGCGGATGCGTCATGATCCACTCCAGAGCGCGAAGCGCTGCGGATGAAATATCCAATCCTGTGCTTCTCTCCTCCTCAGTCCTGCAGGAGGGGCAAAGCACCTGCCCTTTCTCAACGAAAAAACATGGGTTGTCAAAAGCATTGAGCTGTAATCCACAATCGCCACAGACCATGAAATCTGGCCGATAGCCCTGACTCAAACCCAAACGAGCCCGATAGAGAAGCGGCAACCGCTCCGGCTGCATGATCCGCTGTTCCAACAACGCCAGCAGCTCAAGCAACAAGTCGAAACTCTCCGTCGCTCCTTCCGGACCGATCTGAACTTTTTCCGTGAACTTGAGACAGTTCACTGCCACGCCCAGGCAACGGGAATCCTTTCGCAAGGAGGGATGACCATGCAGCAAGGTGCCCTCTTCCAAATTCAGAAATCGGCTGCGCCTGTCCGAACCGAACTTGAAAAGCACCAAATTCAGGGGATCAAGACAACCCGGAAAACGACGGCGGCTTTTCATGCCCCCAAAAGCGAAGGCAGTCAACACGCCCCGAGTCGGAGTCAGCAATCTGAGCCAGGCATCGGCCTCCCGAAAACGGCCCGTTCGGAGCACCAGGGCCTGTTCCGTGAATTCCACTACCGCCCTCTTTGCAAAACACCCCGACCAGGGTCAGGGCAGCGTCACATCGACCACGCCCCCGCCGGAAACGGGGCGATCCTTACCATCCAAGGTCAACGTCACGGCTTCCAATTTACCGAAGCGAAGCCGCACCGAACCCTTGAAGCGATACGCCAAATCCTGACCGGCATGCACATTAAATTCTTCGGCCCAAACCTCACCTTCGGCCCCAGGTTTGGCCACACCAATCCAACAACTTTGGTCTTTCATCACGGAAACAATGAGCACATGTTCTTCCTCAGCGGGAACCGCCTCGGCCTCAAGTCCCTCGGACACACCGCCGATCGAGGCCTCCACGCTTTGCTGCTCCACGAGTTCGGGCGATGGAGACAAAGGGGCCTGAGCCGCAGCCTGTTCTTCAACCTGCACCTCGGTCGCAGCGGGTGTCTGGGCTTTTTGGTTACGCCCGGACTGCCCCATATACCAGATCAGGAGCGCAAGCATGCCCACTAGCAGACACACGATCACTATCGCCCCCCAAGGGACGGAAGCCCGGGCAACGCCGCCTGTCTCGGTCAGCTCCCGCAAAGAAACCCCGCCGTGCTCGACTTTTTCGTTGCAGGCGTCAGCCGTGGGGCATTCGCGTTCAACAACACGCACGCACTCCTGAGGGTCAAGTCCCAACAGTCGCGCGTAATTGCGGATAAACCCCTTGGTGTACACCGGATGAGGAAAGTTTTTACGATCACCATCCTCAAAAGCAACGAGAATGCGACGACTGATCTTGGTGGCTTCGGTCACTTCCTTAAGGGACAGTTTCCTTGCCTCTCGAGCCTGGCGCAGTTGCGCTCCAAGTTGAATCAGATCCATGTAATCTCCATGTGCACCGGCACCAGCCGGAATCACTTATATTCCACCATGGCTTGTTCGCGCAGCACTTCCATGTACTCTTCGAACAAGGCCTCGAACTTCTTCTGCCGCAAATCCTCATAAATCTTTTCACGCATGCCGGAATGCTCATCCACCTTGCCCATTCCGGACTGATTGATCTTCAAAAGGACCAGACGCCCTTCAGAGGCAAAGGGGGCACTGACGCCTCCCTGTTCGACTCCTTCCAGGGCACTGCGCCACTCCGGGGCAAGATCCTCAAACGAGAAATTCCCCAACTCACCTCCGGCGCCCACGGCCGGCCCGTTGGAATATTCGTCGGCAACCTCGGCAAATGTGCGACCATTGTCCAATTCCTCGCGCACCTTGTCCATAGCGGCCTGATCGGCAACCATAATCACGCTCAGGTTCACGACTCCAGACGAGCCTTCACGCTTTCCCATACGCGTTTCAAACTCTTCCTGAATCTCCGCGTCGGTGATCACGATACGGTTGGCCACCCGATCCTGCACAAGACGCCGCTTGACGATATCTTCCCGCAATTTGGCACGAAAACTTTCACGAGTGAACCCTGCTTTCTTCAAAAACGGCTCATATTCCTCGTCGGTTACATTATTGGAGCGTTTAAGCTCCTGCTCATAACCGTCAATCTGTTCCGGAGTGATCTGGATATTGAGACGGGCAGCCTCCAGTTTGATGATCGTCTCGTCAACGATCTGCTTCAATAGTTGGCCGCGAAGCTCCTTAAGTTGCGCTTGCAGTTCAGGGCTATTGATCTGGTCGCCATAACGCTGCTTGATCTGGCCGTAGACCAATTGCCAGCGTTGTTCGAAATCGTAGTTGGTAATGACCTCGCCGTTGACGACGGCCATGATGGAATGAACGTCCGCGGTAGCGCCGGTGGCCCAACACATCAAAATTAGCACCAAAATCGGCCAGAGCGTTTTTCTCACGTTGTTTTCTCCTCTTGGTCTCAGCGGCAAAAATATCACTCGATTTCTCAGACGACGTCAAACCATGGGCACGGCATCCTCATCTGTTCACTGTGCCGCAGTCGCATTGTTCTCATCCACTTCCTCATCGTCAAGAGTGGCGTTGACATCCAGAGGATCAGCCGCCTCATCCGTGGCATTGACTTCCTCATCCTCCAGCGGGGTCGCAGACATTGACCCGTTCGACTGCACTTCCTGCGCGGGGCCAACCGTAACAACCGTCGGCTCTTCTTCCTGATCGGACGGCAAAAGATGCGAGCTGATCTGAAGCGAAGCATCATTCAGGGCATCATCAAGCCACTTTTCAAATTCCAATCGCATCTTTTTGTCCAACAACGCTTTTTCCACCACAGGATAGGCCTGACTGGGATCAAGCAACTTAACGGGAAGACGTTCCAATAAGATCAAGGCTTCAAAGCCAAATTTCTCTTCCATTATCAAGCTGGCTTCGCCTGCGGACATGCCCTGAAGCGTCTCCAGCCAGGGTGATGTGAGCTGTCCATGACGCAGAGTGACCTCATGTACTGCCACCCCAGTAACCCCTTTAACCGACTCGGGATTACCGGAGGAGGCAAAAGCACGCAAGACCTCCTGCAACGGACCCCGGGACGAGGAACGCAAAACAAGGACATTGAGTGTCTCAGGCAGGCGAAATTCTTTGATATGTTCTTTGTAATAAGCCTCTGCCTCACGGTAGTCGATGGTGATTCGAGGCCGCAGCACCTGTTGATGAAATTTTTGCAAGGCCTTGTAGCGACGTAATTGTCCTCGCCAGGCGGCAAGGTCGATATACTCTTCCACAAGGACCTGTTCAAAACTATCCCCGGGATAATCCGCCCGAACCTTACGCTCCTCTTCGGCCATTTCCTCATCCGTAACCGAGAGTCCACGGGCTTCAAGGTCCTGATCCACAAGCTCAAGCACGATGAGATCGCCAAGAATCTTGCCGTATTCAGAACGCAGGATCTCGACAGTGGGCACAAAAGAACCAGCCCCGTCCATATGTAACAAATCATGCTGAAATTCGAGCTGGGAAAGATAGATGGGACGCCCGTTGACCCGAGCGACGATGCCCACGTCATCTTCTTTCTCACATGCGGAGAACATCAAGGCCGAACAACAGAAACACAGCAGGGTAATCAGAGTTCTCATTCCACTTCCGTCCGTAATTCTTCCGCGGCCGGATCGGGTGCGGCCATGGATTCAAGTTCGTTGGCGAGATAATCCAGCCCCTGGACAAGATCCAGATTCTCGGGCCAGCGCACTTCCAGCTTGCCCGGCGGCAACAACCTCGCGGTTTTGCTTCGGGGCTCCACCCAAACGATAAGGCGTTCAGGCGTAATCACATTTACCTCTCCACCCCAGGTAATCACGGTACGGCCGGGAAAGAGTTCGGCCCGCTCCACCTGAAGCCCGGAAAGGACTTCCTTGAACGCCAACACCGCAAGAAAACATCGCAATTCTTCAGGCAATGGCCCAAAACGGTCGCGCATTTCCGCTTCCAGCTCCTTACGCGCCATTTCTCCTGAAGCCGAGGACAATGCCCTGTAATAGCCTAACCGCTCTTTGGCATCCGGCACGTAGTCGCCCGGAATGTGGGCCTTGAATACGAAACTGATTTCGGGCTCCGTCCGGGTCGGCAACGGTTCACCGCGTACCCTGCGAACCTCTTCTTCCAGCATTTCCAAAAAGAGGTCCAGACCGATCTTGGCGATTTGCCCGGATTGGGCTTCGCCGAGGATATTCCCCGCGCCGCGCAAGCGCAAGTCCTCCATGGCGACTTTGAAGCCTGCTCCGAGAAAATCCATGTTCAGGATAATGCGCAAACGCCTTCGGGAATTCTCCGGTAACGCATCAAGCGAAGAAACGACAAAAAAAGCATGAGCTTGACGCTCACTGCGCCCCACCCTGCCTCGCAACTGATAGAGTTGCCCCAGGCCGAACATCTGCGCCTGATCCACTACCAGCGTATTCACGTTGGGGAAATCAAGACCGGACTCAATGATGGCCGTAGCCACAAGCACATCCAGTTCCTTATGCCAGAAACGGTGCATGGTCTCTTCAAGACTGCGTTCGGCCATCTGTCCGTGCGCCATGCCCACCCGCGCCTCTGGCGCAAGCTTGCGCACATATTCGGCCACCTGCTCAAGGCCCTGAACACGGTTGTGTACCCAGAAAACCTGGCCGCCCCGTTCCAACTCACGCTGCAAGGCTGCGGAAAGAACAGCGTCATCACGTTCGATGAGCGCTGTTTCAACGGGCTTGCGGTCCTGCGGAGGAGTTTCGATGACGGACAGGCCGCGAAGGCCTGAAAGGGACAGCTGCAACGTACGGGGAATGGGCGTGGCCGTCAGCGTTAGCACGTCAATATGTTTGCGGTAATGCTTGAGCCGCTCCTTGTGCTTCACTCCAAACCGCTGTTCTTCATCCAAAATCATCAGACCAAGCTTGGGCAGCTCCACGTCCTTGGAAAGCAGACGATGCGTTCCAATAAGCACATCGATCTCGCCCCGTGCCGCAGCGGCGACAACAATCTTCTGCCGCTTGGGCGGTACGAAACGAGAAAGCAATCCTACGTTCACGCCAAAGGAATCCATGCGCGACTTGAACGTCTGGTAATGCTGCTCGGCCAACACTGTGGTCGGGCAAAGCAGCGCTACCTGACGCCCTTCCAGCACGGCTCGGAACGCTGCGCGCAAGGCCACTTCGGTCTTGCCGAAGCCCACATCGCCGCAAACCAGCCGGTCCATGGGCTCGTCCCGCTCCATATCCGAAAAAACGTCCCGCACGGCCTTTTCCTGGTCCGGCGTCTCGTCAAATCCGAACCCGGATTCGAACTCATGGTACATCTCGCTTGGAGGACCATAGCCGAACCCTTTGGTGACACGACGGATAGCATACATTTCCACGAGATCGTTGGCGATTTTCTCAATAGCCTTGCGCACCGAAGCCGTTGTTTTACGCCAGCGCGCACCGCCAAGCTTATCCAAAGCCGGGGTGGAACTTTCCGGCCCCTTGTAACGCTGCACCAGCTTGATGCGGTCCACAGGCAGGTACAACTTGTCGTCGCCGTCAAAAAATAACAATAAATAATCGTTTTCAACCTCGCCCAAGCGAAAATGGCTCAATCCGCCGAAACGCGCCAATCCATAATCGCGATGCACGAGCAGGTCACCTTCAAGTAGATCGTCATAACGATCCATACCCTTGAAGGATTTGTCGCTGCGCTCCACGCGTTGCTCGGTGCGGGGTTGCAGCACGTCCTCTCCGAGTACCCGAAGTCCAAGCCAGGGCAGCTCGAATCCTCGTGACAGGGGAGACACCAGGGCAAAGAGTCCCCGGCCCTGCGGCGCATATTCCTGCCCAATGACAAGATTTTCGCCTTCAAGCAGGCTGAGGAACTTGGACCGGGAACGCTCGGTACGGAAACTCAGGACAGTGCGCTCATCAGCCCGGCTCCATTCGCGGAGTGCTGCCACAAGGGCAACCCAAGGACGTTGTTGCTGATCCGGTTTCCAAAAAATATCCGCGAATTGGGAATAGCGCTGCTCCGGTAAATCTATGCCGCTCCGTTCCACCCCCAGGGTCAAATCCTCGAAAACGACCTGCCGCCTGCCTATCCAGGCATTACGTGCCCCGTCCAGACTTCTGCACAATGCGTCCAGAGGCCAACGGCGGCCCTCATCCCGACGTAATCGCTCCAGATATTCGCGCCAGGCCTCCCCTGCATCCTCAAGCCGTTGACGCAGGTTCTCGGCTGAAGAAAGGACACACACCGCATCACGGGTAAAAAAATGTTCCAAGGTGGTCGCTTCACGATCACAGAGTCCAGGCCAGTGAAAAGCCTGAGCCTTGTCTATGGCTTCAAGTAGTCCGACTTCGGCCTCTGCAGAGATTTCTCCGGTACGGCGCAACTCCTCAAGACGAGCCCGAGCCCGCTCGGGCCTGTCGCCACTGAGGGGCGTGGGCGTCACAGGGAGCAGCGTGGCTTCCCTGAGCTCAGCTTGGGAGCGCTGAGATGCCGGATCGAATAATCGAATCTGTTCCAGTCCGTCGCCGAAAAATTCCAAACGCAAGGGCCGTGAATAACCCGGAGCAAATATGTCCAGTATATCTCCACGCATGGCGATCTCGCCAGGATCTGAAACCACCTTTCGCCGCGTATAGCCCCACTCCACTGCCTGTTCAAGCAAGAGCTCCGGCGAAAGCTCTTCGCCCACGCCAAGAACCAAAAAGCTGTTTTGTACAGTGGCAACCGAAGGCCAGAGCGGCACGAGATTATCGGCGGTAAGCAGCAGTCCCTTGGGCTTGGAGCCATGCACAAGCCCATGCAAAACGGCCATACGCTCGCTCCAGGCCGCAGTATCCGGGTTGACCGGACGATGCACCCCCAACTCGACCCAGGAACGTTCCCAGACAGGCGCCTCGGCGTCCACTCCAGACAACAAACGAAGAAAAGCCGATATTTCACGAAATTCGGCAGCACCGGGAGCAATGAGCACCACGTTCTGCCCTTGGCGCAACAGCATGTCAGCTGCAGCAGCCTGGCTCGCAGGACCGCTCTTGAACACGCGCAGGTGTTCGCCCTGTCCGCGCACAAAAGCCGCCAGTTCCTGGGGAAATGCAGATGTAGTCATAATAGTTTGGAAAGGAGGGCTGCAATGCCGTTTACGGAAGAAGCCGTTCTTGGCCTCCGCAGGCATAAGACCGGTATGATTTCCGCCAGCGGCGGTTCAGCCCACCTTGTTCAGGGCTTCCTTTTCCTGACCAGACAAAAGTCGGTCCAGATCAAGCATGATCAACAAACGATCATCCAGCTTGCCGACGCCATCAATATAGTCGGATTCAAGGCCGGAAATAACGGCAGGCGGGGCTTCTATTGTACTGGCAGGCAAGCGCAAGACCTCAGAAACCGAATCAACCATGAATCCGACAATGATGCTGCCGGTTTCGATCACAATAATGCGTGTATTCTTGTCATGGGATCGCTGCGGCATGCCGAAACGGCGACGCAAATCCACGATGGGAATGACCTTCCCGCGAAGATTGACAACACCTTCAACAAAATCAGGGGCTTTGGGAACCCTGGTAATGGTCATTGTGCGGATGATTTCCTGCACCGCCAGGATGTCCACACCGAACTCCTCCGAGCCGATACGGAACGTCACCAGTTGGATCAGTTCATCATCCTGGCGTACCTGGGATTCTTCCATACCGTGCGCATCCTTAGGGAGTCTGTTCAAAAACGGGCCGTATTCCCTGAAACTCAATGGCAATATGCCGTGTATTTGTCAACCGCGTTCACTCCTGCTCGTGCATGCCTCGAATCACTTGTCTCAACTCTTCGGAAAGTCGAGCCAGAGTGTCAATGGCTTGCCGGGATTGCAGGACGTGGAGTACGGTTTGATCGCAAACGCCCTCGATCCCTGACACGGAACGACCGATTTCTTCGGTCGTAACGCTCTGCTGTTCAGCAGCAGCGGCAATAGCCCGGATCTGTTCGGAATTCCCCTCAATAACCTGAACAATTTCCCGCAAGGCACTCCCGGCGCTCTGCGCTTGCGTCGTGGAGGACTCTACAGCTTCCGCAGCGGACTTCGTTGCCAACACGGAACGTTCCGTGCCCTTTTGAATATTAGCAATGGACTGTCCCACTTCCTTGGTGGCGGCCATCGTCTTCTCTGCCAGCTTGCGCACTTCATCCGCGACAACAGCGAAGCCACGTCCGGCTTCTCCGGCCCGAGCGGCCTCAATGGCCGCGTTCAAAGCCAGCAGATTGGTCTGGTCCGCTATGTCTTCAATGACTCCCATGATGGCGTCGATGCCGCCAGCCTGCTCATCCAGGGAGCGCATTGCATCCCGTAATGTCTGGGTGTGTGCCTGGACATCCTGGATGGTGTGGATGAGATCGTCCACGCTTCGTTCGCCCAGGCTGGCCTTTTCAATGGCGGCGCGAGCGTCTTCTGCGGCATTCGCGGCATTTTTTGCCACTTCACTCACGGACGCGTTCATCTCCTCCATAGCAGTCACGGTTTCCGTGGTACGTAATTTCTGATCCTCTGCGCCATGCGTTACTTCGGCGACTTGCTCGGTCAGACGGGACGCAGCCATGTTCACTTCATCAGCAATGCGCTCGGCGCGAAGCGCTACCTCGGAAAGAGTTGTGTATTGAAGCCTAACCCGCTCCTCATTTTCTTTTACACTGGTCAAGTCCGACACAAGGGTGAAGGAGCCCATAAGCTTGCCTTCCAGGTCATATAGAGGGGCCGCATCCATATGCACGAAACGCCGATTGCCCTTATCCGTGCGCAACTCCCGCTCCTGGTTGGTTAGAGAAACCTTCTCGGTTTGCACCCGTTCGGCCAACACTTCCCCCTCAACATTGGAATAAAAGAATTCCCGTACGGAATTGCCGTAATATTCTGTCGGATCACCTGGGCGTTCCAGCAAATCGAGCATGGGTTTGTTGACGAAGGTCAGACAATATTCGCGATCCACCACAAAACAGGGAGAGGTCATGCCGTCCAGAAGCCCCTTGGCAAAGCCAAACCGCTTCAATGTTGCGAGCATGGCTTCAATATCCTGGGCCAACTCCTGCAACTCGCCGGAAAAACGAGCATCCAACACGGCCCCGAAGTCTTCGGTAGCAATTTTGCGCGTAAACCTCCGAATCATGCCGATCGGACGGACCACGCTGCGACCGATCAGAAAAAAGATGGCAAAAGCCACCAGCATTGCGGCCCCGCTGCTCCCTAAAATAATGAGACGCATTGACTCATAGTGAGCAAGGCGGTGTCCAAGCAGGACATCAAGCTCACTTGAAGCCAGCTCGGAAAGCTCTCGGGCTGTCCTCCGCAACTGCAGGGCGGATTGTCGGAACAATGGCGAACGCACAAGCACCCAACGAGCCGGATCAGCAAGCATGTTCACAAACTCAAAAAAATCTCGGGCTTGAGCTTCGTAACGCCGCAGCAAAGGTTGCAATTTTTCTTGAAGACTGGGGCTGTTCCCGTAATAAAATTCGTCCTCCTCAAGCGCGGTACGCCCTGCCGCAAGCACATCGGTGTAACCGATACGACGGAGTTCGGAACCGAGCAAAAGAAAACGCTGGCGCGCCGGTTCGGTCATCTCGCCATTTTCCAACATGGAGTCATAATCTGCAAGAACTTCAGAGACCTGCGCTTGCGCCTGAGGCAAAAGCACCAAGACCATTTCCGCCAGGGCTGCGGAATCCTGATCCGGATCCAGCCCCAAGTTGGATGTCGCTCCGACATGCTGGATCAGCTCAAGAAAGTCATTCAATAATGCTGAATGTTTACCTAACTCAACATCACTGGAAATGTTCTTCCAGTTTTTGAGTTCTCGCCAGCGTTTTTCCAGTTCCACACGCGCCAAACGCTGACGTCCACGACGTTTCAACCCGGCAAGATCAATTTCCAGGGCCGTCCCGAATTCGGATTCCAGCGCCGCCAAGTGTGAAAACTGGGCGTCCATGCCAACCTCAAGAGCCCGAATGCGTCCTTCACTCGCTCCCCCGGTCGAATGGAGCACCACCAATCGCTCATGTTCGCTGAGCTGTTGCATCAGGGCGGACAAAGGCTGAATATAGGCATTTCCGCACATTTCCAGACGCCCCATGGCAATATTGGTGTTGATGCCGCCAATCACGAAATAGACGAGCAAGGCGATGGGCAGAAAAAAAACCAAACTGCCTGCCACGAGCCGCGCCGTAATGCCCATATTGCTAAAATGGAAGGGAAAGACACCCTGGGACATATTCACCTCTTTCCATGGGGCCAGACAAAGGTACAACAAACGAAATAATACCTATGAACCGTAAGTGTCCATAATGCGAAAACAAACCATTTACAACCCAAGTAAGAATGCAGAGTTGCGGCAGGTTGCATGAAATTGACGACAATCGGCAAAACGTCTACGGTGCGCGAAATTTCAGTGGGAGGAGGACTCTTCTCCGACAAAAAGATGAGGAATCATGGCAAGATACATTTTACCAGCCGACGACGTTTCTTTTGAGGAACAAATTAAAACCCTCGCCGACGACGAGTTGCTGGACTTCTGGGAAGAGACGCAACAACTGGCCCGCATGACTCATGCCGATGCTGCTCCTGAAGGCTTGGAATACAGCCCGGAATTCGAACGATTGATTTTGCTTGAACTCCAAATGCGTTCCTGCAGACGCGGGCCGGCTATGAAATAAAGAGCGCCTGCAAGGAAAGAAAAAGCCCCGCCTTAGCGGGGCTTTTTCTTTCCTTGCAGGCCGGTGCTCAACCCTGCACAGGCTGTCTGCCGATGCTGAAATATGCAAACCCACACTGCGCCATGAAAGACGGATCATAAAGATTACGACCGTCGAAAAGCAGCGGCGCAGTCAGCGCTTTCTTGATGCGCTCAAAATCGGGATTGCGGAACTGATTCCAATCCGTGACCACAGCCAAGGCGTCAGCCCCGTCCAATGCCTGGTATTGACTTTCCACAATTTCCACCAAAGGATTATCCGCCAGGACCTCACGACCGCGCGCTCCGGCAACAGGGTCATACGCGCGTACGTGCATACCCTTGGCCGTCAGCACTCGGATGAGTTCCAGCGCCGGAGCTTCACGAATGTCATCGGTATTGGCCTTGAAGGCGATACCCCAAAGAGCCAGTGTCTTGCCCTGCACCCCACCCTGGGATTCGAAATAGCTTTCGACCTTGGCAGCAAGAACCAGTTTCTGATTGTTATTGACCTCATCCACGGAAGCGATCAAGCGAGGTTCGTAACCGTTTTCCCTGGCCGTATCGATGAGCGCCTTGACATCCTTGGGAAAACAGGATCCGCCGTAGCCCACGCCGGGATAGATAAAATGATAGCCGATGCGATGGTCCGAACCGATTCCCAGGCGCACCTCGCTCACGTCGGCCCCCACACGCTCGCAAATTCCCGCCATTTCGTTGATGAAGCTGATCTTGGTAGCCAACATGCAATTGGCCGCATATTTGGTCATCTCCGCACTGCGCACCTTCATGACCACAAGCTTTTCGCGGGAGCGGGCAAAGGGGGCGTAAAGCGCCTTGAGCAATTCCGCTGTGCGCACATTTTCGGTTCCCACGATGACCCTGTCGGGCTTCATGAAATCTGTGACCGCGTCCCCTTCTTTGAGGAACTCGGGATTGGAAACCACGTCGAATTCCAGGTCCACACCACGCTTGTCCAACTCGGCTTTGATCAATCCGCGCACACGATCAGCCGTGCCCACGGGCACGGTGGATTTGTCCACCACGATCTTATAGTCGCGCATGGCCCGGCCAATCTCGGCGGCAACCGCGTCCACATAGCACAAATCGCAGGAACCATCTTCACGCGACGGCGTGCCCACGGTAATGAAGACGAAAAGAGCATTCTCCAATCCTTCTTCAAGACTGGTGGTAAAGGACAGCCGCCCTTCGGCCACATTTCGCCGCACCAGCTCCTCGAGGCCGGGCTCGAAGATGTGGACCTTCCCGGCCCGAAGCGTTTCCACGATCTTGGGATTCACGTCCACACAGACGATATCATTACCCATCTCCGCGAAGCAGGCGGCCGTGACCAAACCGACATATCCGGTACCCACGATACAGACGTTCATAGAAAAAGCGTCTCCAAGTGTTGAGTGGTGTTCATTGATTTGTGCGCATAGGCAAAATACGCTTTGACGCAAAAGTCAAGAAAGAATGGTTTTGAACGCACTCCCAGCGGCCTGCCTTTTCGCAGACTCCGCTTCTTGCCAACCCCGGCGAAGGGGCGTAGGAATTTCCCTCCCAAACACCAGGAGGACCACAATGCCCGTACTCTGCGTAAATATCGACCACGTGGCCACTCTGCGCAACGCTCGCATGGGTATCGAACCGGAACCCGTGACCGCAGCAGCCCTTTGCGAACTGGCCGGAGCGCATGGCATCATTGTCCACCTGCGCGAAGATCGCCGCCATATCCGCGACCGCGACGTGCGCGTCCTGCGCGAAACCTTGAATACACGCCTGAACCTGGAAATGGCCGCCACCGAGGAGATGCAGGAAATCGCCCTTGAGGTGGTCCCGGAAACCGTTTGCCTCGTACCGGAAAAACGCCAGGAATTGACCACCGAAGGTGGGTTGAACTGCATCGGCCGCGAAAAAGAACTGGCCGACTATCTCGCCCCCCTGCATGAAAAGGGCATCCGCAGCAGTCTGTTCGTGGACGCCGACCCCAGACAAATCGAAGCGGCCTGCGCTACTGGCACGGAATTCATTGAGATCCATACAGGCCATTACGCCGATGCCAAAGATTATGCCACAAGCCAGATGGAGCTGGGCAAAGTGCTTTCCGGCATTGAACTGGCCCAGGACCTGGGGCTGTTCGTGAATCTGGGCCACGGCCTGAACTACACCAATGTGGAAGCTTTTGCGGACGTCCCCGGCATTCGCGAATACTCCATCGGCCACTCGATCATGGCGCGAGCCATTTTTACGGGACTGGACGCGGCAGTGCGAGACATGGTCGCCATTGTCGGCTCCTTTACGGACTAGCCGACATGGTACGGGGTATCGGTATTGACCTTGTTGAACTGGACCGCATTCGCGCCTCCTATGAACGCTTCGGCGAGCGCTTCGTCGGCAAGATTCTCACTCGCCGCGAGATGACACGCCTCAAGGATCGCCGCGATCCCGCGCCTTACCTTGCAGCCATGTTCGCGGCCAAGGAGGCCGCGGTCAAAGCGCTGGGAACCGGCTTTGCCCAAGGCGTGACCTTGCATAACGTGGAGATTCTGCATCTGGCTTCGGGAAAACCCGAACTGCATTTGCATGATCGCGCCCTTGAAGTCGCCACCGCCCTTGGTGTAACCTCAACCTACGTCTCCCTGACCCATGCGCGCGACACGGCTGGCGCAGTGGTGGTTCTCGAAGGCTGAACCGGCCCAACCCCAACCCGCACGAGGTGCCGCCATGTTCGAACCTCTGCCCACTCCCAGGGAAATGGCCCTATGGGACCGCGCCGCCATCGAAGGCATCGGTATTCGCGGCGAAATCCTCATGGAGAATGCCGGGCGCGAGGCCCTGGCCGCGTTGCGGGAATGCTACGGTCCATCGACGGGACATTGCGTTCTGATCTTGGCCGGCCCCGGCAACAACGGCGGAGACGCCTTTGTGATCGCACGCTACCTGCACGACCACGGCGCAAATGTCCGCGTTCTCCACGCCAAGGCCCGGCAAGCCTACAAAGGCCATGCAGCCTACCACCTGCGTCTGGCCCAACGTACCGGGGTGCTGCTCCAGCATCTGACCCGCAATGCATTGGCCCGACAACCGCAGCCCGATGTCATTGTGGACGGTCTGCTTGGCACCGGTTTCACCGGCGACCTCAAGCCCGACTACCTTTTCTTCGTCAACGAGACCAATCGCCTGGCCCAAAATGCCTTTGTCCTGGCCCTGGACATCCCCTCCGGCCTGAACGGACGCAGCGGAAAACCGCAACCCGAAGCCATACGCGCCGATGCCACGGTCAGCTTCGGCGCAATCAAACTCGGCTTGGTCCTGCCTCATGCCGCGCCCTATGTCGGCGAAGTGATTTGTCGAGACATCGGCATCCCGCGCCAATGCATCGAATCAACTCCCCCAAAACATTTCGGTATTGCTGCCGAAATCATGGAACGCATCCCTGCACCGCCCCCGGAACTGCACAAAGGTCGCGCTGGACATCTGTTGATTCTGGGCGGCAGCCCCGGGCTGACCGGAGCGCCCCACCTTGCCGCTCTGGGGGCTTTGCGCGCCGGATGCGGACTTGTGACTGTTGCCTGCCCCGGAGCATTGGCCCGGGAAATCAAGGCGGACCGTCCCGAGATTATGACCCTGCCCCTGGGCAAGGGCTCCTGCTGGGACTGGGAATGTCTGAACGCCCTGGCTCCCCGCCTTGGAAGTTTTCATGCCCTGGCCGTTGGGCCTGGCCTGGGACGCAACCTCGAAGCCCTGGATTTTCTCAAAGGACTCTGCCGAAACCTGAGCCTGCCTTGCGTCTTCGACGCGGACGCGCTTTTCCATCTGGCCACGGCCTGCCCCGTCAGCGAGGAAAGCGGCCCGTCCATACTACCTCCCGGTTCCGTGCTTACGCCCCATCCGGGAGAAATGGCTCGGCTTTTGGGCACCACCAGCCTCAAGGTACAGCAGGAACGCATTCCGGCCGCTCTGCTGTTGTCCAAACGCCATCAGGCCGTGACCGTGCTCAAAGGGGCATGCACCGTGGTTGCCGACCCTGTTGGACGCACCCACCTTTCCCCCTTTGCCGAACCCAACCTTGCCGTGGCTGGTTCAGGAGACGTGTTGACGGGCGTGGTGGGATCGCTTTTGGCAAGGGGACTCTCCCCCTTGCATGCAGCCTGCCTTGCAGTGTATTGGCACGGACTTGCCGGCCGCGTTCTGGCAGAGGAATTTCCCGGACGCGGCAATCTGGCAGGCGAAATCGCCACAGCACTGCCCCGCGCCCTTGCCCGAGCCTATAAGGAGAATCTATGCTGACTGCCAAAGACATCATGACCAGTAATCCTGTTACGCTTTCCCCGCAGTCCGACGTCGCGGACGCCGTGAAAGTGCTCCTGGAAAACAAGATCAACGGGCTTCCCGTGGTCGACGCCAAAGGAGCCGTTGTAGGCGTGCTTTGCCAAAGCGACTTGGTGGCTCAACAAAAAAAGGTCGCCCTGCCGTCCTATTTCACTTTACTTGACGGTATTTTTCCTGTCACCGCCTCCGATGAGATCGAACAGGAACTGAGCAAAATGACTGCGCTGACCGTGGAAAAAGCCATGACTCGCAAACCGGTCTGCGTTTCCCCGGACACCCCTCTGGATGAAATCGCAACGCTCATGGTCGAACGCAAACTCTACACCCTGCCCGTAGTGGAAAACGGCCTGCTGGTCGGCGTCGTGGGCAAGGAAGACGTGCTGCGCACGTTGTTCTAGGACCGGTTTTGCTCATCGTTCTCAATGAACTGGCCGATACGCTTCGGCTGGGTCGAGTGCTTGCTGCAACCTTTGCCCGGCGTGAGCGCCCCCCCGCGCTTCTGCTCTTCGGCGGCCTGGGCGCTGGAAAAACCACGTTGGTTCGCGCCCTGGTGGAATCGTTGCCCGGCGCGGAACAGGCCGAGGTGACCAGTCCAAGCTTCAACATTGTCAACCTGTATCCAACAACACCACCTGTGGCCCATTTCGATCTGTACCGACTGGAAAACGGCCGCATGGATGACGAAATATTCGAGATTCTTGAATCAGGCCGGACATGGAATGTGGTGGAATGGGCCGATCGGCTTTCCCCGGCCGATGTTCCCAATAACCCGGTGCATATCGTCCTGCAAACTCACGGCACTGGACGAACAGCCCAAATCCAGGCAAATAGGGCGGACGAAGAAATTCTCAGCAAAGCCCTTGCAGGCAAACAAGGATAGACGCATGAGTCTTGTGGTACAAAAATTCGGCGGCACTTCGGTCAAGGACCTGGAATGTATGCGCCAGGTCATGGCCAAGGTGAAGCGCCCCCTTTCCCGGGGCGACAAAGTGGTTGTTGTGCTCTCGGCCATGTCCGGCGAGACCAACCGCCTTTTAGCCATGGCCAATGAATGGGCGCCCCTGCCTGATCCCGCTGAAATGGACAGCCTTGTCTCCACTGGAGAACAAGTTTCCGTTTCGCTTTTTGCTATCCTTTTGAAGTCCAACGGCATTCGCGCAAGATCCGTACTCGGATTTCAGGCTCCGATTCATACCAACTGCGCCTACGGCAAGGCACGCATCCTGGACATAAACGCTGAGAAACTGCACGCCATGCTTGAGGATAACGATGTGCTCGTCGTTACGGGCTTCCAAGGCTGCGACGAATATGACCGCATCACCACCCTTGGCCGGGGTGGTTCCGACACGTCGGCCGTAGCCCTCGCCGCGGCACTCAAGGCAGATGTCTGCGAAATTTTTACGGATGTCCCCGGAGTCTTCACAACGGACCCGAACATCTGTTCCACAGCGCGCAAGATCGACCGCATCGCCTACGACGAAATGTTGGAAATGGCCAGCATGGGCGCCAAGGTACTGCAGATCCGTTCAGTGGAATTCGCCAAAAAATACAATGTTATCGTCCATGTCCGGTCCACATTTTGTGACCAGCCGGGCACTATTGTCTGCCAGGAGGATCAAATGGAAGCCGTGCTCGTTTCCGGCATTGCGTACGACAAGGACCAGGCCCGGATCACCCTCGTTCACGTCGAGGACCGACCGGGCGTTTCGGCCCAGGTTTTTTCGGCCATCGCCCAAAAGAAAATCCTTGTGGATATGATCGTCCAAAACCCCAGCAAGGACGACAAGACGGACCTGACCTTCACCGTACCCCGTGCCGACCTGGAACAAACCCTGAAAATCCTCGAAAGCCTCAAATACGAGGTCGGTTACGAGGAGCTGCGCCACGACAAGCACGTTTCCAAGATTTCGGTCATCGGCGTGGGCATGCGCAACCATTCCGGTGTCGCCTCCAAAGCCTTCCTGGCCTTGGCTGCCGAGAACATCAACATTCTGATGATCTCCACCTCGGAGATCAAAGTTACCTGTCTGATCGAAGAAAAATACACGGAACTGGCAGTCCGTACCATGCACAAGGCTTTTGGTCTGGACGGTGACGGGTCGAATAAAACCAAGTCCTGTAAAAAATCATGAGACGCGTCAGTATCTATGATACAACGTTGCGCGACGGTACGCAGGCCGAAGAGCTGAACCTGACCACCGATGACAAGTTCAGGATCGCTCGCAAGCTCGACGAACTTGGCGTTCATTATATTGAAGGCGGTTGGCCCGGCTCCAATCCGACCGACAAGCAGTTTTTTCGCGAAATTCGCAAGGAACGGCTTGCTATCGCCCGCATAGCGGCCTTCGGCAGTACGCACCATCCGCGTGGTACCGCCGACACCGACCCCAACCTCCAGGCACTCCTGGAGGCGGAAACACCAGTCCTGACCATCTTTGGTAAAACCTGGGACCTGCATGCCAAAACGGCTTTGGGCGTCAGCCTTGAGCGCAATCTTGAACTCATTTCGGACAGCGTGGCCTACCTGAGGGGGCATGTGGACGAACTGTTTTTCGACGCCGAGCATTTTTTCGATGGCTACAAGGCCAACCCCGAGTTTGCCTTGAACTGCCTCAAGGCGGCGCATGAGGCCGGAGCCGACGTGCTTGTGCTGTGCGACACCAACGGCGGCACACTCACAGGAGAACTTGCCGAGATCATCCAGGGGGTACGCAACGTCCTGCCCGACGCCGCGCTGGGCATTCACACCCACAACGATTCCGAGCTGGCTGTGGCCAATGCCGTGGAGGCCGTACGGCTGGGCGCCTCTCAGGTCCAGGGCACCATCAACGGCTACGGCGAGCGTTGCGGCAACGCCAACCTGTGTTCCATCATTCCCAACCTGGAATTGAAGATGGGCATCGAGACCGTGGGGACGGAACGCATCCGCCTACTGACGGAAACATCCAACTATGTAGCGGAAGTGGGCAATCTGCGTCCTTTCATGCGTCAGCCTTTTGTCGGCACCTCGGCATTCGCGCACAAAGGCGGCATCCACGTTTCAGCCGTGCTCAAAAACTCTGAGACATATGAGCACATCAGGCCAGAAGCCGTAGGAAACAAACAACGCGTCCTGCTTTCCGATCTTGCCGGTAAATCCAATATTATCTTCAAAGCCCGCCACTACGGCTACAACCTGGACAAAAACGACCCGCGCCTTGCGGCCCTGCTGGCCTGCATCAAAGAACGCGAAGCCATTGGCTACGAATATTCCGTGGCCGACGCCAGTTTCGAACTGCTCCTGCGCGAATTCATTGGGGATTCTAAAGACTACTTCACTTTCCACAACTTCTTTGTCGTGGACTCCAAACGCGAGGAAGACAACCAGCCCCTGTCCGAAGCTACGGTCATTGTCTCGGTGCAAGGCCAACGCGAACACACGGCCGCCTCCGGCAACGGTCCGGTCAACGCCTTGGACCGCGCCGTGCGCAAGGCCCTGGAACGCTTCTACCCCAAGCTGCACGAAGTCCGGCTCAAAGACTTCAAGGTACGCGTCGTGTCCGGCGTGATCCGCGACACTGGTGGCACAGGTTCTTTCGTACGCGTACTCATCGAGTCCAGCGACGGCAAAAACCGCTGGACCACCATAGGAGTTTCCCACAACATCATCGAAGCCAGTTGGCAGGCCGTGGTGGACTCTATCATCTACAAGCTCTACTTGGACGAACGCGAAGCCGGAACGGCTTCGACTCAACCTGCGGAATAATCAGCGCATGCCCGTCCTGACTTTTCTCTGCGACAACGACGCCCTTCCCGGCATGGAAAAAGAATGGGGCCTGAGCGTGGCCCTGGAACTGGACAACGGCTCCCTCTGGCTCTGGGATACTGGCCAGACCGCCATATTCCTGCGCAATGCGGAACGTCTCGGCATTGACGTGAACCGAGCGCAAGGGCTGGCACTTTCCCACGGCCATTTCGATCACACCGGAGGTCTGCCCGCCCTGCTCGAAAATGGTTTTTCCGGCCAAATCTATGCCCACCCCGGAACAGTCCGTGCGCGTTGGAATCTGATTGCGGAAAAACGCAGCATTGGCACGCCCACGCCCCTGCCGCTGTTCACTGCAGTTCAGGGTCGCCAAACACTTGCTCCAGGTCTGGAAATGTTCACGGACATTCCGCGCAAACCTGGCCTGTTTCAAGCCGTGGAAGGTTTCTTCTACGACGCTCAAGGTCAGGAACCCGATACTGTGCCTGACGACGCTTTTCTTGTACTCGATTCGCCACAGGGGAAAATCATTCTCTTGGGCTGCTGCCATTCCGGACTGGAAAACAGCCTGCTGCATTTCCGGGAAACAACGGGCGTGGAACGGATCCATGCCGTTATCGGTGGTCTGCATCTGTACAGAGTGGAAGAACCTGAATGGGAATCAGTGGCTCGCTGCCTGGAAGAATTCGATGTGCGATTTCTGGCCGCCGGCCATTGCACAGGGGAAAAGGCGATACGGTTTCTCGCAGAGCGCCTGACCTGTACCGTGACACGTATCGGCTCCGGCAAGCGCCTTGAATTCAATTAACGGCTAACCCCACAACTTCAGCCAATTCCCGGTTTGAACGCAGCTCCGGGGTATCCCAAACCACGTTCTGCACCCCCCAAAGATCCAATTCCAATCCAATGTTGCGACTTCGGCGCAAAAGCCGCAGCAGTTCAGCACCGTCCGCATCTGGGGCTTCTGCCAGATACCGCGCCATACGTCCCAGGCGGCGACCCAGCCAGGGGGCTGCGGGATGACTGCTCCCCGCTGATCGTAAAAAATCAAGAAAATCCTTGTTGCCGTCCCCTGCGCCCTGGAGCACATAGGCCACGGCCTGGGCTGGCCAGCGCAAATTCCAGAGATCCGCCTGCTGCGGTCCCTGCTGGCCGGTCCGGTATTCGAGAAACAATGTGGCATCAGACGCCTGCGCCTGCAACAACTCCCAATCCTTTTGCTGCATACGTTCCAGCCCTGGAAGAACTGCCTCCTGACGGATCTTCCAATGCAATTCGAGTGGGCAAACCACGTTTTGCTCTCCCTCGTGCTCAACCAAAATTTCCCCTGCAAAAATGTTCGCGCAGTCCATTCCCTCCCAACTCCAGGAACATCGGACAGCGGCGCCATGCACCAACTCGCCCCGTTTGTGCCGCAAGGAGCAAAGTCCGAACGCCCTTCCCTGTTCCAGCCCGGAAACCGACAGGTTGGACTCAACGCCCTGCCAAACCGCTTCGCCCGCCCCACCCGGTTGCGGTAGTTTTCCTCCCGCCCGTAGATGGAGCAACGACAAAGCGGTCAATGTGGCCGGAGTTTGACGCCTCGCCCAGACTTCCTTTTCCCAAAGTTCGACCCCAGTGGGAAAACGGGGATCGTTGGGCTTGGCTTCGCGCAAATGTTCCACCAGCATCGAGACCAAATCCGGCCCTCCAGCCTGCTTGCACAGCTCCATGGCACGCAGACAAAATGCCAAAGCATTTCGGGGCTCCACTCGTGCCAGGTCATCAAAGAACCATGCGCAACTTGCAAACATAGACAAACCAAAACGCTGCATTTCCAGAAGATTCCAACAAGTCTGAATTTTATCTAGAGAAAGTTGAGATTTAAAATGCTCTTCCATAAAGGGATTTTCCGGTTCATTCCTGGCCAATACGCGACCATAATCAAGAAGCGCCTGCTTGGAATCCAGATACAACTCCTCACCGACCTGGAAGTAGTAGCGGTCCAACTCCTTCTTGACCGCAGTGAGGCCGTTTCGTAATTGCATACGCCATTTCTGGTTCCATTGCGGATGCCCGCCGTCGGTGCAGCCGCAATCCGAACGCCAGCGCTCTACTCCATGCACGCAGCTCCATGAACTTGCCTCCCGAAGACGAACACGCTCCTTCGGCGGATTGTCGGCCAGATATGCCGCATAATTCGTCAGGGACCATCCGTCTCGCTGCTGGCGGGCCTGCTCCAATACGTACGCCAATGCCATCTCGCCGAAGCGGTGATGGTGGCCGTAAGTTTCCCCATCCGTACCGACGCTGAGCAAACCGCTTGAACCCTGCCCGACAAGACGCTGCCAAAAACGTTCTCCGTCGGCCAGCAGACCTTCGAACGCAATGGCCTGGGAAAGCGGACCATTGTAGAAAAAAACAGCAATGCTGCGGCCCGAAGGCAGATCCACACGATATGGCCTGCGCACGTCCACTTCATGCTCGGTCACGCTTCGCCACTGCTCCTGATCGGTAGGAGCAAGCGCTTCTGCCTGGCGGGGTGAAAGGATCGTAAACTTGACGCCGTATTCAGCCAACAATTCCAGACTGGGAGTATCCACAGCGGCTTCCGAAAGCCAAAATCCCTCGGTGGGTCTACCAAACCGCTCCTCGAAGTCGGCAAGAGCCCAAGTGATTTCCGCCCGACGGTCCAAATCCGAAGCCAAAGGCAATATAATGTGATGGTACACCTGCCCCATGGCGTTTCCATGCCCCCATCGCTCCAGGGAAACGCGATCGGCCTCGAGCAACCGGGAATAGACTTGCGGAGCACGACGTTCCAGCCACGTAAGAAGCGTCGGCCCGAAGTTAAAACTCATCCATTCGTAACAGTTTACGATTTCTAGGATACGACCCTGCCCATCCATACGGCGAGCCCAAGCCAGCGGAGCATAGGATTCATTGAGAATACGCCGGTTCCAATTCAAGGCCGGCGCGGCGGTTCCTTCCGGGAGGATATTTTCCAGCCAGGGATCTTCGCGGGGTGGTTGATAAAAATGACCGTGAATACACAACAGACCGCTCATGGAGTCCTCCCGATGTGACCGTAGAAATTCGGCATAACAGGAGATTGCCCCAAAGGGTCGCAACTGTAAACTCTGCGCACAGTAAAGAACTAGCCATTACTTGCGAACTGGACTCGCCAGCCCATGTCGAAACATCCCAGACCGCAATCAAGTACCGAGAACGATCCCAACGCCGATCTCAAACAAAAAAACGGAAACGCGAACAGCGCAACCGTTAAAAACGTACTTCGCTGCGGAATACGCCCGGCACTTGCTCCGTCTTGGAATCAGGGATCAGTCGGTAACCGATCTGGCGCGCCATAAAAGCCAACGGCCTGGGATCACGAGTAATCTTCAGAATTTCCATGAGCGTTTCCACACCGAGCTTGGCACGCATGTCAAAAGGATTCAGCTCACGAAGCAGCGTGGAATAAGGCTTTCCCAGCTTTTCTGCAACGATCTTGGCCTGTACTTCGCCGTCGAGAACCGTGTCCTGCACAACCTTTGTAACGTCTTTCGGATACATTTCGGCCCCCCTATACTTATTTTTGGGTCTAGGATGAATATTAGACGTAAAAACGATTCTGCGTCAACGAAATACGTTTTTTTGGGGCAAAAAAAAAGCCGCCGGACAATGTCCAGCGGCCATAACATACTACTATATCTAGATATAAAAGGCTAATTCATGCCTGCTACTTTGTTCATCAGACGCAGCAACTGATTCGTAAACCCAGCCTCGTTATCATACCAGATAATCAGCTTGAGCTGCGTGCCATTGAAAACCGAAGTCAACGGTCCGTCCACAACACCGCCATGAGTAGAACCCAAGAAGTCAGTTGAAACCAACGATTCTTCAGTAAACCCCATATGTTCATTGGCTGCGGCCTTGAGCACGGCATTAACTTCTTCGGCTGAAGTAGGCTTCTCTAATTCCACCACAAGGTCCACCAAGGACACGTTCGGGGTGGGCACGCGCACGGCCATTCCGCCCAGCTTGCCGTTTAATTCAGGAATGACAAGCCCCACGGCCTTGGCCGCGCCGGTGGATGTCGGCACCATATTCACGGCACAGGCGCGGGCGCGGCGGATATCTTTGTGAGAGCCGTCCAGAATACGCTGGCTCATGGTGTAGGAATGCACTGTGGTCATCTGGCCGTGCCGGATACCAAAAGTGTCGTTGATGATCTTGGCCACCGGAGCAAGGCAGTTGGTGGTACAGGAAGCATTGGAAATGATCTTGTGCTCGGGCTTCAGGTCGGCGTCGTTTACGCCCATGACCACGGTCACATCGGCGTTCTTGCCGGGCGCGGAGATTACCACCTTTTTCGCTCCGCAAGACAAATGCTTTTCGCAGCTTTCACGATCCGTGAACTTGCCCGTGCTTTCGACTACCAGGTCGCAACCCAGATCGCCCCAAATCCATTCACCCGGCGCATTCCGAGTGACCTTGATCTCATGCCCCTTGACATTGAAGCCATTATCCGTGGGCTCCACCTCAGGAAATCTGCCATGCACCGAATCGTATTTCAGCAGGTGCGCCAGCTGCTCGTTCGCAGCCCGGGCGTTCACCGCCACCAATTCAAAACGCTTGTCGTCCGCCATGAGGCGGGCCAGATAGCGACCGATGCGGCCGAAGCCGTTCAAACCAACTTTCACAGCCATTTCAGCTCTCCTTTGCCTGTTTTTTTCATGGACGCCGCAAGGAAGCGTGGCACGACGTCCCTCGGTCTCTTTTCCCGCCCACCAAAGATGGCCAGTTTCTCGAACAGGAACAGTACCATCTCTATATGCGCGGCTCTACTCTTCGTCAACGCGACCCAGCAGGTCCCATTCGTTTATGCAGCATTTCAAGAGTCGAAAGATCGTTGAAATCAAAGTGTAGCGGGGTCAATGTGATAAATCCCTGGGTCAAAAGCGCCCTGTCGCGGTCCGGACTGATGCCTTCGGCCGGGATTTCCCCTTCCAGCCAATAATAGGATTGACCGCGCGGGTCCTTGCGCTCCAGATAATGATCCCTATAGGCCGCACGGGTATGGGGACAAAGGCGCAATCCCTGGTGATCATCAAAAGAGCATGCGGGGAAATTGAGGTTCAACAGGGTTTTCTCCGGGATATCATTCCACGGAATATTCGGCAGCAGCCGTACGGCAAAACGTGCCTGCTTGGAAAGATCGCGCGGCTTGAAATCGTCCATGGATATGGCCATGGCGGGAAGGGACATCATGGCAGCCTCTGTGGCTGCCGAGACCGTTCCGGAATAGACGATGTCCACGCCGACATTGGCCCCTTTGTTGATGCCCGAGAGTACCAGATCAGGAGCGTTCGGAACAAGCGTAGTCAACCCCAGCTTGACACAGTCCGCAGGAGTGCCATGCACGCCGAGACCGAAAAAACCATTTTCCCGAAACTCGTGTACCCGCAAAGGGGTATGAAACGTGATGGCATGCCCCACTGCGGATTGTTCCGCCACAGGAGCCACAACCTGGACTTCGTGACCGGCCTCCAGCAAGGCAGCGTAGAGCGCCCGAAGTCCGTGCGCCTGAATTCCGTCATCGTTGGTCAAAAGTATGCGCATATTCACCGCCCGTTTTGCGGACCAAGCCCTTTTCATGGGTCGTCCCGTTTGCAGGTCGTAGGGAAATCGCGTACATGAAGCAGGCGGCCCAGCGCCGCTGGCCCGCACCAGCGGGGTACTGCATCACAGGCACGATGGCAAGAGAGAGCATGCAAAAGAACACCTACGTCCGCGACCTGACTCCTGGGGAAACAACCCGGGACGTCTTTCTTTTGTCCGAGGCCCAGCGCAATCAGGCACGCAATGGCCGTCCTTACTGGAAGCTTGTGCTTCAGGACAGCAGCGGCCGTGTGGACGCCATGGTCTGGAGCCCGTTGAGCGAAAAATTTGAACAACTTGAGCCCGGCACGTTCGTTATAATCCAGGGACAGGTAGGCAGTTTCAATGAACGGCTGCAGGTCCGGGTAGACCAGATGGAGCTGCTCGAGCCGGGACACGGCTTCGACATGGCGCACTTCCTGCCCTGCAGCGCTATCCCGCCAGATATATTAATGGAAGCCCTGGAAGACCTGGTTCTGGAGCACATCGAACACAAACCCTTGCGTACTCTTGTACGCCGGGTGCTGAAAGATGAAGAAATCCGCCCTCGCCTGCTGCGCGCCACCGGTGCCAAGGTCGTGCACCATGCCTACCTGGGCGGTCTTCTGGAGCACACCCTTGCCGTGGCCCGGCTCTGCATGGCTGTCTGCGACCAATACGCCAACCTGGACAGACAGATACTCTTGGCCGGGGCCATTTTCCACGACCTGGGCAAAGCCTGGGAGCTGAACGGCGGCGCGGACAACGATTACACCGATGCGGGCAGACTCCTGGGGCACATCGAGCTTGGCCTGGAACAGCTCAATCTTTTTCTGGCCAAAAGCCGCAACCTGGAGCCGGAAATCGCCCTGCACCTCAAACATCTCGTGCTCAGTCACCACGGCGAGCACGAATTCGGCGCACCGGTCCGCCCCAAAAGCGCTGAAGCCTTTGTTTTGCATCTTGCGGACATGATGGACTCCAAACTCAACATCATTGCCGGAGCCCTGGACGGCCTGGAAGAATGCGACGGCCCGGCCTGGACACCATACCTTCGCTACCTTGAGCGGCCGATATTCCGGCCCGTGCCTACCCCGGACAGGAATTCCAAAAACAGGAACAGCAACCCGGAGAACCAATGTTTCTTACCTTTGAAGGCATAGAAGGCACGGGAAAATCCACGCAGATCCGCCTGCTCGTCGACTATCTGGAACGGCGCGGCCAACCCTGCCTCGTGACGATGGAACCGGGCGGAAGCCGCGTCGGACGCGAGCTTCGACGTATGCTCCTGCATCTGGAAAGCAGGGATATCACACCGGAAACCGAGCTCTTTCTGTATCTTGCCGACCGGGCTCAGCATGTGGCCCAGGTCATCCGCCCAGCTCTTGCAGAAGGCAAGGTCGTGATCTCGGACCGCTTCGCCGATTCCACCGTTGTCTATCAGGGCTACGGGCGCGGACTGGAGCCCCGACTCCTGCACCAGCTCAACGAAGTGGCCGTGGCGGGCTGCTGGCCCGACGCCACCTTGTTGATGGATTTGGAACCGGAAGTGGGACTGAACAGAGCCATGGCCCGCAATTTGCGCGAAGGCAAGGCCGTGGAGGAGGGGCGGTTTGAAGCCGAAAGCCTGGAATTCCATCACCGCGTCAGGGAAGGCTACCTGACATGGGCCGCCTTGCATCAAAACCGCATCCGCATCGTGGACGCCCATCCCGGCCCGGATGAAGTCTTTTCCTCGGTCCGGACCATCGTTGACCAACTGTTGACTCGTCGGCGTTGACAGCACGCAAGAACAATCCTATTTTTTATTGATAGATATGGTCGTTGGCCATATCTATCAAATATTCCTTCCGAGAAATGAAGCGCCTGTGCTATTCTCATGTTGAACGGTGATCCGTGCTTGGCGGCCCACCTTAACCCAGGCATTTTTCATGAGCCAACCCGCGCCCCATACTTTCGCGCGCAACAAACGCGCCGTCCTGCCCGACGTTGCCAAATTTCTGGTCCTGCTCGGCATGCTTGGCTGGTTGGTGCTGCGCGGCACTGAACGACTGGGCTACAACTGGCAATGGTACCGCATCCCGATCTATCTTTTCCGCGTCGAAGACGGCAGCGTCATCCCCGGCCTCTTGCTTCAAGGGCTTTGGCTCACACTGCAAATCACGGCGGCAAGCTTTGTTCTGGCTTTCCTCTTCGGCCTGACAACAGCGCTGTTCAGGCTGTCCAATTCCGTCATAGCCAGAGCCCTGGCACGCTTCTACCTGGAAACCATCCGCAACACGCCGCTGTTGATCCAACTTTTCTTCGCCTATTTTGTTCTGGCCCCTATCCTGGGGATAAACGGCTTTTGGGCGTCGGTACTGGCCCTGTCTTTATTTGAAGGCGCGTATGCCTCGGAGATCCTCAGGGCAGGTATTTCCTCAATAGACGATGGCCAGTGGGAAGCATCCGCCAGCCTGGGCGGCGGTTCCTGGTTCACCTACCGGGAAGTGGTTTTGCCCCAGGCCCTGCCCCGCGTGATTCCCCCTTTGGCCAGCCAGGCCGTATCGCTCGTCAAGGATTCAGCCCTGGTAAGCACGGTGGCGGTCTATGATCTGACCATGCAGGGACAGGCCATTGTCTCGGACACCTTTCTGACGTTCGAAGTCTGGTTCACCGTGGCAGCTATGTATCTGTCGCTGACCTTGCTGCTCTCAGGGCTCATTGCGCTTGTCGAAAAACGCCTCAAAGGCGATTGGAACCATTCCGTATAACTTTTGGACTTCGGGAGGAGCAACATGACTCTGTGGAGAACCACCCGCACAGGGCTGATGGCCCTGATCGTGATTCTGGGAGTTGCCACTGCGGTCTGGGCAGGAGATGCCCGGCAGGAACTGGCACAATCCAGCAGCCTGGAAAAGGTGCTGCAACGCGGTGTACTCAAGGTCGGCTTCTCGACCTTCGTACCCTGGGCCATGAAGGACAAAAAAGGCGAATTCGTGGGATTCGAGATCGACGTGGCCCGCCGTCTCGCCGAAGACATGGGCGTGAAGGTCCAATTCGTTCCCACCAAATGGGACGGCATCATCCCGGCCCTGCTTTCGGGCAAGTTCGACATCATTATCGGCGGGATGGGCATCACCCCGCAACGCAACCTCAAGGTCAATTTTTCCGATCCATACGAGTTCACTGGCATGGCCATTGTGGCACACAGAGAGCTCGCGGGAAACAAGACCTCCCTTGATGAATTCAACAACAAAGACGTAACCGTGGCTGTACGCCTCGGCACCACTGCGGAAAAAGCGGTCAAGAACTTCCTGCCCCAGGCCACATTACGCCAATTCAGTGATGAAGCCGCCTCCATACAGGAACTGCTCAACGGCAAGGCCCAATGCCTGATCGCCTCCAATCCCCTGCCCCGCAACCTTGCGGTCAAATACCCGGAGCTGCTCTACCTGCCCATGGAGCGCGATTTCACCCAGGAGCCCATCGGGTTTGCCGTGCGCAAAGGTGACCCCGATTTCCTCAATTATCTGAACAATTGGATTCGCGTCGCCAATGCCGAAGGCTGGCTTGCCGCCCGCTTCGACTACTGGTTCAACGGCGAAACATGGAAGCCCCTGGTACAATAAGGCGTAAAGTTGTCTCCCAAAAGACTTCGGGCCACGCCCCTGGACGCGGCGATTCTATTGCTGCTGACAGGGGCGGCCCTGTACATCGGCTGGCGATTGGTCGACAAGCTCCAGTACCATTGGGACTGGTCGGCCATGCCCCAATACCTGCTGCGTTACGATCCCGACCAGTCGGCCTGGCGCCCCGGCCTGTTGCTGCAAGGCCTGCTTGTGACGCTACGGCTGAGCCTCCTGTCCGGTTTGCTGGCCATTGTCCTGGGTACGATCATGGGATTGTTCCGGACCAGCCGCAGTCCATTGCGCCAAATGATCGGCGCCGCCTATGTGGGATTGGTGCGCAACACGCCCCCCCTGGTGCTGATCTTTGTGTTCTACTATTTTCTCGGCGACCAGATCATGACGGCCCTGGGCGTAAGCGAGCTGGTCTACCAGCTCCCCGAGTCCACCCGTTGCGTAGTATGCTTCCTTTTCGGTCCCATCGAGCAAATCCCGGCCTTTCTCCCTGCGGTGTTGACTCTGGCTCTTTTTGAAGGCGCATATATCACTGAAATCGTCCGAGCAGGCATCAAGTCCGTGGAACGCGGCCAATGGGAAGCCTCGGCAGCCCTGGGCTTCACCCGCTGGGGCAGGCTGCGTCACGTAATCCTGCCCCAGGCCGTGTCCCGAATGCTGCCAGCCCTGGCCGGGCAATTCATCTCGACCATCAAGGATTCGGCCATCGTATCCGTCATTTCCATCCAGGAATTAACCTTTGCGGGCCAGGAGCTCATGGCCGCCACCTATCGTACCTTTGAAATCTGGAGCACGGTCCTGCTGCTCTATTTCGCTTTGACCTTCCCTCTCGCTTTGGGGGTACGAAGATTGGAACAGCATCTCACCCGCTACAAAAACGGGCTTTGACAAGAGGTCGGTTAATGCCCATTATTATATAAAATAAGACCCATCGGAGGACTTCATGGCCGACACTATCGAATTTTATGGACTGAGCACCTGCGTACACTGCAAGAAAGCCCTGCAATACCTGGAAGAA
This sequence comes from Desulfovibrionaceae bacterium, assembly GCA_036541255.1. Taxonomy (GTDB): domain Bacteria; phylum Desulfobacterota; class Desulfovibrionia; order Desulfovibrionales; family Desulfovibrionaceae; genus Paucidesulfovibrio. The sequence continues at coordinate 34,901 of JAZHDD010000022.1, read as the reverse complement.
TGCAAAATCGCCTGTGACCCCATATTCGTGGACAAACTGGAAGGCGAAATACGCAAGGAGACCATCTCCCGCGTCAAGGAACACAACCCTGCCGTGTCCTTTCCCACTTTGGTCATCAACGGGAAGGTCGTCGTGGGCTTCAACAAGGACAAAATCGACGATGCCCTGGGCCGCTGAGGGGGAGCAATGGACGCCAAACAGCTCTATGAAACCCTGAAGAAAATCCAGGAACCCAAAGGCTACTATTTCAACTACGACATGGGCATGACCCTGCCGCTCATGGACAGCCTGCTGGCCAACAAGGATCGCTACGGGTACATGGCCTGTCCATGTCGGCTGGCCAACGGCGCATACGAGGACGACAAGGACATTGTCTGTCCTTGCGTCTATAGGGAGCCGGACGTGGCCGAATACGGTGCCTGCTTTTGCGGCCTGTATGTTTCCCGTGAATGGAACGAAGGAAAAATCGAACGTCAGGTCGTGCCGGAGCGCAGGCCCCCGGAAAAGATCAAATTCTGACGCATTGCGCTGGAGGATGTCGCGCAAAGGAAAAGGCCGCCTGTGGGCGGCCTTTTTCGTGCGGCCATTCCCCTGCTCAGGCCTGCCAGCGAGCCCACAAGGAACGGGGCAGAATCTTGGGGCCGGACGTATGACGCAAGGCCAGTTCCCCGATATCCAGACTTCCGCCCGCCCCGACCAAGGCGTCCGTGAGCAGGTTGTTCAGCATCAATGCCGAGGCGTCGGTGTTGTACATGGTCAGGATCAACAGCCGGGCATGGTCCGAAAGCAACGCGGCGCAATCGGACAGAAGTTCGGCCACCTGGGCCTCCACCTTCCAAAGTTCCTTTTTCGGTCCACGGCCGAACGCGGGCGGGTCAAGCAAAATGGCCTCATACCTGTTTCCGCGACGCACTTCGCGTTTAACGAACTTGAGCGCGTCATCGAGCAGGTAACGGATGTTGGTCCCGCCAAGGCCGGAAATCTCATGGTTGCGCCGCGCCCAGGCAACAGTGGGCTTGGAAGCGTCCACATGGGTAGCGTCGAAACCGGCCTGGGCCGCGCACAGCGTGGCAACGCCAGTATAGCCGAACAAGTTCAATAGTTTAGGCTTGTTCTTACCTGTGGCATGGCCGAATTTGCGCAGACTCATCCAATGCGGCCACTGCTCTGGAAACACGCCCACATGTTTGGATGTTTCAGTGAACCTGCAAAATACCTTCAGACCGTCCAAATCCAGCTCCCACTCGCGCGGGGCCCCGGGCTTGAAGCTCCAGTTTCGATCATCGTGCGTGGCCACGGCCCGCTCCCAGTCGCGCCGGGACAGGCTGGGTCCCCACCAGGCCCGCGGCTCACCGCGCACCAACAATACGTCGCCGAACCGTTCCAGCTTGCGCTGATTCCCGGAATCGAGCAATTCGTACTGATCCCATTCACTGAAAAGCACTTCTATCTGCACATCGTCCTCCACTTCCAGCATGAACCAGACGGCCAGCAAAGGCAACGCTTCACGTCCGGGCAGAAACAAAAACGGGAGCCGACGCATCCACCGGCCCCCGCTGCAATTTTCGAAGAGGTTCGCCGCTTATTGTCCGGCCTTGAGCATATGCCAATACTTTTCGTAGACCAGGATGGCCTCGCCCACATCGTTCTGGAATTCCGAATGCTCCAACACCCCGGCTGGCGGGAAGATCACAGGATTGTTCCGCAACTCATCGGGCAACAGCTCCCTGGCCGCCACAATGGGAGTGGGATAGCCGTATTCCTCGCAGCACTGGGCCGAGATATCGGGCCGGAGCATGAAGTTAATGAAGGCGTGGGCGTTGTCCACATTCTTTGCGCCCTTGGGGATGACGAAATTATCCATCCAAAGCAGCCCCCCCTCCTTGGCCCAGGCGAACTTGAGACTCTCCATTTCTGCCATGGCTTGATGCGCCTCGCCATTCCAAATCATGCCGCCGGCAACCTCGCCTCCGAGGTACGCGGATTTGGGGCTGTCTGAATTGTACACCAGCACGTTCGGAGCCAGAGTCTTGATGACTTCGTAGGCTTCGCGGATATGCTCCGGATCCGTCTCGTTCACGGAATAGCCCTTGAGCAGCAGACCGATGCCCAAAACGTCGCGCAGGTCGTCCTGCAAGAGCAGCCGCCCCTTGAGCTCGGGACGCCAGAGATAGTGCCAGGAATTCATGCCTTCAGCAGGCACGGTGTCGGAATCGACGATGACGCCGGAGCCGCCCCAGAGATACGGAACGGAGTAGGCGTTATCCGGATCATACGACTTGTCCAGAAACGCGACATCCAAATTGTTGAAGTTGGGCAATTTGGTGCGATCCAACGGGAAAAGCAACTTTTCCCGCCGCATCTTGCTCACGAAATAGGTGGAAGGAACCACCACGTCATACCCCTCTCCGCCCAGCAGCTTGACCTTGGCATACATGGCCTCGTTGCTGTCGTAAGTGGTATAAATCACCTTGATGCCGGTCTCCTCGGTAAACTGCTGGAGCACCGCGTCAGGCACGTATTCCGTCCAGTTGTATACATATACTTCCCCTTGTCCGGCCAGGGCCAGACAGGGCATGCAGGACAGAATCAAGGCAAGAAACATTTTTTTCATTTTTTCCTCCTGAGCAAGAATTGCGATGTCAGGACAATGGCCACGGTAAGGCCGAACATGATGGCCGACAAGGCGTTCACGTCGGGTTTGATGCCCAGACGCACCAGCGAATACACGCGTAGGGGCAGGATGTCGAAGTCCGGTCCGGTGACAAAGAAACTGATGATCACGTCGTCCATGGACAGGGTAAAAGATAGCAGCCAGCCTGCGAGCACGGCCGGAGCGAGCAGCGGGAGCAGCACATGCCTGATGGCCTGAAATTCGCCCGCACCCAGATCGTGGGCCGCCTCGAGCAAATTGTCATCAAAACCCATGAGTCGTGAATGCACGGTCACGGTCACAAACGGCAGACAGAATGTGGTATGCGCGAGAAACAAGGTCAGGAAACCGGGCTTGAGTCCAAGACACATGAACAGCACCAAAAAAGCCACGCCCATGACGATGTCCGGCGAAACCATGACCACGAACAAAGCTGAACGCAGCAGAGCCTTGCACCTGAAACGGTAGCGATAGAGCGCCAGGGCGGCCAGCAGCCCCAGAATAGTGGCGGCGGAAGCCGAAAGCGCGGCCACAAGCAAAGAATTGAAAGCCGCGTCCATGAGCTGGGTATTGTGCAAGAGCTTGTCGAACCACTTCCAGGTGAAGCCCTTCCACACGACCGACAGTTTGGAATCGTTGAAGGAAAAGACCACCAGCACGACCAGAGGCAGGTAGAGAAAAATGTAGACAGGAACGATGCGTACCAGTTTCCAAAGCATATTCATGCGCCATCCGCCTCCTGCACGGGATCACGGTGGACGCGCCTGGAGCTGACGTTATAGGCGAGCAGCAACAAGGCCATGAGCAGAGTCAGGACCACGCTGGCGGCTGAACCGAGTGGCCAGTCGCGGGCAATAAGGAACTGGTCCTTGATGAAGTTGCCCGCAATGATGTGTTTGCCGCCGCCCAACAGATCGGGAATGTAGAACATGCCCAGGGCGGGCAAAAAAACCATCATGCTCCCGGCAATGATGCCGGGCAGGCTCAGGGGCACGGTGACATTCATGAAAGCCTTGAACCGGTTGGCGCCCAAATCCCTGGCCGCCTCAAGCAGTCGGCCGTCCATCTTTTCGATGGACGCGTAGAGCGGCAGGATCATGAATGGCAACAACGTGTAGACAAGGCCAATGAAGATGGCCGTTTCCGTATACAGCAACGATACGGGCTTATCCGCAAGCCCCAGCCACATGAGCGTTTTGGAAAACAGACCATTGCCCTTGAGCAAAAAGACCATGGCGTAGGTCCGCAAGAGGGAGTTGGTCCAGAAAGGAATGATGACCAGCAACAGCAGCAGGCTACGCCGCGGGCCGTTCCAGCGTGCCAGCACGTAGGCGAAGGGATAGCCCACCAGAAGACAGATCAACGTCGTTCCCGAAGCCAGATACAGGGACTGCCAGAGCACTTTGAGAAACACTGGACCGAACACGCCGCGAAAGCCTTCCAATGAAAACGCGAGACGCACAAACGTGGTTTCGTCGCGGACCAGTAGACTGGTCCCGGCTACGAGCAAAAAAGGCAGCACTGCGAAGAGAATCAGCCACAAGGCCGCTCCGCCGATGGAAATACGCCTAAACAGGCTCGTTTCCTTCATGGGGCAACACCACCTCCCAGCCGTCAAACCAACTCACATAGACGGACTCTCCGGCCTGGAACGAGACCTTGTCCGCATCCTCATCGAAAAATTCTGTGATCAGGACCATGTTGCCGCTTTCCAGACGCACCATCATATCCCATGTGGAGCCTTTGTACACGGTCTCGGTGATCACTCCCGGCAGCCAAAGCTTGTCATCGTCCTCGGGCGGAATCCGTTCCACGAGAAGATCTTCGGGCCGCAGCAGAACCTTGATACGGTCGCCGGGCTTGAACCCCCGATCCGAGGCCAGGTCGCAGCGGCGGCCCTCCACCAATGCATGCAGGGTTTCGCCGTCGCTGAGCCCGGCCACGCCCTCGAAAATATTGGTCTCGCCCACAAAGCGGGCCACGAAAAAATTCACGGGCTTTTCATAGACTTCGGAAGGTGCTCCCACCTGCTCGACGCGGCCCTGATTCATCACCACCACCCGGTCGGACATGGCGAAGGCCTCTTCCTGGTCGTGGGTCACAAATACGAAAGTGATGCCCAATTCCCGGCGCAACTGCTTGAGTTCGCGGCGCATCTGGGTGCGCATCTTGTAGTCGAGTGCGCTCAGGGGTTCGTCCAGGAGCAACACCAAGGGCCGGTTGACCACGGCCCGGGCTATGGCAACACGCTGCTGCTGCCCCCCGGAAAGGCTACCCGGCTTGCGAGCGGCCATACCTTCCAGGCCCACCATGCGCAATACCGTGCGGATGCGCGGCGCAATTTCGCTGTCCGGGGTTTTGGCCATACGCAGCCCAAAAGCCACGTTGTCAAAGACGTTCATGTGGGGGAAAAGCGCGTAGCTCTGAAAAACAGTATTGACCTTACGGCGATCCGGCGGAACATTCTCCATGGCCTGCTCGTCGATGAACAGACGCCCCGTAGTGGGCGACTCGAAACCAGCGATGATCCGCAGCAGCGTGGTCTTGCCGCAACCGCTCGGACCGAGAATGGTGAGGAATTCCCCGTTTCGGATGTCCAGGCTGACATCGTCGAGGACGGTCTCGCCTTCGAATTGTTTGGAGACGTGCTCCAGCCGGATGACAGGGCGCTCGCTTGCCATGGCCCCCCCTCACGATGAAGTACGCACGCGCGCAGGCGCGACTTGTGGCGTCGGCGTTACGTCTACAGCCAATCCCGGAAAAAGAAAACCCCTTATCCGCGCACGAGAGGGACTCTTTTACACTTTCTCCACAGGCAGGAGAGCACCAGTTCGCATCCACTGTGCGAAAGCTTCCCTGCCCCGCTCCGCATAGAGTTCCTTGCGCTTTTTTTTGGGTGCGCGCTTGTTCAACGCGGGCATAAGTCCGAAATGCACGTTGGACGGCTGGAAGCGCTTCTGAGGCGGCGTGGCCAAATGGGCCAGAAGGCCGCCCAGGGCGGTCTCGGGCGGAGGGACAGGCAAATCCCGGCCCAAGAGTCGCGCCGCCAGCAAAACGCCAAGCCAGAGCCCGCAGGCAGCGGATTCCACGTATCCCTCCACTCCGGTGATCTGACCGGCCAGAAACACGCCGGGCCTGGCCTTGAGCTCCAGGCCGTCGAGCACAGCCGGAGCGTCCACGTAGGTGTTGCGATGGATGGAGCCAAGACGCAGGAATTCCGCGTTCTCCAATCCCGGAATCATGCGGAATACACGCTTCTGCTCCGGATAGGTCAGTTTGGTCTGAAAGCCCACGAGATTGAAGGCGGTCTTTTCGCGATTCTCGGCCCGCAGTTGAACCACAGCAAAAGCCTGTTCCCCGGTGCGCGGATCTTCCAGTCCCACGGGCTTGAGCGGGCCGAACGCCAGAGTCATTTCACCCCGTTCGGCCATTTCTTCCACGGGCAGGCAGCCCTCAAAATGAATATGCTTCTCGAATTCGCGCGGCTTGACCTTTTCCGCGTCCAACATGGCCTGGATCAAGGCTTTGTACTGGGCCTCGTCCATGGGGCAATTGAGATAGTCCGTGTCCTCGGGACGATAGCGCGAGCCCCAGAAGGCCTTGTCCATGTCCACGGAATCTGCGGAGATGATCGGTGCTATCGCATCGTAAAAATAAAGTTTTTCCCCGCCCACGATGCGTTGGAGATCATCGGCCAGAGGTTGGGACGCCAGCGGCCCCGCAGCAATCACGACCAGCTTGGCCCCTTCCAGGCGGGCATCGTCCAGAGCCGGTATTTCCTCGCGCACGACCTCAATGAGGGCATGCTCCTCGATGCGCCGTGTGATGAACGCGGAAAACAACTCCCGGTCAACGGCCAGGGCCTTGCCCGCAGGTACGCGCGTAGCCTCGGCCGCGTCCAGAACGAGGCTGCCCAAAGCGCGCATTTCCTCCTTGAGCAGGCCCACGCCCGTCACGTATTCGTCAGAGCGCAAGGAATTGGAACAGACCAATTCGGCCAAGCCCGGGCTGGAATGGGCCTCGGAATAACGGTCGGGCTTCATCTCGAAAAGACGCACGGCATACCCTGCCTGAGCCAGCCTGAAGGCGCATTCGCACCCGGCCAGGCCGCCGCCCACAACCGCAATCCAATCCTTCTGCATTGTGATCTCCCGCTTTTTTCCGTATATACCCGTAAACGCCGGACAGCGCCATGACAGAACCGATTCTCGACATCCGCGGACTGACAACCCGATTCGCCACGCCTCAGGGCGTGGCCAAGGCGGTTGATACAGTGAACCTCGCTCTGGGGCAAGGCGAGGCTTTGGCCGTGGTGGGCGAATCCGGCTGCGGCAAAACCGTGCTGGCCCTGTCTGTGCTCGGCCTTGTCCCGGACCCGCCCGGGCGCGTCACGGACGGCCAAGCCTTGTACCGTGGCCGTGACCTGCTGGCCCTGTCCGAACAGGAACTCCAGTCCGTGCGCGGCAACAAAATTTCCATGATCTTCCAGGAGCCCATGACCTCGCTCAATCCGGTCTTTCGCATCGGCGCACAGATTGCGGAGCCATTGCTCCTGCACCGCGGCCTGGACAAAAAACAAGCCGAGGAGCGGGTTCTTGAACTGTTGTCCCAGGTGGGCCTCCCCAACCCCCGCGAGCGGGCCAGGAATTTCCCGCACGAACTCTCGGGCGGCATGCGCCAGCGCGTCATGATCGCCATGGCCCTGGCCTGCGAACCGGACATACTCTTTGCAGACGAACCGACCACAGCCCTGGACGTGACCATCCAGGCCCAGATTCTGGACCTGCTGGCCCAAGTACGGGAACGGACAGCGGCTTCCAGCGTGCTCATCTCGCATGACCTGGGCGTGGTCGCCGGCTTCAGCGAACGCGTAGCCGTGATGTACGCCGGACGCATCGTGGAAGAGGCCGCCACGATGGAATTGTACCGCGAACCTCTGCACCCCTATACGCAAGGCCTATTCAAATCCTTGCCGCGCATGACCGGCACGGCCCGTCTCAGCCCCATCCCCGGCACGGTTCCCGGCATCTTTGACCGTCCGCTCGGCTGCACGTTCCACCCGCGTTGCGCTCAGGCTTTTGAGCGTTGCGCGCAACAGGAACCGCCCCTGCTGGACATGAAAAACGGCCGCAAAGTCCGTTGCTGGCTCCATGAATAAGCCGGAGAACCACATGCTCCTGGAAATCAAAGATCTGAAAAAACACTATGCCGTGCGTAGCGGGCTCCTCAAGACACAGCGCGGAATTGTGCGCGCCGTGGATGGCGCAAATCTGAGCGTGGGAAAAGGCGAAACCGTGGGCCTCGTGGGGGAATCCGGGTGCGGCAAATCCACATTGGCCCGGCTCGTGCTCGGGCTGGAAGCCCCGACCTCCGGCGAAGTCCTGCTCAACGGCACCCCCCTGGACCAATGGGACCGCATCGAGCAACGCCGCACTGTGCAGATGATTTTCCAGGACCCTTACTCTTCGCTTAATCCGCGCTGGAAAATCGGCTCCATTGTCAGAGAGCCCCTGGATATCCACAAACTGGGCAGCCCAACCGAACGACGCGCCAAGGCGCTGGACATCCTCAGACGCGTGGGCCTCGGCAAGGAGGACGCCGACCGCTATCCGCATGAATTTTCCGGAGGCCAACGTCAGCGCGTGGCCATCGCCCGGGCTTTGCCTTTGGAACCGGACCTGATCGTCTGCGACGAGCCCGTATCAGCCCTGGATGTTTCTATCCGCGCACAGGTTCTCAATCTTCTCAAAGAGTTACAGCAAGAATTTGGCTTGGCCTATCTGTTCATTTCCCATGATCTTTCCGTGATCGGCCATCTCTGCGACAGGGTGGCGGTCATGTATCTGGGCCGCATCGTGGAACTCTCCGACAGGGCCAGTTTTTTTCACGGGCCGCTCCACCCCTATGCAAAAGCCCTACTTTCCGCCGTGCCCGTGCCCGATCCAGCAAAGCAACGCAGCCATGCCCTGCTCAAAGGCGAGCCGCCCAGTTCCATGCAACCACCTACGGGATGCCCTTTCCATCCGCGTTGCCCCGAAGTCATGGACATTTGCCGCACGACCCGCCCGGACTTTCTTGAAGTCGAATCCGGCCGCAGCACTGCCTGCTGGCTGTATACACCCCAAAAAGATTAGGAGACGCCATGCTTTCCCGTGAACGCGCCCTGGAGCTCGTCAAAACACACAGCCAGGACCCCCATCTCGTGCCCCATGCCCTGGAAACCGAAGCGGTCATGCGCGGCCTGGCCCAGCACCTGGGACACGACCAGGACCTCTGGGGACTGACCGGCCTTGTCCATGATCTGGATTACTCTCACACCAAGAACACGCCCGAACGGCACGGTCTGGAAACATGCGAAATGCTGGAAGGCGAATTGCCCGCGGAAGCGCTGCAAGCCATCAAGGCCCACAATGGCGAATGCACAGGCGTCACCCCCCAGACCATTTTCGACTTTGCCTTGCGCTGCGGAGAAACCGTGACCGGACTGATTCATGCCAATGCCCTGGTGCGGCCGGAAGGCATGGACGGCATGAAACCCAAAAGCTTAAAGAAAAAGATGAAGGAAAAGGCTTTCGCAGCTAATATCAATAGAGAAAATATTCGAGAATGTGACAAGATCGGTCTGGAGCTCGGGGACTTTTTCCAGATAGCCATTGATGCCATCAGCCCTTTGAAAAGCGAGGTCGGGCTCGACAAATAGCGCCTTACCGTGGTTGCACGAAATCGCCGAGTGTGGCACATTTCTGCAGTCGCGTGACCATTTTGGCCCCGCGTTTCACAGCCCAACCCGAGCCCCAAAGACCAAACCTTGAGCGCCATTGCCGAACCCTTTGCGCAGGGGAACTCCATCCTGCACCGCCGCGACCCCCGGATTAAAATCCTGGCGGCCTTGGCCTTCAGCCTGCCGGCGGCGTTGGTGCAGGATATTCGGTCCGGAGCGGCCTGCCTGCTGCTCGGCACCCTTCTCGCCCTGAGCGCGCGTCTGCCTCTGGAGCCGATACTCAAACGCCTTGGTGTGGTCGGTTTATTCGTGGGGTTCCTCTGGATATTTATCCCGTTTTCCCTGCCCGGCACCACTCTCTTTCATTTCGGACCGCTCAGCGCCTCCGAGGAAGGGATAAAGCTCTGCCTGCTCCTGACCTGCAAGTCCTTCGGCATCGTGCTTGGCCTGACAGCGCTTTTGGCCACCATGAGCGTGAATTCACTTGGACAGGCCATGCAACAGCTCGGCGTACCGGACAAGCTGTGCCTGCTCCTGCTTTTCACATGGCGCTATATCGAAGTGATCCGACGGGAGTATTTGCGACAACATCGCGCCGTAAAGGCGCGCGGGTTTCGCCCCCGCACCAGCATGCACACCTACCGTACCTACGCCTGGCTTGTGGGCATGCTTCTGGTACGTAGCTGGGACAGGGCGGAACGTGTCCACCAGGCCATGCGATGCCGCGGCTTTTCCGGCCGATTCCACAGCCTGGCCACGGTCCAACGCAACACTCTTGACTGGCTGTTGTTGATTCTAACAGCTCTGGCTGGAAGCCTGCTCCTGGTTCTTGACCATCTGCCGCTCACATAACCAAGGAACCGTCATGTCCTGCATAATTGAACTCAAAAACGTGACCTGCGGCTATCCGGGCCGGGAAAAGATTCTCCGCCAGCTGGATTTCGGCCTGCATGCGGGAGACAGGATTGGCTTGATTGGCCCCAACGGTTGCGGTAAAAGCACGCTCCTGCACACGATCATGGGGCTCATCCCCCTGTCCGAAGGCAACATCCGATTGTTTGGCCAGGACATGCGCTCGGAAAAGGACTTTCATGCGGCCCGGCTGCAACTCGGATTTCTCTTCCAGCAGGCAGACGACCAGCTCTTCAGCCCCACCGTCTTGGAAGACGTGGCCTTTGGTCCGCTGAATCAAGGTTTATCGCGCCAAGAGGCCTTGGAAACGGCTTTCGCCACGTTGGACAGATTGGGCCTGAGGGAATTCGAGAACCGCGTCCCCTATCGCCTTTCCGGCGGAGAGAAAAAACTCGTATCCTTGGCGACCATCCTGGCCATGCAACCCCGGGCTCTCCTGCTCGACGAGCCGACCACGGGGCTGGACAAGGAGACCAAACAACGCATCCTGGAAATACTCCAATCCCTGGATCTCGCGTTGCTTGTGGTGTCCCACGAACCGGAGTTTTTAGATGAAATAACCGACAAATTGGTAGCCCTGCGCGACGGCAAGATTCTGGAAAGCGGAATCAGCAAGCACACGCATGTGCATGTGCACGTGGGCGGAGACGCGCCCCACAGGCACGGCTAATCCAGAGGTCGCAACTCTTCGGGAAATAATTCCACGGCGCGCTTATGGGCGAAACTCTTGATTTCGGCATGCCAACGTTGCCACGCCTCAAGGGCCTGCCTGCCGAACGGAGTCAGGTTGTACCCCTGCCGTCCTCGCATATGTTCCACCAAGGGCCTGCCAAGACGTTGTTCCGTATCCCGAAGGCGCCCCCAGGCCCGCCGATAGGACATGCCGAGTTCCGCAGCGGCTTTGTTCAAAGAACCGAGTTCATCCACAAGGCGGAGCATTTTCATGGTGCCCGAGCCCATGAGGGAGTTGTCGTCCATTTCCAGCCAGACGCGCATCTTCAATTCGGTTCTGCCCATGCATCCATTCTCCTTGTGACGTTCAAGGATACGCGCTTTCCCTTTGCCGCGCAACGCGTGAAGCATGAAAATACGACCTGGCCCCTTGGCAAAACCAGCGCAGTGCCTATCCTTTACGCTGAACTTTTCCCAACCAAGGAACGAGAGAGCAATGCCTCCGCAGATAGACGCTGAACTTGAAAAGCATCCCTACCGTGTGATCTGGAAGCTGGCCTGGCCTCAGGTCCTGATGATGCTCTTCCATTTTCTCATCGGTGCCGTGGATGTCAAGGTGGCTGGGATGCTCAATTCCGAGGTCCAGGCCGCACTCGGCATGATGACCCAATTGTTGATGTTCTTTCTTGTGGTGGCCATCGCCATGTCCAATGGTGCCGTTGCCGCCATCAGTCAGTCCAGCGGTGCGGACAAACTCCTTCGGGTTCAGCGCTATACTGGGCTGTGCCTGCTTTCCGCCCTGGCTCTTGGACTCGCTGTCCTGGCCGCCAGCATGCCGTTACGCGGCCTGTTGCTGTCCGGGCTGCAAGTCCGTCCCGGCATGGAAGACACCACGCGCTTCTTTCTTGAGGTCTATCTGCTCTCGGTACCAAGCTATTATCTATTGACCATCACCAACGCCATCTTCCGAGCCCAAAAGCGGGTCATGTTCCCGCTTTACACCATGATGCTCATCACGACGCTCAACGCCTTGGGCGATCTGGCCTTTGGCCTGGGCATGTTCGGTTTTCCGAATCTGGGCTATCGCGGCCTGGCATGGGCAACTCTGGCCGCCATCAGCATGGGCGCGTTGCTGAACATCTATCAGTTGCATCGACTGGGCCTGCTTCAGGCCCGCAGTTTCGCCCCCTGGCGATGGGGCAGACGGGCCTTTCCCTATGTCGTCAAAGTAGCGTTACCGAGCGGCATGCTCTCGGCGGTCTGGAACACGGGGTACCTGCTACTCTACGCTCTGACCTCCAGTCTTCCCGTGGATGCGGACGGAGCCCGTAACGCGCTGGCCGGCCTCACCGTGGGCAACCGCATCGAAGCCCTGCTCTTTCTCCCCGCTTTTGCCTTCAACATGACCGCAAGCATCCTGGTGGGACATTATCTCGGCGCTGGCCGACCCGACCTGGCCAAACGGTACGGTTACCGCGTACTGCGCATCGGCCTTTTTTCCGTCTCGATTGTCGCGTTGCTGCTCTGGCAAGGCATTACGCCCTTTGTGGCGTATTTCGCGCCGGACCCTGGCGTGCAGGCGGAAGCGGTCAATTACCTGATGTGGAACATGCTGGCCATTCCCTTCACCCTGGTGGCCATGATCCTCACGGGCGCGCTCAATGGCGCGGGCGCGACCATCTATACCTTCATGGTGCTTGGTTCCTCCATCTGGCTGGTACGCCTGCCCCTGGCATGGGGACTGGGCCATCATATCCTGGCCGGGCCTACCGGCATCTGGATCGCCATGTTCGCATCCCAGGCACTGGGCGCGGCCGCCTTGCTTTACATCTACGCAGTCAAGGACTGGCCACGTTTCAGCATGATCAAGAAAAACAACCGAAAGGCGTCGAACAATGCAGCTCAAATTTGAAGCCCCCAGCCTGGAAAGGCTTTACGAATACAATACGATCCTGGCAGCCTGCCCGCAGTTGCCCACATCGGACTATGCTTTTGCCAACATCTATGGTTGGGCCGAACACTACGGGCTGGAATGGACCATTGAAAATGGTTTGGCCTGGATTCGCCAAACCAAGCCGGAGACACTTTACTGGGCTCCTCTCGGAGCCTGGAACAACTACGACTGGAAGGAATGCTCCATCATCCCGGCTCTGGGCCGCTTCACCCGCGTTCCCGAATGCCTGGCCAAACTCTGGTCCGAACACTTCGGCGACAGCATGGAAATCAAAGAAAACCGGGACCATTGGGATTACGTGTACAGCGTCCCCGAACTCATTGAATTGCGCGGCAATCGCTTTCACAAAAAGAAAAATCTGCTCAAGCAATTCGTGAAAAAATATTCCTTCGAATACTCCCCGCTTGGGCCGGAATGCGTGGAGGAAGTACTTGAAATGCAAGAAGAATGGCTGCGCTGGTTCGAGGAGCACAACCCGTCCGACGCACTCCAGGCGGAAAACGTGGCCATCACGCGCGTACTCCAGCAGTTCGACCAGATCGACGGGCTCATGGGCGGAGCCATCCGCGTGGACGGCAAGGTCGTGGCCTACACCGTGGCCGAACCTGTTTCGCCCGATTCCGTGGTCATCCATTTTGAAAAGGCCAATACCTATTACAAGGGTGTATATCAGGCCATCAATCAGATGTTCCTGGAAGCGCAATGCAGCAAATATACCTATGTAAACAGGGAACAGGACCTGGGGGAAGAAGGGTTGCGCAAAGCCAAACTCTCCTATAATCCATCGCTTTTTCTGAAAAAATTTGAGGCTGTGGTCCGCTAGTATGCGCTTACGTTCCCGCCTGCTGGTTTTGGGCCTGGACGGGGTTCCGCTCGATCTTGCCCAAAATTTGGCTGGCCAGCTGCCCAATCTGGGTACAATTGCGACTCAGGCCACAACCATCCAGGCCGAGCTTCCGGAACTCTCTCCGGTGAACTGGACCTCGCTGATGACCGGCCAAGGTCCTGAGACGCACGGCATCTTTGGATTTTCCCGCATGGACCCGGCAACCTATCAGCTTTCCATCGTCAATTCGGGACATATCGCCTGCCCCACCATCTTTGACAGGCTTGGACATAAAGGCCGAACCAGCCGCGTCATCAACCTGCCGAACACCTATCCGGCCCGGCCCCTGCGCGGTATGCTCGTAGCAGGTTTTGTAGCCGAGGACATGCGCCGGGCAGTTCATCCCCCCTATCTTGCCTCTGCTCTGCCAAGCTACAAACTGGAGGCCGATACCGCGCGCGGAGCAAGCGATCCGGCCTATCTGCTCACGGAACTGCGCAAGACCCTGCGCTCACGCCGCGAGGCTCTCAATCTGCTCTGGCCCGATCTGGACTGGGATCTCTTCGTCTTCGTTCTCACGGAAACAGATCGCCTTTTTCATTTCCTGTTTCCTGCCCTAGAGGACACGCATCATGCTTGGCATGCCCCCTGCCTAGCCCTTTTGAAAGAATGGGACAATCTCATCGGCGAAGTGCTGGAGCGTTATCACGCCCTGCCCGAGCCCAAGCGGCTCATGGTCCTGGCCGACCACGGATTCACGGCGCTCAGACAGGAAGTGGACCTCAATGCCCACCTGCGCACATGCGGCCTGCTCCATCTGCATAACCGTCCCGAAAGCGAATGGGATGCCAGAGTGATCGCGCCCGATTCCGCAGCATTCGCCTTGGACCCGGGACGTATTTATCTGCACACCTCGGGCCGGTTCTCACGCGGCAAACTTTCCCAAACCAGAGCCCGGTCTCTGCTGACTGAGATCAAGACCGGTCTTGAAGGGTTGACCTTCCAAGGCGAGCACGTCATGGAGAGGGTGTTCACAGCGGAAGAATTATACTCCGGCCCCCTGCGCAAACTGGCCCCGGATTTGGTCTGCCAGCCGCGGCCAGGATTTGACTGCAAGGCCAAATTCGATCGGGACCGCGTGTACGGATTATACGGACGCACCGGTGCCCATACCGCCCATGGAGCCATATTCTTCGACAGCGAAGACAGCCGCCCCGAGCGCATGCGCGACGCGGGCCAACTCATCCTACGACACTTCGGAATCATTGATGCCCATTGACTTTGAAAACGAACTGAATCCTGCCCAGCTGGAAGCCGTGCGCCATAGCGGCAGTCCCGCCCTGGTCATCGCCGGAGCCGGTTCCGGAAAAACCCGAACCATCGTCTATCGCCTGGCACGACTGGTGGAGCAAGGAACCGCACCGGAAAAAATCCTGCTGCTGACCTTCACGCGCAAGGCAGCCCAGGAAATGCTGCAACGCGCCAGCGACATTCTGCAGCGGGAGCTGCGCGGCACCAGCGGCGGGACTTTCCACTCCTTTGCCTACGGCGTGTTGCGCCGTCACGCCGCGAGTCTCGGCTTTGGCCAGGGCTTCAGCCTGATGGACCGCGCCGACTCCGAGAACGTGGTCAAGGAAGTCAGGGAAAGCCTGGGGCTGGGCAAGGGAGATCGTTCCTACCCGAAGAAAGCCACGCTTCTGGACATGATCACCAAGTCCCGCAACAAGGAACAGGGGATCGAGTCCATCGTGGAAAATGAAGCCTTTCACCTGGCAGCCTACACCGACGATTTCAACGCCATTGCCGCGAATTACTCCCGTTTCAAGCAAGAGCACGGTTTGCTGGACTACGACGACCTGCTTTTCCGTTTCGAAGAACTGCTGCAAACGAATCCCCTCCTGACACAGGAGCTGCGCGAACGCTTCCAGCACGTCATGGTGGACGAATATCAGGACACCAACAAGGTCCAGGCCCGGCTCGTTCGGCTTATTTCCGGCGAACAAGGCGATGTCATGGCCGTAGGCGACGATGCTCAGTCCATCTATGCCTTTCGCGGAGCCGACATCTCCAACATCCTTGATTTCCCGAAAATTTTTACAGGAGCCAAACTCATTCGCTTGGAGCAGAACTACCGTTCCACCCAACCTATTCTGGACCTGACCAACCATATCCTGGCTGGAGCGCGGACAAAATTCGACAAAAAGCTCTATTCCTCGCGCAAGGAAGGGGCCATGCCCCGCATTGTCCATCCACTCAGCGACCAGACCCAAGCTGCGCAGGTGGTGGAAGAAGTCATCAAGCTGGCCAAGAAATACCCGATGCACAACATCGCCGTACTGTTCAGGGCAGGCTACCAGTCCTATCCGCTCGAAGTCGCCTTGAGCCGCGTGGGCCTTGGATATCAAAAATTCGGCGGCATCCGCTTCCATGAAGCGGCTCATATCAAGGATGTCCTGTCCTACCTCCGGCTTTCGCGCAACCCGGCGGACATGGTGGCCTGGCGGCGAGCCTTGGACCACATCAAGGGTCTCGGGCCCAAGACCGCGGACCGCATTTCCGCGGCACGGCTTTCCGGAGACGAAAAGTACATGGGCAAAGCCTTGAAACGCTTTCCTGAGCTCAAGGAAACGTTGAGCCAGCTGGACACGTTGCGTAGCGTCGCACGCCCCGGCCAAGCCCTCGAAATGATCAATGCCTTTTACCAGCCCCTGCTGGCGCAACGCTATCCCGACGACTATCCCAAGCGACAGGCCGGACTGGACCAGCTCGCCCAAATTGCCTCAAACTACACGGACATCGACGACTTCCTGGCCGACCTGACTCTGGACGGCGATCAGGAAGAGCAACAGCGCAAGGAAAACACCTTGGTGCTTTCCACTGTTCACTCTTCCAAAGGGTTGGAATGGAATGCGGTGCTGATCATAGACCTTGTGGAAGAACGCTTTCCATCCAAGCGGGCCATGGCGCGCCCCGAAGACATGGACGAGGAGCGCCGACTGCTCTATGTCGCCTGCACAAGAGCCAAAGACTCTCTGACTCTGTTTGCGCCCGCCACGCTCTACAACCGTTTCAACGCCACCTCGGAGCCGGCTCTGCCCAGTCCCTTCCTGGCTGAACTCCCGCCGGGTTGCGCCGAAATCTGGCGCGAATCGTATGCTTCCGGCCTGACACGGGAAAAACGTAATGGACACGAGGACAGTGCTTCTTTCAGGTTCTCCGCGGAAGAGGAACCAACGGCCCCTCCCCAAGACACGCCCAAACCAGACCCTTCACGACTTGGCTTCTGTCGGCACAAGATTTTCGGCCAGGGAAAAATCGTAGCGATTATCCCACCCAATAAGTATAAGGTGAACTTTCCCGGCTTCGGCTTGAAAGTCATTGTCGGCGACTACCTGGAACTGCTCTAATGAGCGGTAGGACACCCAAGGGGAAGATACGTGACGTTCCGCTGTGAACAAGACTTTCTGGACCTCATCGACAGGCACTTTCCGGACACTCCGGGCAGCGCCCGCCCAAAACGGGGAGACGATTGCTGCATTGTGCCGCGGGGGTCAAACCTTTGCCTGTCCACGGACCTGTTTTTGGACACGGTACATTTTCGCCGATCCTATTTTCATCCGGAAGAAATCGGATACAAGGCTCTGGCCGTGAACATCAGCGATGTGGCCGCTATGGGCGGCGTGCCCAAAGGTTTCACCATGGAACTGATGATTCCGGACAATATGCCCGACGACTTCTGGCCCAGATTCCTCACCGGCATGTCTGCATTGGCGCGGAAACATGATCTGACCTTGGGCGGGGGCGATCTCAGCCGCTCACCCAACCTCGGGGTGGGCATGACCATCTGGGGCGAACCCGGCCCTTCAGGACGTTTTCTGGCAAGAGGAGATGCCCGCCCAGGTGATTTGCTCTTTGTAGTCGGGAAGATCGGCCTTGCCCGTGTCGGGTTCTACAGTCTGGAAGAATCCGGAAATGCTGCCCGGGATGCATTCCCCGAAGCAACGGCAGCGCATCTTCGGCCCCGACCCAAAGTAGCCGAAGGGCTTGCTCTTGCATCTTTCCCGCAGGTACGTGGAGTTATGGACATTTCCGATGGTCTGGCTCGCGACTTGCCGCGCTTCCTGGCCCAGAGTCAAGCCAAAGGAGCCGACCTTGATCTTTCGTACTGCACCTCGCATCCTGAAGTGCTGCTATACGCCCAAAACCATGCGCGAGCACCGCACGAGGTTGTTTTATTGGGCGGCGAGGATTACGGGCTGCTTGGCGCCTGTTCACCGGAAAGCCTCAGAGCACTTCAGGCCAGCCTGCCTGAACTGACCGTGATCGGGACGGCAACGAACCTGCCCGGCTTGCGTCTGCATGGCGATCCGCTCACCCTGCCAGGCTTTGACCATTTCACATCCTAACCCACAGCAGGATTTCGGAACGGAGAACACCCCATGGACATGACAATCACCCCTGTCGGCATTATCCGCTCCCCGCTCAAGCACCGGGACGACGCTCCAAAACAAGGCAATGAAGGAGCCCCTTCAGCCGAACTTCATCTGGATCCGGCTTTTGCTTCGGCCCTGGAAGGTCTCGCTCCTGGTGCCCGCATCATTCTTCTGACTTGGCTGCACAAGTCGGACCGCTCCTGCCTGCGGGTCCATCCGCGCGGAGATGTGAGCCGCCCCATTCGCGGCGTGTTTTCGACCCGCTCCCCGGATCGTCCCAACCCCATCGGCCTGCATGAAGTAACAATCACCGCCATAAACGGCACCCTTCTCGTGGTCACGCCCCTGGAGGCCATTGACGGAACCCCCGTGTTGGATATCAAGAGCACCTGAGAACACTCTGCGCTTTGTCCAAGGCCACCGTCTTTGTCTGCATTGAAGCCGTCATATTTAGAAATGCAGCGTGGACACTCCTGACTTTCCTGTTCTCCAACAAGGCGCTGTACCAGAAAACAATAGCGAAGCTTGCCTTTCGGCAAAAACAACACCCAGCCCTCTGCTCAACGCAGTGTTTGCGGCCACGGGATAATTGCCTAGTTAAACAACAAAGGCCGCCCCTAAGGGCGGCCTTTGTTGAACAGAAGCATAAAAAAGAATCGACTACTTCTTCAGCCAGCTCATCATGTTACGCAGCTTGCCACCAACCTGCTCCAGCAGGCCGGACGCGGCGATATTACGCTTGGCATGCATTTGCGGATATCCGGCCTGAGCCTCAAGGATGAAATTCTTGGCAAAGGTGCCGTCCTGGATTTCCTTCAAGACCTGCTTCATGGTCTGCCGGGTCTCCTGAGTAATGATCCGCGGGCCAGTGCAATAGTCGCCATATTCAGCCGTGTCCGAGATGGAATTGCGCATCTTGGCCAAGCCGCCTTCATACATCAAGTCCACAATGAGCTTGATCTCATGGAGGCATTCGAAATACGCGACCTCGGGCTGGTATCCGGCTTCCACCAGGGTTTCGAAACCAGCCTGGCACAATTCGGTCAAACCGCCGCACAGCACGACTTGCTCGCCGAAGAGGTCGGTTTCGGTCTCTTCCTGGAAAGTGGTCTCGATCACGCCGGAACGAGTCGCGCCGATGCCCTTGGCATAGGCCAGGGCAATGTCATTGGCTTTGCCTGAAGCGTCCTGCTGCACCGCGACCAAGGCGGGGACAGCTCCTCCTTCGGTAAAGGTGCGTCGAACCAGATGGCCAGGGCCCTTAGGGGCGATCATGACCACATCCACGTCCTTGGGAGGCTTGATGCGACCGAAATGAATGTTGAAACCATGTCCGAAGGCGAGGACGTTGCCGGCGACAAGTCCGGGCGCGATGTCGTTCTTGTACACCTCGGCCTGGAACTGATCCGGCAGCAGGACCATGATGAAGTCGGCGCGGGCAGCTGCTTCCTTGGCACTCACAGGCTCAAAGCCGTGTTCCTTGGCCAATTCATAGTTGGGACCGCCGGGACGCTGACCAACGATGACCTTGACGCCGCTGTCCCGCAAGTTCTGGGCATGAGCATGTCCCTGGCTGCCATAGCCGAGAATGGCCACGGTCTTGTCTTTCAAAAAAGCCAGATCGGCATCGTTTTCATAATAAACCTTCATTTCGTCTCCTTTTATTGAATATCTCCGACGCTCCGGGAGAAAAGGTCCGCCAGACTGTTCCGGCCCGACAACAATACGCATAAATAGAAGGATGGGGTGACCATCCAGGTCCGCGTATCGTACGTATTGGACCGAGAGACAAGGCGTTGAGCCCTTTCCCGGAATCGCCTTCCCTTTTTCGCTATTGTTTGGCGCGCTTGAGCGCCGTGGCTCCGGTACGGGCAATTTCCTTGATGCCGAATCGCGTGAGCAAATCTATAATGGCCTCGATTTTCCCGGCATCGCCGGTGCATTCAATGGTCATTTCCTCAATGCTCACATCAACGACCTTACAGCGGAATATGTCTACAATACGTAGTATTTCCGCCCTTTTGCCCTCTTCCGCATTAACCTTGATGAGGACCATTTCGCGGTCAACCGACTTAAAATGGGTCAAGTCGCGAACCTTGATTACAATCACCAGCTTGCGCAACTGCTTGACGATCTGCTCGATAATGTTCTCATCGCCGATGGTCGTAATGGTCATGTGGGAAACACCGGGCTCAAGAGTCGGCGCGACATTCAACGATTCGATGTTGAAGCCCCTGCCGCTGAACAGGCCCGCGATTCTGGAAAGCACGCCCGGCTCGTTTTCCACCGTCACAGAAAGCGTATGTCTCATGACCGTCCTCCTAGACGAGCAGCATCTGGCTGAGCGAAGCCCCGGCCGGAACCATGGGGTACACGTTTTCTTCCCTGTCCACACGAACATCCACGATCACAGGATGCGGCGAAGCAAACGCTTCCTTGAGTACGCGTTCCAAATCCTTTTTCTCGGTAACGCGAAAACCCACGGCTCCATATGCCTCGGCCAGCTTCACGAAATCGGGCTGGGCATCCATGCACGTCTCGCAATAATTCTTGTCATAAAAAAGTTCCTGCCATTGGCGCACCATTCCGAGATAGCCGTTGTTCAGGATGACGATCTTCACGGGGAGCTTGTTGCAGACCACCGTGGTCATCTCCTGGATACACATCTGAATGGAGCCGTCCCCGGCGATGTCGATGACCAGCTTGTCAGGAAAAGCTTTTTGTGCGCCCATGGCCGCAGGGAAACCATATCCCATGGTACCCAGGCCACCGGAGGAAAGAAAAGAGTTCGGTAGCTTGAAACGATAGAATTGCGCCGCCCACATCTGGTTCTGGCCCACTTCCGTGGCCACGATGGCGTCACCCTTGGTTATTTCGTAAATTTTCTCAACAACATACTGCGGCTTGATCGGTCCGTCTTCCTTGTCGGCGTAAGTCAAGGGATGCGCCTTGTCCCAGGCATGAACCTGCGCAACCCAGTCGCTATGCTTGGCCTTCCAATGCTGCACGTCAAGATCAGGTTCCAGCTGTTCCTTGAGTGAAACAAGGGCATTCTTGCAATCGGCCACAAGCGGAACATGCACGGCAACATTCTTCTTGATGGAAGTTGGGTCGATGTCCACATGGACAATAGTGGCCTCGGGAGCAAAAGTCGTAACCTTGCCGGTGACGCGGTCATCAAACCTGGCTCCGATGGCAAGGAGCAGATCGCAACCGCTGACGGCCATGTTGGCCGCGTACGTCCCATGCATGCCAAGCATGCCCAGCCAGAGGGGGTCATCGCCGGGAAAGGCGCCGAGTCCCATGAGCGTCGAGGTTACGGGGATATTCAGACGGCGGGCCAACCATGTCAATTCACGATGAGCCTTGGCGCTGATCACGCCACCGCCGGAATAGATCAAAGGCCGCTTGGCGTTGCGCAGCAATTGCACGACCTTTTTGGTCTGGACGACATGCGGCGTGACGTTGGGATTGTAGCTGCGCATGCGCACATTGCGCGGATAGCGAAATTCGCACTTCGCCTGCATCACATCCTTGGGCAGGTCAACAAGGACCGGCCCGGGTCTGCCGGTACGAGCCAGATAAAAGGCCTGTTTCACGACCCGGGCCAGATCCCTCACGTCCTTGACGAGGTAATTGTGCTTGGTGCAGGGGCGAGTAATCCCGACGATATCCACTTCCTGGAACGCATCGTTGCCGATGAGGGGCGTAGGTACCTGTCCGGTGAAAATGACCACCGGGATGGAATCCATGTATGCCGTGGCAATGCCCGTAACCGTATTGGTCGCGCCCGGACCGGAGGTGACGAGGCAAACGCCGACCTTGCCGGAAGCCCGCGCATAGCCGTCGGCGGCATGGATGGCACCCTGTTCGTGCCGCACCAGAATGTGCTCGATGGGAGAGTTGGGCAATTCGTCATAAATGTCGATAACTGCCCCGCCTGGAAAGCCGAAGATCGTGCTCACTTCTTCTTTCTCAAGGCATTTCAAGAGAATCTGCGCCCCTGAGAGCTCCATGTCACCCCTCCGTATCGCGGTACTTGTCCAGTAACAGTTGCAGTTTGGTCTTGCCTGCCAGCTTCTTCTTCTTCAGCTGCTTGATTTCCTGGGTCTGGGTCGGGCTTAAAAACGAGCGGCCCTCATACTTTACGAGAATCCTTTCATACTCTTGGTGTTGTTCCCAGAGGGCCTTCAATTCGGAATCCTGCTCCTGGTACTGTTGGATCAAATTCAGATCAAGCTGTTCCATGAGCCTCTCCTTCGATTGAGGTTATTGGTTATCCGCGCTCACGGAAACAAGGTTTTCCCAGCGCGGCTCTTGTTCGGTTTCAATGAGCAGGGTCTTGCAGCGACTGGCTTGGCCGTCCCGGAGCGAAACCTGGCGCACCTTCAGTCCCAAGACTTTGGCCATGAACCTGACCAACGCCTTGTTGGCCTTGTTGTCCACGGCAGGAGCTCCGAGACGAACTTTGACGCACCCTTGATACAGACCGGCAAGTTCGCTTTTTTTGGCCCCAGGCTGAACCCAGACCTTCATTAGCCAACCGCCCTTGCCGTCGGGACGAACGGGTTCCGGCCTTTCCATGCAGCGCTACTCGACCTTTTTCAAAAAACTCACTTTGGATTCCAACTCTTCGAGCCGTTCCAAATCAGGATCATCATTTTGCAATAACCGCAAATGTGTTTCCACAAGACTTCGAATTTCCACCCGAAACCGGGTGCGTTGATGCTTTAAAGCTTCAATTTCCTCATGCAGCTGGGCAAGACGTTCATGCCCCTGACGCACGGTTTCCCTGGCCTTGGCGTTGGCCTCATAGAGAATGACCTCGGCCTCACGGCTCGCCGCGACCTTCAGTTCGTCCACCATTTTTTGTGTGCTGAGCAGCGTGTCGCGCAAGGCCTCGTCCCGCTGTCGATACTCCACGAGCGACGCTTCCAACCGTTTGATCTTTCGAGCCATTTCCCGCTGCCGATCCGCAGCATCACCAAGGGCTTCGGCAACCTCCGCAAGATACTGCTCCACTTCGCGTGGAGCGTATCCAAACGCGCTGCGGGTGAACTTTTTGTTCAGCAAATCAATCTTGGAAAGGTTCACAACGGCCTCCCGGGGCTCAGAACATGGTTGCCAACCGGGCAAGATTGCCCGGGATCACGTAATCCAGGAAACCGACAGCCAAGATGACGACCACAGGGGAAAGATCAATCCCGCCGACATTGACGAAAGGCAACAGCCGCCGCACCTGATAGAACACAGGTTCAGTCACGGCGCGAAGCGTACGGACGATGGGATTGTAAGGATCGGGGTTCACCCAGGTGATCAACGCGGCAACGATGACCACGATCTGGTAGCCGGAAAGGACAATGTGGATGAGCTTTGCAAGCCCAATTATTACGAGGTCCATCTCGAAAATGCTCCTCAGGACGGCAGAGAGAGGCCGTCAATACAACGTGTTTCAGGTTCGCACACTGCGCATGACAAATCAAGTCTTAAGCTTACCAGTGCGGGCCATACGCGCGCCGCAGACAACCGAGCAGCGTCCAAAAATCAGGCACCATGATTTCGGCGTCCAGGTAGGGGTTTTTGAATGACCAGAAGCGTATCCCGGCGGCTTTAGCCGTCTGCTCATCCACGCTGGAATCACCAATGTAGATGACTTCGTCAGGCGTCATGCGCCAGGCAGCCAAGATCATGCGCACGCCTTCTGGATGCGGCTTGGGTCGCGCCACCTTGTAGGAGGTGATGACCGGATGGAAAAAGCCGCCCAGCTCATAGTGATCAAGGACCATGTCCATGGTGTCCGTACGGCTCGTATTGATGGACATTTTCTGTCCGGCGGAACGCAGCCAGCCCAGCAGCTCGCGCAATCCAGGCTCAAGTTTGATATGCGCCAGGACCTGTCTATAGTCGTAGTCCAGCTTCATTTGCCAGGCTGCCTCGAATTTGTCCTCAGGTACGATACAACGCAAGGATTCCCAGATATTGTGCGCATGCGTGTAGTCTCGCATTTCTAGAGACATCTCCGGCAAGTCGAACGCCGCGCGAATGGAATTGTAATAAAAGGTATTGGCATCGAGAGAATCGATCAACACGCCATCGCAATCAAAGACAATACCGCGCGCATTGGCAAGAATATCTTTACGAATCAGATGGTTCAAGTAAATCAATGTCGGCTCCGCTCATTCTGTGGTTAGTGTTCAAACCGTCACGGCCACGCGCACGACGCGCTCCAAAAGTGGACGTCCCTGGGGGGCATGAGTGCGACCAGTCAACAGCCAAGCCGGAGCTTCAGCCATAAGCGTCTCTGGAGGCAATCCGAATTCTTCAGTCGCGGGAGTCAAGCTTACTCCCGCCTCGGTCCATGCGGATACGATTTCGGCATCGTCCACGACCAGACAGACATCTTTCGGAAGAAACACCAACAAAGCCTCCAGCAGGCGAGGCCAGGCAAGACCTGTCCAAGTAGCTTCCGGCGCATGGGTATCCGCCACAAGACTGTCCAACTGCAACTCGGCCCGCTCCACGGAGTCGTCATCGCCAAGCCCCAATGTGGCACCAAAATTGTCCCAGACCTTTTGCACTCCCCGGCTTAAGCCCTGGAGTTCCAAAAAACGTTCTTCAAGCGCCCAGGCAAGAAGCAAAAAAAACTGTGCATGCGCAGCCTGCGCCCCTTCAGGCGTAGCCGTTTTGCCCCTCTCCCCGCCCAAACGACGGGTCAACTCTCCCTCCAACATGGACACGCTTTCACCGCGCCTCGTTCCGGTGTTATGGCTACCGAACAACGCCATGTCCTTGGGGTTGACAAATTGTTCACCAAAACGAAGGCAATCCTCAAGAAGATTGTGCGCGGATTTTTCATCCAAAGGCAGGCCCTCAGGACGAAAACGCCCGATTCCGTTGTCGCCCATCAAGCCCGGGTCAAAAAACAACACACCAGGGATGTAAGGCTTGGCAAGACACTCAGGATGCATTTGGGGGAAATACAACAGCATGGGAAACCCCTCTTCGCGTTCAGGTGTTGTCGTCGTCCTCGCGGAGCGACTCGTAATGCCGACAGCGGCCTGTGCATTTGGGAAGAGCCAGAAGACAGAAATGCTTGTAGCCATTGAGACAGCGTTGCTCGCCACCATCTTCTCGATAGCAGTAATCCTTGCAAGCGGTTTCGCCCTTGCCCAGTCTTTCAAAACGACGCTCCCAAAGCTCGGCAGCCTGCCCCTGCCCGAGAGCAAAATTTTCGGCCCGGTCAAGAAACTCGTCAAACTCCTTTTCCCACAAAAGAAAATAGCGGCATTGCAACGATTCGTCGTAGCCGGGGTTGAGCCGCTCATCGTAGAGACATCGCCCGGCAGCGAAAAAGCGGCATGAGCCTCCGGGCATTCTGCGGACTTTCGGCATAATCAATTCCAGAAGAGCAACCTCTTCCTGGCGAACGATATACACCCTCTTGGCCTATTCGTCGAGATACGCGAAGCGGCTTCCAATGACCGAAACCCTGAAAAAGCAACCCGACACGCTTTTTTCGTATAGTCGACACAAGCCCATCTTGACCTTGCATGAGGCCGGGTGTATCGTCCGCAATCACTTCACAACTGGAGGATGCTCATGTTTGGACTCGGTGTATGGGAACTCGTCCTGATCCTGCTTATAGTGGTGCTGATCTTCGGTGCCAACAAGTTACCCGAAGTTGGCTCCGGCATCGGCAAGGCCATCCAGAATTTCAAGAGGGCCACGGGCGAACCGGAAGAGATCGACGTGACTCCTGACAAAGAAAAGAATAAAGAGAAAAAAGAAAACGGCGAGTAACAGTCGTTAAGGCCCTGAAAATCAGCCCGAACCCGTGAGGATTCGGGCATTTTTTTATTGCAAATCAGACATCGCCCGGTTCCAGGGGAGGCAGGAGCCTAAAACCGGCTCGAATGTAATCCAGTCCTGACGCACCTGTCAGCATCGCAGTGGAATACATCAAAAAACTCCGCACAGCCTCATAATCCACGCCAAGAGAACGTTCAGCCATGACAAAGAGCACCAGGCCGATCTGAAAAAGCGTGGTGGTCTTGCCCAGCCAGGACGGCATAATGCGCCCCCGCACCTCGCCCCCAAAAAACTGAATCAGTGCCAGTCCTCCCACAATGATAATGTCCCGGCTCACAACCATGACCGCGATCCAGCGTGGCAACATGCCTACCATGGATAAGCAAACATAGGACGTGGTCAGGAGCACCTTATCGGCAAGGGGGTCAAGCATGCTGCCGAGGCGGGTACGCTGCTTGAGAACACGTGCCAAAAAGCCATCCAGAGCGTCAGTGAACCCGGCTACGGCAAAAAGCAGCCACGCCAAATCCAACCGATTGTCCAGGAAAGCCACCACAAAGCCCGGCGTAAGCAAAATACGCAGCACTGTCAGGATATTCGGTATGGTAAGGTTGGAATCCTTCTTCACAGTCTTCCCCGTAACAGCATCATCACAGGCCCTGTCTGGAAAGAGTGTAGCTCAAACCACGCGAAGGCAGATACTGCTCAAGCCGCGTTACCAAGGCCTGCCGATTGAGCACTTCGACCTCCCAACGGGCCGACACCCCCTCCGTGGCCAAATCCATGTCCACGAGCCGGACGTCGCGCAGCTCGGAATCCCAGTCGCGCAACACATTGTCGAACTCATTGGCACCGTCCGGCGTAAACCAGCCTGAGACGGAAAGGACCTCGGCATCCGCACCGACCGAAGTAAGTGCCCCGCTCGCAAAATAGCGTTGCCAAAGCTCGAACCATACGGTGGCAAGGTTCGCGTCCACCGCGGACCAGCTGCCATTCTGGCTGACCAGCACGCCTTCGACGCGATTGTCCGCCAGACGATCAAGTCGCAGCTGGGGCATGCCCACCTGACTCGGCAACACTCCCGAAAAGCGACGCAACCGATCCAGAGAGGCCAGATCCTCCTGAGTCAGGCCGGGACCCGGCTGGAGCACGACGGCCAAGGGCGAGGTTATCGTATGAAAGAGGCCTACCTGCTCAAGCAAATGTCGCAAAGTACGACGATTCACATCCACATCCAGGACCATACTTACGCCGTCAGGCTTGGAAGATACAGCAAGCTCCCGATAGCCGAGGACTTGATCATTCGCCTTGTCCGCCAAGTATTCCCTGAGCAGTGCGGATCGATCTTCATCCAGGCGGCCCGGTAAGAGTTTCAAGGATTCCTGAAAGACAGCTTCCTGAAATCCGAGGTACAAGACCTCCTGCCGCATGGCGTTCGGGGCCAGCCCCTCTTCAACAGGCTTGAACACGCGTACTTCGACCGCCTGAGCAATTCCGGCGACGAGTGTCACCCAAAAAACAAGCAGAATGAAAAACGCGAACCGAGCCCGAGTTGAGCCATGAAGCATATCATCCTCCGCCTGGCCCCGACGCGGGGCCAAAAATTGTCTATAACTATTTTTAAACAAAACCGATCAATCAGTCCAGAACGATAGCCATCGGACAGGAAGCACCAATATCACGCGACTTGAACAACACCTGGATCAGATCGGCGTCCTGCTGCGAAACCACAAGATCGGCGGCATAGGAGCCAGACACGGCCAAAGCGCGCACCACCAGGGGCGTCCCACCCACACGCTGCCGGGCCGCAGGATCCTGGATGGACGGGGCATACACCGCCAGTCCCTGTTCCACGACATAGGCTCGGCTCGCCAGATGCGGACCAAAAACACATACTCCGTCTGGACCGGCAACGACCGGCAGCAACGCTGGCGAGACTCCAAGACCCCGGGCATCCACCACCACGCCTGTATACGCCCCCAATTCGGCCATGGAACGTCGATATGCCGCCTGATCCACGTCTACGGGGTGTGCGCTCAACGTGCCTATGGTCAGTTCGATATGGGCCGGTACCCGGCTGAGAAAAGGTTCCGTAGGCGGGAAAAGGCTGTCGGCCAGAGGACCGCGCAACCCTGCGCTGGCAACAACCTCCAGACGCACGCCACCCAGACCGTCAGGTTCGTTGCGGCGCTCCAACGGAGAATTTTGCAATTTGCTTCGCACAGAAGCCACCTGATCAGGGCTCAAAGCCTGGCCGACCAATCGTCGTCCATCCAGGGGCAATGAAAGGACTGTTTCCTGCAATTGCCGCCGGGCTTCAAGCGTTGCCCGTCGGGCTGCGACAGCCTGCTCACGCACAGGGTCATAACTTTCGGCACGTACTTCGGCCACGCCGAGGGCTGAGATCATGCCGTCGCCCCAGTTCACCTGGGTCATATCCCGCTCCCGGACCAAACCCGCTTCGACCGGCAACGAGGCATTGGACGAAACCGCAGTGGCATTGCCTTGCCCCTCTTCCGGCGAAGTATTCTGATTGATCCAAGCTTCCACCTGATCCAAGGCTCCGGGTTGCCCCTGCACAACGGCAGTTGTCTTCGCCGCATCGGCCGAGGGTGCAGTTGATACGGAAACGGTATCCGCGACGTGCAAGGCCTCCGGCGTGGCTGCGTCCTGCGCCATAGCCGGAAACGACAGGGCAAGATAGAGAATCGACGCGGAAAGCAAGCCATATCGCATGAAAAACTCCTCCCTATCGGTTGCTGGATCAGCCAAAACTATCCCCGTGAGATGTAGCCCGGTCGCAAAGTATAGGCAAGAGTCGGCCAATCCTTGCGGTGGGATACGGCGCATGCTACCGATCAATCAGGAGCACGCCCATGACCCGAATCCATCTTCTGCGCAGAGGGGACCCCTTGCCCGACGAAGCTGATCCGACCGGAGGACTCAGCCCGCTCGGCAGGGAGCATCTGGAGCGTTGTGCCGGTGCCTTGGCACGCTTGGGGCTCTGGTTCGACCTGATTGTATCCGCACCGGACGGAGGCAGCATCCAGTCCGCAAAAATCGTGGCCATGGCCCTGGACACACCACAGGCCGCCATACTCCGCGACCCAGCCCTGCGCCCAGCGGCTTCGGCAACGTCGTTGCTCGACTTCTTGCGCGCGTGCCCCTCTGCCCGTTCCATACTCCTGGTGGGCGACGCTCCGCTTCTGCCACGCTTGGCCAGCCTGATGCTCAGCGGAGAAGCACGCTCCACTCCGATACTGGACATAGAGTTGGACTATGGAGGACTGCTTTGCCTGGAAGCGCAGCAACCGTTCCACAACAAGGCCAAACTGCTCTGGCATTTGCCGCCGCTGGTACTAGTGCGCCTTGCCGAAAAAAGCTAGCCCTTCAGCCACGCCCCCACAGCCTGGGCCATGCCCATGAAATCACCTGCCTCAAACCCGTTCAAATCCCGCTCCTTGCGACACCATGTTAATTGCCGTTTGGCATAGGCGCGGGTATTGCGCTCCCAGATATCGCGCGCTCTTTCCAGACTGATTTCCCCGCGCAGATGGGCCAGAAGCTCGGCGCAGCCAATACCGCTCCAGCCCGGCGCCTTGGGATCCGGGCACTTGGCAAGCGCCTCCCGGGCCTCTTCCAGGGCACCCATGTCCAACATTTCATCAATGCGTGCGGCAAGACGCGGAGTCAGTTCATCAAGGTCGACACGCACTCCGATTTTGAACGCCTCCAAAGGAAATGCCGGCCGCGCCTCGGCATGCCAATCGCTCAACGTCCGCCCAGTACCAAGCCAGACCTCCAGGGCGCGGGCATTGCGTTGGCTGTCGTTCTCATGGATCACCGCGGCATATGCCGGATCAACCCGAACAACTTCACGATGCAGCGCCTGCGGTCCTTCACGCTGCAAACGCTCTAGAACGGACCGCCGTACGGCTTCCGGGATGTCGGGGATGGGCGCTATACCTTCCAAAAGCACCCGCAGGTACAGCCCGGTGCCGCCCACAAGTACGGGCAGATTGCCCCGAGCATGAATCTCCTGAATGGCATCGGCGGCTAATTCAGCCATCCGTGCCGCATTCATGCTCTGATCACAAGCTAAAAAACCGTAAAGATGATGTGGAGCGCAGGACAATTCCTCAGACGAAGGCTGCGCCGTGATGATTGGAAAATCGGCATAGACTTGGCGGGAATCAAAGTTGACCACTTCCACGCTCTGGCCCAACGACAAAGCCGCCCGAGTCTTTCCTGTGCCCGTAGGCCCCAGAATGCAGACGATGCGCACAGGCTTCATTTGCCCCTAGTCCCGGAGGGCGCGCCGACGCTCCTCGCAGCGCTGGTACAGCGGCGTGACCACGCAATCGGGGACAAGGCCCTTGATCTTGCCGCCATGGCAGGCCACGTCTTTGACGATGGTGGAACTGAGGTACATCCACTTGAAATCGGTCATCAAAAAAACAGTCTGAATGTCGCGTTTCAACCGGCGGTTCATGAGGGCCATCTGAAACTCGTACTCGAAATCGGAAACGGCCCGCAGTCCGCGCAGAATGGCCCCTGCGCCGCGCCGCTCCACATAATCCACGAGCAGGCTGTCGAACGACTCCACGAGGATGTTGTCGTAGGGTGCCAAGGCTTCGCGGGCCATGGCCAGCCGCTCTTCGATGCTGAACAGGGTCTTCTTGGTAGTACTCTGGGCTATGCCCAGAATCACTGTTTCAAACAGCTTGGCTCCCCGGAGAATCAGGCTGACATGCCCGTTGGTCAGGGGATCGAACGTTCCGGGATAGATTGCCAGGCGGGGGTTGAGTGTTGCCATAAGACTATCCTTGTCTGACCGTAAACACGGTCGGTGATGAGATCGAGCCCGGTCGGCAGATCGGGATCATTTGCAGGTTCAACGGAAATTTCCACTTCTGCCAGGACAAAACCTTCGGGAGCCAGCCAGCCGTGCTCCAACACCCCCCGCAACGCAGGGATCAAAAGTCCCTTGCTGTAAGGAGGATCGATGAAGATCACATCATAGGCCTTTTGCGGTATGTGCCGCAAGGTCTGGGCCACATCGGCGGTCCGGACGGCTACGCGGCTCCGTTCCACGCCCAGGGTTTCCAGGTTGGAGCGAATAAGTTGAGCGGCCTTGGTGGACTTCTCCACAAGGCAGGCGAAGTCCGCCCCCCGGCTCAACGCTTCAATGGCCAGACTCCCGCTGCCCGCGAACAGATCAGCTACGCGCAGACCCTGCCATTGCACACCACGCGCCTCCAGCATGGAAAAAATAGACTGGCGGACCTTGGAGGTCGCGGGCCGGTATCCGGGCCCTTCGGTCGTGCGCAGCCCCCGTCCTCCATATTGCCCACTGATTATGCGCATCCTCTACATCTCGGAAATGAGTTCCACCAACATACGGTTTACCGTCAGCAGGCGGTCGCGAATTTCTGTCTGGTCCACCCAGCTCTTTTCCTTGAGTCGTTCCACGCGCTTTTGCATCTCCTCGTACAACTTGCCGGAATCCTGCAACAAGAAATCCCAGTCCACGCTGGGACGCGCCCGCTCTTCATGAAGCACGGTTTCCACAACCCGGCCCGGCTCCAGAGTGACTTCCTCCAGATAGTCCGGGATATGCACATCCAGTTTATACTCGGCGCGCAAAATCTCGGCCAGGGCCTGCTGTGATTGAGGCTCACCGTGGATCAGGAAGACCTTCATCTTCTCGTTGCGGAAGGTGCTGACCCAATCCAACAATTCGCTCTGGCCCGCATGACCGGAAAAACCGTTGATGGTGAATATCTTGGCCTTGACCGCGACATCTTCACCGAAGAGACGGATCTTGCTTACTCCGGAAATAATCTTGCGGCCGGGCGTACCCATACCTTGATAGCCCACGAAAACGACGCTCGCGCCCGGACGCCAAAGGTTGTGTTTAAGGTGATGCTTGATGCGCCCGGCTGTGGCCATGCCGCTCGCCGAGATGACGATGGCAGGTCCGGGAGTGCTGTTGATGGCCTGGGAGTCTTCCGTGGTCAAGGTGAATTTGAGATTGGGCAGATCCAGTGGATTTTCACCGTTCTCAAGATAGTTTCGTGTCTGTTCGTCAAAAAACTCCGGATGTTTCCGAAATACCTCCGTGGCGCGAATGGCCATGGGGCTGTCCAGAAAAACAGGCATGTCGTGAGGCAGCCGCCCCTGCTTATAGAGCAGAAACAACGAATAGATGATCTGCTGTGAACGTTCCACGGCAAATGCCGGAATCACGACCTTTTCCCCATTGCTGTAACTGTAGGCCACAGCTGCGGCCAATTCGTCCAGGCTGTTGCTGTCGTCCTTGTGATTACGATTGCCGTACGTGGATTCCAGGAACAGATAGTCCGGAGTCCGGGGCATGGCCGGGTTGTTGACGAGGAGTTGCTCCGGACGGCCCAGGTCGCCGGAAAACAGCAGGGAAGTAGGCTTCTCGCCGTGCTGATACTCGATGCGGATGAATGCCGAACCCAGAATATGTCCGGCGTCGCGGAACATGACCTTCAGGCCCGGTTTGGGCTCGAACGGCTTCTCATATTCCACGGTCTGAATCAACGGCAGCGTCTTCTCCACGTCGGCCTGGGAGTACAGCGGCTCCACTTCCTTGCCGCCACGCCTGCTGCGTTTGCGGTTCACGAATTCGGCTTCCATTTCCTGAATGTGCGCCGAATCAAGCAGCATGATCTCCAGGAGATCGCGCGTGGGCTCGGATGTATAAATCACGCCCTTGAAGCCCCTCTTGACCAGGCGCGGCAACAGGCCGCTATGGTCGATATGGGCATGCGTGACGAGGATGAAGTCGATATTCTTGGCATCGTAGTGATCGGTCTGCTCGTTGCGTTTCTCGATTTCGGCGTTGCCTTGGAACATGCCCGCGTCCACGAGAAATTTGATGCCGTTGCATTCGAGTTTGTAACAAGAACCTGTGACGGTTTGGGCGGCGCCCAGGAAGCTGACTTTCATCGTCCCTCCATTGAGTGACGGATTGAGTGGTATGCCAAAGCGTATGCTAACCCACACCCCTTTCGGTCGGCACGGGAAGCGTGTATCCTGAAAAAAAATGCGGGATTGGCCCGCGCATTGGATTTCATGCACCAATCCGCGCCGGTTTGGCAAGTGCCGGATGTTGCGCCGGGAGGACTACAGCATGGCTAACGGAAGGCAGTATCCCATCGACGAACTGAGCATTGCCGAATCCTGGCGGCTCTTTAAAATCATGTCGGAAATCGTGGATGGATTTGAAAGCCTTGGCCAACATGGCCCGGCCGTGTCCATTTTCGGATCGGCCAGGGTCGCGCAGGGCCAACCGCTTTACGAAAAAACCCGCGAACTGGCCACTAAGTTGGCCCGGGCAGGATTTTCCATAATCACAGGGGGCGGTCCGGGACTCATGGACGCGGGCAACAGGGGCTGCCAGGAAGGCGGCGGCACTTCCATCGGGCTACACATCCACCTACCCCACGAGCAACAAGCCAATACGCATCTGGATGTCCGCTGCGACTTCCGCTACTTTTTCGTGCGAAAACTAATGTTCGTAAAATATGCAACGGCGTATGTCGTGGTCCCCGGCGGCCTAGGAACCCTGGACGAACTCAGCGAAGCCCTGCTGCTCATTCAGACCAAACGCATCAAGCCCTTCCCCATCGTGCTCATGGGCCGCGATTTCTGGTCCGGTCTGCTGGATTGGTTCCAAACACGCCTCTTGGCCGAAGGCTTCATCTCGGAAGCGGACCTGAATCTCTTTCTGGTCACGGACGATCCGGACGAGGCGGTCGAGCATATCCGCACCCACGCGGCCACTCAAAAAGAAAAAGCCCGGCGAGCCGGGCCTGAACAGTGATTTTACGATCAGCCTACAGGAAATCAGGATCGATACCGGCCTTGCCGCCGGCCATCATGATCCGCAGATACCGCACGGCCTTGTCATCAACGGGAACAATGGGAAAATTCTTGCGACAGGCATCGCATTGGGCCATGGCCGGACGCGTAGGCGCGATGAGCGGCACCTCACGGCTGCAATACGGGCAGGAGTAAAGAAAGATGATCTCCATGCTCGACGGTTTCACCGGAGTGACCGGTTTTCCGGAAACGCTCATTCTCCCTTCTCCTTCAACAGATTTCGCCCGGTCATGCCCTCGGAGGGGGCAATATCCCACAGCCCAAGCAGCGTCGGCGCGATATCGCCCAACAGTCCGGCTTCCAGGCTTCGGTCTTCAACCCCTTCTTCAATAAGTACCAACGGCACCGGATTGCATGAATGCGCGGTTTGCGGACCGCCGTCCGCATCGAGCATTTCCTCGGCATTGCCATGATCCGCGGTCAACAACACCCGTCCGCCATGCGCCAGGGCTGCGTCCACCAGTTTACCGACACAGGCGTCCACTACTTCCACGGCGCGCACGGTGGCGTCGATCACGCCGGTGTGTCCCACCATGTCCAGATTGGCCAGGTTGCACACTACAAGGTCGTACTCGGGTAATTTTTCCAAAGCCAACGCCGTGACTTCCTGGGCGCTCATCTCCGGCTTGAGGTCATAGGTGGCCACCTCCCTCGGCGAAGGGATCATCTGCCGATCCTCCGCGGGAAACGGCTTTTCGCGGCCGCAATTGAGGAAGTAGGTCACATGGGCATACTTCTCTGTTTCGGCGATCCGCAGTTGACGCCAGCCCAGGCCTGATACGACCTCTCCCAGGGAGCCATGCAGCTCCTGCGGAGGAAAGGCGACAGGCAACGGAAAATCCGACTCGTAGCGGGTCATGGAAACAAGTCCGGCCAAGTCGGGCCGCGCCTCGCGCTCAAACGCGTCAAAATCGTCGCTGAACAGGGCTCGGGTAATCTGGCGCATGCGGTCAGCACGAAAATTGAAAAGAAACAGACCGTCCCCGTCCCTGAGCACACCGTCCACA
>JAZHDD010000021.1:0-6073 GCA_036541255.1 Desulfovibrionaceae bacterium | reverse complement strand
CGAAGAACTTGTCGCGGGCTGCGCCGAACTGTTCGGCTGGGAAAAATGCGACGTATTGAAGCGTGTCACCGGCACACAACTGGAAGGCCTTGTGGCCAGCCATCCGTTTTATGACCGTCCTTCTCCTCTGGTCGTGGCCGATTACGTCACGCTGGATTCCGGTACGGGCTGCGTCCACACCGCCCCAGGACACGGCCGCGAAGACTTTGAGACGGGTATGCGCTACGGGCTTGAAGTGTATTCGCCCATGAACGACGCAGGAGTGTTTCGCAACGAGGTGGAATTCTTCGCCGGCCTGAACGTCTGGCAGGCCAACCCCAAGGTCATCGAAAAACTTCAAGAGGTTGGCAACCTTCTGGCGCAGCAGAAAATCTCCCACTCCTACCCGCATTGCTGGCGCTGCAAAGAACCTGTCATCTTCCGGGCAACCACGCAGTGGTTCATCTCCATGGCTGCAAATGAACTACGCCACGAATCCCTGAAAGCCATTCGCGAGAAAGTGAACTGGATTCCGGCCTGGGGAGAGGAACGCATCTACGGCATGATCGAGAAACGGCCGGACTGGTGTATTTCCCGCCAGCGCAACTGGGGGGTGCCCATCGTCGCCCTGCTCTGCGAAGAATGCGACGAAGCTTGGCATGGCGAGGAATGGGTCATGCGCATGGTGGACAGCTTCGCAACTCATCCCAACGGCTGCGATTACTGGTTTGAGGCCCCACTTGAGGAAATCACCAAAGACGTTCCCGCCTGTCCCAAATGCGGTGCCCGCAAATGGAAACGGGAGAGCGACATTCTCGACGTCTGGTTCGACTCCGGCACCAGCTACGCAGCAGTTTGCGAGCAGCGCGAAGACGTGGGCTATCCTGCAGATCTTTATCTGGAAGGCTCGGACCAGCATCGCGGCTGGTTCCACAGTTCGCTGCTGGCCAGCATGGGCACGCGCGGCAAGCCGCCCTACAAATCCGTGCTCACCCATGGCTACGTTGTGGACGCCGATGGACGCAAGATGTCCAAATCCATCGGCAACGTCATCGCCCCCCAGGAAATCATCGACAAATATGGCGCGGAAATCCTGCGCATGTGGGTTGCAGCATCCAACTATCAGGAAGACGTGCGTATCTCGG
Source organism: Desulfovibrionaceae bacterium (assembly GCA_036541255.1). Lineage (GTDB taxonomy): Bacteria > Desulfobacterota > Desulfovibrionia > Desulfovibrionales > Desulfovibrionaceae > Paucidesulfovibrio. Next base: position 4,949 of record JAZHDD010000021.1, on the reverse strand, counting down.
ACGAAACCCTGAACAGATTGGTGGACGCCTATCGGCGCATCCGCAACACCTGCAAATTCCTGCTTTCCGTACTCAATGACTTCCGTCCGGAACATGCCGTCTCCGTGGACGCGCTGCTGCCCCAGGACCGCTTCCTGCTCGACGTCATGGCCCGCCGCCATGCAGAAATCCAACAAGCCTACACCGACTACGAATTCCATAAGGTATATCACAGCCTGCACAACACCTGCGTTGTGGAACTGTCCTCGTTCTGGCTGGACATCGTCAAAGACCGACTTTACTGTGAAACGGAAAACGGCGTGGAACGCCGCAGCGCCCAGACCGTTGCCTGGCAAACATTGATGACACTTATCCAGGACATGGCTCCTATTCTGTCCTTTACCGCAGAAGAAGTGTTCAGCCACTTGCCCGAGGCGCTCAAGCCCGCGCTTCCTTCCGTCTTTGCCCTGCGCTTCGAGCCGCTTCAGGCCGGGCTTTCCGATGATGAGCGTACGCGATGGGAGCTGCTGCTCACGCTGCGCAGCGAAGTCACCAAGGCCATCGAGCCCAAACGCAAGGACGGCCTTGTAGGCAAATCCCTTGATGCCTGCGTCACGCTCTATGCTCCTGCTGAAACCCTGGCGGGCCTGGACAAGCTTGATCTGCTGGAATTCTTCATCGTTTCCGGCGTGAAACTTGTTCCAGACGGCCGTATTCCCGAAGACGCCTTCCTTTCCGAGGAAATCGAAGGATTCGGCGTGATCGTGGAACGCGCTTCCGGCGAAAAATGTCAGCGCTGCTGGCGTTACGACGAGAATTTGGGAAGCAATGCCACCCATCCCGACACCTGCCCCCGCTGCACTCGTGTTCTCATGGAGGCTGAATGAGACGACGCCTGCCCCAGGCCCTGCTCTGGGCGCTTCTGATCGTCATCCCAGACCAGGTCAGTAAATATCTGGCACAGAACAAGATGGCTTTATGGGAAAGCCGGGAAATCATTCCCGGGTTCTTCAGCCTGACGCTCGTGCATAATATGGGTGCGGCATTCGGATTTCTGAACAGCAGCGACATTGACTGGCAAACGCCCTTCTTTATCGGTGTCACCTTACTTGCGCTCGGCTTCATCCTCTATCTACTGAAAACCGAGGCCAAAGGCCCGCTCATGGTCTCTGGCCTGGGCCTGATCATGGGAGGCGCTCTGGGCAACCTCATTGACCGCGTGGCACATCGTTATGTGATCGATTTTCTGGACTTCTCCCTTGGGGGCTGGCATTGGCCCGCCTTCAATGTGGCAGACTGTGGCATCAGCGTGGGCGCTGGACTTGTAATCCTAGCCTATTGGATTCGACAGGACCATGCATCCGATCCTGATTGATTTCGGCCCATTGGCCATCCACACCTACGGCCTGTTCATCGCGGTAGCCTTCCTGCTCTCCATATGGTGGGGCATCAGGGAAGCGCGACTGGCAGAATTGGACACCAACGTTGTCCCGGACCTGGCCCTGATCATCGTGATCAGCGCCATGCTCGGTGCACGGCTGTTGCATGTTTTGTTGGAATTACCCCATTTCCTGGAGCATCCCCTGGAAGCTTTCATGATCTGGAGGGGTGGACTGGTCTTTTCCGGGGGCCTGTTCCTGGCTGTTGCCGTCAGCCTCTGGTTCATGAAACGCCGTCATCAACCCCTGTTCCGCTGGCTCGACGTGGCAGCTCCGGCCATCACTTTGGGGCAGGCCATCGGCCGAATCGGCTGCTTTTTCGCCGGTTGTTGTTACGGTCTGCCCACAAACGCCCCCTGGGCCGTCACCTTTCACGACCCAGCCTGTCTTGCCCCACTGAATATACCTTTACACCCGACCCAACTCTATCATTCTGTGACGGCTCTCGTGATTTTCGGAATATTGGTCATATCCCGCAAACTTTTCAAAACACCAGGCCAGCGCATGGGCCTTTACCTGGTCCTCTATCCCGCGTCTCGCTTTGTTATCGAATTTTACAGAGACGATTACCGAGGTTATGCAGGCCCTTTAAGCGTGACTCAGGTCATGGTGGCGGTCTTTTTCTGCGTCGGCCTTTTTCTTCTGTTCCGCAAACCCAAGGGGGAAAGCGTATGATTCCCGATCTGACCGCACAACAATGGCTCATCCTGCTCTGCGGCGTAGGCGCATTCGCCGCTCTAAGTATCTATTCCATCTACGACGCCTTTCATCGCCAATTCAACTCCACGGGAGAAAAAATGGCCTGGATACAGGTAGCCATCCTGGTTCCCTTTTTAGGTGGACTCGCGTATCTGATTTTTGGAAAACGCAGAGGAGAAAAAATCCGATGAAACAATCCAGAATCGCTCTCATCGTCGCTTTTATTCTGTCCTTGTCGCTTCTTGGCGCCTGCGCCACCCAATCCAGGGTGGAAAGCCTGGAAGAACAAGCTCGTCGCGACCGGGCCGAACAACGCAAAATTTACAAACAGATGGAAGAGGAGCTGCAAAACCGCATTGAGCAGTCCAGTTCGCCGGTGCGCGAAAAACAGGCCGACATCTGGGTCGAAATGAACGCATTGCGCGCTGATGTGGCCATGCTCCAAGGACAGGTCGACGACCTGAGCCTGCGCATGAACTACCTCATGGGCGACGGCAACTCCACAGCCACCCTTCCTGGCTTGGCCACGGACATGGACGCCGTGAAATTCGCTCTGGAACACCAGCTGGCCATTGACCTGCAGAAAATCACCGAACAAATGAGTTCGGCAAAGCCCAAGGCCCCTGCGGCAATCGCAGTGCAGACAGCTCGCACGGCCACGGAAACCAAGCCCGAAATTGCGCCTGCAGGTGAAACAGAAGCAACCAAACCTGCCACGCTCGACCCTGCCCAGGCGCTTTATGACAAAGCCTATGCAGAATTCGGGCAACGCAAGTACGAAGAAGCCCGCAGCATCTGGGCGGAATTCGTGACCGCGTACAAGGACCATTTTTTGGTGCCCAACGCCATTTTCTGGCAGGGCGAATGCTATTATCAGCTTCAGGATTACAAGCGTGCTGTTCTGGCCTATCAAGATGTGATCAAGAAGTACCCTAAAAGCTCCAAGTACAAATACTCGTTACTGAAACAAGGAATTTCGTTCTATAAGATGGGACGTGAAGACTTGGGTAAAGTCGTGCTCCAGGACCTCATCGACAAGTATCCCTCCACCCCTGAGGCTGCCCGGGCCGAGCAGTTCATCCAGGGCGGCTGATACCCGTCCGCCTTGCACAGCACGCGCGCTCGTGACATAAGAAAAACAAGGTCCAAACCAATGCAAGAAGTCATCAAGGGTTTTCGCAAAATCGTCTATCTCTCCTTTCCGCCTGAATCGTCGGGAAGGCCTGTAGTCTGCAATCTGGCCCGGCGCTTTGACCTGAGTTTCAACATCCTCAAGGCCGAAATCAGCCCACGCCAAGATGGTGCCATGACTCTAGAAATCAGCGGACTTGAAGAAGATTTTGAAAAAGGCATCAACTATCTTCGGGAAAATGGTGTGCGTATCACACCTGTCGCCCAGAAGATATTCCGCGATGAAGAGGCCTGCGTCCATTGCGGGCTCTGCACGGCTATCTGCCCGACCAAAGCACTCTACCTGGAACCGGCTGGCCGAACCATTTGCTTCGATGTGGACAAATGTTCGGCCTGCGGCATGTGCACCCGCGTTTGCCCTGTCCACGCCATGAATGTGGACTTGGATGAAAACGGGAGAATGGAGTAACAGGATTCATGGAGAGAAGGACCTACGCCCGCGTCAACGCACGCATCCGGGCTCGGGCCCGCAGGACGGACGATCCTTATAGTCCGGCCCTTTTCCGTTGGCACGAAGGCGGGACCGTTGTGCCCGGTGAAACAGAACTCAAGGAAGCTGGGCTGCCCCAGGTGCTTGTCCGTTACCTTGCTGCACTGAACACCAAGCTTGACGCCCTGGTTGCCGCGCAAAGCCGGGATGTTCTGCGCGAAGAATATCCGTTGCGTTTCGACGTACGGGACATTTCTGGCGCAGGATTGGCTTTTCGCACTGAAGACCCCATGGAGAAGGGAGCCGCCTTTGAAGTGGTGCTCTCCCTTTCGGACAGCCCTCCCCTGATGGCCTCTGCCAAGGGCAAAGTCGTGGAACAGGAAAATTCCGGACTCTGGCGCTTCGAATTCACCAATATCCGAGACACGGACCTGGAATATGTCATCCAGTTCGTGTTCCAGGAAGAACGGGAACAAATTCGCCGCAGCAAACGCATCTGACGCTCCCCGACGACGGCTCACACGATTGCGGCATATGCCGCCCGGAGACATAGGAATATGACCCCAGAAAAACAACTCAATGAAATGACCCGCGAGCTTCTGGAAGGACTTGTGGGCGACCTGACCCAGGCCATCACGCAGCCCGTCATAGACGCAGTTTCCGCAGCTGTGGAGCGGGAACTCAAAGAAAAGCTGAACAGCAGCCTGACCGATGGTGAACTGTATCGCCGCCTGAACGCGGACATGCAAAAAGGCCTCAAGGATATTTACACCGAGATCAAAAACGCTAAGGGCTCCTCCCAGCCCCAACTTGTTGCCGAAGACAATCCGGAAGAACTCTTCAGCAAAGCTTCGGACCAACTCGACGCCGTACTCAAGACCACGGAAAAAGCCGCAGAAGACATTATCGAGATTGTTGAACAACTGCAGGAAATGCAAGGCGTGGTGGGCAACATCGTTCGCGGCTTTGAATCGGGAGGCGTGACCCGTCACGACCGCGAGAAACTCAAGGAAATCAATTCGTCGCTTGGAAATGATCTTTCTCAGATCATGGTCACCATGAGTTTCCAGGATCTTACGGGGCAGCGCATCAAAATCATCATCGAATCGCTCAAGAAAATCGAACAGATTGTTCAGCGCCTCATCGTCTCCACAGGCCTGATGATCAAGACTCGCAAGGAAGCGCCCAACAAGGCCCTGGAACAGATTGAG
>JAZHDD010000020.1:0-86772 GCA_036541255.1 Desulfovibrionaceae bacterium | reverse complement strand
GCGGCGAAGGGGGTATCTATGCAAATCCAATCCACCCGTCAAGCGCTTTTCTTGAGTTTTTCGCCTTTTTATTTTAAGATATTAAAATAAAACAACATTATTATACGCTAAAACACACCCAAACAGGCCTGTGATGCGCGAGATGGAAGCGTACATAGCTCCGAAACTCAGCCGCCCCCGCTTCCGGGTCCAATCTACCCACCACAGCCTCCCAATGAAACGCGAACACGGCCCCATCGAAACTGTGACCGAACACATCCATAATGAATAGAGATTGCGGCAACGCCCCGAATGATAATATGTCGTGCATCATTACATTGCATAAGAGCGGCCGGGCACGACACGCCCGGCCGCGATCAACTCCGGAACGAATTCCGAAGCCGGACCTGCCCACGCACGACTGGTCAGGTCAAATATGCATCATGCGCTGATGCGGGTTCCTGCCCGCCCGGCAACAGCGTCCTCTATCGTGGAGATGGAACAAATGACGGCCTCACGGCCCGTTGCCAAAGCAAAACGTCGACCTGCCTGTATTTTGGGCAGCATGCTCCCGGCAGGGAAATGCCCCTCGGCCTGATACCTGGCAAGATCATGTGCTGTAACATCCCGCAATACTTCCTGTTGCGGTTTACCGAAATGTACCATGGCACCCTCGACATCCGTAGCCATCACAAACAGATCCACTCCCACCTCACGAGCCAAGAGCGAGCTGGCCAAATCCTTGTCAATGACAGCATCCACCCCATTGAAGCCGCGCCCTTCGCGGATAACAGGAATCCCGCCGCCGCCGCAGCAGATGACGATGAAATCCAAGTCCACAAGTTGGCCGATCTCTCGCCGTTCAACGATGGTCACGGGCTCTGGTGAGCCTACCACGCGCCGCCAGCCTTTGGCCGTATTACGCACGGAATAAGGCGCATCCAACGGTTCGGAAGCGTCGGGAGGGGCCAGCACCGGCCCGATGGGCTTGCTCGGGTCCTTCAAGGCCGGATCATCCCGATCCACCACAACGTAGGTAATCAGGCTCACCAAGGGCCGGTAAGGGACATCCAGTTGCGACAGGGCCTGATCCAGGGTGGATTCGATCATGTAGCCTATCTGCCCTTCGGTCTGCGCCACCAGGATTTCCAAGGGCAGCTTGGGCACCTTGTCGCAACATTCCTGTTGCAACAGCAGATCGCCCACTTGCGGTCCATTGCCGTGAGTGATGATCACACGCCAATTCAAGGAAAGGCGGGCGATCTGTTCCACGGGCAACCGCAGGTTGGCGAACTGCTGCGCAATGGTGCCCTGCTCTCCCTTGCGGATCAGGGCATTGCCGCCCAAGGCGATCAGCAACAAGGGTTTGCGGGCCAGATGATCACTCATGCATCGCTCCTAGCCGGCCAGACGGCGTTGAAGAATGTCCTCCAAGGTGGGCGAGCCATGATTCTTGTATCCATAACTCACGCGCACCAACGGCCTGTCAATATTCAACAGACCGGTGATATCTATAGGTGTGGCCGAAATCACGGCATCGCAATCGCACGCGGCAATGGTTGCCTCCAGGTCGCGAACCTGGCCCTTGCTGTAGCCCATGGCCGGCAACACCGCGCCGATGCCGGGATATTTAGCGAACGTGTCCTTGAGAGTGCCTTTGAGGTACGGGCGAGGGTCCACGACCTCGGCAGCCCCGTTGCGCTGCGCCGCAATAACGCCTGCGCCGAACTTCATCTCGCCGTGAGTCAAGGTCGGCCCATCCTCCACCACGAGCACGCGCTTGCCCCGAATCAGAGACGGGTCATCAGCCAGCACCTCGGATTCGGCCAGAATGATCTCGGCCTTGGGATTGCACTCCCGTATGGTCTGCCGGACCTGCTCGACCTGTTCCGGGGTTGCGCTGTCCACCTTGTTGATCACGGCCACGTCACACATGCGCATATTGGTTTCGCCGGGATGATACGTCAGCTCGTGTCCGGCCCGATGCGGGTCAAAGACAACAATGTTCACGTCAGGCTTGTAAAATGACGTGTCGTTATTGCCGCCGTCCCAGACCACAACGTCGGCCTCTTCCTCGGCCCGACGCAAAATCTTGCCGTAATCCACGCCTGCGTAGATGACCGCGCCCATGCGCACCACGGGTTCATACTCTTCCCGTTCCTCGATGGTGCATTCATGCAGGTCCATATCTTCATAGGTGGCGAAGCGCTGCACTTCCTGCTTGAGCAAATCGCCATAGGGCATGGGGTGGCGTACGGCCACGACGCGCTTACCCATACCCTGTAGGACACGCATGACTTCACGGCTGGTCTGTGATTTGCCGCAGCCAGTCCGAATGGCGCAAACCGAAACGACAGGCTTGCTGGATTCGATCATGGTATAAGGCGCGCCTGCGATCATGAAATCCGCACCCTGGGCCGTAACGATGGACGCCTTGTGCATGACCTCCACATGGGGAATGTCCGAATAGGAAAACACGACCAGATCGACCTTGTGTTCCTTGATCAATTCGGCCAAGCGCGCGTCGCCATGAATGGGAATGCCCTGGGGATAGCCCTCGCCGGCCAGTTCGGGAGGATAGCGGCGTCCATCAATGTCCGGAATCTGCGTGGCTGTGAAGCAGACCACGTTGTAACGCTTGTTGCCGCGAAAATAGACATTGAAATTGTGGAAGTCGCGTCCGGCGGCCCCCATGATGATGACATTCTCGATCATTGTCCTCTGCTCCCTTGCTGCTTGACGCTGTCGTTTATTTCTCAAGAATGGGAATAATGCGTTCCAGTGCCCAGTCCACCTGTTCGGCCGTGATGACCAACGGCGGGGCAAAACGGATAATGTTGTCGTGCGTTTCCTTGCAGAGCAGCCCCGCCCCCTTGAGCCGTTCGCAATATTGACGAGCGCCCCCGGCATCGGCGGCAAACTCGACGCCCAACAACAGGCCACGCCCCCGCACTTCGCGGATCTTGGCATTATTGATGGAACGCAGCCCCGTGATGAAACGTTCGCCCATGACTACGGCGTTCTCCACGAGCTTTTCCTCCACCAGGACCTTGAGCGCGGTACGAGCGACGGCGCAGGCCAATGGGTTGCCGCCAAATGTTGACCCGTGTTCTCCGGGCTTGAGCACTCCGAGCACCTCGTTATTGGAAAGCACCGCGGAAACCGGATAGAACCCGCCGGACAGCGCCTTGCCGATCAAGGTCAAGTCCGCTTCGATGCCCTCGTGTTCCTCGGCCAGCATCTTGCCGGTCCGGCCCAGGCCGGTCTGAATCTCGTCCAGGATAAGCTGAATGCCGCGCTTGGTGCAGACCTCGCGGACCCGCGCCAGATACCCCTTGGGCGGCAGAATCACCCCGGCTTCGCCTTGAATGGGCTCCACGAGCATGGCTACCGTATTCTTGGTGATGGCCGCCTCAAAAGCACCGGCATCGCCGAACGGAACGATCTTGAAGCCCGGAGTGAACGGTCCGAACCCGGTGGTGGAGGTCAGATCCGTGGAAAAACTGATGATGGAGATGGTACGGCCATGAAAATTGTCGCGGCAGACAATGATCTCTGCCTTGTTCTCGGACACGCCCTTTTCCTTGTACCCCCACTTGCGCACGGCCTTGATCGCGGTTTCCACAGCCTCGGCCCCAGAGTTCATGGGCAGCACCTTGTGCGAATTGGTCAATTCGCACAGCTCCTTATAGAGCAAACCCAGCTGGTCGTTGCGGAAGGCCCGGGAGGTCAAGGTCAACCGCGAAGCCTGTTCGCGCATGGCCTGCAGGATGCGCGGGTGGCAATGCCCCTGATTCACGGCGGAATACGCGGAAAGGCAGTCCATGTAACGGTTGCCGTCCACATCCCAGACCCACACGCCCTCGCCCCTTGTGAGCACCACGTCGAGCGGCTTGTAATTGTGCGCCCCGTACTGGTTTTCCAGGGCGATGTAGTCCTGCGCCTTCATTTCACGCTCCTTCTGGTTTCGCGCTCTTCATACTGCGCCTTCATGGTCCGGTTATACTTCCGTACATGCTGCCGGGCGGCCTGTGCAGCCTCATAAGCCCGCCCCGTCACCACGAGATCAACCAATCCTTCCAAGTCGCGACAGTTTTCCTCCAGGGTGTCCTCACCATGCAGACTGAACCGATCGAATGCGCTGAGGATATTTTCATGCACCATGCGCAAAACGGACAAGAACAGCGGATTCCCGGCAATTTCGGCAATGGCAATGTGCACGGCCACATCCCCGCGCAGGAAAGCGTCCGCATCGCCTTTTTCCAAGGACGCTCGTGCCTGCGCAAGTTTTTCAAGCAACAAGGACTTTCCGTCGACCGTGATCCGCTCTGCGGCAAGCGCGGCCACAATGCCCTCCACTGCCTCGCGAAACTCCCCCAAATGCTCGTAGCCCACATGGCCCAGCCGCACGAGCAGATCCAGGCTTTCCCCGATCTTGTGCGCATCGGGTTCGCGCACCAGGGCTCCACCGCCCAAGCCCACACGGATATCCACGAGACCCTTCTCCTCCAACACCCGCAACGCCTCCCGCACCGTACCCCGGCTGGTCTCGAACATTTCGGCCAGCTTCAATTCGGAGGGAAGCACGTCACCTGGTTGAAGTTCCCCGCGAATCATGGCTTCCTCTATTTGAGACACCACATGCTGGTACATCCTGCTGTTCTTTAATTTCGTAATAGTAAGCGACACATGATCCTCGCTGGAGTCAAAAGATGGACCCTGGGGCATAATTGTCCTACAGTTTGACTGTTTGTCAGGAGGCCTGTCCTTTGTCAAGTTGGCCAAGCAAAGGGCGGCAACCTGAAAAATGAGAAAATCAGTCAGGCAAAAGTGGTCGGTTGCGTTTAGGTTGGAAGACAGAAAGCAGGGAGACACAGTGAAACCGAACACGGAAAACAGCTACCAGGAACGCATTCTGCGGGTGCTCCAGCATATCCAGGAAAACCTGGATCGGGACATCAGTATGCAGGAACTCTCGGGCGTGGCCTGCTTTTCCGCAGCCCAGTTTCACCGTTTTTTCAAAGGGATGGTCGGAGAATCCGTAGGAGAGCATGTGCGCCGTTTACGTCTGGAGCGTGCCGCCCAACGACTGCTGTTCACTGAGCGTAGTGTCACCGACATTGGGTTGGAGGCCGGATATGAGACAACGGAATCATTCAGCCGTTCCTTCAAACGCTGCTTTGCTGCCTCCCCCTCCTTGTTCCGTCAAGACTCCAGGAAACGATTTCTTTCCGTTTCCAATACGGGGGTCCACTACTTGCCGCCGCAGGATCGCGACGGCCTGAACATCCAACCGAGGAAGGTTACCATGAACGTTGAAGTGAAGACCGTGGACTCGGTGCGAGTTGCTTTCATGCGCCACACTGGGCCATATTTTGAGGTAGAACGCACCTGGAACCTGCTTTGTGCCTGGGCTGCGGAAAAACAACTCCTTAGCCCGGAAACCATGGTCATGGGCATGTGTCACGACGACCCCCAGATAACCCCGCCGGACAAAATACGCTACGACGCCTGTCTGAGCGTTCCCGAAGACATCCAGGCCGAAGGCCCGGTAGGCATCCAACAGGCATTTGGAGGGCTTTGGGGCACATACCGCCATATCGGTCCGTATGAGGGACTCCAGGAAACCTACAACAACCTGATGGGGGTTTGGCTGCCGCAATCCGGCCAGGAACTCCGAGATACGCCCTCCATCGAGATCTACCGCAGTGATCCCAACACAACTCCTCCACAGGAACTCATCACGGACATCTACGTTCCCTTGAAATAACGACACAAAGGGCATCCTGCTGGATGCCCTTTCTCATTCCCATCTACGAATTTTCCAGGCAGAATGGCTGCAACAGGAGGAGCCCCCATGGACTTCACCCCGGATCAAAACGCACTGCTTGAGGAAGCCCGCACATTGCTTCGTTCCCAGGACCTGGGCGTGTTGGCAACGTCCGCACCGGGAAGCGGCCCGCACATGTCCCTGATGGCCTATGCGGTCCTGCCCGGCGAGGACGCTGTCTGCATGTTGACGAACATCAACAGCCGCAAGGCCGCAAATCTGCGCATCGAAGCACGCGTCGGGCTGCTGGTCGACACCCGCCCCCTGGCCTCGGACCGCGCCGCCATCCGTGCCCTCAGCGTCACGGGAAAGGCCCGGCTGCTGGAAAAAGGACAGGAATACGACCGACTGCGTTCTCTGCTGCTGGAACGAATCCCCAGTCTGGCAGACTTTACAGCGACTCAGGACACGGCCGTTATACTCCTGCGCGCTGAATCCTACTTGCTTTTGCGCGGCATCTCGGACGCCACGTTTCTGCGACTTGGCAAAACCGATCACGCATGACCGAAAACGTAACAACTCTGGCTTGGCTCAGCGTGGCTCTGGCCACAATCGCGACGCTGTTCGTTGCCGTTATCCGCAACAATGCCAAAGGAGGGCGCATGCACTCGCGACGCATGGACAATCAGGCGGAACGGAAACGGTTCATGAACGACTGGGGCCCCAATGCCGACGCCAAACAAGGCGCTTCCGGTCCGGGTGTTGCCATGGACGGCATTGAGTTCGCACGCTGCATGCGGATATTGAAGCAGCAATTGGAAAGGGGCGAAATCGCCCAAAAGGAGTTCGACCGCGCCAGCCGTGAACTGACGCAACGCGCCTGGGACGATAAATAAAAAAGCCCGGCAAGCAACCGGGCTTCACTGTTTCTGTTCCAGGGATAGATCAGAATTCGAGATGTCGCGGAGTTCGCGGGAAGGGAATGACATCGCGGATGTTGGTCACTCCCGTGATGAGCATGAGCAGGCGCTCAAATCCCAGGCCAAAACCGGCATGCGGCACGCTGCCGAAACGCCGGGTATCCAGATACCACCAGTATTCTTCCTTGGACAGGCCCATCTCGTCCATACGCGCCTCAAGCACGTCCAGACGCTCTTCACGCTGAGAACCGCCGATGAGCTCGCCGATCCGCGGCACAAGCAAATCCATGGCTGCCACGGTCTCGTTGTCATCGTTGCAGCGCATATAGAACGGTTTGATCGACTTCGGGTAGTTGTACAGGATCACAGGGCGCTTGAAATGCTCCTCGGTCAGGAACCGTTCATGCTCGGTCTGCAAGTCCGTGCCGAACACAACCGGATATTCGAAGTCGCGATCCGCCTTCTGTAGAATATCCACGGCATCGCGGTACGGCAGGCGCACAAACTCGTTGTCCAGGATGTTTGTGAGCCCGGACATGAGTTCCTTGTCCACCCATTTGGCGAACAGATCCACATCGTCCGCGCAACGATCCAGCACCATGCGGACCACTTCCTTGGTCATGGACTCGCCCAGGTCCATATCGTCCGCAAGATCGGCAAAAGCCATTTCCGGCTCGATCATCCAGAATTCGGCCACATGGCGCGGCGTATTGGAATTCTCGGCGCGGAAAGTCGGTCCGAACGTGTAGACATCGCCCAGGGCCAGGGACATGAGTTCCGCTTCCAGCTGGCCCGATACGGTCAGCGCGGCGCGCTTGCCGAAAAAGTCGTCATCCATATTGGTCTGGCCGGGCTCCAGGCTGGTGACGCGGAACATCTCGCCCGCGCCCTCGCAGTCCGATCCCGTAAGAATCGGAGTGTGCACGTAACTGAAGCCACGATTGCGGAAAAATTCATGCACGGCAAAAGCCGTTTCCGAACGGATGCGGAACATGGCTCCAAACTTGTTCGTACGTGAACGCAAATGGGCGATGCTGCGCAAGAACTCATCGGAATGCCGTTTCTTTTGCAGCGGGAAGGTTTCGGCGTCGGCAATGCCGTAGAGTTCCAGCGCCTTGGCGCGTATCTCCCACTTCTGCCCCTTGCCCGGACTCTCGACCATCTCTCCGGTCACGCCTACGGCCGCGCCCGTATTGATCTGCTCCAGCACGCGAACGATCACGGGCGTATGGTCGATAACAGCCTGGACATTGCCGAGGCAGGAGCCGTCGTTCAGCTCAAGAAAGGAAAATCCCTTGGAGTCGCGCTTGGTGCGGACCCAACCCTTAACGACGATTTCGCCCCGAGCAGCGTCCGCAGCCAGGACGTCTTTGACTTTCATGCGTTTCATGGCCGGGGTTGTAGCTCCCCTTGTGGGAAATGGCAACATTGTTGCGCATGAAGCCCACCTGGGCTACAACCAGCCCGACCCAAAAACGATTTCAGGAGTTCCCATGGGATTCTTTTCCAAGATCAAACAATTCTGGAGCGGCGACGCCAAGCCTACGGAGCAGGCCAGCTCTCCGGTACATGCTTCCGACACGGCTCTCCAGGGCGACAACGCCGCATGGCGGAATGAACTGACCCTGGCTCTGCGGCAGGCCGAACCCAGGCTTTCCCAGTGGCTGGAAGTCATTACCACGGACGTGGCCCAGGCCGGCCCCGTGCTCGACGAACGCCTGCTCTTTCTTTTTGAAGCGCTGGGAGCCCCGGTCGGCGAAGCCAAGGATTTCGTCAGCCGGTTCAATGCCTGGCTTGAGCAGATGGGCTATCGCAAGATTTCGGAATTCCGCTCGGAACTGCAATACCGCCTGGCCCTGGCTCTGGACCTGGAAGACGAAGAGGATGAGCGCGACAGGCTGTTTCTCAAGCTCTCCGAGGGCATCGCCAAGACCAAAGCCCAGATCACCCAGCGCATCGACACCCTCATCTCCAGTCATGGCGAGATGAACGACGCGTTCTGGAACGAACTGGAAGAGATTCTGATCATGGCCGACGTAGGTTTTGAAGCTTCACAAATGCTGCTGAAAAACCTTCAGTCACGCGCCCGAAAGTCCGGCTTGAAGGATTCCTCGGAATTCCGGGAACTGCTCAAGGCCGAATTGGAAGACATTTTCAAGGCCCCGCCGCGCATCCAGGCGGTGAACCCGCCCGAAGTGGTCATGATGGTCGGCGTCAACGGCGTGGGCAAGACCACCACGATCGCCAAGCTGGCACATCGCGCCCAAATGCAGGGTCGCAAGGTGCTCATTGCCGCAGGCGACACGTTCCGGGCCGCGGCCATTGAACAACTTGAAGTCTGGGCCAAACGTGTCGGCGCGGATTTTTTCGCCAAACAAGCCGGCTCAGACCCTGCGGCAGTAGCATTCGAGGCCATGGACATGGCCATTGCCGGAGGGTATGATCTTGTGCTCCTGGACACTGCCGGACGCCTGCACACCAAAGCAAACCTCATGGAGGAGCTGGAAAAGATCAAGCGCGTCGTCGGGAAAAAACACCCTGGCGCGCCACACCGCTCCATCCTGGTCATCGACGCCACCACCGGACAGAACGCCCTCTCCCAAACCAAGCTGTTCAATGAGGCAGTCCATCTGGACGAATTGATTCTCACCAAGCTCGACGGCACCGCCAAAGGCGGCGTGGTCGTGGCCGTGGCCCTGCAATTCAAGGTGCCCATCACCTTTGTTGGCCTGGGTGAGAAGATGGAAGACCTCCGGCCCTTTGACGGCCGTGATTTCGCCAAGGCCCTGCTGACCTAGTCGTGCAGAGCGAAACGGGAGAGATTGCGATGGAACCTTTGGAAAAGCTTACCCTCAAAGCGGTTTTGGACCGGAGTGAGCGCTTGTTTACAGAGCGTCCTGCTCTGGGCTTTGTGGACGGCGACCCCATCACCTATGGTGAATTCGCCGAACAGGTCCGGGCTCTTTCCGGCCTGCTGGACGAACGCGGCATCCGCCCGGGCGACCGCGTGGCCCTGCTCAGCCACAACATGCCCAACTGGGGCGTTGCCTATTTCGCCATCACCACCATGGGCGCCGTTGCCGTGCCCATTCTCACAGACTTTCACGACAATGCCGTGCACCATATCCTGATCCATTCCGAAGCAAAGGCACTGTTCGTTTCTGAACGGCTCGTGGGCAAAATCGAAAACGGCGAATTTCCGAACCTGGAAACAGTATTGCGCATGGACGACCTGACCGTTGTCGCGGGGGAGGACCTGCGGGAACGCTTCCGGGAAAAAATCCGCGCCGGCCGGGTACAGATAGAACGACTGCGCAAACATGCGTTGAACATGCTGGACCGCAAGGAACCGGACATTGAGGAGGACGACACCGCCTCCATCATCTATACGTCCGGTACCACCGGTCACTCCAAAGGCGTGGTCCTGAGCCACAAGAATATAGTGTACGACGCCAAGGTAACTGCGGACCTCGTGGAATTCAATCCGGACGAGCGCATGCTTTCCGTGCTTCCTCTGGCGCATACGTATGAATGCACTCTGGGTCTGGTTATTCCCTTGTTCTACGGGGCAAGCGTCCACTACCTTGAAAAACCGCCCACCCCGCGCACGCTTCTGCCCGCCTTGGAAAAAATCAAGCCGACATTTCTGCTGATCGTCCCGCTGATCATCGAAAAGATTTACAAAAACCGCATCCTGCCCAAACTGCGCTCCAGCGGCCTGATGCGTGGCCTGACCCGATTCAAAGCCACGGAAAAAGCCCTGCACCGCATGGCCTGCAAAAAGCTGCTCCATTCCTTCGGCGGCAACATCCGCTGCATGTGCATCGGCGGCGCCCCGCTTTCCGCCGAGGTCGAACGATTTCTCCGCAACGGCGGATTCCCCTATTCCGTGGGGTACGGCATGACCGAGACAGCCCCCATGATCACCGGGGCCGACCCCCGGGTGACGCGCTATCGCGCCTGCGGCTACACCATCCCCGGTGTGGAGATCATGATCGACAATCCCCACCCCGAAACAGGGGAAGGCGAAATTTTGGTCAAAGGTCCCATCGTCATGAAGGGCTATTACAAAGCCCCCCACCTGACCAAAGAGGTGTTCAAGGACGGCTGGCTCAAAACCGGCGACCTGGGCATCCAGGATGAAGAAGGCTACGTCTACATCAAAGGCCGCAGCAAGAACGTGGTCATCGGCCCCAGCGGGGAAAACATCTACCCCGAGGAAATCGAAGCCCTGCTCAACGAAAAGGAATACGTTCTCGAATCCCTGGTCTACAGCCTGGACGGCAAACTCACGGCCCGCGTACATCTGGATTACGAATGGCTGGATAAGGCACACAACTTCAACCGCATGGTCGAGTCGGAAATTCGCAAAAAGCTTCAGGAGACGTTGGAAAATCTTCGACTGGAGATCAACGGCCTGGTCTCGGCCTTTTCCCGAATCATGAAGATAGTCGAACACCCGGAACCATTTGAGAAGACGCCGACGCACAAAATCAAACGCTACCTGTACGTGGACCCGAAAGAGAACGGGCTGATCGACACCTAACCCGCTTGACGCCATACACGGTGAAAAGTAACGCAGTGACTGTGGATCGAATAACAAACGAATTTTACGAAAAGATTCTGAACAGCCTTGATGAAGGCGTGTACTGCCTGTCCCCACGGCACGAAATAACCTTCTGGAACAAAGGCGCGGAACGCATCACGGGCTTCACGGCTGATGAAGTGATGCGGAGGAGCTGTTCGGACAATCTCCTGCGTCACGTGGACGACCGGGGTGTCGAGTTATGCACCCACAGCTGCCCTTTGAGCGCCACGCTCAAAGACGGCCTGACAAGAGAAGCCCATGTGTATCTCCACCACAAGCAAGGGCACCGTGTCCCTGTCTCAATACGCGCCACTCCGCTCCGGGAAGGCGATAAAATCGTAGGCGTGGTGGAAGTATTCCATCAGACTGCAAGTCGTTTCGACACGATACAAGACATGGAACGCCTGCGCCAGGAAGTGCTTACCGACCCTCTCACAGGGATCGGCAATCGTCGTTTGGGCGAAATGGAATTATCCCGTCGCTTGAACGACTTCACGACATACGGCCTGCCATTCGGCCTGCTCTTTCTGGATGTGGACCACTTCAAACGCGTCAACGACACTTTTGGACATGCCGAAGGTGACCACGTGCTGGGGATGGTGGCCAAAACCATCTCTGCGGCCCTGCGCCCTCTCGACATTGTCTGCCGCTGGGGCGGCGAGGAATTTCTGATCATCCTGCCGAATATGGATATTGAAACGCTCGGAAATACTGCTGAACGATTGCGTATGCTCGTGGAGCGCAGCGGGCTGGAGATGCCCGACGGGCGCTATCTGCGCGTGACCGTATCCGTGGGAGGGGTGATTTCGACCCCAAAGGATTGTTCGGACAAATTGCTGAAACGCGTGGACGAGGCCATGTACCTATGCAAACACAACGGCCGAAACCAAGTCCGGATCAAAACGCGGTAGCTTCCCAGCCGATGGGACTTTCCGCCTGAAAACCGTCAAAACAGATCCGGCAGTGGTGCAGATACAAGCGGTCCGCAGACCGGCCGCCATATAACGGATCTCCCCAAAGCGGATGCCCTGCGTGGGCCAAATGGGCACGGATTTGATGCCGCGCGCCGCGCCGAATCACTGCCCGCACCAGACTGGCGTCCTGCTCCCCGTCATAGGCCAAGGGCGTCACCAGGGTCCAGCGGGCCGGATCCGGGTCCACGTCATCCAAAACCCTTGTCCGGACGCGATCCACAACGTCGAGGCGTGCCTGCAATTCCAGTGGCTCATCAAGCCGTCCCGCCACCTTGGCGGTATATTCCTTGCGTACCTGCCCGGTCTTTTCCAGGGAGCGAAACAGTTTTCCAGCCCCTGCGTCCAGTTCCACGAGCAACAATCCCGATGTCAACTGGTCCAAACGATTCAGCAGGACAGGATGCTCACCTGGAAACAGGGCGACAAGCAACGCTTCGGCACTGGGATTGCCGCTGCCCACAACAGTTGCGGAATGCAGCCCCGCAGGCTTGTGCACGGCGGCATACCCTCCCTGGCGCGCAACCACGACCAAATCCGGACACGGCGCAACAGGTGATGGATCGGGCAGCAGTTCGACATATTGCCCGGACCGGAGCTTCCACGCCGGACCGCGCACCAGACCGTCTACAAAGACCCGGTCATTCTCCGCCAACCGTCGCCGTTGGCGCAATCCGGAATCCGGCAACAAGACGAGCAACGCCTTGTCCAGACGCACGCCCTCCTGACTCGCGGATACGATGAAACTCTTTTCCTTGTCCTGCATGCCTTTTGGTATCCCCCACCCGACAAACTGGCAAGAGCGCTTTACGTTAAGGTGGAAAGAGCCTACAAAAAAGGGCCCTTGGACAACAGTGTCCGTGAACCCCTGAACGCGCGGAGGCAATGATGAGCTTTGAGATCTTGTGGCTTTCCATGCAGGAAATCGATTCCCTCGGCATTACCATGCCCGAGGTCATGGATGCTGTTGAAGACGGTTTTGCGGCCCTGGGCCGCGACGAAGTGGAAATGCCAGCCAAGATCGGCGTCCACCCCCGCGAGGACTGTTTTGTCCACGCCATGCCTTGCCACGTAGGCGGCGACATCGACGCCTGCGGCGTGAAATGCGTTTCCGGTTACCCCCGCAACCAGAGAAAGGGCCTGCCCTACATCACAGGCTTGTTCTGTCTGCTCGATCCGGAAACCGGCATCGTCAAGGCCGCCATGGATGCGGCCTGGATCACGGCCTGGCGCACGGGCGCGGCATCGGGCGTGTACGCCCGCCATTTCGGCGACCCGGATACGGATACCGTCTCCATCGTGGGCCTGGGCGTTCAGGGCAGGGTCAACCTCATGGCCATGGCCGAAGTCTTCCCTGATCTCCAACGTGTCCAGGTATACGACGTTTTCCCCTCGCAAACAGAACGCTTTGTGAAAGACATGCGCTCCAAGTTGCCACAGCTGGAATTCGTACCGGCCAACGACGTTCGCCAATGTGTCACCGGCGCGGACGTGGTCGTTACCTGTACGCCCATCGTGGAGAAACCGGAACGCTTCATCCCGCGCGAATGGCTCAAGGAAAGCGTCCTGGCCATTTCCGTGGACTACGATTCCGCTTTTGCGGCAGACGTTTTCCACGAAAATTTCACGGTGGACAACCGCAACCAATACCTGTGGACGCAGAACCAGGGCATTTATTTCCAGGACGAATACCCGGACACACGCGGGATTTACGCCGACATGGGCGAAATATGCTCCGGCCTGCGGCCCGGCCAACGCGAAGGATTGCGCGGAGCAGTGCTGATGGGGATCGCCAGCCATGACGTCATGACCGGCGCTTTGATCTACGCCAAGGCCGTGGAACAAGGCCTGGGCACCAAAGTTCAACTCTAAGGATCAACCGTGGACTTGCGCGGCTGTCTCTATGTTCTTTGCGCGGCCTGTTTGTGGGGCCTTATCGGCCCCCTCTCCAAATTCATCTTTGCCCAAGGCATCTCGCCCCTGGAAGCGGCGTTCTGGCGCGCCGCTTTCGGCTGGGTCTTTTTCCTGGTCCATGCCAGTCTTTGCAAGCAAATTCGCATTTCCATCCGCGACGCCGTGCCGCTGATTCTTTTCGGGCTGGTCTGCATCTCCGTGTTTTATGGTTCCTACCAATTGGCCATCGACTATGCAGGCATCGCCTTGGCCGCTGTTCTGCTGTACACGGCCCCGGCCTGGGTGGCAGTGCTCTCCAGGCTGGTCCTCGGCGAACAACTCACCCCGCTGAAGATGACCTGCGTCGTCCTGACCATCCTTGGTGTGACATTGATCAGCCTCGGCCCCCAAATGGCCGGAGGGGCCAATATCAGCCTCAGCGGGCTCGGCCTGTTCACGGGCCTGGCCTCCGGCTTCACCTACGCGCTGTATTACATCTTCGGGAAAAAATACCTTTCGCGCTACGCCACGCCCACCATCTTCGTCTACGCCATGCCCGTTGGTGCCCTGACCCTGTTCCCCTTCGTGCATTTCCAATCCAAAACCCCCACGGCCTGGATATTGCTGCTCCTGTTGGCCGCCCTGACCTCCTACGGGGCATTCTCCGCCTATTATGCGGGGCTCAAGCGACTGGAAGCCACGCGAGCCGCTGTGCTGGCCACGCTGGAACCCCTGGTGGCCGCCGTCCTGGCCTATCTGCTTTTTGACGAGCAGTTCGGTTTCTGGGGTTATCTCGGCAGCAGCCTGATCATCGGCGCCGTGTTTCTTGTGGTGGCCGGTGGTCTGCGTAGCCGGACAACCATCCTGCATACGGCGCGCACCGCAGCCGGCGAGGAAGGCGCATGAACGCCGGCATGAAGCAGCTCAAGGCCTCGGCAGGCTCGGGAAAAACCTTCAGCCTGACCGAAAAGTTTCTCCGACTGCTCGCTGGCGCGGAAAAACCCGACACAAATTACATCTGCAGCAGAACTGCTCCGCCCGCCCATGCTTGGCCGGATATCCTGGCCATGACCTTCACCAACAAGGCTGCGGCGGAGATGAAGGAACGCATCGTGGGTGCGCTGAAACGCACCGCCCTGGGTCTGGACGACGGCCAGCGGGCCGACTGGGAGCCAGAAAAAGCCCGCCAATTGCTGGAACGCATCCTGCGCCGGTACCATCAGCTCAACATCCGCACCATCGACAGTCTGCTCAACCTGCTGCTGCGCATCTTCGCCCTGGAAGCGGGCGTTCCTCCGGATTTCGAGCTGGTTTTTGAAGATGACGACCTGTTTACGGCCGTTCTGGAACGATTTCAGGCCGCCTGCCAGGAGGAAAGCTCACCCGAGCGCGACCTGCTGGAGCAGGCCCTGGACACCCTGCTGCGGCAAGAACAAGCCGATGGTTTCTTTGTGGCGGACCGCCTGCGTACGCGCATCCAGGAGATGATCCGCCACCTGCGGGCCGAAGGCGGCGAATTCTGCACGGACCAGGAGGAGCTGAAGAACCTGCTGCGCAAGCCGTTCGACTCCTTTCAACGGGCGGTCCAGGCTCTGGACGAACGCATCCAGTCCAAGCAATTCGAATGTAATAAGAATTTTCTGAAGTTTCTTGCCAAATGCCACGACGTGCAGCTCCTCGACGCACCACCGGAATCCGCTTTTGCTTCCAAGCCGGAGTTGGCCGATTGCGTGAACAAAAACTCCAAAGGTCTTGTGACGCAGGAAGACGACGTACTCTACGCCCGGTTCACGGAAACCCTGGACCGTTTCCGGCGGGAGGGAGCGATCATTGGCGGAGCCTTTCGGCTCGCCCCGGCCCTGCGCTTGGCGGAACTGCTCATGGACCGGCTGGAACGAGTCGAACGCGAGCGCGGCCAAGTCTACAAAGTCGGCATGGAACGCATGGTGCTCCAACAGTTGACCGAGGGCGGCGGCGCACCCGATGCTTTTTGCCGCCTGGGCGGGCGCCTGCACCATCTGCTTGTGGACGAATTCCAAGACACCAGCCGCGATCAATGGGCCGTTGTCACGCCACTGGCCGAGGAATGCCTGTCCAAGGGTGGCAGCCTGTTCTATGTAGGCGATGTGAAACAGGCCATTTACGGCTGGCGCGGCGGCGACGCCAAACTCTTCGACGAGATACCGCAACAACACGGCTTGGCGGAAATCGCCGAGCGCAATGAACGCGCATCATTGCCGCACAACTGGCGCAGCCGCGAACGGATCGTGGCCTTCAACAACTCTTTTTTCACTCGGCTCGCAGATACCGACCTCAACGCGGAACTGGCAGCAGCCTGCCTTGGCGACAAGGCTTCCCCCGACGACATCGCCGCGCTGGCCCGCGCCATGGGCCGGGAATTCCATGATGCGCATCAGTCCATGCCCCCCGAAAGCAACGCCCACGGCGGGTATGTGCGTGTGGAGCGACTGGACAACGCCGACGACCCGGAAGGCGCAGCCCTGGACGCGTTGGAAACACGCCTGCTCGACACCATTGCCGGACGTCGCCCCTGGAAGGACGTGGCCGTATTGGTCCGCACGCATGCACAGGCAGCCCTGGTCTGCGACAGGCTGGTGGCCCGAGGGGTTCCCGTCATCACGGAAAACAGCCTGCGCCTGGATCGTCATCCGGTCGTGCGCCAGCTCGCAGCCCTGCTCAACTTTCTGGAATGGCCGGAAAATGACCCAGCCCTGGCGGAATTTCTGCTCGGCGAGGAACTCTTTCTGTCCGAAAGCGGCCTGAACGCCGATCAGATGCATGACTGGCTGGCCATGGAACGCAGGCGCGGCCAACCCTTGTGGAAGGCGCTACGCGAAAGCTTTCCCGATCAATGGCAGCATATCTTACGTCCTCTGGCCAGCAAATCAGGACTCATGACGCCTTACGATCTGACCGCGGAAATCCTCGAACGTTTCCGGGTGCTGCAACGCTATCCGGGCGCGGAACTCTATGTACGCCGGTTCCTGGAAATTTTGCATCGAGCCGGCGAACAAGGGCTGGGCTCGCTTTCAGCATTTCTGAGCTTCTGGAGTGATAAAAGCGGGGAGGAAAAGGTTCCCCTGCCGGAAAATGTCGATGCCGTACGGATCATGACCATCCACAAATCCAAGGGATTGGAATTCCCGGTGGTCCTGGCCCCCTTCCATAACTGGGCCAGAAAAAACGATGCGGACCTGATCTGCATGGACCTGTACGGCAAACGCATGCTGACCCGCTGCACCAAGGCGCTCGGCGTGAAATTCCAGGCCCGGAAGCGGGACGGCATCCTTGAAGATCTCCACATGCTCTACGTGGCCTGGACCCGGCCCCGCGAGGAACTGTACGTCTGGTATGCGCCTCCCAAGCCCAGCGCTCCTGTCGCCATGGCTATGGAACTGGCCCTTGAGCTTTCAGAAAACAATCCTGTTATGGAATACGGACAAGAACCCGTTGCAGCGGCCCGCCCCCTGGCCCCTCCCGAGGCAAAGCCGGTCCTGGCGGTCTTGCCACCCGTAATACTGGACGATGAAGGCGAACCCCAACAGCCGCCCTCCTGGCAACGCCGCCTGCGTGTCTATCGCCACATGGAAAAGGAAGTGCTGGACCTTTCGGCCCGTTTGCGCGGCGACGTGGCCCACCGAGCCATGGAGCGATTGCGCGTGCATGGTCACGACGCGCAATCGGACAAGGAAGACGCCCGCCATGCCGCCCAGGCCGCTCTCCTGGAATTTCCCACCCTGGCCCTGCTCTCTGAAGCGGAACGCTCCGAACTGGAACGGGATGTAACGGAAATGGTTCGCTGGGCCATGGGCCGCCCGGAACTTCGCCAAGCCTTGCACGAAGGACTACGCGAGGCCGACATGTTGGGCGAATCCGGGGAGGATCAACTCTACCGGGCGGATATGATCCTCTTCGGCCCGGACGAAAGCATCGTGTTCGACTTCAAGACCGGCCAGCGCGACCCGGAACATCATATTCAGGTGCGGCGCTATATGAATCTGATCGCAGCCATGACTCCGGATCGTCCTGTACGCGGCACGTTGATCTATCTCGACCTGCGTGAAACCGAAGCCGTGATTGCGGACGGAGGCTTCCATGTCTGATCGCGCCATCAAGATCGTGGACTGGCGCGCGGACTTCATCCGCGAATTGGGACAGACTCTTGCCCAGGCTGATCCCCGCACCACCATGGCCATTTTCCCGCACAGGCGCCCGGCCCTCTACCTGAAACGCTTCTTTGCGACCGAACCGGGACTGTCCCGGCCCAGACTGTTGCCTGCCCTGCTCTCTTTCGAGGACTTCATCGGCGGATTGCGGCGCGATCTCGCACCACGTCCGCTACGGCCCGCCAAACGACTGGACCAGGCCGGCCTGCTCTACGACATTGCCGTCCGCCTTCAACATGAAGAATCAGGTCCGCTTTCGGACCTGCCCCTGGAGCGAGAACGCTTTCTGCCCTGGGGCGTACGTCTTGCGTCGCTGCTCGAAGAGCTGTTGCGCCAGGGTGTCGAACCAGACAACCTGTTGCACCTGGAAGGCGAAGTCATCGACTGGGCAGCGGCCCTGCTGGCCAATCTGGGCCATTTCCATGCCGCCTACGTGCAGAAACTGGAAACAAGAGGCTGGACAACGCCCGGCTTGGATTGCCGCCTTGTGACCAGTCAATTGGATCAAGTGGTCGATCTCCTGCGCGGCAAGGAGATACTTGCGGCAGGCTTCTACGCGCTTTCCGGCTCCGAGGACGCGCTCTTCCGCAGACTCTGGCAGGACGACCTTCTGGATATCCACTGGCACACGGACCCTTCACTGACCCAGGGCGAATCCGGCCACCCCGCAGTGGTGGAGCACCGCAACTGGCTCCGGCGCTGGCGCGCCCGCCCGGTCCAGACCGGTCCCCGCCCTCATCCCGACGCCGGTCCCCGCATTACGTTTTACGAGGGATTCGACCTGCATTCCCAGCTTTCGGCCCTGCGCGACGAACTCTCCGCCGATCCGGACGCGGCGGACACAGCCATCGTACTTCCGGACGAAGGTGCGCTCCTGCCCGTGCTGCACCATCTGCCGGACCGGGAGATCAACGTCTCCATGGGCTACCCGCTCGAACGGACCGCCCTCTACCAGCTCGTCGAGTGCGTGCTGCGATGCCAGGAAAACCGGGACGAAACAGCGATCCGCGATGGCCTGTACTATTGGCGCGACGTGATCGAGTTGTTGCGCCACCCCTACATGAAAATGCTCCGTGCCGACAACGGCATGCCCCTGCGCACCGTTCTCCAGTGGCAGGAATTCGCGGTACGTTCCGGCGAGCCCATGCAGAACCCCATGCAATGGATTCCCCCCTATGGGGAAGCACCACTGGACGATCTGGACAGCGAATCCGTCGAACCACTCCGCCTGGCCCTTCTCGGCGCCTGTCTGGACGGCTTCGAAAGCGTGTCCAGCCTGGAAACGCTGGCCAAGGCCCTGCAACATCTTGCCGGGCTGCTGTTGCGCCAGGGGCGGCACCTCTGGAAAAGCTATGTCACGGACGCCGAATATCTCGCTCGTCTGCTCACAAGCGTGGTGCCCCAACTGCTGTCCAGTTCCCTGAGCCGCGACACGTTCAGCCGGGGCACGCTCTTCGCGTTGTTCCGCCAGCTCTGCCGCGCGGAACGTGTTTCCTTTGAAGCCGAGCCGTTAACCGGTCTCCAGGTCATGGGCGTACTGGAAACGCGGCTGCTCAAGTTCCGGCGGCTCTTCGTACTCGACGCGGTGGAGGAACGACTGCCAGGCACCAATCCAGTGGACCCGCTCCTGCCCGACGCCCTGCGCGGCCTGCTTGGTCTGCCCGATGCACGGGAACGGGACAATGTCTCGGCCTACAACTTCCATAGGCTGGTTATGGGCGCAGACCAAGCCGTATTGCTCTATCAGTGCGGCGTGCAGCCCGGTGCCCTGGAAGGCAAAAGCGTGCGTTCCCGCTATGTGGAGCAACTCCTCTGGGAACAGGAAAAGGCCTTGGGACAGCTTATCCGCCCCGGCGACGCCCCGCCCTTGCGCGCCGTGCGCTACCGCTCCGACCCAATACGTCCTGGGCTGAACGGAATTCACCGCACTCCTGCTCTTCAAGCCCGGCTGCTGGAGCACCTGGACACGGCTGGACTCAGCCTCTCTCAACTGGATTGCTTTCTGCGCTGCCCCAAAAAGTTCTATTATTCTGTGCTCGCCGCCATCAAGCCCGTGCGTGAAATGCTGGAAGACAACGACCACGCCGGATTGGGATCGGTGGTGCATGAAACATTGCACGCTTTTTTCACGCCATACCTGGGCCAGCATATTGATCCAGCCGTTCTGGACAACACCGAACTCTCCCGGCTCTATGAAAACCGCCTGGAAACCAGCGACTTTTTCCCTCGGATGCCCCTGGATGCGCAACGCGCCCTGCTGGAGGCCGGGAAAATGCGCCTGCGCACCTTCCTGGCCAATCAACAGCCCACGCAGCTACTCGGACTGGAGCTTGCCACGGAAGGACACATTCAGGTCAATGACCGACGCATCCGCCTGCACGGCCGATTGGACCGTGTGGACCGGCGCGACAAAGGCATTCTGGTGCTGGACTACAAGACCGGCACCGTGCACAAGCCCAGACGCGGCTTCTGGGACAATGATCGGCTTTGGGAACGTCTGGCACAACCTGACCCGGATGATCGGGAGCTGTTGCGCGAATTGCAGCACGAAGTGCAGGAGCTGCAACTGCCCGCCTACCTGCACATGTATCTTGAACAGCAAGGTGAACCGCCCTATGATGCCGCCTGGGTTGAATTGAAGGGAAAAGGAACCGAAACGAATCTCTTCCCGTCCAATTGGACGGAGGAAGAGCGAATTGAAGCCGTGCGCGACCAATGCCGGACCCTGCTTGAAGCCGTGGCCCTGCTTCTCATGCAGGGCGGGACGTTTGCCCCGCAGGAAGGCCCATACTGCGAGTATTGCGACTATCGCGGCCCCTGCGGCAGATAGGAGATGACAATGAAGGTGGATGAAGGACGAATCGGACGAATCTTTGTGCTGCGGCTCGAAGACGGCGACAGAATTCCGAACTGCATCGAATCCTTTGCCGCAAGCAACAAACTCGCACGTGCCGCCTGCTGGCTTGTGGGCGGCATTGGAAGCGGACAGATCGTGGTCGGCCCCGAAGACACGGCCGAAAGCGGCGACGACCTGCCGCCCGTACCCATGATCCACAATCTCCAGGGCGTTCATGAGGCCGCAGCCGTGGGCACCATCTTCCCAGACGAATCCGGCATGCCCCGACTGCACATGCACGCAGCCCTCGGGCGAAACGGTGGCACCCGCACGGGCTGCGTCCGGCCCGGCGTGAACATTTGGACCGTGGGCGAAGTCGTGATCATGGAGATGCTTGACCTGGACATGATCCGCAAACGCGACCAAGCCACAGGATTCGAATTGCTGGATACTTCCAAAAATGCAAGTTGACACCCTTCATGGCAACGACAGCATACGACCATAGCGCGGAAACCGTGATTCTGGGATCAGGCATCGTGGGCCTGACCTTGGCGCGAGAGCTGCTGCACCAAGGCAGACATGATGTACTTGTGGTGGACAAGGAACCGGAGCCGGGACGTCATGCGTCCGGCCGCAACTCCGGCGTATTGCACGCGGGCATCTACTATGCCCCGGACAGCCTGCGCGCCCAGGTCTGCCTTAAAGGCAATCTGGCCATGCAGGCCTATTGCGAAGAAAACAATCTTCCCCTGCTGCGTTGCGGCAAGGTTGTGGTGGCGAGAAAAGAATCGGAACTCCCGGCCTTGCGGCTGCTCCACGAACGGGCCACGGCAAACGGAGCCCGGGTCGAATTGGTGGACGAGAGACAGCTTGCCGAAATCGAGCCTAACGCCCGCACAACGGGTACGGCACTCTATTCCCACTTCACGGCGCAGGTGGACCCCAAGGCCGTGCTGCAATGCCTCCGCCATGAGCTGGAGCAAAGCGGCAAAGTCCGCTTCCTTTATAACGCCCGCTTCCTCTCGGCCCTTGGGCACAACGCCATGCGCACAACACAGGGCCGCGTCGCCTTCAGCCAATTGATCAACGCCGCGGGTGCCTTCAGTGATCGCGTTGCGCACTGCTTCGGGGTAGGACTCAACTACCGGCTCGTACCCTTCAAGGGCATCTACAAAAAACTACGCAAAGACTACGCCCATATGGTGCGCGGCAATATCTACCCCGTGCCCGATGTACGCAACCCCTTCCTGGGCATACACTTCACCCGATCGGTTCACGGTGAGGTCTATCTCGGCCCGACAGCCATTCCGGCATTGGGACGGGAAAACTACGGACTGCTGCAAGGTGCTGATCGGGAGGCTTTTTCTATTCTTTGGCGAGATTCCGTATTATTTTTTCATAATTCCAAGTTTAGAAAGGTTGCCATGGAGGAACCAAAGAAGTATATCTTTAGATCATTTTTCAACGATGCACGGAAACTGGTCAAAAAACTGGAGCCCGAATGGGTTGAACCAACCTCCAAGGCCGGAATACGCCCGCAGCTCATCGATCTGAAAACACACGAATTGGTCATGGATTTTGTGATAGAAAAAAAAGGGCCTTGTCTGCACATTCTTAACTCCATCTCCCCAGCCTTCACCAGTTCACTCGCCTTTGCCCAACTGGTGACGGAGAAATACCTTGCCTGATTTGAACCCAGCGGGTATGCACTCACCCGCACGGGGTATACGTATTTTCCCGTGGACCACTTCTACATGGAGAAATAATCAATGAATCTTCCCAGCTTGCGCATTGGCGACTTGGTAGCCCGGCTGCCCATCGTTCAGGGCGGCATGGGTGTGGGTATTTCCCTTTCCGGCTTGGCGTCCGCCGTAGCCAACGAAGGTGGAGTCGGCGTTATCGCCACCCCCATGATCGGCATGAACGAACCGGACAGGGCATCCAACCCTGAGGAAGCCGACATCCGCGCCCTTAAACGCGAAATCCGCAAGGCGCGCGAACTTTCCGACGGCGTCATCGGCGTAAACATCATGTGCGCCCTGACCAATTTCGCCGAACTAGTGCGGACTTCCGTGCGCGAGGGGATCGACGTGATCTTTGCCGGAGCGGGCTTGCCCCTGGACATGCCCGCCCATATGCCCGAAGAGTTGCAAGACAAGATCCGCACCAAGCTCGTCCCCATTGTTTCCTCTGGACGCGCCGCCAAACTGATCTGCAAGAAATGGCTCAAACGTTTCAACCGTCTTCCCGACGCTTTTGTGGTCGAAGGCCCCAAGGCTGGCGGTCACCTCGGGTTCAAGCCGGAGCAGATCGACGATCCGCAATATGCCCTGGAAATCATCCTGCCCGAAACCATTGAAGCCGTGCGTGAATTCGAACTGGTCGCCAAACGTCCCATCCCTGTCATTGCCGCAGGCGGCGTTTACACCGGCGCGGACATCTGCCGCTTTCTGGAAATGGGAGCCGCCGGCGTCCAGATGGGCACGCGCTTCGTGGCTACCGAGGAATGCGACGCAGACATCGAATTCAAAAAGGCGTTCGTGAACGCCAGAAAAGAAGACATGCGCGTGATCCAAAGCCCTGTGGGCCTGCCCGGACGCGCCGTGGCCAACGCCTTCCTCGACAAGGTCAAGGACGGTCTGCTCAAACCGCACAAATGCCCGTATAAATGCTTAGCCTCCTGTCCCCAGGAAGCCGGCCCCTACTGCATCGCCAAGGCGCTGATGAACGCCAAAAAAGGCCTGCTCAAACACGGCTTCGCCTTTGCCGGTGCCAATGCCTATCTGGTGGACAAAATCATCACGGTCAAGGATCTCTTCAGTTCACTCAAGGAAGAGGCCTTCCGATACAGCTCTGAAGCGTCACGCTACGCCGAAAATGCCCGCCAGTATCTGGGACAGGTGCAGGACAGTGCCGCCCGTTGCAAGGAAGGCGCAAAGCAGTACCTGGAGCAAATGCAGGAAGAAGCCCTTCGCCGCAAGGAAGAAGCCAAACAATACCTGGGACAGATGCAGGAAAGAGTCAGTGACAAGCTGCAGGATTGCCTGCCCGACTGCCTGCAGTCCGAGCCCAAAAAATCCTGATCCAGCCCCGACAATGCAAACAAAGGGTCACGGTTCACGCCGTGGCCTTTTTTTTCCCCCGCCACAGCCACCACCTTGCCCTCCGGACAAGAAAAGGCCCGGCGAATCATGTTCACCGGGCCCTTGTCAATGCAATGGAACGAATTAAGCTTCGAACCGGCGCACTGAAATCATGCTGATGGGATCCACAGGCACGTCGGCATGATAGCCCACGGTCTTGGTACGCGCTTTCTTGATTTTTTCCACGGCGTCCATACCATCAACGACTTTGCCGAACACACAATAGCCCCAACCGTCCGGGGTCTGGCTCGTGAAATCCAGGAAGGAATTGTCCTTGACGTTGATGAAGAACTGGCTGGACGCGGAATGCGGATCCTGGGTCCTGGCCATGGCCAACGTGCCCAGTTCGTTCTTGAGTCCGTTGTCCGCCTCGTTTTCGACGGGCTCGTGGGTTTCCTTCTGCTTCATCATCATATTCATTCCGCCGCCCTGGATCATGAAATTGCTGATCACGCGGTGGAAGATGAGGCCGTCGTAAAACTCCTCGTCAACATAACGCAAAAAGTTGGCCACGGTCTTCGGGGCCTTGTCCTCATACAGCTCCACGAGGATATCACCCTCGGAAGTCTCAATCAAAACCATGGGATTGGACATCTTATTCTCCTTTATTCTCGGGACGCTCGCCCCTGCTTCGCGCTGCACCGGCCTTGCCCGGTTTCTCGGTTTCACCCGAGCCGGACAACGGGTGCGCCCGGTCGTATACCCTCATGACGTGCTGCAAGTCCAGGCTTGTGTAACGCTGGGTCGTGGAGATACGTTCATGACCCAGCAACTCCTGCACGTCGCGCAGGTCCGCGCCCGCCTGAAGCATATGGCTGGCAAAGCTCCCGCGCAGGGTATGCGGATGGACATTCTCCGGAAGCCCGGCCGCCTTTGCCAGGGCGGCCACGATACGATTGGCCTGACGCCGGTTCAGCCGGGAACCGCGCGCTCCCAAAAAAAGCGCCGGTTCGGACACATCAGAAAACAATTCATGACGCCGGACGAGATAATCCTGCAATCGCTTGATGCTGGCGGTGCTCAAAGGCGCAAGACGTTCCTTGGAGCCCTTGCCGAAAACACGGATCATGCCCGATCCGGGGTCGAGATCGTCCACATTCAGCCCCAAGGCCTCGCTCACACGCAGGCCCGAACCATACAGCAATTCGACCAGGGCCAAATCACGCAAACCTTCCACATTGGCCGGGACAATCGCCTGCACCAACGATACAGCCTGGTCCACATTCAGGGAACGCGGATTGCGCCGATCCTGCTTGGGATTGCCCACATTGTGCGTGGGATTTCCCTGAAGCACGCCCTGCGTCTCCAGATAACGAAAAAAAGAGCGCAGAGAGGAAAGCTTGCGTCCCATGGAACTTTTCTTGACGCCACGCCGATGCAGTTCGGCCAAGAAACCACGCACATGGTCGCGCTGAATTTGCTGAAAATTTTCCAATCCTGTTCCGCGCCGAGCTAAAAATCCCTCGAATTGCACCAAGTCCGTCTGGTAACTACGGACAGTTGCCGGAGAATAGCCGCGCTCCACGCGCAGCCAAGCCAGAAATCCCATTGCTGTTTCGGGCAGTCTAGGCGCGTCTTCGGTCAATGACATAGCTGCTCCCAGGCTGTTCCTTGGCCTTTTTCTTCAATCCTGCGGCACTGGCCGCGACTTCGCCCGCATGTCGAATCTTGCCGTCCGTATTCAGAACCACGGCTATGGACACGGCCATGAAAGGAAATTCCCGCATGATCCCCTGCCGGTCCGTGGAACGAATGCCTCCGGCTTTGCGGTCGTCCTGGTCATAAAACCCGCGCACGATGGCGTCGAAGGCCGTCACGATACGCTTGCAGACTTGCTCCGCCCGGTCCGCAGCAACGATGAAAACAAAGTCGTCGCCGCCCACATGCCCCACAAAGGACAATTCTTGTTTGTTTCGTACAACGTCTCGGACCGTGTTCACTATCAGCCGCGCAGTCATCATCAGAATCTCGTCGCCACGAGAAAATCCGTATTTGTCATTGAAGGATTTGAAATGATCCAGATCCACATACCCCAAGGCAAAATTCTCCTTGCGGTCCACCAGATCCTGGGTGCGCTGGATGATGCTGGTATTGCCTGGCAATTTGGAAAGTGGATTGGCGTCAAGTGCCCGCAGAGCGCGCAGCAGTGCCAAATTGATACGGTCCCGCGCCTCGGCGCTGAGAAAGGGACGAAAAAGGAAATCGTCCACTTCCACCTCGTTCCAGTCCCAGGGATACTGCATGTCCTCCTGGTCCAGGCAAAGAATCACGGGCAATTGGCGGTAGACGTTCTCTGCCTTGACCAGATTGGCCAACTGAGCGCCGGTCATGTCCGGCAACCTCTGATCGGCCACAAGCATGTCGGGCGGATTTTCGAACAGCAGATCCAGGGCTTCGGACGCTCTGTGAAAATGCAGAAACTCCATACAGCCGGGCCACCAAAGGCCGTTCAACAACTCAATCAGCGAGTCGTCGTCCGTAACTACGAAAATACGTTGTGTGCGAGGGAAAAAACAGGGGGAGACTCGTGCGTCCATGCATCACAAGTAGCACCGGGCCGGGGCCGACGTCAAAGCGGAAGACATCGCAAAACAAACAAGACTAAAAGGTCAAATCCGTAATATCCACAAAACTATCGGACAATTCATCCATAATCCGCTCCAGATCGGCCATGCGCAACTTGAGCGTATTCACGGCCTGAGGCGAAAGATAGGATATATGGTCATCTCCGGAATTGCCGAATTCAAAAGCGCGAACCATGAAATCTCCCATGTGCACCACGCAGGATATTTCCGGATAGTGCTGGGCTGTTTCCGGCCTGTGATGGCAGGCCATGGCCTCGCGCAGGTTGGCAGGCAACCGCCAATGCCGCCCGAGCCAGGCGTTGATGCGGTCGTGCCCAAACCCCATGATCAGCCGCTCCGCCTCGTAAAATGAAATATTCTTGGCTTTGGAGGTTTCGCGAATCCGCTCCTGCATCTCCGGCATCTGCACCGCAGCCACGACCTTGCCCAAATCGTGCAACAGGCCCGCAACGGCATATTCTTCAGGATCATCCAGCCCGGCCCTGCGGGCAATGATACCGCTGGCCGTGGCGCAACCGATGCTATGCTGCCAGAGTCCCTCCATGGCCGCCTGCATCATATCAAAAACGGAAGTGGAGATGATGATGCCCCGGATGACGTTGAAACCGAGCAAAACCAAAGCATGTTGTATGGAGCTGATACGCCCGGGAAAGCCGTAGACAGGCGAATTGACCATTTTCAGGACCTTGGCCGAAAGCACCTGGTCGCGGGAAATGGCCTTGGCGATCTGATCGGTGGAGGCGTCCGGGTCCTGCACAAGCTTGGTCACCTCGTCCAGAACGCCTGGCAACGTCGGCAAATCCTTGACTGCCAGGACCTGCCCCTTGACCAGCGTTTTGAGATCGTCCGGCATGGCCTAGCCCTTTGCCTTTGTGGTGGCGATGCCGTTGGCTTGCGGGCCATTGGCGGCAACGTTTTCACCCTGCGCGGAGTCCACGGTTTCCACTGTTTGGGCAGCGGCCTGGGCAGCTGCTTTCAACTTGAAATAATTGCGAAGGAACGCCTTGACCTTGCGCATCCATTGATCTTTTTCCTGGGCTCGGAAGAGATGGTCAAGCCGCGCAAGACGTTCATCAAAGGCAGTGCTGCCCCCGCCATCCATGGTTACGGGACTCCCTTTGACCACGACCCGTTCGATGCCCATGCCTTCAAGACGCTTCAAAAGCGACTCGGACAACTCCACACCTTCGGCGACGATGGTGATGCCATTGTCTCGGGAGACGGCTCTCGCCAGGACCATACCCGGCTTAGCCAGATTGAGCGGAATCTTTTGCATGTGCTTCCAGTCGTTGCATTACTTGGACCAAGTATAGAAAATCCTTGCAGTACAAGCAACGCGTTTTTCAGAGATCACAGTTTGTCGAACCAAATCAGGCTGCCCATGATCACGAAACCGACTGCCGCAACCTTCTTGATCAAATTCTGCGGCACATAATTGCATATCAACTGCGCAAACATGACCCCGAGAAAACTGACCAGCACCAAGGCCAAAGAGGCCCCCAAGAAAACGGCCCAGGGTTTTTCCGTACGTGCGGCCATGAGCACACAGGCGAGCTGTGTCTTGTCACCCAATTCCGCAAGGAAAAGAGTACCAAAAGCCGAAAAAAACAATTTCCAATCCATGCACACACCTCTCAATCAGACGAATCCGCCAAGCGCAGGGCGCAGAAGATGCCATGAAAAGAAAAAGAAGGCAAAGCGTCCCTGACCAACGGTCGAACAAGGCAAGGAGGTGCAGCCATTCCTTTTCTTGACCGGACGGCCCCGGGTGATCGGCATAAAAAAAGGCCCGGCTTTTGCCGGGCCGATATTGTCGAAGATATTATTGCTTATTGCAATCGCCGGTAGCAGCGGCCGGCCCAGTGCCGTCCCGCGGCCCCATGCCCTTGCCTTGCCCCATGCCTTGGCCTTGACCCATGCCCTTGCCTTGACCCATGCCTTGGCCGGGACCAAAGCCAAGCTGACCACGTCCCGCAGCCCATTCATCATGGTTCAAGCCGCCATCCTGATCCGTGTCCACGGCCTTAAAACTTTCAGCATCAATATCTGCGCCGGTTTTTCCGAGTTCTTCAGCGCTCAACATACCGTCGTGGTCAGTATCAAGCCCTTCAAACATGGTCCCGGCATAGCCGAGGCCTGCAAGACCGAAGAATAACATGGCAGCTATCGCCAACAACACAGACTTGTTCATATTTTTCTCCTTTGAAAAACATTTTGGAAAGAGTGCAGGGTACATCCTACACCTTTACGGGAGAAAAAGCAGTTCTTTGGTTAAAAAACGACAAGAGAATACCGCATTCCCGGGCACTGCCGGACAAGGCCTTTCATTTCCAGGACCAGCAACACTCTGCTGACGCGGAAACTTTCCCAGTCAAGAGCACGGGTGAGCGAGTCGATATGCGCCTGTCCTTCCTTGTCGAGCAGGTCGAACACCGCACGCTCTTCGGGATCGTCGGGAGGGGAGAGTCGAGCGACCGAAGGGATCACAGCCTGGTCAACGTGGGAAACAACCTTGGAAGTCAATCCTGATGTGCGCCGCGGTGCTTGCCCATTGCGCAATCCCGTCAATTCCGGACCGAATTGGAAACGCAGTTCGGCAAGAATATCCTCGCCGGACTCGGCCAATGTGGCCCCTTCGCGGATAAGCCGGTGGCATCCCGTAAAGGCGGCCTGTCCAGCCGGGCCTGGCAAGGCAAAGACGTCACGGCCCTGCTCCATTGCCAGGCGGGCAGTGATCAGACTGCCGCTCCGCTCGGCAGCTTCGGCCACGACCACGGCCAAGCTAATGCCGCTGATAATCCGATTGCGATGCGGAAAATTGTTGCCGTCGGGAGGAGTTCCCGGTGCGAACTCCGAGACAACGCAGCCCCGCCGCTCCAACTCGGCGCGGACGTCGGCATTACCTTTGGGGTAATTCACATCCAGGCCGCAGCCCAGCACGCCCACGGAACTTCCCACGCCGACGAGACCACCCAGATGGGCTTCGCGATCAATGCCCAACGCCAATCCGGACACCACACTCAAGCCCATGCGCGAAAGTTCTTCGCTGATACGCCGGGCCGTGGCCAAACCATGTTCCGTGCTCTTACGCGCTCCCACCACGGCCACTGACGGTGCGCTCAACAACGAAGCATCTCCGGACGCATACAGCAACAAAGGCGGGTCTGCGATTTCCCGCAGCCGTTGCGGATAGCGGGGGTCAAACCATGTCACGACATCCAGCCGCCGCATTCGCGTGGACCGGTACTCGACCTCGGCGTCCGCGCGCCAGACCTCGCTTGTCACCGCCTCGGCCAGCGAACGATTCGCAAGCTTGCGTGTCGGCCAGTCCGCAGCGCAACGAACCGCCTCATACGCGCTCTGGTATGCTTCGAGAATCCGTTTCCAGGTCCGGGGGCCAAGTCGGGAGGTATGCCGCAAGGCCAGACAGGCGAAAAATTCCTTGTTCAGATCCATGGCCTGCCCTTGGGCGAGATACGGCCTAATTAGGGATTTCGCGCAGAAGTTGCCGGGCAGCGCGTGCGGGATCGGAGTTGGGATAATCTTCCACGAGCGTACGGAGATAAAACAAGGCGTTGTCCTTGTCCCCCACGTTCTGGTAGGACATGCCGATTTTGAGCAGAGCAGCCTGCGCCTTGTGATGTTTGGGATATTTCGCGACCACGTCCTTGAAGCTCAGGATGGCCTGGGGATAATCCTTCTGTTCATAATAGGCCTCCCCTATCCAATACATGGCGTTGGGCACCAGCTTATGACTCGGATAATTCTGTAGAAAGCCTTCCAAGACTTCACGTCCCACATCGGGACGATGAGCACGAACCAACCCCAAGCCCCGATCATACTGAGACTGCGCTGAGGCGATGACCGGCTGCGCAGGCACCGGTTTGCGTGTGTCCGTCCGAAGTGCCGGCCCTGGCACGGAAGGTGCCACGGCAGGTCCGGGTACATTTGCCCAAGGACGCTCCTCATCGCTTTCAGGACCAGCCATGACCGGAGCAGGAGCTTCGACCGAAGCGACATCAGGCGCCGGATCAGGCACGGGCTCCGCATCTGGTGCTGTCTCTTCGGCGGCTTCAGGCGCACTTGCCGCCTGCATCGGCTCTTCCGGTTCGATGGCCGCGGGCTTGGCCGCTTCGGCCATGGGCTGCTCAGTGGCGGTCGTTTCCATCATGGATTCGGCCTTGACTGTTGTCTCTTCGGGCAGATCCGCGCCCCCATACAGCGCTTTGGAAACACGCTCTTCCAGCTGGGCAAGTTTCTTGGCCAGGGCCTCGTCAGCCGTCTTGGCCCGCTCTGCCTCGCGACGCTGATCCTCCTGAAAGTCTAGAAACCGCTCCTCCAGCGTTTGCAATCGCCATTCCTGGCTTGCGTTCTGCGTCTTGGCCATGGGGCCTGCGCAAGCAGCAAGCAGCAAGGCCAGAAGCATGAGCTGTAGGACGAGAGGTTTCATGGGCAACTCCATAGGTCGAGGATTCACTTCTGGAGGCATAGGCCAAAGGCGGGCTTTTGGCAAGGAACCACGCCCATAGACTTGCATTTTTCATCTTGAAATGACATCTTCAGCCCCGCGTCGGTCGGACTGAAACCGACACGCACTTCCTTGAAAAGACGCAGACTGGAGTAGACAGCGTGAATCTTTCTTCCGATGTATTGCATCTCGCCGCACAACTTGCGGCTCCAGCCTTTTTCAGCCTGATCGCCACAGCGGGCATGGGCGCGCTCGTGCTTTCCCTGGTAAGCGAAACGACCGGACTGGCCCGCGGCACGGCCTTTCCTGACAAACTGGCTCAACAATTAAGCAGCATGGCAATGTGTTTTCTGGCGATCGCCTGCACGGCGTTCGCTGCGGGCGGGGTACTGCTGGGCCGCAACCTTCCCTGGCTCACGGATTGGCTATTCGCATCACACAGCCCGGCGCTGCCCTTCTGCCTCACTTGGGGAGTGGCCCTGCTTCTCACCTTGCTGTATCGCCTGACCTGGAAAGGCATGCGCAACAACAAAGCCCTGCATCTTGTTCTGGGGGGAGCTGCCGCATTGGCCGCCGTGGCGACCATTCCCGCCGGAGTAATCATTGCACCGGAATTCCTCGCTGCGTTCTCCTCGGGTATTGCGCCGGAAAACATCACGCCGACACTGCCTTTGGCCGACTCTCCGGTCTGGCCCTTCACGCTACAATATCTGATCCTCGGACTGGCCAATGGCGGCGGGCTAGGTGCTCTCTATCTGATTTACCGTCGCCACAAAGATAATTATGGCCGGGATTATTACAACTTTGCCCTGCCCTTTGTCGTCACCGGAGGCGTCGTCTTCATGTTCCTGCAACTGGCAGGTCCGGCTTGGCTGCTGCTCGGCATGAACCCGGAAGCCCGTTCCGCCCTGCTGGCCTCGACCCTGGCTCCGGTCCTGTATGCCGGAGTGGGGGCAGCGCTGCTCTGCTGTCTGCTGTGGCTGCCCGTCATGCGGAGCGCCACGCCCCTCCGCTTCAAGGGCTTGGCAGTATTGGGCGGCTTGCTGGCCTGGGGCGTTCAGCTGACGGCGCTCCTGCTCTCCCTGAGCCTGCTGGCCCCATGACCTGTATCGGAAGCAGAAACGAAAAACGCCGGGAGTATGAATCTTCCGGCGTTTTTCGTTTTTGCTGAGAAAACCCAGATTCAGACCTGTCCAGCCTCGAGCGCCTGGGCAGCCGCTTTGAGGGACTGCCCCTTGGGGCGTTCCAGTCCCCGGGCCTGGGGGCGGCCCATGGAGGTTGCCAGAGAATAGACCTCATGCGGATCAAGAATGAGGACCACCGATCCATCCCCCATGATCGTGGCCCCGGAAATCCCGTCCAGATCAAAGTCGCTGAGATATTGCCCCAAAGGTTTAATCACGATTTCCTGGCGTTCCAGGAGACGGTCCACCACCAGACCAACGCGGCGTTCATTGTCGTGCACGATAACAATGGGCAACAGTGAGCGTTCCTCATTGTTCACGGGCAGATCCAGCAATTCCGCCAACTCGACCACACCAAGCACCTCGCCGCGCAAAGTCACGGCCTTGCGGCTGTTCACATCCGCAAGCTTTTCCGTGCGAATCTTGGTGGTCTCGGATACGGCGTCCAGAGGAATGGCGAAAATCTCACCGGCCACTTCCACCATAAGTGCATCAATGATGGCCAGGGTCAGGGGTAACGTCAGGGTCAGCTTGGTGCCCTTGCCCACAACGGACTGGGTATTGACGCTGCCCTTGAGGTTCTTGATGTTGGTTTTGACTACATCCATACCCACGCCGCGACCCGAAATATCCGTAATCTTCTCGGCGGAGGAAAAGCCGGGATGAAATATCAACTCAACCGCTTCGCGATCATCGAGGCTTGCAGCCTCTTCAGCACTCAGAACGCCCTTGCGCACGGCCACGCTGCGCATCTTGTCCGGGTCAATGCCCCGACCATCATCCTCCACCTCAATCGCTACGGAATTCCCCTTGTGATAGGCCCGCAACCAGACATGCCCCGAAGGGGACTTGCCTGCGGCGACGCGCTCCTCTTCTGTCTCCAACCCATGGTCGACAGCATTGCGCACAAGATGTACCAGCGGATCGCCGATTTCTTCCACAACGCTCTTGTCCAACTCGGTCTCCTCGCCTTCGGTAATCAAATCGATCTGCTTGCCGCTCTTCCGGGAAAGATCGCGCACCAAACGAGGGAACCGGGAAAAAACCGTCTGCACCGGGACCATGCGCACGTTCATGATCGTGTCCTGCAGATCATCGGAAATGCGGGCCATGGCATAGGTGGTCTCGGTGAGCTGCTGGGCCACCAAATGCACCTCTTCCTGCCCCTCCTCAAGGGCACGTGCCAAGAGTGCATAACGATTGCGATTGATGATCAATTCACCAATGAGATTCATGAGATGATCCAGCTTCTGATGGTCAACCCGGATCGTGCTGGCGGTCTTGTGCTTGGCAGTGGCGCTCGGCGCTGTAGCGGCAATCGCGGGCTCGGCGGGAGGTGTCGGACGTTCGGGTGTCCGCTCTGGTGTCCGCTCGGGCGTTCTCACATCGGCAGGCCTGGATGTCGACGGCATTGGATCTGAGGCGGGTGCCGACTGGATTTGCTGCGCGGGCGGCACAATAGCCGGCGCAGACTCGGAGGAAAGAGCGGAATCGGTCCCGGCCAGGCGCATTGCGTTGACAGCATCGCGTAACCGCTCGGATACAATTGAAATTTCCTGCCCCATAATATCCAGCATAATGCTGAAATCTCCGATCTGACGAGCCTGATCCACCAGCGCCGCGGTTTGCTCCGCATAGTCCCGCAATTCATCCAACCCCATATAACCACAAGAATTCTGTATGGTCTGCAAGGAACGATACAGGCCATCCACATACGGAGTCTGCGTTCCGTCCTTTTTCAATTCAACCAGTGCCAACTGAAGATTGTCAATTTGCTGGTTCATGGCATTCTCGAAGATAACCACATCCTCGGGGTCAAACGCCATGGCTTCTTGTTCTTCGGCGAGCGTATCTCCCCCCCCGGTTGCACGCTCATGCGAACCGGCAGCGACAAGCTCAACTTCGGCCGTAGCGACCGTTTCAACCGTCGGGACCTCTACCATCGCTTCTCCGGCAGCGGCATGCCCTCCGCCCATTTCGGGGAAATCCCCGTCCTCATAAGCGCGCTGCAGCAACTCGATCATCGCCACGTTATCCGTTGGAACAACTTCACCCGAAGCAGGATTTACGTGCGCAACCATGTTTTCGATCAGGTCCACAACGGCAAGCAGTAAGTCGAAAAGCGACTGTGAAGTCGCCATCTCACCTTTGCGAACCTTGTTCAGCAGAGTTTCAGCCTCATGGGTCAGGGCATTAAGCTCCTTGAAACCTATAATACCGCTATTTCCTTTAAGGTTATGGAAATAACGGAAAATGTCATTGACCAATTCTCCGGCGCCTTGGGGATCACCCTCCAGCTCTACAAGCGAGCGGTTTAAATCCTCTATAATATCTTGGGCTTCTTCTAAAAAATCCGTCAAATGTCCTTCGCCCACCGTGGTCAGGGCATAAGGTGTGGCATCAAAGTCCGGATCGGGTTCAAGATGGAAGCGCGGACCGGAATCATTCCGTTCCGCAGTGGGATTCTTCGGCGGAGCGTTCTCGGAGCGGACAGATGCTTCGGTTGCATTGACTTGTGCCGGTTTCGGTTCCACGGGAATCTCCTTGGTAGACTGAGGCTTGCCCTGCGAACCGGACTTTTGCAGAGCCTCGATGCTGTCTATGATCGGCTGAATATCTGCGTTTCCTTCGACACCAGTATCTTCCAGGCTTTCTACCATGGTGCGCAAGGCATCAGTCGCGGAAAGAATCAGGTCCATGATCCTCGGAGTGGCGGCCCGCGTCCCCTGACGGAGGTCGTCAAGTATGTTCTCTGCCTTATGCGCCAGCCGGTTGATCTTGTTCAAACCGAGAAAGCCCGAAGCACCTTTCAGGGAATGCATGGGCCGAAAAATATCGTTGAGCAGGGCCAAGTCTTGAGGATTGGCCTCAAGTTGCAGCAAATTGGGTTCAATAGTTTCCAGGTGCTCCCTGGCTTCATTGAAAAAATCGGAGAGAAGTTCCGGGTCCATGTACTCTTGGCTCATGAGCCGCCCCCTGTGGCGAGTCGTAGGTCTCTCATCCCTCGTCCGGTTCCCGCACAAGGAAAACCACGCCACCAGGGCAATGCTTACCCCAGCAGCATCTTCGCGTTCTTAACCAGCTTTTCCGGCTGAGCGGGCTTGATCATGTAAACATTGGCACCGATGGCTATGCCCGTCTCGATATCCTTTTCCTCGCCTTCTGTGGAAAGAACGATTATCGGCATGTCCCGATACGCCTTTTGTTCGCGGAGCGCTTTGATGAAGGACAAGCCGTCCATGCGCGGCATGTTGACATCGCAAACAATAAGGTCAACCTCGCCGGCATTGTATAACTTCTCCAGACCGTCCAAACCGTCCTCGGCAGTCGTGACCTTGAAGCCTTCTTTCTTCATGATGAAGGCGACAAGATTCCTTACGGTCTTTGAGTCGTCCACGATCAAAATATGCTTCGACATCCGCTTCTCCTTCCCTCTTGAGCGCGCCCTTTGTCAACCTGTCAATGAAGAGCAGACTGATCCATACGGTCCGGTAGCACAGCAAGGCCATCACACACCGGGACTCCTCTCCGCGCAGCTCGACCGTTCATTGCTCGCCGCCGCTTCGTCCCGAATGCCTTCTGGAAGCCTACCCTTGCTCCCCCCCCCCACTAGGATTGCATGTCCGGCCTGACATCTCGACATACCCTCTCTCTGCATCCGGCCAGAATGGCTTCCCTAGTCAAGTTTCCGGTACACGATGGCTCCGGGGTGATGCTCCGGCTTGAATGCACGAGAGATATTATGCAATGACTCGGAATGCCCGATGAACAAGTAGCCATCCTTGCCCAGGTTGTCATAAAATGCGTTGATGACGCGGCGCTTCATGTCTTCGTCGAAATAGATAATCACATTACGGCAAAAAACGATATCGGAACATTCGATGGTCCTGAGCTGGCTCCGATCATTGAGATTGATCTGACGGAAGGTGACCAACCGCTTGAGCTGCGGTCTCAGGCGAAAAACACGACCATCGCCTTCGAAATAGGCACGAACGATCTCAGGAGGCGTGGTGCGCAGGGCATAACCGGAAAATGCACCTTCATTGGCCGCTTCGAGAACGCGTGAAGAGAGATCGTTGGCCGTAATCTTCACATCCCAGGAAGCCAACTCCGCCCCCAGTACTTCCTGCAGAACGATCGCCAGAGTATAGGGTTCTTCTCCGGTGGAACACCCTGCTGACCAGATACGCAGCTTACGGTTTCCGGACTTGCGTTTGCTCTCCACCAGTGCAGGAAGAATCACATCCTGGAAGACCTTGATCTGAGGCGGATTACGGAAAAAACTCGTCTCATTGGTAGTGATCACCTCAAAAAGTTTGTTCAATTCCTGACGACGAGACGAATCGTACCGTAAATAATGATAATACTCGCCATAGGTTTTAAGATTCAATTCGCGCAGGCGGTTTGCCAGACGGTTTTCCATGAGATACTGGCGATTGTCCGGCATGTGGATACCGCATTGGGCGTAAATGAAATCACGCAACTGGACAAATTCGGCTTCGGAGATCTTAACGCCGCGATCACCGGACAGGGTTTTGGAAAACAGGGAAGCCATCTATTCCTTCCCTCCGACGGCTTGCATGGCCTGGATCACCTCTTGTGCAGCGTCTGCCAGTTCAAGTTCTTCGCTGCCCGAATGGCGCAACAAAATCTGAAAAGCTTCCGGTCCGCCGACTTCCCCCAAGGCTTGAAGGGCCTTGATGCCCACCAATCGGTTCGGAGCTTCGACCAAGGCCTGGAGCTTGGGAACGGCCTGCTCCGCCCGCATGGCACCGAGGGCTTCGGCAGCACGAATGCGCACCCAATCGTTCTCGTCTTCCAGCACATCCAGAAGGTACGGGACAACATCATCCTTGGGACAGGCCCCCATGAGCTCGATCACCATGAGACGAACGTCAGGACTCTCGTCACGAAGCCGCTCAGCCACCAACGGCAATATCTCCAAATCCTCGTAACAGCGAGACGCCAAAGCCTCCAATACCAGCTTGCGTACATCCGGGCTGGGATCGGTCAAAGCCCGACGCAGGACGTCGAGATGTTCACGGGGATTCATCTGCCCCAGTGCGTACACGCCCATGAGCCGCTTGATCTCGTCTTCGCTGCCGCAAAACTCGCAAAACCGTTCCACCATCAGAGGCGTACCGATGGCAATGCAGGCATCCAACGCCGCTTCCTTCACATCATTGTAGCGATGATCGAGAAAAGAAAAGAGCAGCTCCTCCGTGTCTTCGGCTTTCAGCTTCTCCCCGAGAAAACGCAGAGCCGTACGAAAAATTTTACCATCATAATGGGATGTAAGAATCTCTACAAAGAAATCCTTGGCGTCTTCATTGCCGATCATGGCCAGAGCATTGACGATGGCTCGTTGCGTATCCAGGGGCTTTCCGGAAAAAGTCTGCATCAATGCCGAAACAGCCGCAGGTGTGGGGATGCCTGAAAGAGCTTCAATAGCGGTCAAGGCCACGCTCCGATCTCCGCTCTCCAACCCCTTGCGCAGGGCATCCGTCATGCCGATGGCCGACAATGACCGAATGGCCGTAGCCAATCGTTCGGAGTCGGTATCCGGCTCCAGGTGCGCTGCAATGTTCAAGATCGCCCAGGAGGCAGGTTCGCCGCCCACAGCCGCAAGACCACGCATGGCCGCGTCCTGCACCTCGATGTCATCGTCGTCCAACGCATCCAGCAAACTCACCCGCAATGTTTCCCGTTCCGTGGCGGAAAGCAGGCGCAACGCACGGCTACCCAAAATATCCACAATAGCTTTGGCGGCTTTATAGCGCAGCACGTCCGGAAAAATCTCCAGGCGGCGCAAGAGGAGCGAGGCGGCCTTAACTGTGCCCATGCGGCCCAAGGCATCCAGAATCATCGAGAGCACCAGGTCTGAGCAATCCTCCATAGCCCCCAACAACGCGGTCACGGCTTCATTGTGGCCGACCTTGGCCAAGGCCTCCACCACGGCGTATTGCACCCATTCGTCATCCTTCATGGCTCTGCGGAGATAGCCGGAAGCCTCGGAGCTGCCCAATTCCCCCAGGCTCACAGCGGCCTGATAGCGGACATTGACCTCGGGATCACGCAACACGGCGCGCCCCAAAGGTTCCACAGCCTGTACGCTGCCCGTGGCGCCAAGAATGTCAGCAGCGAAAATCCTCACATCCGTATCATCATCCTGCAACAGCTCAATCAACGCATTGAGATGCTGCACGCCCACCTCGCGCAAAATATCCATGGCCAGGTTGCGCACCGGAGCCCGTTCGGAACGAAGCAACGGTATCACCACCTCCACGACTTCGGGTCCGCCGATCTTACGCAAGGCGCTGTCCGCGGCTTCCTGAACCCCCACATTCGAATCCACAAGCAATCCGGCCAAACAGGGTACGGCCTCGACACACTGCCTTTCCCCTGCCTGAAAGGCGGCTTCGCGTACCTCGGCCTTGTCGGTATTCTGAAGCCGTTCGAGCAACTCTACGCAGT
Source organism: Desulfovibrionaceae bacterium (assembly GCA_036541255.1). Taxonomy (GTDB): domain Bacteria; phylum Desulfobacterota; class Desulfovibrionia; order Desulfovibrionales; family Desulfovibrionaceae; genus Paucidesulfovibrio. The sequence goes on along the minus strand of JAZHDD010000020.1, from coordinate 47,774 downwards.
CGGCCATTTACACGTTCCCCTTTGCTCGCGATTCAGAGCCACGCGTCCTCGGAATATACTATTTGTATAAATTTTCAGTGATGGCCCGCGGCATGTCCTCAAGATCCACAATCTCATCGGACAACCCCGCATCCACCACGGCTTTGGGCATCCCATACACGACGCATGTGTCATCGCTCTGCGCCAACGCCCTTCCGCCTTTGTCCTTGAGAGCCTTGACCCCGATCATGCCATCGTTACCCATACCCGTCAGGATGACACCCAGGCCGCGACGACCGACAGCTTCGGCCACGGAACCGATCAGCACGTTGGCCGAAGGTTTGTAAAGCGCATCGGCAGGCTCGTCCACCACACGCAAATCAATGCGTGAAACACGTTGTTCAATGCGCAGATGACGACCGCCAGGGGCCACGTAAGCCGTTCCCGGCTTAAGGTCTTCGCCGTCTTCGGCTTCCTTGACGTTGATCCGGCACACGCCGTTCAGCCGCTGGGCAAATGGCCCTGTAAACGCCTTGGGCATGTGCTGGGCAATAAGAATGGCGGCAGGAAAGTCCGGAGGCAATGCCGAAAGAATACCCTGCACTGCTGGCGGCCCTCCCGTGGATACGCCGATGGCTACCACATCCCGCCGAACCGAAAGTCGGGATGCGGGGTAAACCTCCACGGGCCGGGGCGAAACAGGGCGAGGTCTTGCAATCGGACGCCGGATCCGGCGCTTGGCCACCCCCTTGACCTTGGCGATGAGGTCGTCCTCGATTTTGATGATATCCAGAGAGACCCTGGAAAGTTGTTTAGGGATGTAATCGACCGCGCCCAGCTCCATGGCCTTGAGAGTTGCCTCGGCTCCTTCGGTCGTCAGAGAGCTAACCATCAATACCGGCTTGGGCATTTCCATCATGATATGCCTGAGCGCGGTCAAGCCGTCCATGCGGGGCATTTCAATATCAAGAGTGATTACATCGGGATCAAGCCTGCGGGCCTGTTCCAGGCCTTCTTCACCGTCACGCGCTGTTCCCACGACCTTGATCTCGGGGTCCTTCTCCAGCATGGTGCTGAGGGCCTTGCGCATGAAGGCTGAATCGTCAACAACGAGAACCTTGATCAACGCAGCACTCCTTGGGGATACCTTCGGATCGAGGACGAAAACCGGACCTGCGCCACGATTCAGCCACCGTAACCATGGTATACCATTTAATAATTATTTCGCAAGAAATCAAAACAGATTCCCATATTCCCGTCCCGTCCGATAACCATCCGAAAACACCACACAATTCGTCTCCGTTATTTGTCCGTAAAATCAAGTCTCTGTCTTTGATTATTCCTCCTTGCCTTTTCAATTTTATTCAGCTAGAAGACCTTTCTTCAAACGGGATGTGGCTCAGCCTGGTAGAGCGCTGCGTTCGGGACGCAGAGACCGCGCGTTCAAATCGCGCCATCCCGACCAGAACATCAAGGGCTTACGAGAAATCGTAAGCCCTTTTTGGTGCAGGATACAACAATCCAGGGTTCCATCTGATGATTCGCAATCAAAAGGCCGAGAATTCAAATCATATTCATGGCTTTGGAGAAAACAAGGGCTGAAAAGATGTACCACCCTTGCAGCCCATTGAATCATTCAGACAAGTTAGCCCATGCCAGACAATTTCGAACGGTCCCATCGACCAGAAACCGTCCACGATCATCACGCCATAAATCATTTTTCATTCTTGGTTCAACTATCGATCTTGCGCTCTTTTCCCCAATCCTATATCCTTTCCATATCACGATGTTCTTCAGGTGGCCGTAAGGCCCTAACAGGGAATCCGGTGCAAAACCGGAGTGGTCCCGCCGCTGTAATCCCCAAAACATGCTTCGTTCCAAAAAACCACTGCGGCAAAGCGGGAAGGCGGAACGGAGGGGGAAAGCCAGAAGACCTGCCTGAAGCATTTCCTGCCGGATGCGGTCCGCGGAGCCCGCATACGGACACGAATGCATACACCAGACAACCCCTGTTGCCGGACGACGCGGTTCCGCCGACGCCGTCATACACGGCAGCCTGCAGACAGATTTTGTGACGGGCCAGACCCGGCATCTTCCGTTTTCTGTCTGCCATGGAAATGCAATGCCTCAAAAGATTCTCAAACGCGACGGATGCATCGAGACTTGGTCTGCCAAACGGATTGGCAACGCCATTTTCAAGGCTCTCAAGAGCAGCGGCATCAAGGACCCCCTACTCGCCGACCGTCTGGCCTCGAAAGTGGAGGCAAAACTAGAGGAAGTGGACACACCTGAACAGGAGCAAGTGCAGGACACGGTCCAACAGGTCCTCATGGAGGCCCGCCTCTACAAAGTGGCCGAGCGATACATCATCTACCGCGAAAAACGACGCGAACTGCGCTCTCAAAATGATGCCTATCTCGACATCTCAGGCGTCACGGAGAGCTACCTCGACAACGTCGACTGGCGGGTAAGCGAAAACTCCAACATGGTCCACTCCTATCAGGGCCTCATTCTGCACATGGCGGGCGCTGTGCAGGCGCGTTACATGCTGGAGAAGTATCCGGAAGAAGTGCGAATGGCCCACACGCACGGCTATTTTCACATCCACGACCTCTCCTTTGGCTTGGCCGGTTATTGCTCAGGCTGGAGCCTGCGCGACCTTCTTCTCGAAGGGTTCAACCTGGGTGGGCGTTGCTCCTCCACCCCTCCAAAACACTTTGATGCGGCCTGTGGACAGATCGTCAACTTCCTGGGCACCCTTCAGAACGAATGGGCCGGGGCACAGGCGTTCAACAACGTCGACACCTATCTGGCCCCGTTCATCCGGCACGACAATCTGAACTACTCTAACGTGAAGCAGCAAATCCAGAAACTGCTTCACAACCTCAACGCCACCTCGCGCTGGGGCGGCCAGAGTCCATTCACCAACTTCACCTTCGACTTTGTGCCGCCCAAGCACATGGCAAATGAGGCCATCATCATCGGCGGAAAGCTACTGGACTCCACCTACGGCGAATACGCCGAAGAAATGTCCATGTTCAACAAAGCGTTCCTGGAAGTCATGCTCTCGGGCGACGCTGATGGCCGCATCTTCTCCTTCCCGATTCCCACCTACAACGTAACGGAAGATTTCCCGTGGGAATCCGAAGAGGGAAGCCTGCTCCTGAAAATGACCGCAAAATATGGCGCACCCTACTTCCAGAATTTCATCAATTCCGACCTCAACCCAGAAGACGTTCGAGCCATGTGCTGCCGGCTGCAGATGGATTTGCGAGAAATACGCAACAAAACAGGAGGACTGTTCGGAGCCGGCGATCTGACCGGCTCAATAGGCGTGGTCACCCTGAACCTGCCGAAGTTGGCCTACCTCGCCCATAATGAAGAAGACTTCATGGAATTGATCTTCGAATACGCACACCTGGCCAGCGAATCTCTGGAGTTCAAGCGCAAGGTGGTTGAGAAGAACCTGGAGGCGGGCATGTTCCCATTCTCTCGCCGTTATCTCAAAAACGGTTTCAAAGGCCACTTCTCGACCATCGGTCTCATCGGGGGGCATGAAGCCTGCCTGAATCTCCTGGGAAAAGGCATAGAAACCGAATCCGGTTTACGGCTCATGCAACGCGTCATTGATCTCCTGAGAGAATTGATCGTAAAATTCCAAGAATCGACGGGACATCTATACAATCTCGAAGCCACACCGGGCGAAGGCACATGCTACCGACTGGCAAAGATCGACAAGGATCTCTACTCCGACATCAAGACCGCCGGGGACGATGTACCTTACTACACAAATTCGACGTTGTTGCCTGTGGGACTCAGTTCCGATGTTTTCTTCGCTCTGGAGCATCAGGATGCACTCCAGCCACGCTACAACGGCGGCACGGTGTTCCATACCTTTCTGGGCGAAGCTGCCCCGAATGAGGAAAGCGTAAAAAACTTCCTGCTCACTGCCATGCGCAAAACAAAAATCCCCCAACTGACGGTCACACCGACATTCACTATTTGTGAAGATCACGGCTATATCTTCGGCGAACATACAACATGTCCGACCTGCGGCAAGAAGACCGAAGTCTACACCCGCGTCGTTGGCTATTACCGCCCTGTTGGCCGATGGAATAAAGGCAAACAGGAAGAATTCAGAGAGCGGGTCGAATATTCGCAGGATTCATTCTGCACGACACTTTAACGGAACAATACGTCCCAATGATCCTTGATGCCAATCAACTCGCCTCCATCAGGCAGCACAACAGCGAAGAGCTGCGCAGGGGTAGCCGTGGAACACACGGTTACCCCGCACAAACAATACAAAACCTGCTCCACACCATTGAGTCTTTAAAAAAGGAAAAAAGAAAATGGAAAAAGCTGGCACAAGAGAGAGGCAAGGATTTGCAAAGCATAAGTGACATTGTCTCCAACCCGGGATCTTCATAAACAGGAACCAAAGAGGCCGAGGCACTCTTGATAAAATTTAAACACCTAATCTGTCACGGCTGGCAGTCTCTTCCGCCAAGAATGGAAAATGACCAATTACGCTTCACGACCAAAGACACAAGGAAGCCACATGAGTCCCAACATAAGCCAAATCATCGTAACGGTATGAAGAGATATTGTAACAATAGTCCAGTCTCTCTCCCCTTGATGCAGCTCCTTTCCCTGCGCTAAGACCCCGTCCATGCACACGCTCATCATCTACCTGGGCCTGCTAGCCCTGATCGGTATTCTTGACTGGCGGCGCTCCCGCAACTGGGACGACTACGTACTGGCGGGCAGAAGCAAGTCCACAACGGCCGTCACCCTTTCCATCCTGGCCTCGGTGATCGGGGCCAGCGCCACCATGGCAGTGGTAGGCATGGCTTATAAAACGGGCTTTCCCGCCTTTTGGTGGCTGGGTGTGGGAGCGGTGGGGCTCTTGTTTCAGGCCGCGCTGCTCTCGGAACGGGTGCGCGGTCTGGGCACAAGCACGCTTCCCGATCTGGCCGAGCAAGTCGCCGGCCCATGGATGCGCAAGGTGGCCGCAGTCGTGGTCGCCGCAGGCTGGACCGGTATCGTTGCCGCGCAATTCGTAGCCGCCGCAAAAGTTGCGGCCACGCTTTCCGGGCACGGCACCCTGTCCATGACCCTGGCGACCGCCGCAGTCATCACCGGTTACGCCGTGCTTGGTGGCCAGCATTCGGTCTTCCGCACCGACATGCTCCAATTCGGCATTCTTGCAACTGGTTTCGGCTGGCTGCTCCTCGTGCTCTACGGCGGTGCCCCGGTACCTCTGGCCGTGCTGGCCCCTGTGGCCGTCAACGAGTCCTTCGGCGTCCGCGATCTCATGGAATTCCTGCTCCTGGTCGGCGGCTCCTACTTCATTTGCCCAGTCATTTTCAGCCGACTCTTCACAGCCCGCGATCCCAAGACCGCACGCCGCGCCTCCCTGGCATCTGGCATCCTGATCGTACCCGTAAGCCTGGGCATCACCGCGGTCGGCCTCTGGGCCGGATACCACCAGCCCGGCATTGAAGGGGATGTTCTGACCAGTGTGGCCCAATCGCACCTCGGCAATATCGGTTCCACCGTGTTTCTGCTGGCGCTGCTCTCGGCCATTGTCTCTTCAGCCGACACCTGCCTGCTGGCCGTGGGCTCCATCGTTTCCCTGGACCTGATAGGCTCCCGAAACGTGAAAACCGTGCGAAGCATGGTGATCATCACGGGCGCGGCCGCCACTGCCGTGGCTCTGAGACGCCAGGACATCATCGGCATCCTGCTGGAGGCCTACTCCATCTTCACGGCTGGCTTGGTACCGCCGCTGGCCGCCGGACTGCTCGGACGCGGAAGGTTCGTGCCGAATCACGCTGTGCTGCTCTGGGCCGCAGTGCCTGGCGGGGGAATGGCGCTTGCCGGAAGCATGACCGGAGAAACATGGCTGCCTCTGGCCGGATTGGGCGTATCCACGCTCATTAGCCTCGGGGCCTGCTTGTTTTGGGACAGGAAGACCGTCTGTTCAGCCGAATAATACGGAAAAATCCGGTTCGGAATTGGCCGCGCCGCTGTCCGGCAACAAAGCCAACCGCTCGGGAAAATCATAACGCCGCAGGCCCCGCCGGAATGTCGCCAGGGCATGCTCGCGCATGCAGGCATCCACATGCGGGACCTCGTTGAAAACCAGCCCGGCCAGTGGAATCTGCCGGCCAGCCAGGGCCTCCAGGGAAAGCAGGGTGTGGTTGATGCTGCCGAGCCGGGCACTCGCAACGAGCAGCACGGCCCAACGCGTCTCCTGCAACAGGTCCAAAAGAGTCACTCCGGCAGTAAGCGGTACCATCAGCCCGCCCGCCCCTTCCACCAATAGAATGTCTGTTTTGCTGGCCGCCTGTTCCGCTGCCAACACGAGACGACTTGTATCGATGTCTTTCCCCTCAAGCGAAGCCGCCAGGTCCGGCGAGGCCGGATAGGCATAACAGGCCGGGCATTCCGGCAAACCATGGCCCCCGCTCCAACGCCGGTACGCCTCCTGATCCCCGGGCTCATCGCGCAACCCGGTCTGTACCAGCTTCATGGCCGTGGCACGCCTGCCCTGGCCCAAAAGCCAGCCCAACATGCAGCTTGTGGCCACAGTCTTGCCCACTCCGGTGTCGATGCCGCTCACAAAAAAGATCACGAGGCTTCCCGCCGGATGTCCTGGTCGCGCTCCAGCACGTCCCCAATGGTGCGTGTCAACAGAGCCGTATCTTCCCTGCCCATCACATAGGGAGGCATAACATAGACCAATTTGCCGAAAGGCCGCACCCACACTCCGCGCGCCACGAACTGACGCTGGATTTCCGCAAGTTTCACGGGCCGGTCGAGTTCAACAACGCCGATGGCGCCCAACACGCGTACGTCTGTGACGTGCGGCAATGCATGGCAAGGTTCCAGTCCTTCCTGCAACGCCGATTCCAAAGCCTGAACGCGAGGCTGCCATGGTTCATCGAAAAGCAGGCCGATGCTTGCCAGGGCCACGGAACAGGCCAAAGGATTGGCCATGAATGTCGGACCGTGCATGAACAGGCCCGGCTCTCCGGAACAAACCATTTCCGCCACATGATCCGTGGCGATGGTCGCGCCCAGGGTCATATAACCGCCGGTAAGGGCCTTGCCCACGCACATGATGTCCGGCACCACGCCTGCATGATCCGCCCCCCAGAACTTGCCGCTACGGCCAAAACCCGTGGCGATTTCGTCCAGAATAAGCAGAACGCCGTTCTCGTCGCAAAGCTCCCGTACACGCCGCAGATATTCCGGATGATAAAACCGCATTCCTCCGGCTCCCTGCACCACGGGCTCCAGAATCACGGCGCAGATTTCCTCGCACCGGGCATGCAGAAGCTCCGCAAAGGGCCGCATCTCTCTGTCATCCCAAACTTCGCCGTACGGAATGGAGGGCTCCGGTGCAAAATATTGCCTGGGCAGGGCACCGGCAAACAATCCATGCATACCCGTGACCGGATCGCATACGGACATGGCGTGGAAGGTGTCGCCATGGTATCCGCTGCGCACCGTCAGGAAACGGCAACGCCGAGATTTGCCCTTGCCCGCCATGTATTGCATGGCCATTTTCATGGCCACTTCAACGGAAACCGATCCGGAATCGCAGAGAAACACACGGCTCAGATCGCCGGGAGCAAGCTCGGCCAGTCGGGCGCATAAACGGGCCGCTGGCGCATGGGTCAATCCCCCGAACATGACATGAGCCATGGAATCGAGCTGGGACACAAGCGCGCGGTTGAGGACAGGATGATTATAGCCATGCACCGCGCACCACCAGGAAGCCATGCCGTCCAGCAGGGTACGGCCATCCGCAAGGGTCAGCCGTACCCCGGCAGCGGAGAGCACCTCATAAACCGGTAGCGAAGAAGTTACGGAAGCGTAGGGATGCCACGCATGGCACTGATCCAAATGAAGAATGGAAGCGTCTTTGGTCTGCATCCGTGGGGAATACGGAAGAATCTGGACGGAAGCAAGAAGCCGAACCCCGCCAACCACTCTGAGAACTTATGAGAATAGAGGCAAAAAACAAGGCGCACGCAAGTACGCCTTGTTTTTGTTGTAGATTCATCAGGAGAAGGCGCTTCTGCGCCTTTCCTTCCTTAACAGCAAGTAGCCCTGAGGATAACAAACAAAGGCAGTCGAATCCTGCATGTCGAACGCCGCATTCAACCGCCGCTCTCTTGCCTCCTCCCGTCGGAGGCAGGGACTATGCCTTGGAAATGGCCTCGCTTGGGCAACTGTCGATTGCCTCTTCCACGCAATCCAATTCGGAATCAGGCTTTTTGACTACGGCCTTTTCCGTTTCCTCATTCATTTCGAAGACATCCGGACAAAGCTCCACGCAGGTTTCACAACCTATGCATTCGTTCTCGTCGATCACGATGGGCATGCCGATCCTCCTTGCTTGAAAGACCGCCATGACGGCGGCCATTCGGATGAATGCAGTCACCTTACCCCAGCTGAAAAAAAACTCCAACTAGAATTCCGAAGCATACACACTGGCAAATTCAACGAACATCGTGCTACCACGGCAGCGGCCAAGGAGAACTCGATGACCATGCCCAGGCACCGCCACATCATCCTGCTCGCGCTGCTCCTGGTGAGCGTTTTCACTCGTACGGCAACAGCCTCGGCCTTGGATTATTCCGGGCCAAAACGACAAAACGCCATCATTGAAACGACATTAATCGATGCCCTTGCCCCCTTCCTCGGCATTCCCTATCGGGAAGACGGCGTCATTGACGAACAAGGACAATATATTCTGTTTGAACACCCTGAAACCGTTATAAACTCGCCGGGGCTCAATTGCAGCGGTCTTGTCGTCGCGGCAGGCCGCACACTGCTGCACGCAAACAAACCGCTGGCCAATCTGACCCGAGACAGAAACAACGATAGCGGGCCGGACGCCCCGCTGGGATTGGATTGGGATTACGGCCTCGACCTGATACTCAATATCTCTGAGGAATTGGAACGCAGACAGATCATGCCGGAAGGGGCCTTGCAACTGCCGGGAGTATTGGACCAGGCCAGAATGCGTGGGTTCAACGCGACGGACAAAAAAGCCTGGGATGCTGTGCAGTCGCAACTACGTCAGGACCGCGTCTATCTCTTGAGCTTCAACCGTCTTTGGCATGGCCGTGTGCATCACCACCATGTCGGCCTGCTTCTGGTGGATATGCAAGGCCGAAACTGGCTGTATCAGGCCACGCGAAGAAGCGGCGTCATCCGCACCGACATACGCTCGGCTTCGGGGTTTGCCGCATACCGGAAGCTGCAATTACTTTGGACCGACCCACAGCCCAAAGTGCTACTCTTGGAAGTAGCTCCGCCTTTTGAATCGCCCTAGGAAAGACGCATGGCCTCCTTGACCGAACCCGCGGATTTGACCTTGGACAAGGCCGCATAAAGCTGATCCAGGCTACGCACTTCCACGGTCAGTTCCAACACGGAACAGCCATCCACGCTTGATTCGAACGTTCCGGAATCGATGTTGATATCCTCGTCCGACAATATCTTCGTGATCCGGGCCAGCATGCCTTTCTGGTTGGCGCACCGGATACGAATGCGCGCCGGATAGGGATGATCGTCCTGTCCTTCCCAGGTCACATTCAACAGCCTTTCCGGCTCGAAATTCTTGACGTGGGGGCAGTCGTTGCGGTGTACCGTCACCCCCCGGCCGCGCGTGATGTAACCGGTGATGGGCTCGCCGGGCAACGGATTGCAGCAGGAGGCGAAACGCACGAGCACATTGTCCACGCCGCTGATCTTGATGCCTTCGCTCTTACCCTTGGGTTTCTTGGTCGGCCCTTCTTCCGCCGGTTCTGGAAGTTCCTTCCCTTCGGGCTTGCCTTCCAGGAGCGAAAGCAGCCGCTTGAGCGCCTTGTTGGGCGTTATCCGCGCATACCCGATCTGGGAAAGCAGGTCGTCCACAGACGGCATGTTGAAGCTCTCGGCCAGCTTGTTGAACTGTCCTTCCTTCATGGCCTTGGTCACATTGATGCCGTGCCGCCGCCCTTCCTTTTCCAGCAATTCCCTGGCCAGGGCAATGCTTCGGGCACGTTCTTCGGTGCGGATGTAATACTTGATGCGCGTTCGGGCCTTGGCCGTCTTGACGAACTTGAGCCAATCCCGGCTGGGCTTGCGCTTTTTGTCCGTGAAAACCTCCACCCGGTCGCCGTTGTGCAGCGGAGAGGAAAGCGGCACCAGCCTTCCGTTCACCTTGGCACCGGAACAATGATCGCCCACCTCCGTATGGATCGAATAGGCGAAATCGACGGGCGTGGCCCCTTCCGGCAATTCCTTGATCTCTCCGGCCGGAGTGAACACATAGACTTCATCCTGAAACAGGTCGAAACGCAACGAGGCCATGAACTCCCGGGGGTCGGAAAGCTCCCGCTGCCAGTCCATGATCTGACGTAACCAAGTGAAGCGTTCCGCATCCCGTCCCGCGGAATGCATTTTGCGCTTAGGCCCCTTGCCCGTTTCCTTGTATTGCCAGTGCGCGGCCACGCCGTACTCGGCCACACGGTGCATTTCCTCGGTACGGATCTGAATTTCGATGCGCTCCCCGTCCGGTCCCACCACCGTGGTGTGCAGGGACTGGTACATATTGGCCTTGGGAGTGGAAATATAGTCCTTGAAACGGCCCGGCACAGGCCGCCAGATGGAGTGCACCAGACCGAGCACCGCGTAACAGTCCTTGATGGAATCCACCACGACCCGGAAGGCGATGAGGTCGTAAACCTCGTCCAGGGTCAGATTCTGCTGCTGCATCTTGTTGTAGGTCGAATACAGATGCTTGGTGCGCCCGAGAATGCGGCCCTTGATCTTGTTTTTCCGGAGCATCTCCTCGAGCAGGCCCACGACCTTTTCGATGTAGAACTGCCCCGAAGTATGATGCTGCTGCACCCCTTCGCTGAGCTGTTCATAGACATCGGGATGCAGGTACTTGAGACAGAGGTCCTCCAGCTCGATCTTGAGCCTGTGCAGGCCAAGACGGTTGGCCAGAGGCGCATAGATTTCCTGCGTCTCCTGGGCGATGAGGCGCTGCTTCATGGGCTTCATGAATTGCAGCGTGCGCATGTTGTGCAGCCGGTCCGCCAGTTTGACCATGAGCACCCGGATATCTTCGGCCATGGCCAGGATCATCTTGCGGGTATTCTCGCCCTGGGCGATTGCCTTGGACTCGAAATCCATCTTGGAAATCTTGGTCACGCCATTGACGATGTCCGCGACTTCCTCGCCGAACAATTCGTCGATCTCGTCCACCGAGGTTTCCGTGTCCTCCACCGTGTCATGCAGCAGTCCGGCGGCCACTGTGGCTTCGTCCATCTGCATATCGGCCAGGATATTCGCCACGGACAACGGATGTGAGATATACGGTTCGCCCGAACGGCGCACCACGCCTTCGTGCGCCTGGGCGGAAAACACATAGGCTTTTTGGATCAGGGTCAGGTCCGGCTTGTCGATGTAGGCCGCGACCTTGTCAGTAATTTCGTTGATACGGATCATTATTCGCTCATCTGCGGGCGGGTCCCCTGCAACGGGGCGGGAATCCACCAGAGGTCGGAGTTATAGCCTATGCCCGCAGGCGCGGGTTCAATGCCCTTGACGCGTGCGGCCACTATGGGCAGCGCCATGGGAACGTACAGGAAACAATAGGGCTGTTCCTCGTGAAGTATTTCCTGCACCCTATAATACAATGCGCGCCGCGTTTCGCGGTCGAGCGTCTTACGGGCAGCCTCCACCAACCGATCCAACTCGGCATTGCGGAAACGCCCGAAATTGAGTCCACCGTCCTTGGCATTGTCCGAATGCCAGACAGAATATGGGTCTGCCTCGACCGGGATGGTCCAGGCCAGCACCACGGCGTCGAAACGCCCCTTGTCGATGAACTCGTTCAAAAATGTCGCCCATTCCACCGTGCGCACCTCAACCTGCACACCGATCTGGGCCAAACGGTATTGGATGATCGTGGCCGTGCGGATACGTTGGCTGTTGCCCTGATTGGTCATGAGCGTAAAGGAAAACGGCCTGCCGTCCTTGTCCAGAACGCCGTCACCATCGGAATCCTTCCAACCCGCGTCCGCCAAGAGGGCTCGAGCCTTGGCCGGATCAAAGGCAAACGGTTTGAGATCGGTTCTCGCCGCCCAAGTGCCGGGCATAAACGGCCCCACTGCGGGCTCGCCCAAGCCAAGCAGCACGCCGCGGACGATTTCCTCGCGATCGATGGCATGGGCAAGGGCACGCCGCACGCGCCGATCACTGAAAATCGGGTGTTCCAGATTGTAGCCAAGATACGTATACGAGCTACTCAGGTAGTTGTACTTGATAAAATTCGCATCCCAGTCAGGACCGGTGGTCTGGTAGATGTAATCCATGGGCCCCAGGCTGAGCATATCCAGGTTGCCGGCCTTGAGCTCCAGAAACTGCGTGGCCTGATCCGGAATGATGCGGTAGACGAGCTCGTCGATATAAGGCCTGCCGAGAAAGTAATCTTCGTTGGCTTCCAAGACGATATGACGGCCAGGCACCCATTCCTTGAGTTTGTACGCCCCAGCCCCCAAAGGCTCGCGGCTGTACTTGGTATTCAGCAAGTCCTCCCCTTCCAGGGCATGCTTGGGCAGGATGGAATGAGCCCACGTAACCATGGCCCGCGCATAGGGCTCCTCGTAGCGTACTTCAAAAGTATAGCGCCCGGTACGTTTGAACTCCTTGATCTGTTCATAGTCCCCGGCATAAGCCGTGGGCGTTTTGGGATCGGTCATCAGCTTGTAGGTGAATTCCACATCTTCCGCCGTAAGCGGCTCGCCGTCAAACCAGCGTACGTCCTCACGCAGCTTGAAACGGAGCAACCGTCCTTCTTCCAGCACTTCGTACGACTCGGCGGCCCAAAGCTCCAAATCCAAATCCCGGTTGTAACGAAGCGGAGCCACGAAAATCGATCCAGTGATCGTGCTGGACCCGGAATCCGATGACAATAACGGGATGAGATTACTGGCATCCCCCAGCATGGCCTGTACCAAATGTCCGCCTGCAACAGGCGGTCCCCAATCTTCGATGACCGTCGACGAAGACGTCGTCTGATCACGCCCATCCGAGGGCGCGGAGCAGCCTGCGAGCAGCATCGCAATGGCGCCAAGAAGGCAGGCAAACAAGGGGAGGCGGGCGTTCATCTTTTCCTTGCCAATTAAGAGGGAATCCATCATAAAATGTGAGATGCGGTCGTGGACGGCAATAGAGTATGTACCAAACCCCCACAAAAAGCCACCTGCATGCTTGCCCGGCTTGCGGGTTTCAGCTAATGATATGGTCTGCGTCGTCTCGTAAACAAGATATACGGAAATTGCGGTCCCGCAACGAATATTGGACCGAACTACATAGCCAGGGAGCATGCGCTTCTCATGTCCAGTGACGAAGCATTAGTCAAGAATATCCTCCAGAGCTTTGTTCGCAACACCATCCCCGAATACATTCTGGAAGGTTCCCAGGAGATCGTGGATTCCGGTGGTGTGATCAAGCTCGACGTGCATCGTCGCGCCCAATACTGGGAAGCCGAAGGCCAGGTACAGGGCGAAGAGCTCCAGAACTACAGCCCGCAACTCGGCATCAATCTTGGCGACAATTCTGCCAGTGCCTTCTGCAACTGCTCGGATTCCTTTGCCGGCTACTGCCGCCATATCGGAGCGCTGGCCCTGAAGGTCATCCGTTCCTTCGAGTCCGAGGCCGAAGAAGACATACCGCGTCCAAAAACCGATTGGCACCAAGCCTTCCGGTCCTTTTTCGCCACGGAACTGGAACCCGAGGCCGGAAAGCATTACCTTATTTTCCGCCTCTACCCCGAGCTCGGCCGCCTGCAGGTCGCCTTTTTCCGTGCCCGGCAAAACAAATCCGGCATTTCCCAGGTCCAGACTCCTGTGAGCCTGGAACAAATCGTGGACAATCCCGATTGGTGCGAAATGTCGCCTTCGTTGCCCCTGGTCGCGGAAATGATCGGCCACTATCTGGACTACAGAGGCCACCGCGTGGAACTTCCGGCGGGCCTGCACTCCTGGTTCTTCCGGGCCATCAAGAACGAATACTATCTCTACCTGCGGGAAGGCGAACAGCCCATACGCATCGAAAACAAAACCATGCAGCTAAAGCTTGCGCCGCAACTCTCCGAGTCCGGCCTGAGCTTCGACATTCTCCTGGCTCGCGAAGGCAAAATGCCCTTCTCCATCATCGGCGAGGAAGAAGTCTATTTTTACGGTCGCCTACCCCTCTGGCTTTACCGCAAGCACGCCTTTTATCCCGTACAGACCGGCTTGGACCCCGAGCTTGTCCAGATCATGGTCGAGCAGGCGCCGGTCATTCCCCACGCCGACATTTCCGAATTCCTGGACCGCGTCTGGACGCGCATTCCCGTCTCGGATCTCTACGGCCATGAGGATTTCCTGGAACGCATGGGGCCGATCTTTGCCGAGGCAGAATATAATCCCAAGCTGTTCCTGGACGAGGAAGGCAGCCTGCTGACCCTCAAGGTGCAAAACATCTACGACACCGCAGACGGCGAAGTGGCCCTGCCCGGCCCGAACCCGGACCTCCAGACCGGTTCCTATCACATGGACGGCAAGTCCTATCTCATCCGGCGCGGCCAGAACGAGGAAGCGCAGCTCATCGCCGAGCTGACGGACATGGGCTTCCAGGCGCGCAACAATTCTACGTGGTTCATGGAACAGGAAGCGGCCATCAATTTCCTGCTCGACCACTATCCAGCCCTGGTCCAGGCTTATCGCGTCTTCGGCGAAAAGAACCTGACCCGCTACAAGGTCCGACTTTCCAAGCCGGAAATCACGGCCGAAATCGAGTCGGATGAAGAGAACAAGTGGTTCAACCTGAATCTCAATGTGGAATACGGCGACCAGAAGGTGCCCATCGAAGCGATCTGGAAGGCCTGGACCGAGGGCAAGCGCTACGTGCAGCTCAAGGACGGCTCCTACACCAGTCTGCCGGAGTCCTGGCTCAAGAAGCTCGGGCACAGGCTCAAGATTCTCGGATTTGATCCGGACAAGCCCATCCAGACCACGTTCCAGCAATTCGAAGCCCCGGTGCTGGAAAAACTGCTGGAGGATCTGCCGCGCGTCCAGACAGACGAATTCTTCGTCAAGCTTCGCGAAAAGATTAATAATTTCAAAGAAATAAAGATGATACCGCAGCCGCGCGGCCTCAACGCCACCTTGCGCCCGTATCAGATTCAGGGCCTGAGCTATCTCAACTTCCTGCGCGAGTACGGCTTCGGCGGCATCCTGGCGGACGAAATGGGCCTGGGCAAAACCATCCAGACCCTGTCCTTTATCCAGCATGTCGTAAACAAAGGCGCGGGACATTCCAACCTGATCATCGTGCCCACTTCGGTTCTGCCCAACTGGGAACGCGAAGCGGCAAAATTCGTTCCCGAACTCACGCGCCTGACCATCTACGGAGCCAAGCGCGACGACCTCTTTTGCCAGATCAAGGATGCCAACCTGATCATCACGACCTATGCCCTGCTGCGCCGCGATCTGGATGAGCTGCTCAAATACAAGTATTCCTGCGTTATCCTCGACGAGGCCCAGAACATCAAAAATCCGAACACCATCACGGCGCGAAGCGTGCGCAAGCTGGACTCGGACATGAAGCTCTGCCTCTCGGGTACACCCATCGAAAACAATCTCTTCGAACTGTGGAGCCTGTTCGAGTTCCTCATGCCCGGCTTCCTGGGCTCGCAGCATTCATTCCAGCGAGGCATCGTCAAACCCATCAAGGACGGCGACGAGGAGACCTTGGACTACCTGCGCACCCGCGTGAAGCCCTTTATCCTCCGCCGCACCAAGTCCGAGGTGGCCAAGGACCTGCCGCCCAAAATCGAGACCACGCATTATTGCGAACTCGTGGATGAGCAGCGCGAACTGTACAATGCCCTGGCCATGAAACTCAAAGATCAGGTGCTGCGCGATGTGGAAGAAAAAGGCTTGGCCAAGAGCCAGATGTCCATCCTCGACGCCCTGCTCAAACTGCGTCAGATCTGCTGCCATCCCCGGTTGCTCAAGCTGGACATGCCCGGCGTGAGCACCAACCTGCCCTCCGGCAAGTTCGATGCGTTCAAGGATCTGGTCACGGACATCATCGAAGGCGGCCACAAGGTCCTTGTCTTCTCCCAATTCGTCCAGATGCTGCATGTAATCCGCTCCTGGCTGCATATCCAGGAAATCCCGTTCGCGTATCTGGATGGCGCTAGCAAGGATCGTTTCGATCAAGTGGATCGTTTCAACGACAATCCGGATATTCCCATCTTCCTCATTTCGCTCAAGGCAGGCGGCACAGGCCTCAACCTGACCTCGGCGGACTACGTGATCCACTACGACCCCTGGTGGAACCCGGCAGTGGAGAACCAGGCCACGGACCGTACGCACCGCATCGGGCAGAAACGACAGGTCTTCGCCTACAAGATGATCTGCCAGAATACCGTGGAAGAAAAGATTCTCAAGCTGCAGGAGCAGAAGAAGGATGTGGCCGAGTCCATCATCCCTGGTCATTCAGCACTCAAGTCGCTGACGCGGGACGACCTGGAAATGCTCTTCGAAATTTAATCCGATCACAAAATGGCGCGTCTCCTTGCATGACGCGCCATCACAAACATATCCGGCAATACGAGGCCACTCCGCATGGACAAGCTGCTCACGCTCGCCACTTACATTTTCGATCCGCTCCACCATTTCTGGGAGCACGAACGCACCCAAAAAACCGTGGCGGCCCTGCTGGTGCTCATTTTCCTTTTGGCGCTGGGAGCTATTGAACTGAACCGCCAGGGCTGGAACCCGGACTGGCTAAAATGGTTTCCCTACACAAGCCATTTCGAGGCGGTGAACCTGGCCTTTGGCTTCGTGCTCGTGCTGGAAGTCATCAGCCTGATCTTCACCCTGCCCTGCTCCATCTCCAAGGCCGTAGGCAAACAATTCGAAATTCTGGCCTTGATCCTCTTGCGCGGCACTTTCAAGCAGCTTTCCTACTTCCCCGAACCGATCCAGGTCGTGGGCAACGAGGAACTTGTCTGGCGCATCGCTGCGGACGGCCTGGGCGCGCTGGTCATCTTTGCCCTGCTCGGAATCTATCGCCTGCAGCAACGCACCGATGAAGAGTTCAAAAAGGGTGAAGCCATTTTCCGTTTCGTCTCGGCCAAAAAGATCGTGGCCCTTGGGCTGCTGGCAATTTTCGCGGGCATGGCAGTGCAACACTTTCTGCTTCTGGCCCAGGCCAAACCTGTTCCCGAATTCTTCCCGGCGTTCTACACTGTGCTGGTATTCTCGGACATCCTGCTGGTGCTCATCGCCCAGCAATTCCTGCCCCGCTTCCGAGCAGTGTTCCGCAACTCGGGCTTTGCCCTGGCCACGCTCTTCATCAGACTGGCCCTGACCGCCCCCATCTACTACAATGCTCTGTTGGGCGTGGGCGCGGCTATCTATGCCCTGGGCCTGAACATGGTGTACAATTACTTCTACGCCCGCAAACGGCCAAACTGACAAGGCGCAATACCTTCCCCATGCATACGGCCCAGCACGAATGAGCTCTTACAAGCAAAAAATAAGGCGGCCCCAAAGGGCCGCCTGAACAGACAATATTCGAAATCCCCCTAGAATGGTTCTGTTTTGTGTTCCAGTGTCAACATCGGAACAACCTCCTATTACAAAAGAGTTTAAAGATAATAATTTAAATTTCCTGTCCAGATAGGTCTTGTCCAGATACGGTTAAAACGAATGGAGAGTCATAAGACTAGACCAATCATTTCCCACAAAGCGTGGATAGTACCTTTGGAGGAGCAAACTGAACGGGGGAGGATAAGATCATGCCGTCTGAAAAGTTCCAGCGAGCATGCGATAAGACCTGAAATACATCAACCACACGAGTCAGGGGCTCTTTGGTGCGTGGTAGCATCTCCTTGGCGTGCGAGGCACTGATGGCGAGACAAAACCAAACTCTACTTGCATACTTAGCGGGAAATATCCTCGGACCCTAGAAAGGGCTATGCCATAGACTAAAACAGCCGAAGCTGAGTCCATTTCCACTTTTTATACTTAACATTCTCCCTATTGTCACCCTACTTTTTTGACAACTATTCTCACTGGCAACCGACCTATTTTGTGTCGGGGCTAAACCTCTTAAACACGGCCATCGGTTTTGACCGAAAAGAGAAGCCCCCTCGTAGTTGAGGGGGCTCATGTTTAAGTGGTTGATTTGGGAGCCTGTGCTTTCTCAAGAGCTAACCTCAAGAGTTCACACAGGGCGACACGCATGCTTGGCTTCACAAGCTCAGTCCAAACCCAGTTCAGGATCGGCCGAGCATGTTCCACCCAAGTGCACCGAGCAGGAGTGTTCGGTGTCTTTTGCATGGTTACCTCCTTGGAGAAAGAGTTGATCTTCATGGCCTCTAGCCGATCACTCTTTTCACCTGTCTCCGCGGGGCACGGCTTACTCTAGGCTACAGCCGCCGGTTCATTGACCGATGCCACCCCTTCAAGCCTTTGCGTTTAGGAGTACTCCAGGGAAAGTTCGTCTCTCATATACTCCCCCACCTGTACAACGTCAACCCTTTGCACTTCGAGACTGGCCAAGGTGTTTAGGCGCTACTGTTCAGCTCCCCTAAAAATGGGAGGATTACCCTCTCTTGGCGGCTGTCGAACACAATGGATGCGGATTTCTGCGTGGCTGCCCTGGAAGAAGCGCTCAACCGCTACGGCGTGCCCGAAATATTCAACACTGACCAAGGCTCGCAGTTCACGAGCTACGAGTTCACACGGACGCTCAGGGAGGCCGGAGTACGCATCTCAATGGATGGCCGAGGCCGGTGGATGGACAATGTGATGATCGAGCGTCTGTGGCGTTCGCTGAAGTACGAATGCGTAAATTTGCGGGAGATCGGAACAGGAAGCGAGCTGCGACGCACACTGGCCTGGTGGTTCGAGTTCTACAACAATCGCCGTCCGCATAAGACCTTTTACAGCAGAAAGCCGATGCAGAAATATCAGCAGCTCAAGCCAGAGGGGGTACCCCCTCTGGCTTGCCACAGAAAGGCGGCATAGCCTGTGAAACTGTCCACCTTAGTTTTGCCGTCTGCTGGTCCGAAGAACCGAACCCACCTCAGTAGTCCACAAGACTGATTACGATTCAATCTCAATATAGTTTTCGTACAATTCCTCGATCCCGCCAAATCCCAGCTGCAGGAGGCCATCCTGGACGGCAATGACCCTATTGATCAATTGGAGGTCATTCGATTCATCCGCTTCTGCAAGCAAAACTTGAAGGGTTGGTGGGATGGCGTCTTGTGAGCCGTATATTTGAGACGCATTGTCCTTTGCTCCAAAACCAGCAACTAGAGCCTCCAGATACTCCAGCACTTCCATAGGAGCGATCTGGACCCTTAAGGGCAGCCATTGCTGAAAATGGAACATCCCGATACGCCCATCGGTTTTTGAGGCACATTCCAGGTACGCAAGGATAAGTTCATGACTGATGTCTATTTGGGGAGTATTGTCAGGGAATATTATCGAGAAACTACTGAGGACATTCGCATGCAACGAGTCCTGACCAAAAACCAATTCCAGGCCTCGCAAGCAGTATTCTGAACACTCTTGTTTGTCGCAGTTTTTCACCAAAACCCTTACAGTTTCACTTTGCACCTTTTCATTCCCAGACAGGACGCGACCCGACCATTCCTCCTCTGTCAGTTTGCCAGTGACAAACATCAGCGTAGCAATTGTCCCTGCGGTCTCTCCGCTATCATCCTCCTGATCAAGCATCTGATCAATATAACCGAGAACCGCTTCGGTCCTTTCTCGATAGTTATAATAAAAACACCGATCGGCTCTCCCCCACTTTTCAACGGGGAGACCGGCCATAATCGATTCGAAGCAATCCCATCCCCAATCAGGATATTTGTAGATTGTAAAAGGCATGTAATGGAGCATCCACTCCGACACCTCATCCAACTGAGCCCCTGCATATTCCTGAAGCAACTCAGGGATCCCTTTGGGTAAGCTCCAACCATTTTCAGCCGCAGTGTTCACCAAGCTATGAAGCGCCGCCGCAGCTTCACGCCAAATGTGAGCATTCTCGCTCTTTGAGCCAATCTTCGAGAGTTCAATGCGTAGTCTTCTGTGAAATGTGAACAATTTAGTGGCGTTCTTTTTATCTGGGACTACATCCGCCATTGCCTCAAGCATATCTCCTACGATTTTTAATTCTTCCCACAGCCATTTCTCGGTAGACAAGCCTGAAGACAGGATATCAAACAGCTCACGCCCAGATGGCGCAGGCGCAACCGGTTCCCATTCTTTGTTGTTGGGGCTCAAGTTGCCAAAACGGTACTGGGTGTGGCGGGCGATCCCACCATAGATCCTGCTCACAAGCCCCTTATCCACCCCACCCCGCACCAAAACAGGAACGAGAGGGGCATATCCCTTCGGATTCTTAGCCACCGCACCTTCGAGTGTAGACCCAACCTCCCTAGCACCTCCCATGAGATGGTCACTAAAACACCCATCTCCAGGATGATCAGAATAGTATTTCAATAAGCCAAGAAGCTGAGCATCATTCAACCTCAATATAAAATCCAGGGAGACTGGTGACCGAACCATCCCACCACAAAAAGGCTTATCAGGCCCAGGTCGAATCCCCCCAAACCATCCATTCCACGAATCAATAAATGCTTGAGAGTCTTCAGTTCTGAAAATGCAAGGTATATTGATCAAATAAGCGTATCGATGTCTTGAAATCCAAGGAATATCATTGGCCTTTTCACCATCCCCGATTTCCTCCTCATATATTGACATCACAGCCTGTTGATTGCGTTCCTTTTCTTCTGGGGACAATAGATGATAACTACGATTCATCAATTGGCTGAGTTCGTACTCCAAATGGCCGTATCTCAGCAGTCGATCATCGCAAATAAGATGAGCGATTCCATCAATATTTTCTTGAGGATTGACCATGTACGCTTGAATCAGCAGATAGAGAATACCTTCTTCCTTGCTTTCACGGAGCCAAGGCTCATTTTCTTGCCACCAAGAATCATTTTTTAGAGCATGGTCCACCAGCGCGTCTTTAATTGCATTCATCAGGTACAGTCCATCAGCTACGTGCATCTCGCCTTCGGAATGTACCCTAAGCCACTCGGTGTCATGCAAAATTTTGGTCCTAAAGCCCTCGTAAGTATAAAGGGCTCCTTCCTCCTCACTCCATATGTCCAACCAGCGCAGTGCCACTGTCAGCAACGGAGGGAAGTTTAGAAATCTATTCTGCAAGAAATCTTTTGTATGGAACTCATGAGGCTGACATTTAAGGATGTCTCCCAGTCGTGGATACTTGTCTTCATTGTGCTCATGTTTGCTGGTGATGTATTGCCAGAGCAGTTCGTCACCCTGGTCCGTAGCCTCTACCCAGCGACTCAGAGGTTTCCCAAAGAAGTCTCGATCCACTTTGGCCCGCTCGACAAGCAACTGCAGCAGTCCTCCAATGTCAGCAATGCCCCAATGCTTAAAAGAGTCCAGGGCCATCGTGATCTTGAAATCCAGGTTTGAATCATCGGGGAACTGCTTGAGTAGTGCTGTCCACTGCGCGATCACATCTTCCGGGCGAGCGTTTGACCAGTTGCGCAGTTTATCCGCCCACTCCCCCTTGAACTTCTCCCAGTCGCTCATTACGCTTGCTACTGGCAGCCATTTATCGACGAGAAATTCAAACCATTCTTCTGTTTTCACGCTCCAAAACAACCGTCGAAACAAACCGACATGCTCTCGCCATAGCCACTGAACAAACTTCCACGATTCATCCGAAGGCGGGAGTTCCGCAAAGGACTCCACTAACAGTCGCTTCACATGGTAGGCGATGTTGTTGTTTCCAATTACGGACCGCAAAGCCCTTCTCAAGGCTCGCCCGCCTTGTGAGCTCAGATGAAAGAAGAACGCACGAACAACAGGCCGAATAAATGGAAGCGGTGGATGCGACACAATGAACTGCTCAAGGTCGATTCCATCGGCCACAGCATCCCGGACAATAAAATTCTCAGTCAGGGTTTGATGTGCAAAACCGATTCGGCTCGCATCCAATTCCACGAGCACATTTTGACTAACCAACCTTTGAAGCAGCTTAGGCTCAGTGAAACGAACCTTAGGCAGGCGACTTACCCTTTCATGCATCAAAGTAGCGGCAAAGTCGCCTAAAGCATGAAAGGCGTTGACTCCGAGGCTTTCATCCTTGCCGACTGTCTCCTCAACATATCGTTCGTAGAGATCCCAAGTGGTATTCATTGTGTTTCCACCATCTGAACGTGCGATAGCTGAGTATATTTGCAAATTTTGAGGGATGCAGAGCAGTCCCTTAAGGCGCTCATCGAGGCTCTCAGGATCTATATTCCAGCGTTTCAGAAAGTGAACGACAACAGTATCAAAATCCAAATGAGCAAGACGAACAATCTTCCCCCATTCTCGCCGTCGCAGCTCAGGATCATATTTGAGATCAAACTCACGGCATGCAATGACTACCGTCAGATTCTCAATTCCTTTGAGGCGGTCAATGAAGCTCAAAAAATACCGAAATACGCCATGAGCACGGGAAAGGGAGAGAACGTCTAGGGAGTCTAATACGACAACAGTCTTTCTCTTTTCTGCAAGACGTGCGCACTGTTCTACGATTTCGCTTGGCAACCCTTCCCTTTCCATCTCCTCGGGAGAGCTGGCGTGACAGAAAAAGTCGCCTTTAATAAACAACAACCCCCAATTGGGATGATTCGCTTCAATATCATCCGCCAGATCTAGAAACAGACAGGTTTTTCCGCTGCCCGGGCCGCCAGTCACCAGGATACTTTGCGTACCGTTTTCAATCTCTGATACGATCTCCGGCAGTTCAGCAAACTCAATTCGTTCGCCATCCACCTCCCGAATCCATGGTCGACCTATCGAAGAGGTTTTTCTGAATGCTTCCAGAATGTCCCGCTCGTTGCGCTTGTGCCCCAACACGAAGCCTTCTCTATCCAGGTGGTCGAGTATGTCCTTGCGATGAAGAGCCGTCGGAGAATCGGTGTGATTGATTGCATGTTTAATCAGATATTCTTTAAGTACCGCGAGAGCCTTTGAAGCATCCGCCACGATTGCACCAAGACTGTTCAGGCTACTGTGTTCCAGGTCTTCCATCGAAGCGACATGGTAGAAGACTCTTTTCCCCAAGGAATAAGCATCTTCGGCGGACACCTCCATAATCCTTTGCAAGGATCTCAAAAACCCTTGAATGTTCTTCGGTGCATCGCGCTCAAAATCACTAAATGAAGGATACGCCCGTAGCCTCTCGGAAAGCTTGTGAAGATTCCCAAACGGTGATTGCGAATAGAACCAAACATGGCCATCGCTGGCCTCAAGCTGCTTCTTCGCGTTGATAAACTCCTCGCGAAGGACTCGTGAGTTAAAATTCCAGGCTGAGTACCCGGATTCATTCTTTTTGACTTGTATGAACATGGTCGGCTTGTCTTTAAAGCCCACTACGATATCATCAATGAAGACGGAATCCGAACCATCAGGGATTCCTATGCTCTCCATTTGAACATACTCAATTCTATCGTCGTGGAGCATCTGGATCACCCAGTGCAACGCGACAACCAACTGATACCCATATCCTCCCAATGAGAGTTTTCCTGCAAGGCTCATAATCCCTCACCAAGATAAGTTAGTGGCAGACCTTCAACAGAAGCGAGACAATTTCTTCAAACCACACCAAGAATCAAAAAACAAATATTCTCATCTTGGCAGTAGATCCATCAAAGCGTATACATAAAAAAAGTTAGTTACAAACCTATACCTAGCATCTTCCATGCGCAATAAGGATCACAAGAGAGCAGCTACGGCCCGATCGGCAATTAAAACACCTAAATCACATAGAATAATTCACCAATCTATTCAGAGGGCAATCATGAGCGAAAACAAAAAATGGATCTTTATCTGTGATGAATCTGGTGCCAAAGGCTTTAGCGATAAACCTGCTGAAGAGGAACCTATCGGAGTGGTTGCAGGATTCCTTCTGAAAGATGAAGAGTTCTCCAAACTGGAAAAAGACGTTCAATCTATCCGAGAGAAGTACGAAACCGATGAAGGGAAACTGCATATTACGGATCTTTCAAAAGAAGACCAGGAAGGGATTCGCGGCGATGTTTTCGAACTTATCAAACAGTCTTCCGGTCATGTTGTTTACGAGGCTATCACTCAAGACGGATTCCATGAATGGTACCGAGTTGAGAAAAAATTCTGGGACAACTTAAAAGCCGGAAAAAAAGCAACGGGCTACGGGTACACTTTCGATGACCACAAAAAGCGCCTTCAGACAATGCTTTCGCTAGGGTGTGTCATGCGAACAACAGCTTTCCTCGCCGACTACTATGTTGGAATATATGAGTTTTCTATCCAGATGCTTACCGACATGATAGACGAAAAGATTCTCGATGAAATTGATTCTGAAGTGGCGAATTTTTTGAACTTTTCGCCTCACAGAAAGCACGAGGTCACTGCCTCAAGATTCGACTATAAGAACAAAAAGGTTGAAAAAGCGTCAGGCACCATAGAATTTGATATTAAAGACACCAATGGCACATTTGCCCCTATGACAGATGTAGCTTTTTCAATTGAAATAGACACTACCTACGACATTATCGCTGACATTCTTTCCAATTCAATACGATACTACCTACTTGAATCATTCAAAAAGAACAATGGAATAGTGCTTACGTCTGACAAGGCAATTTCCAATCACCCTCTCAAAAACAAAATGGTCTCACTGACCCCGGAGGGGGGGTATGATTTCATGCAATCACTTTACAGCTTTCCTGTGGGTGAAGAAGAAATTGATTCTGGGGACATGCGCATGCCTGAAGACTTTGCAGAAAACATCAAGTTTACTCCCGATGAGGAGTAATTATCTGGAGTAGCGCCCTGCTGTTGGGACACCTCGCCCCATGTATAGCAATCAGGTAGCATCGGAGTTGCTTATCGGCACAACTAAAAAGGGGCTGCAGCATGTTGAGCTTAGGATGCGCCTGCAAGCTGCGATCAAATCGCGCACCAATAATAAGTACCCTACCCGACAGTCATGAACCCTCAACCCGTTACCAGCTCTTCAGGGAAAGAGACTAATCAGCTCGCTCAAAATATAAAGAGAGACATTCTGAAAGATAGCTACTTGCCTTTTGGGACAACCGCTTGATCCCTAAAATATCTGCGAAGTCTCGGATCATATTATAGCTTTTTTTCAATTCCGGATGCTCAGCAATGAGACCGAACAATTCGTGCCGTGAGATTTCAGTGATGCTGCGGCCCTCAATTTCCCTGTAGGGAACGATCCTTTGATATGTTCCAGGTTTCCAAACGAATCTCGCTTTCCCTTCTTTCCGGAATTCATTTCTGCCGAGGCAGGCGTCGATTTGCTGCCTGATCTTGGCACCTGTCCGTTTCCAACCGTGAGCCTTGCATATGATCCTGGCCAGCCTGTCGGCCTCGATCGGCCCCTCCACCGCCACAAGGTGGTCGATCATCTTGGCGATCGTCAGGGTGTATCCGGGGTCGAAGAACCTTTCGGCATCTGGCTGAACCGGCCACTCAATGCAAGACCCCTCATCGCTGGGAGCTGAGCGTGCCTCCTGGGGAAGCTTCGCATAGACAGGGAGGCGCTGCGGTTCATGTCCAGCCTCGGAGTTGACCGTTTTCCGAGATGGTCCGTCTGGCGAATGCCCATCTTGGATGTCAGGACGGAGCCGCAGGCTCTCTGCGACAAGTTCCTCGGGTACCTCTCTCCATTCTTCAACCTGCTCGGCTGGCTCTTGCTTCTGAGCCTCTCGTTCTCTTTCCTCTTGCCGTGATCTTTCGAGCAGTTCCTCCAGATCAGCATGGACACGATTGAGCGCTTCAACCGGATTCATGAACCAGTCGGTCGACCAGATGCGAATGATGCTCCAGCCCAGGTTGCACAGAACCCCCTCGCGGATCATGTCGCGATCTCGTGCGCACTTGGAACTGTGGTAAGTTGCGCCGTCACATTCGACACCCGCCAAGTAAGCTCCCGCGTGATCAGGATGAACGATGCCCAGGTCGATACGATATTCAGAGACGCCGATTTGCGGTCGCACCTCCCACCCCTTATCCCGCAGGGCAGCCATGACGGCCTCCTCGAACGGACTCTCGGCATCCCCTACCGACCCCCCTGTCCCCACTCCGCAAGGAAGGGCGATCGGGCCGCGCCGGACATAGTCCAGGAATATTTTCAGATGAGCGACGCCGAGCGCATTGGTCCGGGAAGTATCAATGTCGTCGGCCTCGATTGATGAGAAGACATGCATTTCGGATCGAGCGCGCGTCACGGCGACGTTAAGCCTGCGCTCTCCACCATCCCGGTTGAGCGCCCCAAAACTCATGGACATTTTGCCTGCGGTGTCGCGGCCAAAGGTGATGGAGAAGCACATAACGTCGCGCTCGTCGCCCTGGATGTTCTCCAGGTTCTTGACGATGACCGGTTCTTCTCGCTCCTCGTTGAAGAACCACTCCAGCTTGGAATTGGACCGCCTGGCTTCATCGAACAGGTTGAGAATCAGTTCCTGCTGCTGGATGTTGAATGTGATGACCCCGAGGGTCGGCCTCGTCTCCTCCGGAAGTTGCAGCCAGCTTTCCAACTGCTCTCGGGCGAACCGAACGATTTCGCGCGCCTCCGTGATGTTCGTGCGCCCTGTGCCTCGTGCATACGTCCCGTTGTTCTTGTGGAAGACGAGGGCATCCGATTCCGTTTTGGGCGACGGGAAGGTGATGAGCTTGCCGCCGTAGTAATGATGGTTGGAGAACGTGATCAACGACTCGTCACGACTACGATAGTGCCAGTTCAACTGGACTTCCGGCAGTCCGGCTGCAGAGGCCTCCTCGAGGATGCTCGGCAGATCCTTTTCGTATTCGGCGAGATCTTCCTCGTCCTCGTCGTCGGTGCGACCAAAGAAGTTGGTGGGGGGCAACTGCTTCGGATCTCCCACAATGATGGATTGCTTGGCCCTGGCTATGGCACCCACGGCATCCCAGGTCGTGATCTGCGAGGCTTCATCAAAAATGACCACATCGAATTGGGTCTGGTCGGCAGGAAGATATTGAGCCACCGAAAGCGGCGACATCAGCATGCATGGAGCCAGCTTGGTGAAGACGGTCGGAGTGCCCTCAAGCAGCTTTCGGATGGAAAGGCTCGGTCGCTGCAACCCGAGTTGGTGCTTCAGCGTTCCCAGTTCCGAACGGCGGGGCACGCTGTCCCTAGCGGGAAGCCCGTGCGAGGTCTTTATCAGAACCTGCTCGGCGGCCATTTGCTGAACAGCCGCGTCCCGCTTGCGGAATTCCCGAATCAGATCTTCGTGCGACCAATGGCGGAACCCTCGCAGTTCCGAGCTCGCGTCTATGGCGAGGGGCAGCCACCAGTGAAAATAGGCCACCCGGAAATCCAACCTGGCATTCTCAATGCCCCCGGACTCAAGGGCGATCAGGAACGGGTTGAGCCCCAGGGCCTGCGCCTCCTCTCTGACCCTTACCCAGCGGACCCAATCCGCCAGTTGGGTTTTATGCGCGATCAGATGACGAAGGTCCGCTTCAAGGGATTCGATGGAATTGATCTCCAGTTTTCCTTGAGCGTGGACCGAGAAAGTGTCGCAGGCGGATGTGAACTGCTTGAGCACGGAATGGAATGCTGCTGCCAAGCGTGCGGATTCCGACTGTTGCTGTCCCTTGCCCAGCAGGGCGTCCAACGCGGCCGCGAAACGCTGGGCATCGGTTGCATGGCGACGCACACCGGCAAGCGCCTGCTGAAACTCTCCTGCTTTTTTGAGATATTCCAGAACAGCCGTGCAATCAGTCTCCTCGTCCCGGAACACCGGAAGCCCGACCAACTCGCTCTGGGTAACGGTCTCAATGTGTTCTTGAATGTCCCGCAAGGGGGAAATCTCCGAAGCCACATCCACCTTGCCATCCACAGCATAGCTCTGGAGCATCTTGCGGATGCGCCTGCGGCCGAAAGCCGAGAACGGCCACATCTTGGCATTGACCTCCCGCCACTGGCGGTCGATGGCGTCCACGGGGATGCGTTTGAGCTCGGCATCTTCGTAACTTGCCGTCAGACTCAACCGGGCCTGGCGTATGATGGCAATGGCCCCGTCCAGAGAGACTGCCGCAGCCTCCAATCGGCTGAGTTCCGCATCGACCACTTTGCTGAAGTCCTGCTCGGAAGCGATCTGGCAGACCTCGCAAAACTGTTGGAGCTGTCCAACACGCTCGACCGTGATTTCCTCCGCATAAGGAAGACCGATCAGCCTCGACAAGTCATCGCCCGCGTCCCTCAGCCTGGGAATGATGGACAGGATCGATTCGGCATGCTCCATCAGGTTATTTTCCCAGGAGAACGCCCACTCCTTCGCTGCGATGCTCTCAAATCCCTTGCAGTCGCGAACAATGGAATAGATCCTGGCCGAGCGAATTGCCGTCTCCTCGAGTCTGGCAAACATGCCGGGGTCATGTGCCCTGAGGTTGTCGAAGGAAATTTTGAAACGCGGGCGATGTCCGGTCACAATGCCGATGGCCTGATACACACTGAAGCCATGGCTGCCCGGCGTGTGCAGTTGTTCAACATACTTGTTTAGGCTGTCGCGCGCTTGTTCCAGTCTGTTGGTCGTATGAATCCAGGAGTCCGCTGAGTATATCTCGCTACGCTCCCAGGCTGCACCCAATTGCGCCAACACCTTTTTCCTGTCGGACTTGTTGGAATGAAGCTCAAGGCAGACATCGCCAAGTCCATATGCCTTCAGCCTGCGGTACACAACGTCAAGTGCCGCGGATTTTTCCGCAACGAAGAGGACGCGCTTCCCAACCGAAAGACACTGGGCGATCATGTTCGCGATGGTTTGGCTTTTGCCCGTTCCCGGAGGGCCGATGACCACGAAGTCGTGTCCGTTCATGGCGGCCACAACCGCCGCCAACTGAGAGCTGTCTGCGGGGAGCGGCGTCAAGAGGTCACGCAGGGCAATGGTCTTGTCGATTTCATTTGGAACAGGAAGACAGGGACCGTCGCAAGATGACACAAAGGGCGTCTCGGGCGAGTCGATGAGATGCTTGACGAGCCGGTTATTTCTCAAGTCCTCGGTTCGATCGACCAAATCCTTCCACATGAGATATTTGGCGAAGGAAAACGTGGAGAGTGCAGCCTCTTCTATGACTTCGAATCCTGGAACCTCTCGCACGGCCTGGCGCATGAGCGTTAAGATCAGGGGAACATCTATGCCCGAGTCGTCGCAGGGAAGCTCCCCTTCGAGAGAGGAAATCGTGAGGCCGAAATCCCGCTGCAGGAACTGGAGCAGGGTCGCGTTGATGCGAACGTCGTCCTCATGGTGTGCGAGATAGAAATCCGAATTGGCCGATCGGCGCTTCAGGGAGACGGGGAGCAACAGGATGGGAGCCCGATAGAGCGTCGGGTCGTTTTCCGTTTTTTTCCACCTAAGAAATCCTACGGCCAGGTAGAGAGTGTTGGCTCCGCCCTCTGCAAGTTCGCTGTTTGCCTTGCGAAAGAGCGTGACCAGCCGGTTGCGCATGTCGGCTCCCGGAAGAGGGATGCACAACTGCTTGCGCTCCAGGGCATCCTTGGCAAATTCTTCATGGATGTCTTTTCCGTGTTGCTGCTGGTAAAGCTCCGGATCACGCGCACCAACGGGGTTTTCGTCTTTAAGAGAGATGACGCGGAGCTGTTTCCCGTCGGCCAGCATGTCTTCAAGCTTCGGCAGGTCGGGACACAAGACCGGAATAGTCTGCTTGGTGTCCTTAAAATTCAGCAACCGGTTACGAAGTGTCAGGTCGAGGAGTTTTCGTTGCCAGCGATCGATTCTGTCGTGAGGAGTTTGCGGTGTTTCATCAATGACTTCTCCCGGCAGCATGCCGAAGTCCGGCTCCGGCGGCAGCGCCGCAGGGGCGACCTCCTGAGCAGCTTCGGTTGATGACTCTCCGACATGGTGGGTGGCCAGCGGCGTGATGCCCGCAAAGCGCGCCCTGCGGATGTCGACCGCCCGCTCATAATCAACTTCGTTTTTCTCACTGAGTCTAACTCTGGCATTTTGGACTGCCTGGCTGAAATCCGCCACGGGGCGACTTGTCACCAATGTTGTTTCAAATGCCACGAATTCTCTGGCAGCGATTGCTTTCCGAAGTTCGACCACATCCGGTTCTTCGATGGAGGGAAGGGTTTTGTCCGTGAGCCAGACACCTGTAAACGCGTGTCCCCTGGTGAAGATGACGACCGGGTTGAGGCCAACGGCTTCGAGCGCCCCGGCAAAGAGCAGCGAGCTGTCCAGACAGGTGACCAGCCCCTCGTCATGAATGCGCCGCGGGCCTCGGACTTTTTGCCCATTGGATTCAAATGAGGCCGGAGGCTGCGCATAGCTCAGCGCCTTTTCAGTGATGGCCGACCAGATACCTGCTGCAAGCATGTATGCCCGTTTGGGGTCGCGGTCCTGATAGCCATTCAGCGCGCCGCTGTGCCCTGCCCGCTCCAACAGTGTGCTTGCCCTTTTGCAAATCCCTGCGACGACGGGATCGTTTGGCGAGATAAAGGCGGCGAGGACGCTGGCCATCTCCCCCAAACCACCCCACTCGTCACGAGCTAGAAGCCTCACGGGCTCAATCTGTTCGACAAGGGTCGCATCGGCCCTACGAAGCCGGAACGCTAGTTGTCCTCTTTCCGCCTCGTTAAGCCCCTCGAAAAAGGCGAAATCGTACTCCAGGCGCAAGTCCGAAAGCGAGACTTCCTCCTCTGCATGAATCCTGTCGATGGTCCAGGTCTTTTTCCGACAAAACGGTGGATATGGATCAAACTCCAAGACCAAGTTCTCTATGGGGGCATCCGAAGCGTTCCAGATCTGGACGTTACGAAGGATGGGAACCGAGTTTTGCGCGGAAGCGAAGTTGACGCAGTCTGCAGAGGTTATCTTCAAGGTCAACTGGTCGGTCGTGTCCATGTGCGGTCCTCAATTCATCAAGAGATTGTCCGTTCGCGACTCGCCTCATGAAAACCCATACACCCTATAACAGACATTGGAAAGAACTAGAGCACTTGGCTTTCCAATTTAATGGCTAATCTAGCGGTCATAATGCCAAAAGGCCTCATAGGGTAAATGACAGTCGAATGTGTTAATGGCCTTTCACGCCGATAACAGGGGTTCAAAACCCCTTGGGCCAGGGCATCAACCGCCATAAACAGGCAGGACATATGACTGTATCTGATTTTAGTCTGTCTGAAAAAAACGCTTTCCATCGGGAAGGGGTCATATATGGGTTCACTTCTTCGGGCCATGCACGGCAGAACCTCCAGGCTAGAAATCAAAAGGACAGCACATACTTGCGTAACAGGCTAAAAACAAATCATTTTAAATCCTACGAACGAGCTCTTCAATCTCTACGCACAGGACCTTTGCCAATTTCATCATAGTAAGTAACGAAATATTCTGACGTCCCCGCTCAACGCCACTTATGTAAGTCCTGTGTACGTCTGTCTCTTCAGCAAGCTTCTCTTGCGACAAGCCTGCTGCTTCTCGCAATTGACGAACCCTCATTCCAAAACCAGCCATAATCTTCCGCTCAGCCTCAGAATACTGTTCCCATTTTTTTGTAGGCACGAACAACTCCTTTTTCGTGCCTACAAACTGCTTGACGTGATGAGTATATTTCTACAGAGTATACTCTACATATAACTATTACGTACTACCTCTCAAGATTTACGGATCACAACCTTTTTAAAAGGAACAGAGGATGTGGTTAAGATAGAATCAGAGAAAGAATTGGAGAACTACCTAGCACAGTTAGTCAGTTCACGCCCAAACCACACCAAACTTCAACAGGTACGACTTGGCAGTTATGGTGTGGCAGATTTAATATATTGGACGGTAGCGACTTCAGAGGAACACAATACGCTTATGGTCCATGTAATTGAGACAAAGCAAGGAAGTGTAGGATATAAAGCATTGGCTCAATTATGCCGCTATATGAAGGCTGTTGAAATGAATCTCACTGCAGAAAAAGAAAAAATGTCAAAGCTCTTCATCAATTTCGAAGTATATGGGCTGCTTGTAGGCGCAGAAATCGATAATATGAACGACATTGGTTTTGTTCTTGCTCAAATGCAAAATGTATACATTTACAAATACGTTGTCACCATTAAATCCGGATTAAAAGTTGCTAGATGGCCAGGTTGGATGCGAGGTATCCCCAATGAAAAATTTCCTGGAAAGCCATTAGTAGCATTGGACGAACTGTTATCAGCAATAGAATACAACAAGAATAATCCTACTCCTACTAACGCACCAAATTCACATTTTATATTCTAGATACATTCGATCAATGCAGGGAATAACCGTTGCACCTGAACATATAGAGCCATTTTAAAGTCCACCGAAATGATACAGCATAGACATCACCCCTTCAAGGAGAGTGGGGGCGCTCCTCCGGCAATCCCCCCGACTTGAATATTTAGAAACGAAAATTTCCCTGGAGGAATGGCCCTCATTTTCTAATATCGTCAGGTTCACCAGTCGAATACAAGCACCAAGCCCACCTATCGTCCGCTCCCTCTTATTATTTCTCGAGATGGCCGCGGAATCTTTTTGAACAATTCATCCGGATCTATCCCAAGCATCCTTGCATTATATTCTACAGCAACCCACGTCTCCACATAGGCATCAACTTTAGCCCTCAACTTTTCATTCTCTGATTCCAAGCATGCGACTCTTTCTTCGTAAGATGAACGTCTGACTGTCGACTCAACATCCTTATCAAAATTACTTTTCTGCAACTCGGAGAACTCTGAAACAACCTCCGCAAATCCGTGAGAGTATAGAGTTTGTCGCGATACATTGAGTCTTTTAGCCAGCGAAGAGATATTAATAGGACATTCTTTTGGAGAAAGCCCCGCCATTCTGCCTAATTCGGCCTTCACAGCCAGCAATAATTTTTCCCCTCTTAATTGCTTCCCCTTCTTCATCAAACATCTCCACGGTCGCCGTTGTTATTTTCGAAAACATGAGCGACCTCACCCTCAAATGTTTCACATTGGTCATCGACTGCTAAGGCCGCCTTCACTCCCTCCATTTGCCGGAGGGAGTGCTTCAAAAATGGATCGTGTTCGTTAGCCAATTTGCCGCTTGAATCGCGGTATCGATCAATTTGCAACTCTAGCACCTCCTCAAGCTTTTTCAAATTTGCTCGCTCACGGATATTTCCCTTGGTCCGCAAGTAATGGAGACAACCCCGCAAACACTGCAAATGATACTCACAAGGCTCAACTGAATAATCCTGGAGACAAAGGCCGAATTGAGTAAAATGCACTGTACTCACATGAGCCTCCAAAAAGACATCTCTATCTACAGGATCCAACCCCTGATAGACCTCCGAGACTGGCCCAGACAGCTCACCCTCAACTATCATTTGCTTTGCCCATTCTACTCGTTGAGCAACTGTCGCATGTTTATAAGCTTCATTTTGACGAATATCTTTTCTACCCATCCAACGTGCGAGTTGAAGCTCATTTAGCCCCCCGTGATCGGCTAAGGTATTCAGCCAATGTCTGAAAGCATGAGTGTTCACTCTCAAAGGCCTCCCACTAGAGTCCTTAAAACCATGCCTTGAAAAGGCAGATGCTCGACCGCTCTTCCCACCAAGAAAATCTGAAATATGCTGCTCATTGATTAACTCAGCAATAAACTTAAATGAACCGACAGAAGACTTAAACTGATTGTAAAAACAAACACATAACGAACCAGACAACATCTGAACTCTTCCACCTGTCCCACGCCTGACCTGCAAAGCCCCACAGCGCTTATGCAACGCCTTCTCAAGATCTACAATTTGGAACAAAGCCACTTCACCAGACTCGCTGGTTCGCTGGACAGGCTTAATTCCGAGCTGATTAATGAAGCAACTTACGTCGCTTCTTCCAACCGCTTCACCGATCTGCTTAGAGCTGGCTAACCCACTATCCCCTTCCAAATCAGCAATCGGAACCCGGTCTGGGTTGGCTTCAAGCACTAAAGCTCTATCCCGAGCCAGCTGACAATGGCTCTGCAAATCCTCAACAGCTCGTATGGCGAGCGGAACCGTGTGACTGGGAATCCACTTAATGGAAGGCTCTCCTCCCTTCTCCGGCCAATACCGGATTCCGCAACTCACCAATTGTTCACCCGTCATTTCGTCACGAAGTTCGGCACCACCATCAGAATATTGAGGCTTTTCGACCCAACACTCTTTAGGCAGGGACAGAACCTCCCCAATTCTAAAACCTCCAACCACCAAAAGATCAACAATTCGAACCCGAATTAGTTCATTCGTGTCCACAGGCGCGCATGAAATTTCAGCTAGAGCCTCGAAAATCTCCGGTGAGGGCATCTTTTCCATCCCTGCCTCCTGACCTTCCGACGTTCGCGCATCCCTCCCACTTGGCTTTTTGAGGGTTGACTTATATCCAATTTTGGACTCTGAGACATTGAATCGATCAACTAGCTTTGCAACATCCTGTAGCGCCTTCCCCATTCTGTATGCAGTTGCTGGCATATAAGTCTTAAGAACAATTTCTTCTGAAAGCGCAAAGTGTCTCTTTCGTAGCTTGCCAAGGTCATCCTCGATCCCTGATTTCACCATGACATCAAACAATACTCTCGCAGCATCAAGGAGCCTTTGAAGAGGATCAAAGGAAATATTGCGCTCCATCTGCTTCACGCGGACAAGGCTCTTACAAAACTCAGAAAATGAATCACCTAGGGGCATCACCTGCCCCTTATGTTTTCCGTCATTTCTTCTCAAAAATTTGAGGTTATAGGATCTCTTTTTATGGATGTCCCCCTTCTGGAAACTGGTGACATCCCAAATGGGATCCTCCCATTCGACGCCAGGATAAACCGGCAAATCTCTCGCCATAGCCACCAAAGCATTTAATGCTTCAGAAGGTGTCTTCCCGCCATTACGCACAGTGATCCTCCTGAATCAGACGCACGAGTTGCTCAATAGCTAAAATCACATCATCAACCTGATTAGTTATCCTGGGTACGGGATACCCAGACAGCGATGCAAATTCTCGAGCATATGACTTGAGTTCAGCCAACATCTCCGCATGGGGACCGTCCTTCCATGCCTGAAAATTTGGACAAAGGTAGCAAGACAATGGTGGATAGACCTTGCACAGTTCAGAGGCGCCACAATATCCAATGCCCCCAAGGCTTCTGAAAGTCGGTGTATCACCAGGAATCACGGGCAGAGGAGAAGCATCCCGATTCACGACAACACCCAAAAAGCGATTGATGACGCCGATGTAGTGCGGGTTGCCACCCAACGCTTTATCCAAGAATTCAACGGTCTTCCCTCTGGCCTCATAGTATACCCCAACGTGTTGAAGATCGGTATGATCCAATGCGTCGGCAACGACCTGAGGAGGGGCACCCTGCTCAACCAATCGTGTAGCAAAAGTGTATCGAAGCCGACGTGGGTTAAGATGTAATGGCTTTCCAGTTCGAGGAGAGACCAACTCTACAGTCTTTATGTAACCGCTCACAATATGGAGAAAATCTACCGTCTCAAGATGGTATTCATACCTCTTTTGTATCTTACTATGAAACAACCTTCTCTTGTCTTTATCACGCACAAGTAGAGGAGACTTAGGACCATACGTGTTACCATAAATATTGGCATTTTGCTGAACCAACTCCTCAAGCAGTTTCCCAAGAGCCTTAGATATTTTCCGATTCCTCACTGAACGCTTCGCCAAACGTTTCTTAATTCTCGGAACTTGGAGCATATAATAGCACTGACCACCATCAGCTTCATGCTTTATAAAGTCTCTCTTTTCCAATAACACCAAGCTTTTAGGATTAGCCCCCAACTCAATACATAGCATCACACATACACGCTCAATCAAACTACCCCTACCATTCTCAACAACCGACCGAAGGAGATCAAATTCTACGTCATCCAATGGGCCGAATTCATCGTCATTTGTAAGGACAGCAACCCCCTTGTCATTGCCCCCAACTCTGTATTCCATCAGATCGTCACCTATCTCCATAGAAAAACCAGGAATATCTATGTCTGCGCACCAAAGATACCACCTTCTAATCCAGTGGAATTTATACTCCAATCCAACAGATCGATATGCTTCCAACACACCAAGCAGGTCTGCCATTTGCAAAGGATAATTCCAAAATTCTGCATGGTCTCTTGCAGATTGAAAGAAGTACTTCCACGCATTACAAGCAGTCCTCGGAGATTGAGTCTCAATAGAACAAGCTACATAAGCCTTAAATGCCTCAACCAACTCAGGAGAAACCTCAAAACCATCCCACCTTACTATTTCTGTCAGCGAGGGGTCCGTTAACTCCCAATTATCACCAGCCGTATCAACCGAAAGACCAAATCTGTCATATACGACACCAGGGTTCTCCCAAACGAAGGCCAATTTCTGACTTTCAGCCTCACGAACAACCGACTTCACAGTCTTAGCCATGCGAAACCTCTCGCCACAATGCCTGCTGATATTCGTCTAAAAGCTGCATGGCTTCAGCCTCAACGAATCTATGACTATAGATTTCACTCTGAGTGCTTCCTTCTGTCCAACCGTTGAGGAAATTTTGGACCTTGATTCTAACATCATCAGTCATCCCCACGAGCTTGGCTTTTTCCATTAATAGGTCATTAAAAGTGTGCCGCAAAAGGTGAGGATGTATCGGCCTGTCACTCACTCTGAACTCCTTCCGAATCATTGAGAAAAGATTGTTCAGACCGGCCTCAGATAGTGGAAGTTTTCCCCTTGAGGACACAAAAAGGTACTGATGTTTGCACTTGCCTCGTTCCTGCTGAACATATCGCGTCAAAGCGATTGCAAGTGTCTTAGGAATTGGAATTTCTCGAGAGCGAGTCTTTACTCTAGGTTCATTGAGACGAGGATCATTAGGATCGTCAGGCTGTCGAACAATTGAAATTGTCTGCTTTGGTCCTCTGGGCAGATCAACTAGGCGAATCTTCAGAAGCTCCCCTCGACGCACGCCTGTTGCGAGCATTGTCTCGATGATGAGGTGATTTCTAGTTTGCAAAGCTCTTCGAAAAGGATTCCGCTGCCCCTCCGGGATGGTCAGTTCTCGTAACTCACAAAGCTCTTCTCCAGTTAGACCATAGCGTTTGGCTCGTTCAACCGTGCCAACCGCTTTGAATGCCTTGAACGCATGCGTAATTCGACGTTTTGCATTGCGGAGACTTCTCTTAAGGTCTGCTTCTGGATTAACCTTTGGAAGGAACTCGTAAGCCGCCCAAACGAGAAAGGATTCAACAGAGGAAAGGTAATCGTTGAAAGTCCTTGGCTGAAGAAGGTGTATTTGATTTGTGGCTTCATCGCCGATCTCGCCGATCGTACCAAAGATTTTCCGATGCCTACCGGCACGAAGCCATCGTGCAACGCCTTGAACTTCTCCTGGGCTTAAAGACTCCCTTGCTCTGAGCCTTCCTTCGAGATCAATGCCAACCTTCGCACACCACTCATACAGCCAAGAAAGAACCCTGACATCTCTCTCCAGGGTTGACGCCTGCCGGCTATCTCGACGCTGATCTATGATGTACCTGGTCGCCAATACTGCGGGCTGCAGAGTGTTGGCATGGAGAATGACAGGGAAGCGCTCGCCGGTGGAGAAAACGGCTTTGTGAACGAAATACGCTCTACTTTCAGGAACAGACCACATTGATCACCTCGGGTGAGTTTCAGTCCCGCATCCCCTCCCGAGCTAGTCGCCTTACGAGCTCCCGACTCGGAGAAGACAATCCGAGGTTTGATCATAAACTATTTAATGAATTCAGTCAGCAGTTACCAAATTGGGCATATTTAAGCACGCAATAAACAGCCATACCCAGGACAAAAAAAGAGGGGGGGGCTTAAGCCCCCCCCTCTTTGTCTGTTAACCTTTACCAATAGTAGCTTGCTGGCTCTTAGCTATCCCACTAACTAGACACCCACAAAACACGATGCATCAGAACGGAACGTCGTCCATGCCGCTGGCTTCGGACGGAAACGCCGGCCCCAAGTCCTCATCCTCGTAGTTCGGAGCTTGATTGCCCTGAGGAGGCTGCTGATAACCGCCGCCCTGTTGCTGCGGCGGCCGCTGCGGTTGTCCCTGGCGTGCTCCGGACGGTGCTCCGCCTGCAGGCGCGCCTGCACCGTCCTGGCGGCTGTCCAAGCCCTGAACCGTGTTGGCCACAATTTCCGTGGTATAGCGGTCCTGTCCGTTCTGATCTTGCCACTTGCGGGTCTGGAGCTTCCCTTCCACCAGCACCAGACGGCCTTTGGAAAGGTAGTTCCCGCAAAATTCCGCAGCCTGTCTCCAGGCAACCACACGGTGCCACTCGGTTCGGTCCACTTTCTGGCCGGACTGGCGGTCTCGATAGCCTTCGTCCGTTGCCAGGGTGAAATTAGCCACGGCCTGCCCGGACTGAGTGTAGGAAAGCTTGGGGTCCTGCCCCAGGCGACCTATGAGGATCACCTTATTCATGCTGCCGGCCATTGATATTCTCCTTGGCGTTGTTTTCGGAAGGTCTGGCTTGGTTACAACTTTTCCACGCGCTTTTCCAGTTCCGAAAGCGCCTCTTCCAGATCGTCGCTGAGACGATTGGCCTCGGAGGCCTTCCATTCGGCCAAGGCCTGCTCCAGCTTGCGCCGGATAGCCTCGGCCTCCTCAGGCCCCTTTCCCAAAGCCAAGGCGGCGTCATCCGACAACAAATGCAAACGGGCCTTGTCCGCGATGGTTTCGCAAAGCTCCAACACACCGTAGGCTGCTCCGTCCACCCGGTCCACACCCCACGCCAGCTTTGCCAGGACGGGCCAAGCCTTGGACACGGCCTGCTCATCATACGTCGAAGCCGACACCCTAATTTGCAACAGACGTCCCATCTAGGCCTCCTCTTCCCATTCGCTCTGGACGCGGGCCACAACCTCCTGGATCATGGTCAGCTGGTCCTCAGGGCAGACGCCGATAAGCGGTCCACCGGCATCGACATTATCCCCGCGATGAAAATACACGGCATAGATCAGCCCTTCAGGGCCGGAATAGGTCAGGGGCATCTCCCGTTTCATGCGAGAGACGATGAACATCTCCATGCCGTCATGGACCTTGACCGATCGCTTGCCAGAGACTTTGAGCTTCTGGTCCAGCTCCGGCACAAAGTAATATTTGGCTCGTTCGGGCGCGGTGAAGAGATACAGCGCCTTCTGCAGAATGAGGTCGATGACCTCCTTGCGCGAAAGGAAATGGCGCAACGTCATCAATGGCGTTCCAGCCTCCACAAAGCGTCCTTCCAGTTCGGCGTGAATTTCCACGACCTCTCCGGTCTCAGGGGCATGCAGGGCCTTCTTGTTGCGCTCACGGGTCAATTCAAGCAGCATCGTTCCCGGCTTTTCCATCCAGGTTCCACGCGGCGCCTTGACCTTGTCTCCATTTTTGATCGGCGCGAAATTAACCACCCCGGTATGCGGGGCAGTGATTTCAACAGTTTTGTAGGGGGATGCCTTGATCCCTTCGAGCAATTCCTTGATATTCAGCAACGTCGGCGTCCTTGTTGGGAGTGAACACTTGCCTTCAGACAGTCCATCGCTACATAGAGCCTGGACCAGTTCGGGTCAAGGGTCAGAAAAGACAGGGTCCGCAACGACTGCGGACGGTTGATGCAAATAAAGAGGCTCTTCCGGGCCAATGCCCGGCAAGAATAAAATCCGACTACTCTTCCAGCCGGGACTTGCGCAATTCAATCAGCCGCTTTTGCACCTCAAGAACCAACTTGTCCAACTTCAAGGCCTGCTGCCGCGTAAGGTCAAAAAAGGCAAGGCCAATATAGCCGTCCTCCATGATGCGGACAACTGTGGCCACGGCCTTGTCCAAAAGAAGCTTTTTATTCAAGTACAAGGAGACCTCATATTCCTGCCCCTTGGGCATCCGGATCTCCTGTGGATGAACGGCAAAACCAGTGGCGCTCAGATTCAATACCCCGTAAATCCGGCCCGTCGCATGAAACTTGACGTCCAAATCAGGCACGCGAGTACGGAACGCCTGTCGCGCCCGATCCTCACCATCGCCAAAAGAAATGTCATACCCCATATTCAGAAACGCCCCCTGAAGCCTTATTGGCCCGTAACCCGTTTTTCAAGAATAAACTCAACCCTGCGGTTCTTGGCTCGATTCTCATCCGTGGTGTTGGGCACCAGCGGATTGAGCGATGCCAGCCCCGTGGCAGTAAGCCTGCTGGCCTCAATACCTTCATCCAGCAAGAAACGAAGCACATTCACCGCACGCAGGGAAGAAACCTCCCAGTTATCCTTATACTTGGCTCCCGTTGGGACCGTATCGTCGGTATAGCCACGAATATTGATAATCTGGTCGGGATGTTGCGTAAAAACACCCTTCAGCAACAGAATAATGTTCTTGCCAGATGGCGTCAATTCCACTTGCCCCGGAGCAAAGAACACGTCGCCTGGCACACGCAGAGTGATCACACCGTTTTCAAACGTCGCCGAGACGATGCCCTCAATTCCCTTCTCGGTCTGGAGCGTCTTCACTTCTGAAAAAACCTTGCGTTGCGACTCGATGATCTGCCGCTGCATGAGCACTTGATCCAGCAACACCCCGGCCTCTTCCTGGCTGATCTTGCTGGTGGCAATTTCCTGCATACGGCCTGAAAGCGCCTTGGTCACGGAGGAAAACGTCTCAGAGAATTTTTCCGTATCCAGAGTAGACATGGAATACAGCAGGATGAAAAAAACGAGCAACAGCATGGAGAGATCGGCAAAAGTGGTCAGCCATTCCCGCCCCTCGTCCTCCTGTTCGGCTTCCTGCAACAGGGGATCATCTTCCAGAGCCTGGACCTGCGCCTTGTTCATATCAGCGCCCCCGTTCCTTGGGTGCCAGGAAGGAGGACAACTTCTCGTAAACGAGCATGGGGTTGTTGTTCTCCAAGATGGACTTGGCACCTTCGAAAATGATCTCCAGGTTGAGTTGCTCCTGCAATGTGCGCGCGCGCAACTTGGCCTGAATAGGGATGAAAATCATGGTAGCCATGAGGGAGCCGTAAAAGGTAGTCAGAATGGCCACAGCCATGGCCGGACCAATGGTGGTCGGGTCATCAAGCCGGGAAAGCATCTGCACCAGGCCGATGAGCGTGCCCATCATCCCGAATGCCGGGGCAAGTCCGCCCAGGCGTTTGAAGACGTCCTGGGCCACCTGGTGGCGACGCCGCATGGCATTGATCTCGATGCGCAGGGTGTCGCGGATGAGTTGCGGGTCCGCGTTGTCGGCGATGAGCTGGCAGGACTTCTTGAGCACCACGTTTTCGGTCTGCACGTTCTCCAAAGCCATAAGGCCTTCGCGGCGGCTGATCTCGGCGACCTTGACCATGATGTTGATCACGTCCCGCGCCTTGACCTTGCGCATGCCAAAAGCCTTCATGCCGGCATAGAATGCCTGAACCACTTCCTCGAACGGGAAGGCCACCATGATGGAAGCCATGGTACCGCCGACAACGATCATCATGCCGGGGAGGTTGACGAAGACGTCCACTGCCCCGCCGATGAAGATGGCGCCGATAACCAGTGCCAGGCCCACGATCAAACCGAAGAGGGTCGCTATGTCCATATGGCGGAGCCTATCCTTGTTTCCATTCCGGTTCTGTCATACCTTGCACCCGATGGCGTACGGCCTTGCCGCACATATGCTATCGGACTGTTCCACAATCAACTGAAGGGGCGACCGCTTGCTTTTTCAAGATCAAGTACGACGCACTGTGGCCTTTATACAGGAAAAATGGGGAAATGCACAACCCGCTCCCATCGGTATTGTTTTGGGCACAGGCCTCGGGTCAACAGCTGATTTTCTCCAAGAGTGCGAGGAGGTTGAATATTCCAAGCTCCCAGGATTCCCCTGCTCTTCCGTACAAAGCCACGCGTCCAAGTTGCTGCGCGGCCTGGCCGGGAACCGTACGATTTTGGCCCTGTCCGGCAGACCCCACCTCTATGAGGGCCTTTCGGCGCGTGAG
Organism: Desulfovibrionaceae bacterium; assembly: GCA_036541255.1. Lineage (GTDB taxonomy): Bacteria > Desulfobacterota > Desulfovibrionia > Desulfovibrionales > Desulfovibrionaceae > Paucidesulfovibrio. Next base: position 5,637 of record JAZHDD010000020.1, on the reverse strand, counting down.
GCATGCTTCGGCATCCGCGTTCTGGGCGAATTGGGCGTGCGCACTCTGGTGCTCACCAATGCCGCAGGCGCACTGAACCCCCGCTATGAAACCGGATCGCTGATGTTGCTTAGCGACCATATCAATCTTACGGGCCAAAGTCCGCTCACCGGCCAGAACAACGAAGACTGGGGCGACAGATTCCCGGACATGAGCCGCACCTACTCTGCCAAGCTACGCGAATTGGCCCTGGAACTGGCTCTGAAAATGGGCATCCGCATGGAGCATGGCGTGTACGCCCAGGTGTGCGGTCCGCAATTGGAGACGCCCGCGGAAACCCGCATGATCCGCATGCTCGGTGCGGACGCCGTAGGCATGTCCACTGCGCTGGAGGCCATTTGCGCCCGCCATATGGGCATGGATGTCCTGGCTTTTTCCTGTTTGACCAACAAGAATCTCCCGGACTGCATGGCCGAAACCACCCATGCAGAAGTCGTGGACGTGGCCTCGAAAGCAACGGGAAACTTGGCGCGACTACTGACCGCAATCCTCCCGATAATGGAGCAACCAGCCTAAACCCTTGGCGTTACCGACCGATAGAGCGGATAGAACCTTAACCCCAACGAAGAGGCCCTCCATGAGTATCCGGCCACGCCCCTTCTCTTTCCTGATCGTTGTCCTGCTTCTGGCAGTGACGGCAGGTTGCACCTGGAGCAAGGTCAAACGCAATTACGACAAGACCAAGGACTTTGTTTTCGACTCCAAGCCCACGACTGCGCCGCTCTACGAAGACGACGACACGCCCATCATCGACCTCAACTACGAGGCGGCAGATGAATTGATTTCCGACCTTTCCAACGATGTGGACGAGACAGCTGTCATCCATATCCGTTCCTTCATCAATATTGCCGATGCAGGAGACCCTTCGCCGTTTGGCCGCATTGTCGCCGAACAGGTGGCATCCCGACTGTCCCAGAAGGACTATCGCATCGCCCCGCCCTCCAGGTACAAGCCCATGGCAGCTCCGGCCCCGGTTGCCGAAAGCAACTCCACCATGGCTCTGGACAAGGACGGCCCCCCGCCGGACGTGCCCTGCGAATTGACGGGAAGCTACCTGATCGGCGCGGACGTCATCTATGTTTCCGCACAAATAGCCAGACTCACGGACGGAACCGTACTCGCGGGCTACCAATGGACCCTGCCTGTGAACAAGAACACCATGACCCTCCTGCCACAGCTCAGACGTCCAGGCGGAGGCACCACTCCCTCGGTGCGCACCACGCTCTGACCCAAAAAAAAGACCGCCTGCAAAGGCGGTCTTCTCATTGACGAACAACGCCGAGTTATATCTCGTTTTCCTTGATTTCCTCGGGCTTGCCCTTCCACATCTCTGGCTGATCCCCGAATTCTCTTTTTGCCTCACGGAAACCAAGATTGAAGGCCTTGGTGTTCACGTCCCGGATCTTGGCCGGCAGGGAATCCTGCAGCGATTTGCGCATCACTCGCTGTTCGGCAAAGGGCAGCAAATAGGTCACGGCACCGAGCACCAGGGTGTTCATGGCCTGAACAATGCCCACTTTCTTGCGGGCCATCTCCGTGAAAGGCAACCCCAGATAGATGTTCGTGGGCGGCTGTTTGACCAAATCGCTTTCCAGCACCAGGATGCCCCCGGGCTTGAGAAAACGGTAATAGGAATTGCAGGCTTCCTGGGACAGGGCCACCAGCAGGTCAAGACTTTCCGCCTTGGGATAACTGATGGCGCCCGAGCTGACCACTAGGTCGCAACGGCTGGAGCCGCCGCGCGCCTCCGGCCCGTAGCTTTGCGTCTGGGTGACCTGGTAGCCGTGCCCCAGGGCCAAACCGGTGCCGAGTACGCGGCCCAGGGTAATGATGCCCTGGCCGCCCAGACCGGATAGCCGAATCTCAAATCGCTCAAGCTGCACGTTCTGATTCATTTGGACTGCCCCCGCATTTGCGCCTTGAGCGCCTGATACTGCTCTTCCAGACCAGGGGCATCGTTGTCCACGAACACGCCCGTGGGAAAACGGCCAACGCGCTTGGCCTCGTCAAGCTCGTCGTAGCGCTCCAGAGGCGTGGCGCTCTTCTTGAGCCACTGGTACATGTCCACGGGGCCTTTGTACTTGTTCTTGCGGCCAAACTGCGTGTGGCAGGGCGAAACAACCTCCACCATGCTGAACCCCGGATGCTGCAAGGCCTGGATCATCAGTTTGTCCAATTGCTGGGCGTGGAATGCGGAACCTCGGGCCACGAAGTTCGCCCCAGCCGCGCGGGTCAATTCAACGATGTCAAAGCCTTTTTCCAGCTGGCCGAAAGGCGAGGTCATGGAGAACGAACCGTGCGGCGTGGTCGGGGAGCATTGGCCGCCGGTCATGCCGTAGATGTTGTTGTTCAGGATCAAGGCGGTGATGCCGATGTTGCGCCGGGCAGCGTGAATGAGGTGGTTGCCGCCGATGGCCAAGGCGTCGCCGTCGCCCATAATGCAGATGACGTTCAGCTCGGGCTTGGCCATCTTGATGCCCGTGGCGAACGTCAATGCGCGTCCATGGGTGGTATGCACGGTGTTGAAGTCCACATACACGGCCAGTCTGCCGGAACACCCGATACCCGCCACGATGACCACGTCGTCCTTTTTCAGGCCGAGGCAATGCACGCTGCGGATGAGCGCGCCCAGGGCAATGCCGTGGCCGCAGCCGGGACAGAGCACATGCGGGAATTTCTTGTTGTGCCTCAAATACTTGTGAATGATATGATTGCCTATGACTTCTGACATGACTACACCTGCATGATCGCCTTGAGGATTTCCGAGGGAGTGATGATCTGGCCGTCCACACGGTTCAGGGCCCGGACCATGGTCTTGCCGTTGTTCACCCGCTTCACCTCGCGCGACATCTGCCCCATGTTCATCTCGGGCACGATGATGGCGCGCGCCTGCCGCATCAGCTTTTCCGTAGCTGCACGCGGATAGGGGAAGAGAGTCTTGAGCTTGATCAGACCGGCCTTGACCCCGCGCTCACGAGCCTGCTCGACAGCCAATTCCGCCGAGCGGGCCACAGAGCCGTAGGCAATGACGCCGACTTCGGCATCTTCCGTTTGAATTTCGTCTACAAGGGAAACCTGCGGCAGGAACTGGTCGATCTTGCGGAACATGCGCTGCATGAGATCCACAACCTCTTCAGGCCGCTGCGTGGGGAAACCGTTGTGGTCATGCGTCAAGCCGGTGACGTGGAAACGATAGCCCGAACCGATGGGCGGCATGGGCGGCACGCCGCGCACAGTCTCTTCGAACGGCTTGTACCATTCGGGCGGCATGGTCGGAACCACGCGGTTGAAGACCTCGTATTCGTCCGCTCGAGGAATGACGATCTTCTCCCGGGTATGCGCCGTGATCTCATCCAGAAGCAGGATAACCGGCGTACGGAATTTCTCGGCCATATTGAAGGCCTGGATCGTCATCTCCAAACATTCCTGTACATTGGAAGCGGAAAGCACGATAATGGGATGATCGCCGTGCGTGCCCCAGCGCGCCTGCTGCACATCGCCCTGGGCCGGACATGTGGGCAGGCCCGTGGATGGTCCGCCGCGCATGACATTGACCAACACCAACGGCGCCTCCACCATGCAGGCATAGCCCAAATGCTCCTGCATCAGAGAAAAACCAGGACCCGAGGTGGCGGTCATGGCCTTGCGACCTGCCAGGGATGCGCCAATCACCGCGCCCATGCTGGCGATTTCATCCTCCATCTGGAGAAAAACGCCATCCTCGGTCTTGGGCAACCGCTGAGCCATGATCTCCATGACCTCGCTGGACGGGGTGATGGGATACCCTCCATAAAAGGAGCAGCCAGCCAGCAGCGCCCCTTCGACCACGGCTTCATTGCCGAGTGCGAAAAGCTCTTTCTGTTTCTTTTTCCTACCGCCCGCCATGTCTCACCACCTTACTTGGTACACCGTTCGATATCCGTCACCACGATGGCAAAATCCGGGCAATGCAGCTCACAGAAACCGCAATGGATACAGTCCTGTTCACGCACAACCCGCGCCTTTCCCTGGCCGTCCAACTCGATGACCTTCGCCGGACAGAATGCGACGCAAATCCCGCATCCCTTGCACCAATCCGGATAGATGGTGACCTTGCTGTTCCCTTTCTCCTTGGCCATGTCCCCTACCTGGAATTTGAAAGATTATGGCCCTGGACGGGCCTTACACGCCTCGGGCACTAACACCAAAGGTTGGTCAATGCAATCTGTTTCGGAGTAATTTAGGCTGAATCAGCCACGTAAAACAACTTCAGCGAGAGCGTTTATCACACAGGCGGCAAGGGCGGAGCCGCCTTTTCGGCCTTGCACGGAAACATACGGCAGACGGTCCTGGGCAAGCAGCATATCCTTGGACTCGGCAGCATTGACAAAACCCACAGGCATGCCCACCACAAGCGCGGGCCGGGCATGACCCTGCTCAGCCAATTCCAGCAAACGAATCAAGGCTGTCGGAGCATTGCCGATGACCCAGATATTCGGCGCAAGCTCTTCGACGGCCCTGTCCACGGCTACCCGTGCCCGGGTCAATCCTCGGCTTTTCGCTTGTTCGGCTACGCGCGGGTCATTCATGAGACAGTGCACGGTACAGCCCAGCGGTTCCATGCGCCGAACAGGAATGCCCATGCGGGCCATTTCCGTATCCGTGACGATCACGGCCCCAGAGCGCATTGCGGCGAGTCCCGAAACCACGGCCTGCGGATGAAAACGCACCAAATCAAGCATCTCGAAATCCGCAGTGGTATGGATCATGCGCCGCACCACTTCCCACTCCACGCCCTCGAACGGGCGCGGCAGCGGCACTTCCGAATCGATGATACCCAGGGATTTATTTTCAATTTCCAATGGCTTCCGTGCCGGATCAAGCTTAATTTCAGCGGTCATATTCGTCCTCCCGACCCTCTTCTGCCCTAGACCCGGAAGTTTGACCAGCCTCTTCAAGGACAATGCCCACGGAGGAGGAAGTGCCGATACGGTCGGCCCCGGCACGGATCAGTTCCAGGGCCGTGGCCAAGTTGCGGATGCCGCCGCTGGCCTTGACACCCATGCCGGCTCCAACGGTTTCGCGCATAAGGCGGACATCCTCGCAGGTCGCTCCTTTGGAACCGAAACCTGTGCTGGTCTTGACAAAGGCGGCCCCGGCCTCACGTGCCAGGACGCAGGCAAGCCGTTTCTGTTCATCGGAAAGCAGGCAGGTTTCCAGGATGACCTTGACAGGCACGCCGGGGACAGCCTGGACAACGGCAGCGATATCCTGAGCCACGAACTCGGAATCGCCGCTGACCAGCGCGCCCGCATTCAGCACCATGTCAATTTCCAGTGCCCCCACTGCAACGGCCTGCGCCGCCTCGAATGCCTTGACCGCGCTCAATGACGCGCCATGAGGAAAACCCACCACGGTGATGGGCAGGACCCAGCTCCCCTGCAATGCGGAAGCGGCCCGCTTCACATGCCATGCATGGACGCAGACCGCCTTGAATCCGTATTCCGTTGCCTCGCGGCAAAGCTGTTCCACCTGGCCGGGACCGGCCTGCGGAGCGAGCAACGTATGGTCGATCAGGGACGCGATGGACGTGGCCGGCCTCCTCCCTCTCAACTCTCC